>NZ_JBISHH010000026.1:0-713711 GCF_045066735.1 Algibacter sp. Ld11 | reverse complement strand
AAAGAGAGGGGATTCTCAAGAAAATCGAGATCTTGTCTCACTATACAAAATAACCTTAATCCTCTCTTTTTGTTCTTTCTGTTTATATACTTAAATTTAATATCTTTAATCAATAATCAAACTTAAGATATACAAAACCGTTTCGGTGCATATAAATATGAACTTTCCTAAAAATGGTTGTAATGAATAAAACATTAAGAACTTTAATTGGCTTATTAGCGTTAATAACTTTTATTGGTTGTAACAATAAAAAAACGCTGCCAGTAACCAATAAAAGCACTAATATTAGCGAAATAATTAGTAAAGTTATAGATAGTGTGGCGGTACGTCTATCCCCTAGAAATTTATCGCCAATTAATACTAAAGGTAGATTTACAGTTAAAGATTCCATTAGAGTCCATGAAAAACTAATAGACTACATTAATGAATTCAGAACCACAGCAATAGACACAAGCTTAGCATTAAATATACCCAATTTTGAGTTGATTGAAGATATGTTTTTTGAAGATAAGTTTTCAGGTTTTACAAAAGTTTATGACAATAGTAGAAGCATACATATTGATATAGATAAAATAAAAATAAAAAGAGTAACTAACACTTTTTATTTTGATTCCATAGTATATTTAAACCCTTCTGACCATATTGGAAAATATAGAGATTATAAAAACATTGATTACAGGTTTAATTTTTCAAAAATTGTATATAATGACAAAAAAGATAAAGCTGCTATTCGATGTCAGTATCGATTTGAAGATAGATCACCTAAGATGTCATTATTTTATTTAGAAAAAACGAACAACATTTGGGAAATAAAAAAATCATATCATTTTATTTTTTAAATCTAAAACACATTTAAATTATCCTAGCACAAATTAAATACAAACCACAACACGTTATATAAAAAATAGCAGTTAAGAGCTATTCAAAAGTTTGGTTCTTTTCTCTTTTTTATATTCCTTAACTTAAAATTGGCACATATAAATCTCCTACTTTTCATATAACCATCCATTGGGCATAATTTAACCAAACCAGTTTTACTGAAACAAGTTTACTACAAATTAAGCAATTAATTACAGCTACTTAGGAAAACAAAAAAAGAACACTAGCTAAAAGAGATATCAAAAATAAAGATTTTATCTTCATGATATTTTTACTTTTAATACTTATGGGAATTCTAATAATGGAGAAAAAAAACACCTTTCACCGGTTAAAATCAATGAAAAATACTACATTGTAAGTGTTTTAATAAAAAAATAAATCCCCAATGAAATTAAAATTACTAATTTTTAGTTCACTTCTTTTATTTGGAAGTAAAATACAGGCACAATCTCTCTGGTATGAAAATGAGTCACAAACAGAGAATATTATATTTACAAACACTTTAGAAGGTACTTTTACTTTAAATGAGCCCAATCCTAATACTAGCGGAATAAATACAAATACAGTCAGCTCTAAGTTTGAAAGAAAAGCAAATGTAACTCGAGGTTTTTTGTATTTTGAAATACCTCAAAATATTGTTTCTGATGCATTATATACAATAAGTTTAAAAGCATATATAGATATTCCAACAGCAGATATATCAGCTGTAAATCGTATCCGTTTGTATTTAACAAATACAACTACAGGAGATTTTAAGCAAATAACATTAAAATTTACAAAAGGACAAGAATGGGAACAATTTTCTTTTGTTTTTAATCCAGGAGATTTACCTGCAGGTGGGTTTTTAGACGGTGGTTACAACCAAATGTATATTGGTTATGGAAATGGACAAGTATCAACATCTGAAATCACTTACTATATAGATCAAATATATGGTTCAATGGAACAAAAACCTCTTGTAGACGTACTTAAAGGATCATGGGGAGGTCGTTTTTACGTAAGAGGAGGTGAAGATTTAGATCAATATGTGGCTCCTATTGCAGATGGAGGAAAAGCCTATGATTATATTGCGGGAGCACAAGAAATGGCAAATAACTACCCAACAATGGGACATGTAATTACCAATGCTACCAATAATGCGAACTCTCAACTATGGACTTTAAGAACAAACCCTAATGTAGATGCTGTGATGGGAGTTCCAAATTCCATTATTGATGAAGAATTTGTGCCTAGTTTAGCTAACGAACAAATTATTATTGACGTTATTAACATATTAAAAAATAAGAGTAAAAAAGTAATTTTATATTTAAATACTTTAAGTCCTGGAGATAGAGCTACAGCAGAAGGAGCAGTAGCTTGGAATAATTACGTAGACACTTATTTTTCTGGTGATGGACATGCAGCATGGGTTAATTTATGTGAAGGATATATAAAACGCTTTACTGACTTAGGTGTTGATGGATATTGGTTAGATGCTTTTGGAAGTTATAACGTGAATTCCAGTCTTGGAGATGCAGATCCTGAAAACACGACTGCTCAAAGAGCAGAATTTGTGCGAATGGTTCGTAATGCAGCACCTAATGCTACTATAACAACTAATATTGATAAGGATTCTTTTGTAGACGAAGATGGAGAGCTAATATTGGTAGATACAGATGGTGTCGATGATATTGATGAAAGAGATTACGCGATTATAAAGATGACTGCAACAAATCCTTGGTCAGACTTTACTGCAGGGCATATTACTCCTTTAGGTCAAGGAGCACCGCCTAATTCTTGGGCATACGAAGAGTTTACGGTAACAGACATTGAAGAATCATCAACATCTGTGTATAAGTCAAGTAAAAAAACATTAAAGCATTTGTTTTTACCTCTACGAGCAACATGGTCTAGTGAAAGATCTGATTTAATGTTTGATGGAGAACAAGCCTATAGATTTGCAAAAAGAATTACTGATGTAGGCGGATCTGTAACTTTTTCAAATACAACTTCTACAGACGGAACAACCCCAGATGACGAAGTTGAAATATTAGAATTTTTAAATCAACAATTTACAAACAATGCTCCCGCATCTGCTTATCAGCGCCCATTAGGTGCTTTTTTAGTAGGAGAAAATGAAAACCTTTCAACAAAAGACTTTCACGAAATTGCTAATGCAACAATTAAGATATATCCTAATCCAGTAAAAAATTCATTTAAAATATCCGAAGAATTTGTTTCCCTATTCGTTTATGATCTCACAGGTAAAGCATTGTTACAGTTTTCGGGAGATGACGATGATTTAAATGTTTCAAAACTAAATACGGGAATTTACTTATTAAAGGTTAATGATATCCAAGGTAATAGTAGTTTTGTTAAATTTATGAAGCAGTAGTTTTGATAATAGTTTAATGAATTTATTACCTAAAAAAATAATACCACATCTTACAAAAACAATGCTTAGTTTAGCGCTTTATTAAGAGTAAATTAATAGTTTATTTAATTAAACTTAACCAATTTTACGAAATTATTTAAATCCACATTGCAAGTAGAAATAAAAAATCAAAGAGTACAATGTTACAAATGTATGAGGCCTTCTAGTACATGTATTTGTAAGCACATTAGTGCTATCCGAACTAAAACTCGTTTTATCATCCTTATGCACCCCAAGGAATACAGAAAAGAAAAAAGTGGTACTGGGCACATTACTAATCTTCAACTTGAAAATTCAGAAATTATAGTTGGTGTCGATTTCACTAATAATAAGCGAGTAAATGAACTATTGACTCAAGATAACAGCAGTTCATTTTTACTTTACCCAGGAAAAGATAATTTCAATTTATCTCTAAGGCAAAGTTCAGATATAAATTCTTTTATGGGTGAAAATCCACACATCTTCATTCTCGATGGCACTTGGCCCTGCGCTCGTAAAATGCTTAAGCTAAGCAAGAACTTACAAAAACTTCAAAGAGTGAGTTTTGATAATAAAATAAAATCAAAATTTATTATTAAGCAACAGCCTGAACCACTTTGTTTGAGCACTATTGAGTCGGTCTTTACGGTATTAAATTTACTTAATAAAGGTAACTTAGAATATTGTGATACGAAAAACTTTCTTGTTCCTTTTGAAAAAATGATTGAGCACCAACTAGATTATATGGTAAACCCAAATAGTAAAAACTATTGTTCAACTCTCAAAAAAAAGGTTATCACTAAAGACTTATACAAGAAAAACACGGAAAGAAATATTATTTTTGAACAAGATAAGCTGGAATTACTTAATTAATAGTGAAGATATAGAAATAAAACAATTACTACATTAGCCTTCCATGACTGCAACTACTCTAAACTCTAACAAATAGAGTTATCTAAAAATAAAGGCTCAACCTCCTCTATGATAAAAAGTAGAGAATACTAAACTCCTATTTAATGATGCTGCTGCCTTTAATGAAGGTTATAATTAATCAATAAATGCCTTTATATTTTACTAAAATCTAAATATTCTATAGAAGGCGCATCTTCACCATCACATGGATTAGAGTCTCCACCTAGTTTTAATGAACTTACTGAAATTTCAAATAAGCTCGCTTTTGAAGCAGTGGTTTCTTCACTATTTTTAATATACAATTCATCATCTATAATCTCCCATGTACCATTACTTTCTCCATCGATAATACAGTCACCCATATACTCAATATAAGGAATATCATTATAAGTTCCATCTACATAAAAAGTGATTGATCCATTTTCCTTACAACCAGAATACGCTTCAAAGCTTTCACTTCCAGAGGCGCATATAATACCTATACCATTTTTCTTCCATTCTCCTATTAACAATTCTTCTTTACTTTGTTTTTCGCTGTTATCATCATCTGAAGAACAAGATGATAAATTGAATCCAATAATAAATAATACGGCTAATAAGCTTAGTTTTTTCATTTAGGTTTTATTTTTAATGGACTGTAAATTAATTATCTAAAAAAATTCAGCAACTATTATCCAGAAAAAAGAAATAGTTTCAACTAAACTTTGCAATAATTAAAATACTAGCCGCAAGTTAATTTCTTACATAGATACTATTTTTTAATCATTTTATAAATTTTTATTAGGAAAAACTACACTTGAATTAATCACTTTGAATTATTAAAAACTATCACCTTCCCTACCTTACACCCTTTCAAAACCCGCACCGCATAAGAAACAACAACCTCATCATCAATCAGCACATGAAAATCGTAATGACCTCTTGTTCTAAAACTATAATTTAGCTTCAGTATTCCATCTACACAAGTAAAATCACCACTCTGAATAGCTTCCTTAGTAACGCCATTACTCACATAAAGTTGAACATCATTTAAATTAATACCTTTTAAAATTTTTAGTTGAAAGGGAATTGTTTCGTCTTTAAAAACTTCAATCTTTAAGGTATTTGGATATACCGGAACTACACCATATTTAAACGAACTTCCATAAACCATCGCCCCATTAACAAATTCATCAGCGCATGATTTTTCACCTAACAATAACCACTTTGAATCTAAAGGAAAATGACTTTTAGAAAACTGCTCTGGTGAGGCTAAAAAATAACCATCGTTATAATTCTTAATAAATTGGTTTTCATTTACATTAAAATAACCACTCGCTAAAGTAGCATCTACCAAATACCATTTGTTATTCAGCTTCACCGCATTCCATGAATGATTTGCTACACCTAGTTCACCAATTTGACTACTTGGCGACCGGCTATAGCCATTTACAATCTCACACTCAATACCAGATAGTGACGCCAATTCTTTAATTAAATAAGCATAACCTGAACAAATAGTTTTTTGGTTGTCTACCAACTGTTTAAACACTCTTTTCTGTAAAGTCTTATTCCAATTAGTAAAAGCTAAACTATCATTTTTAAACTTTTTTCGATTACGAGTGGTTTTCAAATAAAAACCATAATCGCCTTCTATATTGAAGCAAACCCATTTGTAAATGGCTCTAAATTTTTCGACATCAGAATCTAAATGAAACGTGAGATTATGTGCTAAAACTGGCAAATTCTTTAATGCAGCATAGTTATACAACTCAGAAATACTATCGCCTTTTTTAAAATCGATAGTATTGAAATCTGACTGTTGAGATATTGCCGAAAAACCGACAAAGGCTATTAAAATGAATATAAAACGCTTCACCTAAAATATCCCTTTAATTTTTTGCCATAAGTTTGGCTTAGACTCGTAAACCTCTTTTACGGCTACTTTACCAACAAGTATGCAAACATCATCACGCATTACAATCTCTAATGGTTTTTGATTCTTTTTAATGGCGATTTCTTGTGTTTCGAAACCAATGTAACTTATAACCAAAATATCTCCTTCCTTTAAGGTTTCAGGAAACTCAAACTCACCATCAAAATTAGTGCTTGTACCTATAGTAGTACCTTTTAATATAATATTTACACCTGGTAACGGACTAGACGTATCCGAAACCGTTCCTTTTAAAAATTCAGTTTTAGAATAAGTTGCTTCAGTTTGCTTTTCACTATCAAAAGCACTTACTTTTTGTACCGTTTGCGTCGGTCGTTGTATTTGTTGCGCCTGTATATTTTGTAAAGAAATTAACGAAATAAAAGCCACACTAGCTACTCTTAGAAAATTAAAAGACGATGTATGTCTTCCTTTTTCATCTTCGAAAGTATAAGTCTTTAACTGCGAGGTTGCAAAAATGCCACAGGTATTTTCCTTATTGATTTTAAAATAAGCCTTTAACTTACCATCACTCATTCTCCTAAAGTCTATAACTTCCTTGTCGCAGGAATTACAAAACCCGCCACAAGCCGTAGGTTTAAATTGATTATAATCTTCCGAACACGGTTGCTTTACCGAAATACTTAATTGTTGTTTCATAATATTTATTTTTCTTATTCGAATTTATAAATATCACCATCTAAAAAATATCAAGAATGAGTTAACGGTGTTTTTCAGTGCGTGTAAGTTCTTTTCTGGTTAGGCTGATTTTTAAACATAAAAAAATCCCGCCATAAGCGGGATTTCATATAATATCAATTTTAGTTTAAAAGCTCTTAGTTTAAAAACTTAGGTTTGATTACTAACATAGCCCAAGCCCAGTTTTGCGTATCTGCAGCAGCAGATTCTGTAACACCTTTTAATTCGTACATACCATCGCTAGCAAACATGTGTGAGTATCCTATTTTTAAAGCATAACCTTTAAAAGCTTTAGAGTATACTAAATCTAACTCGGTTCCTAAAGATTTCTCTCCACTTGCCAATTCTTGCTCACCGCTAAAGTTTAAAGCTTTAACCATTAAGCTAGACGTTTCGTTTAGTTTGAAATTTGCACTTACGTGAATATCAAATAAACCAACATTGTTAGCATGGTTTCCTACGTAAAAATAATCCATAAAACCATTGAATTTGTGGTTTGTTCCATATAGCGGGAAGAAAGCTTCAGAATCGGTTGTTGCTGTATCGTTACCACTAATAAGCTCCATACCTGCACCTAAACCAACTTTAGCCGATGCTTTGTAAGTAAACTCTAAACCCAATAAATATGCACCATCAACAGTATCACCCATTTGCGTGTAAGCATTTAAGGCCGCTCCAAAATCACCACTTTTATAATCTAAATGCGTTCCTAAAGTTTGAATACTGTTTACACCATCTGGAGTAACACCATCTGCTTCATATTTTTGAAAACCATTGTTTAATAACAATAAGCTACCTGAGAAACTATCCCAAGATTGTTTTAAATAAGCATATTGCATGGTTTTATAAGAAAAGAAACCTGTTGTACCGTAAGCCGTAGAAGTTGATTGAAATCCTGCTGGGTTAGAATAATCTTGACTAAAAGCCAATCCTACATCTAATAAAAATTTACCTTTTTTGTATTTCAATAATGCAGCATCATGATTACGCCCTTGTTGTGCCCAATCTAATCCACCAAAAATACGTTGATCATCATAAGAAATAACCTGACGTCCTAATTTAGTAGTAAATCCTTCGCCTAATTTTACTTCTGCCCAAGCTTGAAATACTGCAAACGAATTATTCTGGTCGTAAGGTAAAATCTGTCTATTTTCTCCCCAAACCATAACATCTTGCAAGCTTAAATAAAAGCTATATGCATCCGTTTTATAACCTGAATTTAATCTAATTCTAGTAGAAATACCAAAACCTGGATCTGCAGCATCGGGAATAATACTTCCAAAACCATTACGGTATTCTGTACGTGGTCTAAACTCACCATCTAATGTAAATTGTGCTTGAGCAAATTGAACCATTATGGTTAAGATACCTAAAGTTAAATAAATTTTTTTCATAATTTTAAATTTGTAGTCGTTAATTGTTTGTTCTATTTAGTATCAATACGTTTAATTTATCATCGCAAATATATGTGACTGTTAAGTCTTACTTTATGATAAATCTCATGTTAATACTCATTTTTAGTGCTCTAAAAAGTCTATTAAGTGTTTTCTATATTTGTAGTAATCATCATGCTCTAACACCGATTTTCGTGTTCTTGGGCGCTCAAAATCAATGTTCAAAATATCACCAATTTTGGCCTTAGGTCCACTCGTCATCATAACCACACGATCTGCTAAAAAAATAGCTTCATCTACATCGTGCGTGATCATTACCGCTGTTATTTTTTCTTTATTCCAAATTTCAATTAATATATCTTGTAGCTCGCCTCGTGTTAAAGAATCTAACATTCCAAAAGGCTCATCTAACAATAATACTTTAGGTTTAATTGCAAACGCACGAGCAATACCTACACGCTGTTGCATACCTTGAGACAAATCTGATGCCTTCTTATCAAAAGCATCCTCCAACCCTACTTTCTGTAAATAGTATTTAGCAATATCATGCCTTTGTGCTTTTGTTGCATGCGGAAACACTTTATTAACACCAAGTAGCACATTTTGTAAAGACGTCATCCAAGGCATTAAACTAGGCGCCTGAAAAATAACCCCTCTATCCGGTCCTGGTCCTTTTATATGCTTTCCTAAAACGGATATATGACCACCAGAAATAGGATTTAATCCCGCAATCATAGAAAGCATGGTTGTTTTCCCACAGCCCGAATGGCCAATGATAGTAACAAACTCTTCCTTTCTAATCTGTAGGTTTAAATCTTCCAAAACCACATAATCGCCTTTTGGAGTCGGATAAACTTTTTTCAAATTCTTTAAATCCAGCATCACATCGTTAGATGGAAAAACATGGTTTTCAAACTTATGGCTCTGTTTATTTTCAATTATAACACTCATGTCTTTTCCTTTTAAAATTGATTAACAAAATCCTTAGGACTTAAATCCGGAAGAACAATGGCTTCCTTAGCCTCGGTTTTCCTTTCGTTTCCAATATCCATTAAATACTCAATAATAGCATTTCTTGTTTTTTTGAAATTCGGATTATCATTCATTTCCGTTTTATCTCTAGGGCGTTCAATATCAATTTTAAACTCAGGTCCTAAAGTTGCATTTGGTCCCGGACGTAACGGAATAATTCGGTCTGCCATATAAATACCTTCATCCACATCATTGGTAATTAACAGCGCTGTACGTTTATCTTTACCCCAGATATTTAAAATTTCATCTTGTAAATTACCACGCGTTAATGCATCTAGAGCACCAAGTGGTTCGTCCATAATAATCATCTCTGGTTTCATAGCTAATGCTCTAGCAACCGATACACGTTGGCGCATACCACCCGATAATTCTTTAGGCCTTTTATTAATCGCAGGTGTTAAACTCACCATCTCCACATAATCGGCAACAATAGCATGTAACTCAGCTTTCGTTTTTTTAGGAAAAGCCTCTTTAACCGCCATATACACATTTTGCCCAACCGTTAACCAAGGTAATAATGAGTAATTCTGGAAAATCACACCACGCTCATGGCTAGTTCCTATAACCGGCTCGCCTTTAAACAAAACCTCACCTTTAGTTGGAGTAATTAAACCGTTAATTAAGTTTACCAAAGTTGTTTTTCCGCTACCAGTAAACCCTACAATAGCAACAAACTCACCTTCTTCTATCGATAAATTAATGTTCGATAATACTTCCGGTTCGTTTTCGCCTTTACCGTAAGTTTTATAAATATTATTTAATTCTAAATATGCCATTTTTCTAAGTTTTATTTGGGCGTTACCACAAGGGTCGGGCTTTACGCTTCAAGTCCTCGCTCCGTTCCTACGCTGTGGGCTTTCCACTGCAATCCCTAACGTGAATTCGTCTGTTCAATTAAATCCCTTCTGTTTTATCAAAAGACACCCAGTTTTGTATAGTTAGCATAATTCTATCTAATAAGAAACCAATGATTCCAATAACAAACATGGCTACAATAATTTTTGCATTAGAATCGTTAGCTCCGTTTTGGAATTCTTCCCAAACAAACAACCCTAAACCAGGACTCTGCGCCAATAACTCAATAGCAATTAAAACCATCCAAGCTACTGATAATGTGATTTTTAAACCGGTAAAAATTAATGGTAAAGATGAAGGAAGTACAACTTTAAATATTTTTTGAAATGGTCCTAACTTCAATACTTTAGCAACATTAATATAATCTTTATCTACAGTAGCCACACCCATTGCCGTATTAACTAAAGTAGCCCACATAGAACATAAACCAACACTTATAAAGGATATAGTAAACGAACTATCTTCACTAGAGCCAATCAATAGTGTTTTTACAATCATAAAAACAAGTAAATACCATACTACCGGAGAAACAGGCTTAAAAATTTGAATAAACCAATTAAAAGCACTTTTTAAAGTAGGACTCAACCCTATGAAAATCCCCAAGGGCACAGCAATAAACAAGGCCAATAAAAACCCTGCGAATACCGTTTTTAAACTTCTAAATATTTGATCTACGAATGATGGTCGCCCAGTATAAGTAATAGCATCCTTGCCTTCTGCCAATCGTTTTTCATTTAAAACAGCTGTTTTTTCTATAAACGCAGCTTTATCTGCTTTTATAATATTATGGTCTCTTAATAACGACTTATAAGAATCCCAAACCTGACTTGGAGATGGCAACGTATTAGGTTGGCAACTAGAATCTCCCGATGCAATACATGCTTGCAAAGCATCGGCAGCTTCTTGTCCTTGATCTGTAAGTGCTTTTTCAATTTTATGTTCGGCTTCAATGTTGTACAAAGATTTTGCACCCAAATGCCACAGCCCAATAAATAATAGCATAGAAGCCAGTGGAACAACTGTTTTACGTAGGAGGTTTTTTAAATCTTCTCTTTCCAGCTTACCAGTAAATAAATCTTTTAATGTGCTTAAAAAACCTAGACCTATAAAATTGGTTACTTTTCCTAATGTTATACTTTGTTTCATGACTTCTTTATTTATTGGCTTTACTAATTATTGTATCGCTTTATCTTTATTTCCTATTTTAAAACTGTTGATGTAAGAAATTGGATCTTTTCCATCATAAGTCGTTCCATCAATAAAATCTGATGTTGCAGGCTTAAATCCATCTGTTGTTGGAATATCTCCTGCAGGAATATTTCCTTCTTCAACTAAAAGCTTCGCTGCTTTTGTCCAGATATCTGGTCTGTAAATGTTATTAATAGTTTCTGCATACCATGCTGCTGGCTTAGCCTCAGGAATTTGTCCCCATCTACGCATTTGCGTTAAGAACCAAATACCATCAGAATAAAACGGGTATGTTGCGTTGTACTTGTAGAATACATTAAAATCTGGCATATCACGCTTATCACCTTTTTCGAACTCAAAAGTACCTGTCATAGAATTGGCTAAAACCTCTTCCGGCGCACCAACATATTGAGACATTGATAATATTTTTACAGCCTCTGCTCTATTACTTGGCTCATCTAACCATTTACCAGCCCTAATTAAAGCTTTAGTAACTGCAATAGCCGTGTTTGGGTTATCTTCAACAAACTTTTTTGTCATTACAAAAACCTTCTCTGGGTTGTTTTTCCAGATATCGTAATTTGTTACTACAGGAACTCCAATACCTTTAAATACGGCTTGTTGATTCCATGGTTCACCTACACAATATCCGTGAATAGTTCCTGCTTCTAATGTTGCTGGCATTTGTGGCGGAGGTGTCACAGATAGTAAAACTTCAGCATCAATCTGTCCTTGAACATTATCTGCAGTATACATTCCTGGGTGAATTCCAGCAGCTGCTAACCAATATCTAATTTCATAATTATGTGTAGATACCGGAAAAACCATTCCCATTTTAAAAGGCTTACCAGAATTTTTGTATTCTGTAATTACCGGCTTTAAAGCTTCCGCTTTAATTGGGTGCACAGGTTTTCCATCTTCTCCTGTTGGTACGTTTGGTTTCATTTTAGACCAAACATCGTTAGATACCGTAATACCGTTACCATTTAAATCCATAGAAAATGGTGTTACTAAATCGGCCTGACGTCCAAATCCTGCTCCAGCAGCAATTGGCTGACCAGCTAACATATGCGAACCATCTAACTGACCATCAATAACACGATCTAAAATATTTTTCCAATTCGATTGTGCTTCAACTGAAACAAATAAACCCTCATCTTCAAAAAATCCTTTTTCTTTTGCAATGGCTAAAGGCGCCATATCTGTCAATTTTATAAAACCAAAGGTTAATTGAGGTTTTTCAATATCTAATGTTTTTGTTTTAGAAACTGCAGCTACAGCCGTTTCTGCTATTTCTTTCTTTTTCTCTTTGCCTCCACAAGCACTTAATGCAATCGCTAAGGAAAGAACTAAAGAGGATTTTGTTAATAATGATTTCATGTTGAATAGTTTTAATTAATTACTAAGTATTAATACTTACTTGTTGCAAATATATAAGTAGAACATAATTTATTACATGATATTACCCATGTAGTAATATCTTTTTTAGCATATAAAAACCTGCTAAAACACAGCTAAAACAAACAACACCTTGATTTAAAACAATTTAAACCCACTAAACAAACTACGTAAACCAACATAGTGAGCATAAAAAACTACGTATAAAAACACGTATTTATAAAAATTAAGTTGAAAAAATATTTTAAATGAAGTAAAAATTAGAATAAACCTTACAAGATTTTATTCGAAATAAAAAAGAAAGAAAAAGCGATACGGTATCTATTACTATAGAATATAGCTTAACTATCTAAGAAATAGTTATGTTCGCTAATTTCATTTTTGAGCGTTTGTATATTAGGAACACCTATTTTTTTTCCTTTAGCAGAAATTAAACCTTCCTTTTTTAATAAAGAAAATACGCGAATAACCTGCTCTTCGGTTGTGCCTGCATAATCGGCATATTCTTTTCGACTTAGAGGTAAATTGAGATAACCTCGCAAATCACCAAATTTTCTATGAATATATAAAAGTGTATCTATAACACGCTCGCGAACCGTCATTTGAGAAATAGACTTCACCTTAGATTCGCTACGGTTAAGCTCATTGGCATAAAAAAGCATTAATTTATAACTAAACTCAGGGCTTTTTCTTAGTGCTGCTTGCAAGCTATCTTTAGAAAAATAACATAGTACAGTATCTTGTAAAGCCGCAGCGCCAATAGAATAATATTCTTCAGTACCAAAACCACGATGACCAATAATTTCACCTTCTTTTGCAAAACGAACTATTTGCTCTCGACCATTAATACCAGTTCTAAAAACCTTAACAGTACCTTTAAGAATAAAAAACAATCCATTAACCGGAGCACCTTCTATAATAAATTGCTGTCCTTTTTTACAACGAATTTCGCTTTTTTCTTTCTCTAACGTTTTAGGACCTAAAGTTTCTAGAGCATTTTTTATTAAACAGTTGGTATTAATACATGCATCACAAGATATCCCCGTGAGTGATCTGCTGTTGGAAGGTGTTCTATATGTATTTATAACCGTATTTTGCATAAAAAGCTTAAACCTATTACACAAATATAAGTATTAATACTTATTATCTGTAAACGATACTTATTTTTAATAATTAGCTAAGAGGATTCTTTAAATAATAAAGACATCATATATTTATGATGTCTTTATTAGTAAAATCGTAATTTAAATAGAGTTTATATATACGTTTCTGTCTATTCCTTCTTTAAATATTATTCATTACAGATATTATTTTCGACAAAAAGTTTTCTTTCTGTAATAAGCTAAAAAGGTGACTATAACCATAAATGCAGCTAAAACATAAACAAATTTAGGAATTGGTAACGGATCGCCAGCCGCATAACTATGCAACCCAGACAAGTAATAATTCACCCCAAAAGACGTCATAATAATAGACCAAAAAGCAAACATACTGGCTACGTTTACAACAAAGTTGTTATTTAGTTTCGGGATAAACCTTAAGTGTAACACAATGGCATAAACAATAATACTTATTAAAGCCCAAGTTTCCTTTGGATCCCAAGCCCAATAACGACCCCAAGATTCATTGGCCCAAACACCTCCCAAAAAGGTACCTACAGCTAATACAAACAAACCAATAGTCATGGCTATTTCATTAATATAAGTTAACTCCTTAATTTTAATTTCTATAATAGCTTTAGTTTTTGGTGTTTTAAAAATATAAAGCAACAATGCCATTAAGCCTAAAATAGCCGATAATGCTAATGGCGCATAACTACTAACAATGGTTGCTACATGTATTTTTAACCAATACGACTTTAAAACAGGCATCAAATTGGTTATTTCTGGATTTAACCAATCTAGGTAACTAACAAACAATAAAGCTCCTGAAAATAAGGTAGCTAACGGTAAAGAAAAGTCTGACTTTCTAAATGTGAGCAATCCACACAGCAGTAATACCCAAGAAACAAAAACCAGCATCTCGTAGCCATTACTCCATGGCGCATGTTGTGCCACATACCAACGTAAAATAATGTTACCTGTAAAGCATAAAAATGAAACTAGAGTAAACACAACAAATATATTATTGAAAAACTCAATACCTTTTTTTTGTACAAACATCTTTACAATAGCCAAAACTAGCAGTATAAAACCAAGTGCAAAGAACACCTGAAATAGCCAAAAGTTAATATTAGCCTTATTGTACCAAAGCTCTGCTTCTATACGCTCTGGTGTAGGTATTACACTTGCGCCTAAAACCTCTTGATACTTCTTAATGTACATTAATTTTTCTTGAGCATCATCATACTTAAGCATTACAATATCATTAAAATAAGATGGAATTATGCTTTGCGCGAACTGAGCATCTTCCTCTGGGAAATCTCTAAAATGATGTTTAAAACTAAACCAAGTATTATTGGCATCGTTCTTATTAGGGAAGATTTTCAAATAATTTCCAGCAAATAAATTATACAAAATATTAAATCGCTCATCAACTTTTAACACCTCTTTATCAAACTCATTACGTTCTGCAGGCTTTTTCTTGTTAGCGTCTTCAACTTGATTAGTTAAAATATAATCGCCTTTAGCATCTAGCAAACTAGTATAAGGTAAAAGGTTATTTGTACCAACGACCACATCTTTAAAAAGGTCGCCTGTTTTATCAAAATCGGCTTTAACAAGCGGTATTTTTTGCCAAACATGTGGTGCTATGTGCATGGCTAAAAACGTTTGATTGGCATCAAAAGTTACTTTTTTATCGTTTATGTGATATGAAAAGCTCGATTTTCTTGATATTTTTCTCAAAAATTCAGATCCTAGAGTATTTACCGGTTTTATTCTACCATCAAGATCTTGTACCAAAATTCTACCAAAATAATCGGCATGTGCTCGATCTACTTCTTGCGATTTAACTAAACGCTCTATTTGCTGTGCTGTAGAATCGTTTAACTGCTGAGCAAATGATACTTGCAAACCAAAAAGCAATATAACAACGGCTACATGTTTCTTCTTTAAATGTTTTAGTTTTTTATTTATTAAATGAAAACGAGATGCTTTCCCGAAAAGGGTAAAAAACATACCCAACGTCATCAGTAGATATCCTAAATATGTAATCCAAGTTCCTAAACTATCATGGTTGACGGACAGTACGGTTCCTTTTTCATCGGTATCATAACTGGCTTGAAAAAAGCGGTAACCTCGATAATCTAGCACATTATTCATAAAAATTCTAAACGGTGTTTTTTCATCTTGATCTAAAATAGTAACTTCACTAGCATAAGCCGATGGACTCGATGAACCTGGATAACGCTCTAATTGAAAATCATCTAACTGAAGCGAAAATGGTGTTTCTATTGCTCCTGCTCCGTAAGATAAAATTACTCTTAAATTATCGATATTAACCTCGTGATGTGTTGGTAAAAACCCTTCACGATATAATATGTTTAAAGGCTTTTCAACATTATTTACAGCTACATTTACTAATAATGCATCATCCTTCATTTTATCATTTTCTTTAGAATCTTCAGATTCACTTTTTAAATGAAAAATTCCACTTTCAAAATACGTTAATGGCACAAATGAAATATCGCCCGATCGATATAAAGTTCTTAAAGTAATAGCATGCAAACTATCTTTAGGAATAACACCTGCTTGTTGTGACGACATGATAAAGAAATCTAAATCGTGAGGAGAATCGATACTAAAAGCACCATTTTCTTCAACAATATTAATAATACCTTTTTTATCAGAATTGAAACCAATTTCATGTTGATGCTCTCCTATCTTTTCAATTTCTCCTTTTTTAAGGTATATGGTATTTCTACCATTTCCTTCGGTTACCACCATTTCTAAAAGCGGTTCACCATGTTTTTCATCTTCTACAACTTCGGCAATAGCATCTTCCACATAATCTTTGTAAGACACCTCTACTGCTGTACCTTCAAAATCTGTTTTTAAAGTAAAATCGTTATTTTTTATAGATGAAAACGAACGTTTTTCTTTTACTGTTTTTGAAGTTGTTCCATCGCTAATAGTTAGTGATAGAAAATTAGTGTCTGATATAACAACGTTTGATGATTGTCCTTCTCGAATACGCATAACGCCACCGTAAGAGGTGTACCGCGTAATACCTGCACCGAGAATAATAATAATAAAAGAAACATGAAAAAGCAGAATAGCCCACTTTTTTTTCTGTAATAAATTATACTTAAAAATATTTGCGATGAATGATATAGCTAAGCCAACCATAACAACCTCGAACCACCAAGAATCATAAATAATTATCCAAGCTGTTTTTGTACCATAATCGTTTTCAACAAATGTGGCTATAGCCATGGATATGGCAAATGTTAGTAATAAAAGCAAAGCCAACCTTGATGATGAAAAAAACTTGTATAATTTCTGCATAAAACTTTATTAAAAAAAAGAAAGATAGTTTTGGTGATATCACTAATCATCAAAAACTATCTTTCCTAATTATTAAAAACTAATACTAATCCTTAATTATTTAAAGACACATCTTTTGCGCCATACTTAGACTCTCTTTCTTTTGCAGCCTCTAACCATTTTGGTACTAGATTTTTCTTAAATTCTGCTTTCTCTTTTCTTAAAGCCTCCATATCTAAACCAATATACTCTTGAGCTTTTTCTTTAGTAGAAATATCTGGCATAGCTACAGCTTCGTTATGACCTAACTCAGCAAGTAAACGTGCTAATTTAACACGACCATCTTGGATAATTGTAAAACCACTACCTATAACTCTAGCGGTTTCAACTGGCGAGTGAAAAGAAGCACCGTGAGATGCTGCTGCATAATCCCAACGCCATTGTGCGTGACGGATATCCATTAAAATATCTTTCATTTGATCTTCTGTTGCTCCTAAATCCCAAGCTTTTTTAGCTTCTACGTGAGCCTTAACTAGAAAACCTTCTAATTTCAATCTGTTTTCGGCTGTTTTACGTTGACGATCGTAAACATTCATCTTTAACTTATCGGCATCTTCTCTATGGCACACTTGGCATGCATTAGACACATTGTTTAACGGAGATTGTATGTGGTGATCTGTAAATTTTTGTCCGCCTTCACTCTTGTATGGCATATGGCAATCTGCACAAGATACACCACGATCGGCGTGAACTCCTGTTAAGTAAGTTTCGTATCCTGGGTGCTGCGCTTTCAACATTGGTGCACGACTTAATTTGTGTGTCCAATCGCTAAATTCAATAGCATCATAATACTCTTCCATAGCTTCTACAGACATACCGTTTTCCCATGGTAATTTTAAATAAGGCACTCCTTCTTTTCCTGGTATTTTTTTATCGAAATAGTACTCTACGTGACATTGTGCACATACTAAACTACGCATTTCTTGGTGTGTAGCTTGATTAATGTCTTTACCCATTGCATCGAAAGCTTCCACTAAAGCAGGACGCGATATGGTTAGTTTCATAGTTTTAGAATCATGACAATCTGCACAACCAATTGGATTTACAATCTCATCACCTTTATCTGCCCATTTACCAGAATAAAATTCGGCAATACCTTTTTCATTCATTAAACGTGGCACATCAGGACTTTTACACGTCCAACAAGTAGCAGGCATTGGGCCGTCACCTTCTCCCTTTGGTCCACCCGTTCTAAGTGAGTTTGTTATATCCTTAATAGCATTCATATGTCCACGACCTTGACTATAATCTTTAGAAAAACCATAACCTGCCCATAAAACTACTAAATTAGTGTCCTCATCTAGCATATCGCGCATAGCAGAACCACCTTGGTAAGTTGCAAAGCTAGTGTCGGCTGTTTGTAAAAAAGACTGATACTCGGCTGGATAATTTTTTCCCCACTCGGCGTTTCTAGGCTCATTATCACCAATATTTACCTTTGGTACATATTGATATTTAGCTTCGTTTTTCCTATTAACAATACTTGATGCTAATAATCCCAGTAGAAATACGACTACTACTGTCACAATAAATAAAACCTTGTTTTTCATGTATTAAGTATAATTTATTTTAAAATCTATTTGGTTTCCATTTCTTTTTCCAACCAACTTGGTATTACAGCCTCTTCTTTATCTGTTGGTATTGGAGCTATATTACTTTTTATTGTTGAAATACCATGCACCGTACCGTGTGGTACTTCTTGGTGGCATGACCAACATTGTCTTTCCGTTCTATTTTTAGCATGATCTTCAATATAACCGTCATACTTAACCTGTGTAACTTGCTGCACATGGCAACGAATACAGTTGTTTTGTACAACTTCTTGAGATTCCTCCCGCATAAACATCACCTCTGGCTCTGCTCTTAGCGTAAAAACCGAAGCATGAAATAAACCATCTTTCGCTTTAAAATAATATTTGTTAAATATGTTGTTGTGTGGTACATGGCAATCGTTACAAGATGCCCATTCTCTATGCGAGCTATGCATCCAACTGTTATAAACGGGTGTCATAACATGACAGTTTACACAAGCTAACGGATCATCAGACATATAAGAAACCAGTTCTGCTTCTTTCGTCATAAACAAACCTAAACCTGTGATAATAGCAATAAAAAAAACTGCTATTGTGCGCCATCTAGATTTTTTATTTGGTAATAATTTGTTTTGGATATTCACAAGTATAAATTATTCAAGTTTATTAATTAACCATCTTCTCTTATTTCAATCTGTAAAAAATCAACTACTAATATTATGTTAAAAATACATTTTTTTCCTTTTCATTCTGCTGAAACGAGGAAAAACTTTTAATTATCTGGCAAAAATGAACTTAATTATTATAAAATTAGATGACATCTGTCATGTTATAAAAAAGTAAAATGAAAAAATATCGTTATATTTGCGAATACATAACGATATTTATAATGATCTCAATAGCACAAGCCATTTCTACAGTTAAAGAAAACACCAACGCTTTAATGAAAACCACTATTAAAACCGTAGAAAAAGCGGGTGGCTATATACTATCTAAAGATGTTGTTTCTCCCATAAACATGCCACCTTTTAATCAATCGGCTATGGATGGTTACGCTCTTAATTTGCATGACAGCACCACATACCGCTTAATAGGAGAAATTCAAGCAGGCGATGAATACCAACCTATATTAAAGTCAGGTGAAGCCTTACGTATATTCACTGGTGCGGCTGTCCCTAAATCGGCTAACGCCGTCGTTATGCAAGAAAAGGTCACTACTGATAATCAACATATTAAAATTGAAGGAGACGTTTGTATAAAACAAAATATTCGTCCATTAGGCGAACAAGTTAAACACGGCGATTTAGCTTTAAAGAAAGGAACAAAATTAACACCAGCTGCCATTGGTTTTTTAGCATCGTTAGGCATTACTACCGTTTCCGTGTATAAAAAACCAGCTATTGCTATTATTACAACAGGAAACGAGCTAGTAGAACCAGGAAACGAATTAAAATACGGCAAAATCTACGAAAGCAACTCTAAAATGTTACTTAGCACGCTTTACAATTTAAAATTCTACGATATAAATTTATACAACGTTGCAGATAATTATGGCAGAACAGTAACCCAATTAAAAGCGGCCATTAATGAAAACGACCTTGTTATAATTACCGGAGGGATATCGGTCGGTGATTACGATTTTGTTGGAAGAGCTCTGTCTGAACTGCATGTTGAAGAGCTTTTTTATAAAGTGAAACAAAAACCTGGAAAACCTTTATTCTACGGAAAAAAAGGTGCCACTCAAGTTTTCGCTTTACCAGGCAATCCTGCCGCGGCACTTACTTGTTTTTACGTTTATGTTTATATCGCTTTACAAAAAATGATGAATCGTGACGAACTAGAGCTAAAAAGAGTTTCTGCCAAATCGATAAATGAATTTATTAAAAAAGGAGATCGACCACAGTTTTTAAAAGCCATTTATAACAATGGTGAAGTTGAAATTCTGGAAGGACAAAGTTCGGCCATGCAACAAACCTTTGCCTTAGCCAATGCCTTAGTTTTTATGGATGAGAACGAACAAGAAATCACCATAGGAAAAACAGTGGAAACTATAATTTTACCTGAATAATATGAGCTACAAAATAAAAAGCCGAATTTGGATAGAATCTGAAAACCATGTGCTTCTAGGTGAAGGTCGTGTGCAATTACTAAAAGCCATTGCTACAGAAGGTTCTTTATCTAAAGCAGCAAAAACTTTGGGTCTGTCATATAAAAAGGCCTGGCAACTTATAGACTCGGTTAATAAATCGGCTAAAAAACCTGTTACCATAAATAGCACAGGAGGCAAAGGTGGTGGTGGTGCAGAATTAACGGCTTATGGTAAACAGTTAATTGCTGTTTTTGATGAAATAAACAGAAACTGCTGGAGTTTTTTAGATAACGAATTAAACAAGCTAAAAGAACTTTAAATATCCAATATGCTACAAACCGAAAACATAAGCTTGTTTTTAATTATTTTGCCTATTGTATCCTTTTTATACGCAAGTGTGGGACATGGTGGAGCAAGTGGCTATTTAGCGCTCATGGCCTTATTTTCTTTTACTCCAGAAACCATGAAACCCACTGCCCTACTGCTTAATTTATTTGTAGCTGGGATTTCATTTTACTATTATTTTAAAGCCGGTTTTTTTAATAAAAAACTATTTCTCGCCTTTGCTATTACTTCCATTCCATTTGCCTTTTTTGGCGGCACCATAGAAATCGACGCTTCCATTTATAAAAAAATATTAGCCTTTTTACTCATTTTTGCCATATTAAAAATGCTAAATGTTTTCGGAAAAGAAAGTGATAATATAAAAGGAGTAAAACTTTGGCAAGGACTCCTTTTCGGAAGTATAATCGGTTTTTTCTCTGGACTCATTGGTATTGGCGGCGGCATTATTTTAAGCCCGGTAATTTTATTGTTCCATTGGGGAAAAATGAAAGAAGCCGCAGCGGTTTCAGCATTGTTTATTTGGGTAAACTCCGCATCAGGCTTAATTGGCCAACTATATAGTGGCATAGCCCTTCAAAAAGAATCTTTTTTATTAGTTGCCATAGCTTTAATTGGTGGTGTTTTGGGAGGATATTTTGGAAGTAAAAAAATAAACAACATGCAACTACGATATATTTTAGCCTTTGTTTTAATAATTGCTTGTGGTAAATTATTTTTCACATAACTATGACGGATAAAAGAAACATAACAGGCATTATTCTAGCGGGTGGAAAAAGCTCTAGAATGGGCACAGATAAAGGGTTTTTAATGCTGAATGATAAATCTTTTATACAACACAGCATCGATGCTTTAAAACCATTAGTTTCAGAAATTATTATAGTCTCAAATAATCCAGATTATGATACTTTTGGTTTAAACCGCATTAATGATTCTATTGAAAACGCAGGCCCTTTAGCAGGAATTTATTCTGGTTTGGAGGAATCTAAAACAGATTATAATTTAGTGCTAAGTTGCGATATTCCGTTAATAAATTCAGACATTTTAAAACAATTAATTTTAGTTATTGATAATGTTTCCGAAGTTATTCAAATAGAAAGTAACAACCGCAAAATGCCGTTAATTGCCTTATATAAAAAATCGTGTATAACCACTTTTAAAAACCTGCTAAATCAAGGCAAACGCAAGTTACAATTTGCCGTAAACCAGTGTTGTGTTAAGAGCGTTTCTATTAATGAAAATGAAGATTTATTTACAACAAATGTTAACACTAAAGATGAATTAAAACAGTTAAAAGCATGCAATTAAACATAAAGTATTTCGGGCAAATTTCTGAAATTACAGAGATTAATGAAGAGTGTATCGATTTTTCGGGAGATAATGTTTCCGATCTTTTAGAGGTTCTTCATTCTAAATATAAAAATCTAGAAAATAAAGGTTTTAAGGTCGCTCAAAACCAAGAATTAGTTTCGGAAGCCACTAAAATATCGGGGCAAGACATTGCATTATTACCACCCTTTGCTGGTGGATAATTATTTTAGTTTTTATAAAGAACCTATTAAAACAAAAAAATGAGTAACAGATATAACCGACATATTATCCTTTCTGAAATTGGAAAGATTGGACAAAACAAATTAAACCAAGCCAAAGTTTTAGTTATTGGTGCAGGTGGTTTGGGTTGCCCAGTTTTGCAATACCTTGCAGCTGCAGGCATTGGTAATATTGGCATTATTGATTTCGACGTGGTTGATATTTCAAATTTACAACGTCAAATTCTTTATGGAACTTCAACGTTAGGTAAAAACAAAGCTGAAGCTGCCAAAGCACGTTTAGAAGATTTGAATAGCGATATTTCTATTGTAGCTTATCCGGAAAAACTAACACATAAAAATGCTCTAGATTTATTTAAATTATACGATATAATTGTAGATGGTTCCGATAATTTTGAAACTCGTTATTTAGTTAACGATGCCTGCATTATCGCAAACAAACCGCTAGTTTTTGGAGCTATTTATAAATTTGAAGGTCAGATTTCGGTGTTTAATTATAAAAATGGACCAAGTTATCGTTGTTTGTTTCCCGAAGCACCAACAAAAGGGAGTGCGCCAAATTGTTCAGAAATAGGCGTTTTGGGTATCCTTCCTGGAATTATCGGCACTATGCAGGCTAATGAAGTTTTAAAAATAATATTAGAACTTGGTAATAGCCTTTCTGGGAAACTTTTTTGTTACAATGCATTAACATTAGAAAACACGACGCTAACCATTAAAAGATCGGAAAATACGATTCAATCTGTTCTCAACGACAAAGAAAATTTTCATCTAAAAACAATCGATCTTAATTGTGAAATTGAAGTTATTCTCATATCAATGGAAAGCGTTATATCTGAAAATAATATTCAGCTTATTGATGTTAGAGAAGAGCACGAAGAGCCAAAAATTGATAATTTTCCTGTTACACACATCCCGTTAAGTAAGCTAGAAAGCCATCTAGACAAAATAGATCAGGCGAAAAAGAAAGCCCTTTTTTGTCAATCAGGCATGAGAAGTAAACGTGCTGTAGAATTATTACAAGAACATAATATATTGAACTGCTATAGTATCACTGAAGGCGCTTCAGACATAAAAAATATAATAATCGAACATTCTAAAATGTTACAAAATGAAAGATAAAAAACCAAAAAGCGTGTTTAAAGAAGGCGCAATAACATCTGATTTTATAGGAAATTCCATTTATAAACATCAAACAAAAACAAGCATTGGAGCTCACAACATTTTTTTAGGCCAAGTTCGTGCTGATCTTATCGGTGATAAAACTGTAGCAGCTATAGAATATACGGCTTACGAAGATATGGCGAATCAAAAATTTCATGATATTCGTGAAGCTGCTTTTGAAAAATTCGAACTTACCTGCATGCATATTTACCATAGCCTCGGTACAGTAAAAGCGGGAGAGATATGTCTTTTTGTGTTTGTATCCTCACCAAGACGCAAAGTGGTTTTTGAAGCTTTAGAATATATAGTTGAAGCCATAAAAGCAGATGTTCCTGTTTTTGGAAAAGAAATTTTTGAGGACGAAACGCACCAATGGAAAAAAAACACTTAATTGTTGATTTGTATAAGTGTATATAAAGAAAAACACAATAAAACAGTTAAATAAATCAACGATTAAACATTAGAAAATGGTCGACATAACACATAAAAGTACAACGCTAAGAACGGCAGTAGCACAAGCGGTTATTAAGGTGAGCAAACCAGAAACAATAGAAGCAATTATAAACGATACTGTACCTAAAGGACATGTTTTCGCCATGAGTAAAGCCGCTGGGCTTCTAGGTGTAAAACGTACTCCAGATATTTTACCCGATTGTCACCCATTACCTATTGAATTTACAGGTGTGGAATATGATATTAAAGGACTTGAAATTACAGTGCTTTTTACTGTAAAAACCATTTATAAAACGGGTGTTGAAGTTGAAGCTATGCACGGTGCAAGTGTAGTTGCTTTAAACATGTACGACATGCTAAAACCTATAGACAAAGGTATTGAAATTCATGCTATTAAGTTATTGGAGAAAAAAGGAGGAAAATCAGACTTTAAAGATCGTTTTAGAAAAGACTTAAAAGCTGCTGTTGTGGTATGTTCCGATACCATTTCTGCTGGACATAAAGAAGATAGAGCAGGAAAAGCTATTATTGAAAAGTTAGAATCTTGCGGTGTGAAAATTTCAGAATATGTTATTATTCCGGACGAAATTGAAGACATTCAAAACAAAGCCAAAAATTACGAGGCTAAAGGCATCGATATGGTTATTTATACAGGAGGCACTGGACTTTCTGGGCGCGATGTTACTCCTGAAGCACTAATTCCGTTGTTAGATAGGCGCATTCCAGGCATCGAAGAAGCCATCAGGAATTACGGACAAGACCGTACACCATTTTCAATGCTATCAAGAAGCGTTGCTGGTACTATTAAAGACACCTTAATTTTAGCATTACCTGGTTCTACCAATGGTGCCAAGGAATCCATGGACGCTATTTTTCCAGCGGTTTTGCATAGTTTCAGAATTTTAAAAGGTGCTAGACACGATTAGGAGATTTTTAGTTATTAGTTGAAAAAAAATAAATGATAGATAAAAATAAAATATTGCAGGATTTACACGGCAGAGATCATGCCTATTTACGGATTTCGTTAATAGAACGCTGTAATTTACGTTGCTCCTATTGCATGCCTGCAGAAGGTGTTCCGCTTTCTCCTAAAAGCCATTTAATGACTTATGAGGAAATTTACGATATAGCAAAAATATTCGTAAAACACGGCGTGAGCAAAATTAGACTTACCGGTGGCGAACCACTAATTAGAAAGGATATTCCTGTAATTTTAGAACAACTATCATCTCTTCCAGTAGAATTATCAATTACATCTAACGCTGTAATTATTGATAGATATATTGATATTCTTAAAAAAAATGGGGTTAACAATATTAATGTAAGTTTAGATTCTTTGGATGCCAAAAAGTTTAAACACATTACAAGGCGTGATGAATTCACAAAAGTTTACAACAACATTTTACTCTTAGTAAAAGAAGGTTTTAACGTAAAGCTTAACGCGGTATTGATGAAAGATTTTAATGAAGATGAAATTATCGATTTTATCCATTTCACTAAAGATTTGCCTATTGCGGTTCGGTTTATAGAATTTATGCCTTTTGATGGCAATAAATGGGATATGAGCAAAATGGTTTCATATGCAGAAGTTATGAAACTTGTGAATGCATCTTTTACTGAAACTGATATTAAGCGTTTAAAAGATGCACCAAATGATACCTCTAAAAACTACAAAATAAAAGGTTACAAAGGCAGTTTTGCTATTATTAGTTCGGTTACTAACCCCTTTTGTGATTCCTGTAATAGATTGCGTTTAACGGCCAACGGACAATTAAAAAACTGCTTGTTTTCTGCAGGAGAATCTGATTTGCTCACCAGTTTACGAGAAGGAAAAAGTATAGAACCCATTATCCAAAAAGCGGTTCGGGCCAAATTTAAAGTTCGCGGTGGTATGGATACTTTAAAGAAATTACAAGAGCCTAAATTACATAATAATAACAGAAGTATGATCACAATTGGTGGTTAACCGTAAACTCCCCATAAACGGTTAATAATTATAAAACCACACTTATCACGCTAAAACACATATGTAATAATTCATGATTTTAATTAAGACTACATGGCCTTAACTTTAATGTATAGCTATTAATCTTTAATTAAAATTCACATTTATGATTTACTCAAAACATTACCTCTCAATTATTACAATACTAGGCTTTATATTTATGAGCTGTAGCAGTGAAAGTAAAGATTCTGATGACAACTCTACAGGAAATGGCAACATAACATTATCTGGAGAAGAAACCTCTATATTTGGCAGTACACTGCAAGTTGCCAAAACTCAAGAAGGCGCCTACAATACTGGCACATCAAAATCTATAACCTTACTCCACAAAAGCATCGATATTGATGAAGATGGTGACATAACGCCCTCAACGGCTAGTTTTACTGAAAGTTTTATAATAGTAGTTGCACAATTTACAGATGAAGATTACGCTGCTGCGGAAAAAACAATTTCAATGATAATAATAAAAAACGGTAAAGAGTACAGATACACCTGCACATCTAAATTTGGTGGTGGTTCGGACGATTTTGACTGTGGTGAAAACTTTGATGTTAACCAAACAGAGAACGAAGTGATTTTTAAAAACACAACCGTTATTAATGCAGATACAAATAAAACATTAACGCTTAACGGCACTGTTAGCTATTAAGTATTGAAATAAAAAAACGCTAAAATCTAGGGCAGATTTTAGCGTTTCACTGTAAAACAACATAAGTAGGAACAGTTTACTTTAAACTAAATTTTGAAAAACACAGGTTTCATCCTATTAGTATTTTCAACCTTTTCTCCTTTAAAATTTATCATTGTTTTTACAAAATTTTCTATCTCATTCATTAAATAAAATAAATCTTCAGATACATTTAAATCTGATGTGGTAGAATATCCAAAATATTTTAATTTATTCTGATTAAAAAAATAC
This sequence comes from Algibacter sp. Ld11, assembly GCF_045066735.1. Taxonomy (NCBI): domain Bacteria; kingdom Pseudomonadati; phylum Bacteroidota; class Flavobacteriia; order Flavobacteriales; family Flavobacteriaceae; genus Algibacter; species Algibacter sp. Ld11. The sequence goes on along the minus strand of NZ_JBISHH010000026.1, from coordinate 686,509 downwards.
CTGGCCCCTGCTTTAATAGCAAAGTTTATACCTTTATCTTGTTTTATATCTATAAGTGTACAATTTAAGCCCGATGTGTCTATCAACATTTCCAACTTATCCAATGTATCATCTCTACTGCCATTATTTATAAGGCACAATTTAACTTCACTTCTAAAATTAAATAAACTATCAAATAATCCTCTTTCTATTTCTAAAGCATTATTACTAAATACTATTATTACTCCAATTTTCATGATAAATAACTAAGCCTTTACACTAGAGGCTTTAACTGTTTTATCATTAGTTTTTTTTCCTCTATATACCCAAGCAATTTGAGCAAGTTGCCCCACAATTTTCACAGAATCTTTCATGGATAGCTTAGATCCATCGGCATGAATCCATCTCTTTAATGGTTGCTCACAGATATAAGTTTTAGCTTTTTCTGTTCCAAAATGCAAGGTCATTCTTTTAAAAATTTCTACATCAAAAATCCATTGGGTAACAAATTTTTCTCTAAAAGAAAGTTCTATAACATCTTTACTAAAAATTTTAGCACCACATTGTGTGTCTTTAAAATCCATTCCCAGTATTTTTCTGATAATGAAATTAATAGTCATACTAATTATTTTTCTTGCAGACTCTTTTGTTATGTTTGCCCCCATTCTACTAATTCTAGAACCGCTAACAATTTTAAAATCTGTAGTTTCAATAGTTTTTACTAAATCGTCAAAATCTCTTAAATCGGTTGATAAATCGGCATCGAGAAAACCAATATAATCCAAATCATCATGCTTAGCCATGTGTAACATACCTAACCTAACAGCTTCGGCTTTACCTCCATTTTTTTCACAATCGTAAACGGTAATAAAATCTTCACGACCTTTTCTTAAATCGTTTAAAACACGTAATGTGTCATCTTTACTACCATCATTAACAAAACATAAATGGTAACCTGTATTTGTGCTTATAAAATCTGTAAATTCTTTACTTAATAAACGTTCTTCTTCATCGTAGCAAGGTATAACTACCCCAACGCAACGGTGCTGAATTACTCCTCCACCAGTAGTATCATTAGTGCTCACAACATCTGGCTGACCAATTAATCGCTTTACTCGGGCCGAAATTTCATTTAAGCTCAAAGGCTTTTTCATGTAATCATTAATACCTAAATCGAAACCTTCGGTAATTACTTTATCTTCGGTATTTCCCGACAAAACCATAATAGGCGTATCACCATGTTTAGAATTTCTAATATATTTTACAATATCTAAACCCGAAACGCCAGGCATATTAATATCTACAATTACTAAATCTGGATGAAAATTGTTGTAAACAGATATGGCATTGTTTGCGTCGGTTTCAATGATAACTTCGTATCCTAAATCGGTTAATCGTTTCTCTAATGGCAATAAAACTAGCTGCTGGTCGTCTATGGCTAATATTTTCATAACTTAATTGTTTATAATTCGTAGGTTAATAGAATTGGTTATTGTGTTCTAAAATAAATATTTATGCGTTTTATACGGTCGCACACTTCATTTAGGCTAATTGGTTTCTTTATATAATCATTAATTCCAAATTTAAAGCCTTCGGAAATAACTTCAGCACTTGTGTTTCCTGACAATACAATTATTGGTATTGATGAGTTTTTAATTTTCCTAATATACCTGATAAATTCCAAACCTGAAAATTTTGGCATATTAATATCTACAATTAAAAGGTTGGGTTTGAAGGTTTCAAAAATTTCAAAACCTTTTTTTGGGTCTGTTGAGGTGCAGACTTGATAACCTAACTCTTCTAGTTTTTTTCTTAAGGGAAGCAAAACCAACTGGTCGTCGTCAATAGCTAATATTTTCATTTTACTAATTTTTCAATGGATTATACCCCAAAAATACACTAGAATAACGTTACTCCTTTAATATTTAGGTTAGTACAAGTTTAACTGTAGATGAATGGTAGATTTCTGTAGATAAATAAATTATGTGCCTTTAAGAAATTATTTATCTTTACCATGTATCTCTTAGAGATTGAATTGACTTAATGAAAGAAACTTCTAATAAATATTTAATTGTAGCTTTACTCGTTGGCCTTGCATTTCATGGCTCTTCTATTTTCTTTACTTTAGAAACGACGTATGATGCTTTAATACATTTATTTTTTGCCGATCATTACGCTAATAGCTGGTTTGAACCTTGGAATTATGAGTGGTACACCGGATTTACGGTACAAAGTTATCCGCCTTTAGTACATCAATCTATTGGTTTTTTCTCTCTCATTGGGGGATTAAAATTTGGTATGTTTACCGTAGCGCTAATTGCTATTGTATTATTTATAACGGGATCGTATCGGTTTTCACTTTTAATAACATCAGATAAAACTGTTGCTGGATATGCTTGTGTTTTAGCTGTTTTCTCCTCGTCTTTTGTCGAAACCCTTCACATATTTGGTCAGTTACCGAGTATTATTGGGGTATCGGTATTAATGCACGCTTTACCCGAAATATATTTATGGCTTAAAACAGGGAAACTTTGGTATTTAGTAACCTCGTTATCTTTAATATCGGTTACTGTAACCTCTCACCATGTAACACCTATTTTTGGAATGATCTTTTTTATCTTTCCGCTCATTGGTATGGTAATTATGGATGTTTCTCGCGAGCAAGTAAACACCATGAAAGAGGTTACCTTTAAGGTGTTTTTAAACAGTTTCTTTAAACTCTTTAAGCGTATTGTAAGCTTTGGGATGCTATCACTGGTTATTATTATTTTCTGTATTCTGCCTTACTGGATTAATTCTAAAGCTAACCCTATTACGCAAGTACCCATACCACACGGTTCTCGGGATAATTTTTTAGAAATCACCTCTTCCGGGTTGGTTTTCTTTTTAATTCCTTGGGGAACATTACTCATTGTTTTACCTTATATATTTTATAGATATTACTCCAAACGTTACTTGTTTTTTGGATTATCTATAACCATTTGTACCATTTTAGGTACTGGCGGAACTACGCCTATACCTTTAAAAATACTTGGCGAAACGGCTTTTAATATTTTAACCTTAGACCGCTTTACTCTCTGGGCTTCTATTATGTCCATACCTCTTTTTGGTGAATTTGCGTACCGCTTTGTACAGGGCGATTTAAAAGAACTTATTCAAACCAAATTTGGCGCTGTTTATCATCGTATCATTGGAGGTATACTCGCGGGTTTATTTGTGTTTATGGTTATGTTCACCATGAGCTTAGGTTATTTTAGACCATCGCAACCTCAGAAAATAAAAATGCTTCCTATTGTGAATTTCTTAAACCAAGATGATCACGATAAATGGCGTTTTCTAACCTTAGGTTTTGGCGACCAAATGGCTTGGTTAAGTGCACAAACAGATGCGATGACGGTTGATGGAAATTATCATTCAGCAAGACGATTACCCGAATTAACTACACGCCCGATAGAACGCCTAGAAAACTCAAAATTTAAGGGTGTTGCCGGTATTGGATCGCTTCAGCAATTTTTAACCACACCAGAAAAATATAACCTAAAATATATATTTTCTAACGATAAATTTTACGACCCCATACTCTACTACTGTGGTTGGCAACGTTTACGCCAATTAGAAAATGGTATTATGGTTTGGGAGCGTTTAAATATTCCGCCAGTACCCGCAATTTTACCTAAGGAAGATGTAGCTAAATGGATAAAAATTCTATGGGGCGTCATGCCTTTTTTAACCGTATTAATTGCATTTGTAATTAATATACAAATGCTTTGGGTAAACGCCTTAAAAACTAAAATTAAAGAAACACCAGATTTTCTAAAGTACCCTACTCGGTACATTAAATTTTCTAGAGGTGTATTATTTATAACACACGTATGGTCTTTAATACTAGTAGTTGTAGTTGTTTACGGGATTTATTTATTTTACCTTAAAAACGATTCGCAACGCAGTCCTGAAAATGCTGTTATGGCATATTATGATGCTTTGGATTTTAAAGAATTTGAAACCGCACATGGATTAATAGATCCGGATAGCAATCTGCCCATAGCTCAATATATGCTAGAAATATCGGTTACCGATGGTTTACTGAGTAGCTATGCTAAAATGGATGCTATTGAAACAGAAATCACGATGCATAACGATAGTACAGCTTCTGCTAAGGTTATCACTCAATGGATTACGCCACTTGAAAAAATAGAAAAAATAGATTATAAAACCTTATCTAGCCATAGAGGAAAATGGTTTTTACAACCGGATGATTTAAATTCCGATTTACCTCCTGATCAGTTATACTCTAATAACGTTACCAAATATTTTAACCAAGGGCGACGACGCATAACCACGGAACAGACCCACCATGAAGATATTTTAAAACAACCGGTTTTAGAGGTTCTTTCGGCCAAGCTTGTAAAATATGATAATCATTATGCCATTATTGGGGAAGTGCAAAATATAGATAATGTACCTGCCGATGTTATTTTAAAAGGTACACTTTACAATGATGATAATAAACAATTAGCCACCTATAATGCAAAATACCATGTAAAGCATAAATTAATGCCGAAAGAATCTAGTAGTTTCAGGATTAATTTTGAAGGTATTGCATGGTCTAAAACTCAAGATTCTATTCCTGATACTTTTAATCCAGATGAATTTACTCCTGTAGAATTTGAAGAACAACCTACCAAATTCAATTTACAAGTAGCAGGAAATGTTTCTGGATCAGATTTATACAAAAACATCGTTTTAAGTGAATTAAACATTGAAGATGGGGTTATAAATGGGAACCTATTTAATAGCGGGATTCAAGAAATTACTATTCCGCAATTACTTATTACTTATTACAACGACGACAAAAACATGGTATGGGTAGACCACATGTTTGTAAAAGAAGGTATCAGGCAACAGAGAAAACTTCATTTTGAATACCCTATTCTTAAAAACGGTACAGTTAAAATTATTAATGATGATATGACTAATATTTTTATTAATGGTTTACCAAACGATGCTATTTCGGATAAAATAGTACCAAATCGAATTGAAAATCATGCAAACACTCAGTTTCAAAAAATTGAGCACCCCGATTATAGTTTTATTAAAATTGAAATGAATACTTATATAGGCAGCCCAAACTAATGCAACAAAAACGCACATATTTCTTTATTTTAGGATTGATTTTATTATCAACCTTTACCGGCATATATGCTAATAATACTAATGCAAAGATTAAATTATTAACCACCCAAACAGAGTTTGTGGTTGGTACTAAAGTTGTTTTAAAATTTTCAACTGCCGAAAGTGTGGAGCCCTTACTCTATTGTTCAAATAGTTATGGTTCTACTTTAATCTCTCCAACATTAGTAAACAACACGTTACATTACCACATTCCAGTAAATATTTATAAAAAAATTGGTGCGGTAAATTGGTCATTAGTCTATACTAACAAAACCCTTTCGGGTTCGATTAATATGGTACCAAAACCAGAAGTCGCTACAATGGAAACCTATATTGGGCCGCCAAGTATAGAAGCTGGAGGTAAAGATTATACTATGTTGGTTATTATACCAACAGACTCTTTAGATAATCCCGTTCCAAAAAACACAGCCGTTAACGCTAAACATCAGTTTTTAGCTTCAGAAGAAACGGATAAAATTACCACCAATAATTTAATTGCTTTCAAAAACATTTATTCTAAAAAAGAAAGCGGACGTATGCTAATATCTTCAGAATGTTTAGATATAAATTCAAAAGAGTTTACTATTAATGTAATGCCAGCTGTTCCTACAGATTTTAAAATTTCGGCACAAAGACCTCATAACTATGCCGATGGAAACCAAGTTACCAAATTTTCAACATCCATAATAAAAGATGAGCAAAACAATATTGTAAGTGATGGTACCTTTGTAATATTCTATATCACCAATAAAAAAGGAAACATTTTAAAAACATCTGGCACAACCCTAGACGGTATTGCTACTGCTAAAATTATTCATCCCGATTATGCAGATAGTTGGAGCATAAAAGCCTATGTAGAAGGTATGGCTGAAAGTAATACCATAACCATAGCGTACACACAAGTTATTGAGGATTTTATAGTTGATATTTCTAAAAATGGACGAGATATAGATGTAGGACCACTACAAAGTTTTATGAAACAAATGATTCCTGATGGATTACAAGTAAAAATGCTCATTTATAAAAACAACACACTCATTACTAAATATACCAAAACATCTGTCGATGGATATGTGCATTTCTATTTAAAATCTGATATCTTTAAACCAGACAACTACAACATTAAAATCCAAACTGCTGGATTAGAAAAAACTTTTAATAATATAAAACTATGGTAAGTGTAAGCAAAAACATATTACGCACCATTTTAATAGCTTCATACATTATGCTGATTGCATTAATAATTTCTGGGTTAAGTGCATTATTTAGCTATTTAAATACGGGGGCCGATAGAAGCACCATGCTACATACGGAAATACAAAAAGTAGAACAATATTTACCAAAAGTTACTTGGGCTCCTTTAAATAATGAAGGTCGACCAATAGATTCACAAAACCTGAGCGCTTTACAAAATAATTATCTAGATGCTTGGTATGTAAAGCAAATAGCATACAAAACAAATAAAACAGCGGGTATAAAAGATTATTATACCGATAATGCTCGGGAGAATTTATTCAACTTTATAGAATTAAATAAAGCGCAAAAAATAACCATAGATGCGACAACACTAGAACACCACCCTACTTTAGAATTTTATAGTGAAGATGGTCAGCTTGCCGTAATTACAGATGATGATGTTGTTGAATATAAACGTATTTTTAAAAACGACTCTTTAATTCTAGAAACCACAGAAACATCTACCTATAAAATGGTGTTTTTATTAGAAGATGGTTTTTGGCGCACCAGACATTTAGTTAAAGAAAATACTAAAATTCAAGATGTTAACAACTCCAAAATATCACTCAATAATTTTAAAATAAAAGGTGTTAATTATTACCCACAAGCTTCACCTTGGGATATGTACGGCGATAAATTTGATCTAAATACTGTATCTAAAGATTTTGAGCTGATTAAAAATGCTGGTTTAAACACCATACGAATTTTTGTACCTTATGAGAGTTTTGGAAAGGCAAAAGTTGATTATCTAAAATTAGACCAACTAAAACAAACTTTAGATGCCGCTGAGGTAAAAAAACTAAAAGTTATAGTTACTCTTTTCGATTTTTATGGAGACTACTCTATTTTAGACTGGACACTTAATCAGCGTCATGCTGAAACTATAGTGTCAGCCTTAAAAAATCATGAGGCCTTATTAGCTTGGGATATTAAAAACGAACCTAATTTAGATTTCGATTCTAGAGGAAAAGATAACGTAATTGCTTGGTTAGATAATATGATAAATTTAGTAAAAGCTGTAGATAGCGAACACGCTGTAACTATAGGTTGGAACAATATTGATAGCGCACCAATACTTAAAGATAAACTAGATTTTATATCCTTTCATTATTATGAAAGCTTAGATGTATTAGAAGAAAAATACAATCACTTAAAAACTGAAATCCCGATAAAACCTATTGTTTTAGGTGAATATGGTATATCATCATATAACGGATTCTGGAAACCCTTTGGGGATAATGATGACGATCAGGCTGAATTTCATAAAAAAGCGCAAGATATTTTTTCTAAAAATAATATCGCATTTATCTCCTGGACTCTATACGACTTTGTGGAAGTGCCAAAAGAAGTCGTTGGACGACTTCCTTGGCGAAAACGAGCTCAAGAACATTTTGGTTTTATCAACAAAAATGGAGAGACCAAGCCCGCATTCAAATATATATCCAGTAATTAATCGACACTTCGAACGCTTTGAGATTAAGCGCGTTTTTCAATTATTTTATTGAACGTATTTAAATATATTTGAGCGATTTGAGACATTGGGTGTGCCGTTGCCGCTTCGTAATTTGTTTTTCCTAGTTCGCGTCTGTAAGTTTCATTAGTGACAATATTTTCAATGGCTGTCGCCAAACTATCCACACTTGTTGGTTCAAAAAACTCACCGCGATAACCTTCATCCTGTACCAATAAAGCTAAATCACCAAGATCTGGCATAACAACAGCTTTGCCATAACTTCCTGCTTGATGTAACACTCCTGAACTACCTGTAGTTGAGGTGTATGGAAATACAACAACTGCACTATCATTAAATAATTTAGGCACTTCATTTTCTTCTACATAACCCGTAAAACGAACTTGTGGCACATGCTTATAATCTTCTTGTACCTTAGCCAAATAACCTGGCACGTTAGGATTATCTGTTCCCGCAATAACAACTTCTAGGTCTAAACCTGTAGATTTTCTAACCTTTTCTACAGCTTCTATCATTCCTTCTACCTTTTTGTATGTTCCAAATTTTCCGAATGTCATTATTTCCATCGGCTCAACTGATACATTAAAGTCTGGCATTTCAGGAATTTCAAAAGTACCATGAGGTATTAGTTTTACATTTTTAGCATTGTATTTATGCTCTAATATGTCAACATATTTCTGCATAGTTACAGCTACAACATCGGCTTGCAAAATTAATCTCGTTAAGCTAGAACCAATAAAACCGTACACTTTCTGCAATAATTTATTTTGTGTAAATCCTGCGCTTCCTAAATCAACTTCTTCTAAAATATTATGTAATAAAACAATGCTTGGTATTTTTTTCATTTTGCAAACCAGAGGCAACATTAACCCAAGAGCGGCTGCAATTTTTTTATCACCAAATTTCATAAACTGTAAATTGAATAATACAGCATCTGGCTTCACACTATTAATAGCCTTTGTAACACTCCTTATGTTACTATAACTATTAAACTCCCAACATTCTTTAATTGTAATTTTACAACCATCTTCAACAAAATCAATATCTTTTACTTCATCGGTTTTATCAGTTAACAAAACTAATTCCGTAACCTCTTCTTTTTGTCTAAAATGTTTTACCAAATGGTAAGCATACTCGTTTAGAGTTACCTTGCTTGGTGGATATGCGGTTACAATTGCTAACTTCATATATATGATCTTATTTGGGGCGGTTAATATTTGTAGTACAAATTTGAGTAATTATTATTTATTAAAACAACTACTGTAGACCGATGGTCGATTACTGTCGACAAATGGAAACTTACTAAAGGTTAAGTGTTTTTGCAGTTCTATCAGAATCGTATTTAAAATAGATTAATTGTATCACCAACAACAACATCATGGCTACTATTTGCATATAAACCACTTGTTCCAAACTATCGTGAAAATAGATTACCAATAGCATTTGTAGCATGCCAAACACACCAGAAATAACTACAGGCACATACTTATCTAACGATAAATAGTAATATGCAAAAATGTTAGAGATTGCGAACATCGAGGTTGCAATGGCGTATTTCCATAAAAGTGGTGCCATTGAAATATAACTATCTCCAAATAAAAGCGTGATAATAGTTTCAGGAAATGCTAAACAAACTAAAATAATAGTAATTGAGATCGCGGCAATATAGCCCACATACTTAAATAAAATTGGAGCTGTTTTTTTACCTTCCTTTTTTAACTCAACTACCGTTGGTAAAAGCAACATAACAAACATCCAGGCTATAAAGTATACAATGCGGCCAATTAAGGCTAGAGACGCATACAATCCGGCCTCATAAGATTCAAAAAAGTGTTTTACTAAAAGAATGTCACTATTGTTTATAATAATTTGAGTTAACTCATAAAACGCTGTAATTATAAAAAAATGACGAATTTCTTTTGAATGTGTTTCGCTTAAAACCAAAGCTTTCTTAGGGAGCATGTTTTTATACTTAAAAGGGAACAAACCAAATACAAAAGAAGCCAAAATCCCAACCGCAATTACCACCGAAGATTGTATATCGAATATTAAGATTAAGCCCAATGTGATAACTAAGCGACTTAGCATTTCTGTTTGATAAGTGATAGAGAGGTTTTTGAACGATTTTTTTCCCTGAAACACTCCTCTATTTACACTCATTAAAAAATACAAAGGCACTCCAAAGCCAAATACAACAAACATATTTGAAGATGATGTATTAAACACATTTTGTAACGCTCCGGCAAAAGCAACAATAAGAGCTCCAAACACAAGCCCAACAACTAATGCGTTTTTATAAACTTTAGAAATAAAACTTTGAAAAACATCATTTTCGAATAAAACCGAAAATTTTGCAGTAACTAATTGAAACGTCATGGCAGCAAAACTTAAAACCAATAAAAAGGTAATAAGTACAGCGGCATCGGCAAATTGCGCGGGACCTAAAATACGACCCAAAATTAAATTATATAGATAGTTACCACCGTTTACGGCTAATACACTAAGCATAAATAATTGCTCAGGTGTTATTTTTTTTGCTTTAATTTGGGAAAAGAACTGCATTGGTTTGGGGTTTAATAGTTTTAAATCTCTAGCGAAATAATATATTTCCAGTGCAAAAATCGGCCAAGAATCAACAGAAAGCGTTTAAATTTCGTTCAGTGACGGTTTGCTATAGGTGAATGATTGCGTACTATTGATTAACTTGCAACAAGATAATAAAAATATAATTATGCCTTTAAATTTTCGCCTTTTATTCGTTATACTACTAACATCCGTTTTTGCCTTTTCACAAGATATGAAAACAGGGTTTACCTACTTAGAAACAGGAAAGTACGCTAAAGCAGAATCCTTTTTCGAAACTGTTTTAAAAGATTACCCAGACAATAAAACCGCCAAATTATGCTACGGCCGTGCTGTAGGATTACTCGGCGAATCTGGAAAGGCAGTTAACATTTTTACAGAATTATTAAGTAAGTATCCCGACGATTTTGAAATAAAATTAAACTATGCGGAGTCTTTACTTTGGGATAAAAATTATCCGGATGCAAAATCTTATTACGAGGTTTTAATAAAGGAAGATTCCAAATCCTTCGCTGCCTTATTAGGGTATGCTAACACACTATCTAACCTTAAATTATATGCCGATGCTTTAACTTATGTAAATAAAGCTCTCGATGTTTTACCAGGAAACCCAAATGCTTTAACCTCTAAAAAATACATTTATTTAGGCTATGCTTATCAAAAACAGCAACAACAAGATTATGATGGTGCTGAAGAACTTTTAAAAAAGAACTTAACGCTTTTTGAAGGTGATAAAGACACCTTGCTTAATTTGGCTAACTTGTATTTAATTGCTGGAAAGTTTGACCAAGCCGAAACCACATATAAAACTATCGCTAAAAACCCAGATAATAAAACCATTGCTTTAAACGGCATCGCTTTAGCAAAGCACTTAAAAGGAAAAGAGAAAGATGCGCTTAATGCGAGTACAGAGGCTTATAATTCAATCCCACAATTAACCGATGAATCATTGATACAACAAACTCAGGTTAGATACATTCAAGCTTTAATTTGGAATAAAAAATACAAAGAGTCTAAAATTTTAATTGATGATTTAGTTGAAAAGCATCCTAACGAAAACTGGATATTAGCATTACGTGCAACTTTAAATATTTATAAAAGTAATTTTAAAGATAGTGTTGTAGATTATAACAGTATTTTAGAAAATGAAGAAAGTTCTTTTGATGGTAACCTAGGTAAAGCAAATGCTTTAAAAGCTATTGGAAAATACGATGGCGCCTATAAATCGGCTGAAAATACCCTAACATTTTACGACAAACAAAAAGATGCTTCTAATTTTATAAAAACTTTAAACACAACGTTTACACCTTTTTGGGAAACAAAAGCATCTTATTCTTTTGATAATGGAGATAACAAAGCCTTTTCGGTTAATACAAATTTAGAGTTTCCAACGTCTACAAAATTTAAGTGGTTGGCAAGTTACTCTTATAGAACAACAAGTAACAAGGTTACGGATAACGACGCCACATCTAACGATTTTTCATTAGGACTATCTTACCAGTTATTACCGAACATTACTTTTAAAGGAACCGCCGGAGTTACTTCCGCGAAAGCGAACACAAGCGACTACACACAATTAGTAAGTGATATTTCTTTCAACATAAAACCATTTAAACTTCAAGTTTTAGATATTGGTTTTAAAAGTGAAATACAAAGTTTTAATGCGGAATTATTGGATAGAGAAATTGTAATGAATAACCTTTATGCAAACTATAATTTAAGCACAAATTTTAACTTAGGTTGGTTTACGCAGTACTTCTATACTTGGCAAAATGATGACAATGCTAGAAATTTACTATTTACATCGCTTTACTATAATATTTTAAGCAAACCAGCCTTAAAAGCAGGTTTAAATTACCAATACATTACTTTTAAAAACCAAGTACCAACAATATATTTTAGTCCAGAAACATTTAATGCTGCCGAGGTATTTGTGAATATTATAAAAGATGAAAGCATCACCAAGCCAAAAGCTTGGTTTTATGAGCTTACTGCTGCAACAGGTTTACAATATATTGAAGATGGTGGAAGTCAAAGTACTTACCGTATACAAGGAAAATTAGGTTATAAATTTACTGAACGCGCTTTATTGAATTTCTATGGTACAAGAAGTAATATTGCTTCAGCAACAGCGGCTGGTTTTACCTTTAACGAAGTTGGTTTACGCTTTAAATGGTTGTTGTTTGATACACCTATATTCAGAAAGTAAAACTACTTTACGATTTTTGGTTTAAAGATTGATTTACTAAAACAACTTTAAACATATTATTTAGTAAAAAAAAAGCCCCAATTAATTGGGGCTTTTTTTTAATATTACAGGCCTTAAAATTAACCAAGAATTCTTACTTCAAGATTATTTTAGCAGCATGTGCCTCGCTTCTATTTTAATAAACAGTATAGCTTAAACCTATAACCTTTAGACATCATATTCTAATTTTTAAAACCTAAGGTTTCTAATGTATAAGCACACACTTATAAGAATTGGCTCCGTTATTTCAATTAAATGGATTCGTACTTTGATTTAAAGACACTAATATCTATATCTTTATTTACAACTCAATGAACAGCCTTTTGCTGCTGCTTTTTCACTTTCAAGGATTAAAGAACCATTTCTCCAAGCAGTAAAACGCTTTTTTCAATCGTTAGCACCTATCCATATTTACGATTATAAAACATTAGAGCTATTAGATTTTCTTTAAGATCAGGTCTGGGTATTTCAGTTTTATCTCTTTTTAGACATTCACTTATCCAAAAGCCTCTTGTTTTAATAACTTACGCCTCTATATTTGTAAATAATTTTCGGTTAAATACTTTCTCTGTATTCTCATTCAGAATTTTAATATTCTTTAAGTCAAATTAAACTTTAAGAAACTTATTAATTCCTTTAGGGTAATTAATTTTTAATTCGTTTTTTTTTCCATTGATGTCTAACTTCTAGATGTTCAAGTAACCAATTATTCGTTTGTTTAAAAATTCCTTTCCTATAACTCTCCTAAGCATTTACATAAATTTATACCACCAAATAAATAAACAAAAAAAATGGCAAAAAACTTTCGTCTTTTGCCATACTACAAGAGTAATTTGCTATTAATTATTCTAGGAGTAGTTTTGTTGTTTTGTATGTAGTTAAACTACTTTTTATTTTACAGAAATAGATACCGGTGCTTAAACTTCCGCGTTTAAGTTCAATCTCATTTACACCTGGTACAGTGCTATAAGCTATTTTATTTACTAAGCTACCTAATTGATTATATACTAAAAGCTCAACATTTTCTGCTTGTTCTGCTGTAAATTGTATACTTGTTTTAGATGTCATTGGATTAGGCATAGCGGTAGTTGTTAAGCCTTCTTCTTCTGAAATTGTAGATAGAGATAATGTTGTTGCTTTTGCAAAACGTAATTGCTCTAAAGTCATTTCCTTTGTTACTTCTTCTCCATTTTCGGCTAACATAGTAAATACAATAGATGTTACATCTGTTGCGTCTAATGGTGATCCATTGGTAGATATGAACTCAGAAAATGGTAGCGTATAACTCGCTATACTGGTTGTTAAATTTACAGTTGCTTTATACTGTGTTTCCCAGTTTTCAACGCTTTCTTTAACCAATCTTACAATTAAAGTTCCGGTACCTTTAGCTTCAAAATTAAAACTTTCGTAATCTGATAAATCTATTGGGTTAAACTTAGGTGTTATGGCACGGTAGGCAGCGATATACTCACTGGTAGTAGCCTTTAACGTAATGTTACGCTCTACATTATAATCATCATTATTTAATTCTTCTGTATTGGTTTCAATAGTGTATTCTGTAACCTCTGTGCTTGTTGCAGCATCATCATATCCCCAAGGACCATCAGACATAAATAAATCATCTGGAGTTTGCACACCATCACCAATTCTAAATCCAATGTCAAATAGACTTCCAGCATCAACTTCAATATTAGTTATATAATCTCCTGTTAAATCTATATTAGTTGAAACATATTCAACTTCATGAGTTTCTGTAGATCTTACACCACCATCAAAAACAACCGCTTCACTCCTATTTGTGTTTACAATTTGAAGATTTAATTTACCGTTGTTATAGTGACCCGTTCTAACAAATACCGTTGGTGGAGTTGAGTTATTATAGCTGTCGATAGGTTTTTGAACCTCTAAAAGACTTACAACTTCTTCTCCTAATTTTAATAAATCATCTAAAGAATTAGACCAAATTTGAAAGTTATAAAACCCTACATTATCTTCATATTTATCTAAATTCCAGTGACTTTCAATTCCAAAGTTTTGATCGTTATTGATTGATTTAGCCGAAAGACTTAAAACAAACTCTACCGTACCTTCTATTGTTCTAATTAAAGATTTAATAAACTGCTGTTCGTTAATTTCGATAGTTGAAACAGAAATTAATTGTGCGCCTAATAAACGATCGCAAATATATTTTGTATGCTCGTAAACACCATCTTCCGTTTTTAATAATAAAATTGAAGCTACCGATTCGTTATTTCTAATATAATCTACCGAATAAACATCGGTTGCATTTGTTATTCCAATTAAATCGGTTGGAGACGATTCAATCACGCTATCTTCATTAATCGCTTCTAAAGGCATTAAATCTGATAGTTGAAAAGATCCGTTTTTAGTAGATGTAGATCTTCCGTAGTTTTTAGACTTCGTTAGACGCTTTGCAGCTGTTTGATTAAATTTATAACTATTTTTCGCTCTATTAAAATTACGCTTACTTATTTGTTGAGATAATCTATTGTTACTTTCTAAACCGCCGTCGTTACCACTAGACGTTGAAGATACTTGTAAAACTGGACAACCTGTATAACCTGAACAAGAAGGATCTTCACAATCAATTAACCCATCACCATCATCATCAATACCATTATCACAAATTTCTTGAGCGACAGGAGCTGTTGGACAACGGGCACCATCGTTACTTGCGCTTGAAGGACCAAATGCAAATAAGTTAGAATCCATAGTAGATTCTGGAGTTAAATCTTGTACGCTTTGAATAACATAAATAGTACCTGTTTGGTTGGCTGAAACGTAAAAACGACCATCTGCATCAAAATAAACAGCACCATAAGTATAATTTAATCCTGACAAAATTGGAACCTCTCCCAAACTTTGCACAGCGCTAGTTACAGGGTTAATTCTATATAAAATATTCGATGTTTTCTCTAGAGCATATAAATTACCATCTACAGCATTAAAAGCCCAATCGTGAATACTAATATTCTGAGATAATGTTTCTGTAGATAAATATTTTGAGTAATTAGCAGATTCCGGATTTAAATCTACTTTGTAATAAGTGCTTCCACCTCCTTTTAAAAAATAAATACCATCTGGATTAACATCTCCAATATACTTGTTTTTAGAATCAAACTCAGGAATGTTAAAAGATGTTGTTGTAAAATCTTTTCCAATTCTAATAATGGTATTGGAAGGCGTACTTACATATCCCCAAATATATCCATCTGCAGGATTGTAGGCAGCAGCATTAATGTTTCCAGGAGTAACATCCTCAGCTGCAAGAAATGAATTTCCTGAAGCTAAATCAATAGCATAAACATCATTATACTGAAATAGATATGCGCTATAATCACAATTAAAAGGTGTGTTTTGTGATGTACTTATTAAACTAAATAACAGCACAGTAAGTACTACTATTTTGTTTTTTAAGGTAGGTAATTTTGTTGTCATGATTTGGGTTTTTATGATACTGTAAATTTACTATAGAAATACGTTGAAAATTTTATTTTTCGTTTAGTTCAATTTTAGTGTAGACGAATGGTAGATTAATGCCGTTGAACCGTTTTTTTGCTATTATCTTTTTACAAAAATATTAGTAAAATAACTTCTTCCATTTTCATCTTGTTTTGATGAAATTCCCATATCGGTAAAATTTGGATTTTCTAGGTTTTTTCTATGCTCGTCACTTTTTAACCAAGCCTTAACTAAAGTTTTTGCCGTGCTAAAACCATAGCCCACATTTTCGGAAACGGCTATAGCTTTTGCTTCCTTTTTAAGATTCTCAGAACGTACATAAAAAAAATCGTGACTTGGTGTTCCTTTCTTTACCATGTACACATTATGAGAACTTGCTTGTTGAGAAGCTTTATTTAAAATATTAAGTTCTGTTAACCCTTTAGAAATTCTGTGCTCATTAATTAACTCAACTACATCATAATCCAATTGAGTATACTCTACATTAGTGGTTTCTGAATTATATTCTTCTGGTGTGTTAATATCTTCTTCTACAGAACAAGACGTTAAAAAAGTTGATAATAAAACTGCGGTTATAAGTAATAATTTCTTCATCGTGATTGGATTAATTTGATGACAAAATTATAAGGAAAGACAGTTGAGTTTTACAATTTTCGCTTAACTGAATTTGAAGTATAGACGAATGGTAAAATTTATAGGATGAATGCTTTTAACTACATTTCAACGATAATAAGCGAATAAAACCGCTGTAATACACTTTTTTATTTCGTTTTATTGAAGAAAACAACAAATCAAGAAACACTTAACACTCTAAAAACAAGAAAGTTAAAATAAATTCAATTATTGAACGAAGTAGGGATTGGTTGAGGAATTTAAAGAAATAACGATGTTTTAATGATCAGTATCTGATATTTATAAAAACAATTAAGAAGAATAAAAAACTCACTAGATATCACTTTTGCGATATAAACAATTATATATCCGCGGTAATATTTATTTTAAAATGGTTATGGAACTAGTTTTACTATATTACAATTCCTTCTTCAACATCTTCCTCTGGTAAAAATTTACCAATTACAAGTGCCGTCAAAATACAGGTAATTCCAATTCGTGAATTCCAACCAAAGTCTGGTATAAAATTCATCACTATTAAATACAGTCCGCAAATAACAAATATTAGTTTTAGAATAGCTTTATCTAACGCCCACGAAAAAGTGAGGTAAGCTATCCCTATTAAACAGAACATTAATGTATTAAGTAACTTATTAGTTTCGTCGCTGTAATTTAGAAACCAATTAGATATTTTTCCAATCAACACAATTCCTATTAATATTCTATAAATTTGGATTGAATTATTTTTAAAATACTGCTTCATTTTATAAGTTTTTCAATGATAAAGACACAAAAATAAATACTTCTAAAATTACCAAAAAACCAAATTAAAGTAAATTCAAACGTTTCATAAGTTCGGGTCTATTAGAGCGACTTACAGGGATAACATCTTTTTTAATAAGCACACTATTGTCTTCTATATCAATAATTTTTTTAACATTTATGATGTAAGATCTATGCACTTTTAAAAACAAATCGTCAGGTAATTTGTCTTCAATTTTCTTTAAGGTAGAATGTACTGTGTAATTTTTATCTTCGGTTTTTACTTGAATATAATCTCCTTTAGCTTCAACTAAATAAATACTTGGAATATCTATTTTTATTAAACGCCTATCAATATTTATGTACAAATGGTTACCCGAGGTAGTTTCTGCTTTATCTGTGTTAGCAGCAGTTTTAGAAGGTATAGATTGTTTTGTTTCAGCTTTAACAATCGCCTTATCAAAACGTTCTTGAGATATAGGCTTTACTAAATAATCTACAATACACTCATACTCAAAAGCTTGAATTGCAAATTTAGGATCGGAGGTTGTTAAAATTATTTTTGGAGGATTTTTTAGAGTATCAATAAAATCGAACCCAGTAAAATCTGGCATGTGTATGTCCAAGAAAATTAAATCTACTTCGTTTTGGTTTAAGTATTTTATGGCTTGCATGGCATTAGGAAAATCTTCTAATACATCGAGACTCGGCACATTTGAGCATAGTTGAGAAATAATCAGTCTAGCTGTGGCTTCGTCATCAATAACAATACAATTCATAAATAATATTTAAATGTCTTCAAGATATTTAGTTATGGCGCTTAAGATTTCTTCAAATTCATCTTTTAGGTCGGTTGACCCTTCTAATAAATTAGTCTCATAATCTACGGCAACATCATAACTCTTTTCAAGGCCTAAAATACTAATTTTATGTTTAAGTTTATGTACATTATCTGCTGCTAATTTAAAATTTTTAGCTTTATAGTTGTCAAAGTACACTTGTTTCTCTTCTGGAAACTCTTTTTTAATAATATCTATGAGTTTTTGCTTGAAGGCTTCGTCTCCTCCAGACAAACTATTAATGTAGGTTTGATTGGGTTTTTCCATGTGGTTCTTTTTTTAATGTGAAGTAAAACGTGGTTCCAATATCAACTTGAGATTCTAACCATATTTTACCACCATATAGTTCTACTATTTTTTTAACAATAGATAATCCGATTCCTGTAGATTCCGGATTATTTTCTAATTTAATGAAGGTTTTAAAAATTTTATTAAAATATGTTTCTTCAATACCTTTTCCATTATCCTTTATATGAAACTTCCAATGCGTGCCTAGGTCTTCCGACCCCACTTCTATAATCCCTTGGTCCTTGTCATTGTATTTAATAGCGTTGCCTATTATATTTTGAAACAATTGCTGTAACCTATATTTATCTCCTTTAACAACGGGTAAGTTAAATTTGGTAATATTGATGTTTTCCGGGATTTGAATTGTTTTTATGATATCGTCTATAAGCTTATCTACATCAACATCATAAATCTCCATTTGGTTTTTACCGATGGTGGAGTATTCTAAAATACCTGTAATTAAAGTATCCATTTTTTCTACATTGGATCTGATGAGATCCAATGTTTTTTTACCATTATCATCAACCGATTCATTATAATCTTCCTTTAACCAACTCGTTAAGGTATCTATGCTACGTAAAGGTGATTTTAAATCGTGAGATACCATATGGGCATAATCACTAAGTTCTTGATTTTGATGGGCTAACTCATTCAAGAGTGATTGCTTTTGCTTATTCATTTCGATAATCTCCTTAGTTTGATTATCGATAAAATCTACCAACTTAGAACCTGTTAACTCAACATTTTCCGGTTTTTCATCTTCATTTAAGTTGTAGAATTTTAAGGTATCGATAACATTTTTCAGTTTTTCAATAACTTCTTTCTGCTCGTTTGCTTCTTTTTGCAATTTTCGGTTAGCCGAATACAATTCATCAGAACTAATAGACATGGCTCTTTGAATCATGCTAGATTGTTCGTCAAAATTATTATAGGAAAGATCTACTGCATTAAGAAATTCAGCTAAATCATTATTGTTTTTTAATTCTTCACTTAAAAATTTACGTATTTGTCTTTTTAGTAATGAATTCATTATCTATTCGCTTATAAGCGTTATGGTCATGGTTTGGTTGTGTAATTGACATGCAACTTCACCGTGAAAAGGCGCTATTTCGCCATAAGAATAAAAACCACTGATAACAGCATCTTTCCCTATAACTTCAATAACTTCTTCTATCTCCTCCTCTACACGTTGGTCGAGAACTAATTTTCTACCAATGCAACTAACTAGTATAGCTAGTTCTGGCTTATTTGCCCTATGTTCTAAAGCCTGTCTAGCAGCACGTTCTGATGCATTTGCAATATGATCGACATTAGTCATCATAAGTTGTACTTTAGCTTTTTCTTTTATATCTCCTGCTAAAATTACGGCATTCTTTTCTTCATCAATATTTAAAATAGACCGAACAATAGATTGGGTTTCATCTTCTGTTTTCACATTAAATGGGTACAACAGCGCAGCACCTGGTAAATCCTTAGCTTTTTCTCCTAGATAATTTTTATATAAATCTAGAGCTGGTAAACCATCGAGCTCATAAAGAATATTCCCCTCTGATTTGGTTACTATACGCTCTGGCCCAAAAGGTGTCCATCCTCCATGAATTGAAAAAGATATCTCTAATGTTTCTCCATAAAAGCCTACAGCCACCAATTCGCCTTCTTTTGGGTTTTCGTTATAAGATGCTAGCGTTTTTTCAAAACGAGCATCATCTCCACATAAACCTCCTGTAATAACTAAATTATCTTCTGTAGAAGCACTCATACCTTGAGTAAGTTGGCTACCGTTAATAAAACTACCTTCCGAGACTACAAAAACATATTTTAAGCCTTCCTGTGGTAATTGTTTAATTAATTCGTTTCCTGTTTTATAACTATCTAAATCTGTATTTAAAACGTTGCTTGTTTTAATAACAAATTTACTTTTTTCAAATTCTATAGCCGTAACCGTAATACTATCATCGTTTACAGTATTTGATGAAATTTCTGCACAAGATGACGCAAATATAATATGACCATCGGGAAATTTATCTCTAAGCTCTTCGTAAATAGAACCGTTTTCTAATAGATATCTATTTCCAAAAACAAGAACTAGAGGTTCTTTAAGATCTTGATTTTCGATTACGTATTCCCAATCTTTATTTTTATGCTTTACTAATTGTACTGCTTTCATGGCTATTTTTTTAATGTAAAATAAAAAGTGGTTCCTATATTAGGTTCACTATCTAACCAGATTTCACCTTCATGTAAATCGACAATTTTTTTAACAATCGATAGTCCTATGCCAGACGAATCTTTACTTTTCTTTAATGAATGAAATATTTTAAAAATTTTATCATGATATTTTTTATCAATACCAATACCATTATCTTTTATTGAAAATTTATAATGGCTTTTTAAATCATCAAAATCTACGGTTATACTACCTTCTTCTTTATCTATAAATTTAACTGAGTTACTTATTAAATTTTGAAAAAGTTGTTGTAGCTTGGTTTTATCTCCTTTAACGGTAGGTAAAGGTTTAAGCATTTTTATTTTAATATGCTCAGGAACGTATAATATAGTAACGAGACCGTTTAACAAATCGTCCAAATCGACATCTGTTTTTTCCGCAATATCCGAGCCTACACTAGAGTAGTTTAAAACATCGGTTATTAATTGTTCCATTTTCTCTAAGGTAGTTTCAATAAGCGCAAAATTTTGCATACTCATGTCATCCAACTTATCTTTATTATCTTCTTTTAACCAACTTACTAAAGCATCGATACTACGCAAAGGTGATTTTAAATCGTGAGAGACTATGTGTGCGTATTCTTGTAACTCATCATTACTTTTTTCTAGTTTTTCAAGAAGTTTTTCTTTTTGGAGTTCTAAGTTCTTAAGTTCCGTAATATCTAAATGTATACCAATAGAACCAACTATTTCACCATCCAAATTATAATTAGGAGCACCACTAATTAACCAATGCCTAGTTTTACCACCCTTACAAAGGGCTTTAAACTCGTAAGAAGTAGACTCCCCTCTTCGGCGCTTTATATTTTCTTCTATAATAGCTTTACCTTCTTCTTTACTAGAAGACAACAATTCTCTTGCATTTTGTCCTAAAACTTCTTCTTGAGTATAACCAGACATTTTTTCAAAACTCTGATTTACCATTAAAATTTTCTCATTAATATCAACCTCAACCATGCCCAGATTCATATTCGCAATAATATTATAATATTTTTGCTTTTGAGCTTCTAAGCTTTTTCGATACGTACGTTTTAAGGTTACATCGGTAAAGGTCCATAAATATCCTTTATAGATATTATCTGTAATTATTGGCATATAATTACGTTCCAGTATTTTTCCATCGAGCATTTCTAACTCATCTCCAATTACTGTTTTTTTATTCGCATCAATTTCACGCATGCGTTTTATAAATCCTTCCGGATTTTTAAAGAGCACCTTGTTTTGTTCCGATGCGGCAGTACAATCCATACCTAACAAATCTTTAGGATTTGCATCTATACCAAAAAGCTCACAAAATTTATTATTTGTGAGTACTATTTTTCTATTCTCATCTTCGAGAATAATACCGCTATCTAAATTTAAAACTAGAGTCGCTAATCGATTTTCTGATTCTATTAATTTTTCTGCAGATCTTTTTTGATCGCTAATATCTCTAACAATACCTTGAGCTGCAACTGGCTTTTTATCTTTATCAAAGATAATACTAGCATTAATATGCACCCACTTAACTTCTTTAGATTTGGTATATACTCGCGCCTCGTAATCCTTAAAAAAACCTTTAGATGTTAATTCCATAAAGGAATTTATGGCATACTCATAATCTTCTTTATAGACTAGGTTGGTAACATTTACTTTTTCTTTTTCTATATCGTAACCAAATAATTTGGTTGCAGCTTCGTTAAATTTTATAACATTACCACCTATATCCATAACAACATAGGCATCAATAATGTTTTCAAAAACACCTTGAAGTTGGGAGGATTTTTCGTCTAATAAAATTTCTAATCTTTGGGTGGTAAAAAACAGCTCTCTCGATTTTTCTTCAAGTATGGATTCAGCAGCTTTTCTTGCTGCTTTTTCTCTTTTGAGAGCGCGTTGTAGTATTTCTGTTTGATCTTGACTCATTAATTTTTATGAATAACAAATCTAACTTCAGTTCCGTCTTCTTTAATTTTTTCTAAATCAATTTTAGCCGTAGAATTAAAATGTGCAAATGTTTTATTCATTAATCCTAAACCAAAATGATGCATGGCACGACTTGATTTATAAATAAGCACCAAAGAATTTTCGGTTTTATCCTGCACCTCAAAGGTTGGAAGTTCGGCGTCTGGATAAATTTTTCTAACCTCAACATGTATGTGATTTTCTATAGAAGAAATCATTTCAATAGGGTCTTTATAAGTTGCTAAAAGCCCTGGGTAACTTTTTTCTATAACACTAAAAAAGTGTTCGGCATAGACTAAAAGCAAGTTATCTATTGATATGCCTGTGTTTTCACTTAAATGTTGTAATAATTGCAACATTTCTGAAAAACTATAAGTTCCTACGGCTGTATATATACCTTCGGACTTTAATGTTGAAGCCATTATTATTCTATCGACCATTTCTAGTCCGAATTTATCTTCAACTAAATCTAAAAATTCAGTAAAAACAATACCTTTCATCTATACTTGTTTTAATTCATTAATACTCCAATACGCCAAAAGCTTCTCCATTTTAGACACGTAGTCTTCATACTTCAAAGGTTTTAAAACATAACCTGCAATACCAATTTTATAACATTCTAATAAATCTTTTTGATTTTGAGAAGTTGTTAAAATAATAGTAGGTATATATTTTAATACATCATCTGACTTTAGTATGTTTAAAAACTCGATGCCATTAATTTTGGGCATATTCAAATCTAACAAAATAATGTCAGGTAATTCGTCTTTTTTCTCTAATTTTTTTAAAGCTTCTTCTCCATTGTTAGCTTCAATAATTTTATGATCGAGTTTAAGAGAAGCGATTGTTCTTTGAAACTTCATCACTTCAATCATGTCGTCTTCTATAAGTAATATGTTGAGAGTTTTCATTGGCATTGTTTATTTTTACTTGAATTTTATGTAAAAGTAATTCTAAACATAAGATTTAAAATTCTAATTCGTCTAACTGGATTTTATTGGCGCCGAATAACGATTTAGTGTCGATGAACGGTTTTAGGGAAATTATCGATATTAGGTGAACCGCAACCAAATGTTGGATAAGCCCTGAAAACACTGTAGGTTTTTTAAACTAAAAGATTGATTGCTGTAAGGCTTATCTATTAGTTAATCTTTTTTAAAAAATAGAGATTTTGAACTTATTTAGATGTTTTCTAAGAGTTTCGTTTGAAAAATGGCCATAACGGATAATTTAGCCCTGATAGCAGCGGCATCCTTTTTTAAGTTTATAGAATAAACCTAAGTTTGGTTAGAAAAACATTTTAAAAATGATATTGAATTACCGTGTTATGCACAAAAAAGATACAGCGGATAGCAGGAAATAGCTTCTAAAAATTACTATTTCACTAAAACTTTTTTCTCAAAATTACTTTTTGGTGCTTCACAAAGGGAACATTCGTAAGTTTCGTCGAGATCTTCAAAGGCTGTATTAGGCTCTATATCTTGAGTGATATCACCAAAAACCTCGTTATAAATGGTTAAACAATCTTGACATTGATAAACATTTTCTTCCTTGATTTCTTTTTTGGTTTCTACCGCTTTAACCTCATCCCGTTGGGTACCTAATTGCTCGAAATAAAGTTTACTTAACTCCATTAATAGCCCTGGTAATTCTACCTTATCTACATCTTGTACATGCATAATGTACTCTCCTGTGTTAGGGTCGAAGTTTTTAGCATATAGTAAATTGTAGGTGTCTCGAATAATAAAATCGCCTAAGAGTTCTGGCTTTTTGTTTTTTTCTATTACTACAGAGGTAAAGTGATAGGCTTTGCTTTCGAAATTAGAAATACCGAATGTTAATCCATAAGTACTTATATCGTTTTGATCGAAGTTTGTTACTAAATATTTTTTTAAGCTTAATGCATCAATATCATTTACTGGTAAATGCCAATTAAGCTCTAACATAGAATGGCGGACATTAATACCGTAACTACCAAGAAATTTTTCCCATTTTAATTTAGACTCTACCGGAACTCCTTTTACTATAAAAGATTTCCATGGTGTTATACATATTTTACCTATTTTACATTCGGCACATAAATCGCATAGTTTTTTTAAAAAATTTAAATCGTAACGGTTATTTCTCCAATAGAGACCTAACCAGTATTTATCGCCAAAACGATTCATCCCTTCGTAATATGGAAATGGATAAAAAGGAACTTCCAAAGGTTTATCTACAGTGCGGTTATTTGTTTCTACGGCATCGTTTACCAAATCGAATAAAGTTTCGATGGTTTCTGGCTCTTCTTGCAACACTTGCTCAATGGCAAGCTCTACCTTATCCATATCCCAACTGTAAATTAAAGCTGGGTACATTTCAGTTTTTTTCCACTCAGGCAAGCGCACGTACAGATACCAATAATCTTCACTTTCCGAAGCAATAAAGTTAACATGACCTGTAAATAAAGGCACTAAACGTTGCTTTGGATCTATAATGTTTATTCGTAATTTTAAATCGTGTTTAAATTGCTCTAGTATATATAAGTAACGATCGCTGGTAAGCCATGATGTGCTTGGTAAAATATCGGCAGACACATAAGATGATACAATATTTTCTATACCATCAAGTTTAGGCTGGATGAACTGGATTTTATCGAATTGCGAAAACTTATCTTTATCTATCTCTTCTGGAAAAATAATATCTTGTCTAGACCCAAAAGAAATAGCATCTAAACCTAAACCTTCTGCGGCTTCGCAAATATATTTTAATTCACCTGGTGACAAAACACCTCCGTTTATTCTCAGTCTATATGGTTCCATAATTACGCTAATACTTTGGTGTTATTCAATATTTCTTTAACCTCTGTTTTACAACTTCCACAACCTAAACCTGCTCCTGTTTTATTGCAAAGCTCCGTAAAATCGTTACAGCCTTTTTCTATGGCTTCTACAATGTTACCCTCGCCTACTTGGCTGCATGAACAAACTAGCTTACCTATAACCGGCACATCGTTTGAAGCGCCACGGAGTAGAGAGTTTCGCTTATCAGCCATTTCAATTTTACTTTCGATCATGGTTTTAAATTCGGCGAATTCATTTTTATCCCCCATTAAAACGGCACCAACTAGTAAATCATCTTTTACAATACATTTTTTATAATAGCGCTTAGAGATATCGGTAAATATAATTTCCTCGTAGCTTAAATCGTTTTCGGGAATATTTATTTCACCTATACTACAAAGATTTAAATCGTTAAATTTTAAAATATTCATTAAAACAGAGCCGCTGTAAGACACACTAATATCTCCCGCTATAAAGTTAGCCAAAATATTTGCTTGCTCTTCTGCAGCAGAGGTGATACCAAACAATTGGTTATTGAATTCTGCAATTTCGCCTATGGCAAAAATATTTGGAACAGATGATTGTAAATGTTGATTAACCTTTACACCACGGCCACATAGTATACCGTTCTCTTTGGCTATTTCTATATTTGGTCTTGTACCAATGGCATATACAATAGCATTTGCTGTTAAAAACTTTCCACTTTTAAGTGTAATGTTTATATCACCGGTATCCTCATCATCAAAAACGGTGCTTACCTCATTATCAAAATAAATTTGAATACCACGTTCTTGAACATCTAATGCTAAAAGTTTACTCGACACCTTATCTAATTGACGCTCCATTAAACGCGATGCTCTTTGTATAATAGTAATTTTTACGTTTTTATGCTTCATGGCTGCTGCCAACTCTAAACCTAATAAACCACCACCAACAATAACAACATGCTGTTCTTCTGGAGGTAAACCTGTTGCTTCTAAATAAGCCTTAAAGCTATCTGCGTCGCTCTTGTTTCTCATGGTAAACCTACCTGGTAAATCTATTTGAACACCGCTTGGTATAAATGCCCGGCTTCCTGTTGCCAAAATAAGTTTGGTATAACTATGCTCAATACCATTACTATCGGTAACAACATTATGCTTTGAATCTATATTTGAAATTGAGGTTTCTGGATGAACCGTAATTTTAAGCTTTTTTAACTCTAGTTGCTTTATTTTAAGCAAAGCATCCCAACTTAACTCCTCTGTAATATATTCTGGTAATAGTACGCGATTATAAAATAAATTTGGTTCTTTAGAAAATACATGAATTTCGTCGACCTCATTAGATTCTCTATAATTTTGAACAAACCTAAAAGCTGCTGCACCAGCACCCACAATAATTATTTTATCAACCTGCTTTTTATACTTTGAAACCGCTACACAAGTAAATTTAAAATCTGGCTCTTTAGAAACAGGATCTACGTGTGTATTTGTTAAGTTGTTGGCACGGTTTAAATTACTTTGAAGCTGCTTACCCCAATGCATCGGTAAGAACACTACTCCTTTTTTAATAGTATCGGTTACTTTCGCTCTCACACGAACAACACCATTTGCACTCTTAATTTCCGAAATATCTCCATTTTTAATTTTGTTCAAAAATGCATCTACAGGATTAATTTCTAAAACAGGTGTTGGGTAATGCGTTTTTAAACGAGAAACCTTTCCTGTTTTTGTCATGGTATGCCATTGATCTCGAACTCGGCCCGTTGTTAAAATTAATGGATACTCTCCATTAGGCTGAACCGAAGTGTTCTCGATAGTTGATGGTAAATTGAATATCGCTTTTTGGGAAGGAGTGTAAAACTTTTTATCCTCAAATAAACGTGGTGTTCCTTTATGTCTATATTCTGGTACAGGCCATTGAAAGGTGCCTTCGTTCTTTAACCTGTCGTAGTTTAAGTAAGAAACATCAATGTTTGTTCCTTTGGTCATTGACGCATATTCATCGTAAATTTCCGAAGTATTATTAAAATTAAAACCACGGAAGCCCATACGTTGTGCAAAATCGCAAAATATTTCCACATCTGGTCGTGCTTCTCCAGGAGCATCAATTTCTTTTGGTAAGTACGAAATACGACGTTCCGAATTCGTCATCGTTCCTTCTTTTTCTAACCAACCTGCGGCTGGTAATACTAAATCGGCATATTCTACAGTATCAGATTTATGAGAAATTTCTTGAACCACTACAAACTTCGCCTTTTTCATGGCACTTTCAATTTTGTGGGTGTTCGGCATACTCACTAAAGGGTTGGTACAAGCAATCCAAACAGCTTTTAATTTTCCGCTATCTAAAGCATCAAATAGCTCTGTAGCTGTTAAGCCAGGTTTAGGTGAGATTTGATCGACTCCCCAAAACTGAGCCACTTCTCGTCTATGCTCTTCATTACTTAAATCTTTATGCACAGCAAGTAAATTTGCCATGCCTCCAACTTCTCGCCCACCCATAGCGTTGGGCTGACCGGTTAAAGAGAAAGGTCCAGAACCTGGTTTTCCAACCTGTCCTGTAATTAAAGATAAATTAAGCAGTGATACATTTTTATCGGTCCCCACAACACTTTGGTTAAGTCCCATGGCCCACATACTTATAAACCCTTTTGAAACACCAATAATATCGGCTGCTTTTCGAATATCCTTTTCTTCAACACCACAAAGTCTTGAAGCTTGCTTTAATGAAGTTTTAAATATTAATTCTTTATACTCTTGAAAACCTTGAGTATGTTCTTTTATAAATTTTTCGTCTATTAAACCGCGTTTATACAAGCATCTTCCAATGGCATTGTAAAGAATAACATCGGTTCCTGGAAGTAATTGTAAATGTAAATCGGCAAAATTAGCAGAATCTGTTTTTCGAGGATCAATAACTATAATTTTAACCTCTGGATTCGCTTCTTTACGCATTTCAATACGTCTAAATAAAATAGGGTGACACCAAGCTGGGTTAGCCCCTGTAATAAGAAAACAATCGGCCAATTCAATATCTTCATAAGATACTGGTACACTATCTTCTCCAAATGTCTTTTTGTACCCAACTACTGCCGAACTCATACATAACCTCGAGTTGGTATCAATATTATTTGTACCTATAAACCCTTTAGCTAGTTTGTTCGCTATATAATATTCTTCAGTTAAACTTTGTCCCGAAACGTAAAATGCAACACTATCAGGGCCATGTTTTTTTATAATAGATTTAAAAACACTAGCTGCACGATCTAAACCTTCGTCCCAAGTAACGCGTTCTCTTGGATGCGAACGACTCCAACGCATTTCTGGATAAAGAATTCTATCGGAAACATCATTAGCAACATAGTGCAAGTTCATGCCTTTTGAACATAACATCCCTTTGTTAACCGGATGATCTTTATCACCCTCTACTAGCACTTTACCATTGCTATCTTTTTTAACAATAATTCCGCAGCCTACACCACAATATGAACACGTTGTTTTTACTTCGTTTTTAATCATTTAGATTCGCATTTTACACTAAGTAACACTAATAAACTCCAGAAAACAAATGTGCTATTCATTATTCTGAATACTTTAAAAAAGACACTTTTAATTTTATATTTTATTAAAAATACCACAATAAAACTAGCTTTTTACTTCACTAGAATTAAGTTTTCTGGTTCTACTATAGATTCTTCCTTCGCTACCTTTTCATCTTCCGTTGAAAAACGTATCGTTAAAGAAACTACCGCAGTTAAAACCACAGTGACACCAATTATGAAATAGCCACTAGATACTGCGGTAGCTGATGCTGCTGATTGAGCGGCCTTTATAGCCTCTTCGCCTAAGCCTTGATTAGCGACTATGGCTGCTTTTTCGGCTACTGCCGATTGCGACTTTAAAAGCATTGCTGCTAAAAAAGCGCCTACATTACCTCCTGCTCCAACAATACCGGAAACAGAACCAATGGCCTTTTTATTTATAAATGGTACTACAGAAAAAGTTGCTCCTTCCGCCATTTGAACAGATAAACTAAACGAAATTAAAAATATAACACCTACTATAATACTAGTTGTTGTAGAGAATGTTATTAACATTAACCCTTGAATACTTAATATAAAAGCTAAGAATAGAACACGGCCACGTAAGCCTTTTAATTTACCGAACTTATCTCCAAAGAAGCCTCCTAATGTTCTTGCAAAAATGTTCATTAAAGCAAATGACAAAACTATATTTCCGGCCGTAACACGTTCTAACTGAAATGTATTTTGAAGATAATCGTCCATAGTTCCATAAACCGTTAGCTCAATTCCAAAACTAGCCGCATAAACAACAAATAAAATCCAAACACGATAATCTTTCAATACTTCTAAAAAGCCAATTTGATCTTTTTTAGTAGAAACCATTTCTCCTGAAGCTCTTAAATCTTTAAAGTTTCCGTTAAGAGTATCTTTAGTAAAGAAAAAGTATATAATACCCATACAAAAGCAAACTATACCAGCAATTATCATAGAATATCTCCAAGCATCAGCATCGGCTACACCAAAACTAACCACTGCAGCTGCTATTAAAGGCATACCTAAACGATTAGCTCCACCACCAAGGTTACCCCATCCGGCAGAAGTAGCATTAGCCGTTCCTACAATGTTAGGCGCATACATTAAAGATGTATGTACTTGTGTAATTACAAATGACGCTCCAATAAAACCAATAAACAGTCTACATACTAAAAACTGAGTTGGTGTTTGCACCAACCCACATAGTATTACAGGTATAGCACCTACCATTAACAACCATGTATAACAAAGTCTTGGTCCATACTTATCACATAATTTCCCTATTAATAAACGGGCAAAAACGGTTCCTGAAACTGCTAGAATAATTGAATTCCATTTTTGATCTGGCGTTAAACCTAAATCTTTTACCACATCGGGCATAAATGGAACAATACCAAACCATGCGAAGAAACACATAAAAAAGGATATTGATGTAATCCAAAAAGTACGTGTGGAAACGCTTTTAAAATCTAATAATCGAAGTGTTGTTGACTTTGCTTGTGCTAAATTTGCCATAATTTAAATTTTATACTTACAAAACTAAGTATAATTACTTAATTTATACGTAAAAAATATACGTATTTACAAATTTATGCTAGATTGTCAATTATAGAATAATCTTTTTAAGGATCTGATAAAATGATATTAAAATTTAACAAGAAACTTATATTATGATAATGAACAAAACTAAAAAACCTCCTAATTACATATAAATTAAATCTTTACACATAAAAAAAAGAGTCAATTAATATAAATTAAAAACAAAAAAAAGAGCTAAACTATTCGCGAAAAATAGTGTAACTCTAATATTTACAAGAAGAAAAATAAGTTATTATTTTTATTCCAATCCGAACTCCTTTGCTTTATTCGATAACTCCATTAAATTTTTAACTTCTAGTTTTTTCATTAGGTTAAAGCGATGTACCTCAGCCGTACGCTTACTAATATTTAGCTCGTCTGCAATGTCTTTATTATTTTTAAGTTGAAGTACCAAATTAAGTATTTGCTTTTCTCTTTTTGTAAGCTTAAACGGGTCTTCTATTGATTTTACTTTTGGTGCTACGGCAGTACTTGTATTACCATTAACAAAGTTGTTCATGATAATAGCCGATACATCTCCTGTAAAATATTTTCCACCAGAAGCTACTTTATTTAGAGCCTTTAAAAATTCTTCTTTACTAGCCCCTTTTAGTAAATAACCATCTGCTCCGGCCTGAATAGCTTGCAACACATATTCTTCGGAATCATGCATAGATAGAACAAGTGTACGGACATCGGCATATAACCTATTAACCTCTCTAACAGCATCAATACCATTCATTTCTGGCATACGAATATCTATAATTAACACATGCGGTTTATTAATTTTAATGACCTCTAAGGCTTCTTTTCCATTTGAAGCTTCATCTATTACAACAACACCAGACTGATCTTCTAAAAGCGCCTTTATTCCATCACGAACCAAAACATGATCGTCTGCCAATACAACATTAATAATATCCATATACAATATTTATAAGCACAAAAATAAGAATTTTTAAGTAAGACTACGTAATTTGAAATTGATTATTGATTTGCCTTTATGGGAAGAAATGCGATTTTGATTAAACGCTTATCCAAGTCATTCAACGAAACAGTAAATCAAATAATAAATACCCAAAATTAATTCCTGTTCAATACCTCAACACCCCGATATGACAAAAAAAAATCAATTAACCTTTAAGGGAATATTTAAAGTTACCCGAGTTCCTTTTCCTTCTTCGGAACTTAAAAACAACCGGCCATCGATATATTTTATACGTTCTTTCATAAATGTCATCCCCATACCTCCATCGGCATTTTTAAAGTTTTTTACATTTTGCGGATCAAAACCCTTTCCATTATCATCAATAACAATACTTAGTATATTTTTACTATGAGATAAAGACACTAGAATATGAGTAGAACTAGCGTATTTAATAGCGTTATTAATAGCTTCTTGAGTTATTCTATAAATATTTATTTCAACGAGAGAATCTAATCGCTCAGAAAAATCGGTTTTATTGAAAAACACAATATCCTTTCCGGTAAGCCTTGCTAACTCTTTTGTAAGCTTTGTAATAGCAGGTACAATACCGTGATCAGCAAGTTCTGGAGGCGTTAAATTAAACGTTGCCGTGCGCACTCCTTTTATAATATTGGTTGTTAACTCCTTTAGATGCTCAATTTTGGAAGCCGTTTTTTCAATATCATTAATATTTATACTTTCTAAATTATATTTTAAACCTGTAAGCATTTGCCCAATACCATCATGAACATCTTTAGCTATTCGGTTTTGTTCTTTTTCCTGATTTTCAATAATTTTACTAGAAATAATCTTTTGCTGACTAATCTCTTCTTGAAAATTCTTTTTATTTAGGCGTTCTATTTCTAGCTGTCCTGCTTTTCTTTCTGTTATTTCCGAGGCAATAATCAAAAGCTCTGTTTTTTCGTCGTTCGGACTAAATGGAATTATTGCCATCTCTAACCAAATCCCTTCACCTTCCTTAGTGGTTGCTTTAACCTCACCTTGCCAACCAGTTTTCTTGAATTTTGTAACTAAACTCTCAAAAGCCAATTTTTCACTCTCTACGGTAGACATAACGTTCCAAAACAACGCCGTGTCATTAAATCTAGAAAATTTAAAACGCCTAGAAAACTTATTACCAATATGAATAATTTGTCCGCTTGATAAAATACGTGCAAACAACAACGTTTCATCCATTGCTTGACTTAAAGCCCTAAGTTCTTTAATAGATTTTTCTTTAGCAAGGCTTAACTCATCAGCATCGAAGGCCATTTTTTTGGCATGCTTTTCAGCCTTTAGCAACTCTGCAAGCGTGGCACGAACCGATTTTGCTGTTGGCCAAAATATAAAGAGTAACTCTCCTAATAAAATAACTAAAGTTAAAACCATTAAGAGCGTCTCTAGTTTGCCAAGCCAACGTACTTTCTGGTCTGCTTCCAAGCTGTACTGATTCACTATTTGATCCATTATTAACAAGAAATCGCCCTCATTATCTCTAACCAAATTAACGTCCTCAGCTATATTCGCAGGCAACAAACTATCACGAGTTTCAACACTAGCAATAATACGTCCTGCAGCGTTTTCTATAATTTTAAAAACACCATTTAAATTCTCGAATTTTCTAGAAATCTCTTTACTGTTTTCTGCTGGCAAACCAAGCGCTGCATCTCCCTTTTGCAAGGCATTATGAGATAATTGCCAAAGCGATAATGTTTGTTTTAAACGATTTTTTATAACAAGACTTGCCTCTGGAGATTTTGAAGTAGCAAGCAATAAAATTTCTTTAGTAAGTTTTTGGCTTAGCATACGTTGCCTACCTGCAACATTAATAACTGTAGAATCACTTTGTTGCGCCTTTAAATGTTGGCGAACAGATAAATTACTAACAATAACAGATAAAGCAATAGTACTTAAAGCAATAATATATAAACGACTCAATTTACCAAACGTGCGTTGATCTAAAGAGTTGCCGTTTTTTGTCATATTACATAAATTTTTAAGAAATAGCTTGTTTTACTAAAGCCAAACTCTTTTCGGAAAATTTAATTTTCAATGCCTCGGCATGACCTTCATCCGACATTTTTTTCCAAGTTTTTTGTAGAATATCAATTATTTTTTCATCGCTATGTTTAGCAGCAAACTCATCAAAATAAAAATCTAGAAAGACTAGGCAAATGACATCTTCAATAGTCTGTGATTCTTTATTTTTTTTAATTAGTTTTTTAAGAACAATAGCTTTAACTCGGTCTATAAATTCATCATTATAACCAACTTCAGCTAAAATATCAGCTGTTAACTCAGCATGCATTTGTTTTAAATCTTGACGCCATTTTAAATAGCCTACGCGATCCATTGGGTATTCATTTCTTGCTATTTTCCAACGGCAAATATGTTGTGCTCTCGCCGCTATTTGCAAGGCTTTCGACGCATTTGGGTCGAACTGCAACAAGGTTCTGCTCATACGTTGAGAATACAATAACTCCTTAGGGTATTCCATACCCGAAACCGAATACGTATTTATATCTTCAGCATTTTTTTTATCAATTAAGGCAATTGCAGTTTCGAATCTTGTGGGCTTCATGGCTTCATTTTTTAATCTGAAAAGCCAATATACACATTTTCTCCATCAATTTTAACAGGATAAGTAGCAATAGCATCCAAATCTCCATTTAAGTTTTCTCCATTTTCTAAAGAGAATGTTTTTTTGTGAAGTGGACAAGCAACTTTCGGAGCTCCCTTGTCATCACCTATCATACCTCTACTCAATACCATTTCCATTTTGTGAGGACACAAGTTCTGACATGCATACCAGGTGTTTGTTCGTGCAAAATTAAAAACCGCAATTTGCTTGTCTTTATATTTTACACAAGCTCCTCCATCTTTTGGAAAATCATTTATTGATGCTGCTTTAAACCAAACCGTTACATCTTTTAACTTAGTTGCCTTATATTTATCTAGAATTTCTTCCATCTTTTATTTTGCTTTAAAATTTTAGTACTATTAAATTAGTTCCATTGTTCTGGCATTTTTTGATCTCTTAAAGGAACAAAAACTAAGTTATCATCCTCTTCTTCACTATTTACAAAGTGATTAAAACGTTTCATCATTTCTGGATCGTTAACAGCTTGTGTCCACTCGCATTCAAACTTGTTAACTAAAGTTTGCATTTCTTCATCTAAATCGGCAGCAATACCTAATTTATCTTCAATAATAACTTCTCTTAAATACTCAATACCGCCTTCTAAACGATCTTGCCATGCAGCCGTACGTTGTAAAGGTTTTGCTGTGCGCATGTAGAACATTAAGTATCTATCTATATATTTTATTACGGTTTCATTATCAATTTGCTCTGCAAACAACTCAGCGTGACGCGGTGTAGCACCTCCATTTCCTCCAAGGTAAAGGTTCCAACCACCTTCTACAGCAATTAAACCAAAATCTTTTCCTCGTGCTTCAGCGCATTCACGAATACATCCTGAAACACCACCCTTAATTTTGTGCGGCGCACGAATACCTCTATATCTATTCTCTAGTTCGATACCAAAACTCACACTTTCATCCATTCCGTAACGACACCATGTAGAACCTACACATGTTTTTACAGTACGTAAAGATTTACCGTATGCATGACCACTCTCAAAACCATGAGCAATTAATTCTTTCCATATTAAAGGAAGCTGATTTAAAGTTGCACCAAATAAATCGATACGAACACCACCAGTAACCTTTGTATATAAATCATATTTTTTAGCAATTTGCCCAAGAGCAATTAATTTATCTGGTGTAATTTCTCCACCAGGAACACGAGGCACAACAGAATAGGTACCGTTTCGTTGAATATTTGCTAAGAATCTATCGTTAGAATCTTGGATTGCATATTCTTTATTAGCAGTATCTGCGTTTATACTTGCCATTAATGAAGCCACTAAAGGTTTGCATAATTCGCAACCGTGACCACCAGTACCGTGATTATCTAAAACCTCGTTAAAAGTTGTATAACCTTTTACTTGTATAATTTTGTATAAATCTTGCCTATCTAATTCAAAATGCTCACAAACTCCAGCTTTTACTGTTATTCCTAAAGACTTAAGTGTGGCGTTAGTTAAATCTGCAACCATTGGTTTACAACCACCACAGCCGGTTCCTGCTTTCGTACAGCTAACTACACCAGAGACGTCTGTTGCTTCTCCACTTTCGATAGCACCACATATTTGTCCTTTTGTAACACTCTCACAAGAACAAATTTGAGCTTCATCTGGCAAATCCATAACATCTCCAAAAGAAGTACCACCATCACTAGCAGGTAAAATTAATTGCGCAGGATCCTCAGGAATTTTCATCCCGTTTAAATAAATCTGATGTAACATACTGTAATCGGCTGCATCACCAACTAGAATTCCTCCTAGAAGCGATTTCCCATCAAGACTTACATTAATTCTTTTATATAAATGTTGTGTTTTATTTTCAAAAATTATAGAGTGGCCTTTAGCAGCTGGCATAAACGGCTCTCCAAAACTTGCTACATCTACACCAATTAATTTTAATTTGGTAGACATATCTATTTCAGCTGGCATTAAACTATCTGCCTTACCTAAAATTTGATCTGCAGCAACACCAGCCATATCATAACCAGGAGCGACTAAACCATAAATCATTTGATTGTATAATGCAATTTCACCGATAGCATAAATATTCTTGTCTGATGTTTGCATTTTATTATCAACTACAATACCACCTCGAACACCAACTTCTAAACCAGAATTTTTTCCTAATTCATCTCTAGGTCTAATACCAGCTGAAACCACAAGCATATCAACTTCTAACATATCATCTTCACCAAACTCCATTCCTGTAATATGGTCATCACCTAGAATTTGATTGGTTGCTTTACTTAGATGAATGTTTAAACCAATAGACTCTAATTTTAATTGTAATACTTGACTACTTCTAGAATCTAGTTGTCTTGGCATTAACTTAGGAGCGAACTCTACAATATGAGGTTCTAAACCCATATCCATAACCGCTTTACCAGCTTCTAAACCTAATAAACCACCTCCAAGAACCGCAGCTCTAGCATTTGGTTTTTCAGCTTTAAGCTTAGCAGCATATGCTAACATACCTTCTAAATCTTCAATAGTTCTATAAACAAAAACACCTTCCTTTTCAACACCTTTAATTGGTGGCACAAAAGGCGAAGACCCCGTTGCAAGAACCAAGTAATCATAAGAAAACTCACGATCTTTAGCAGTAGTTATCGTTTTTGATGTTCTATTAATATCTGCAACACGCTCTCCAGTGATTAATTCTATACCATTTTCTGAATACCATTCGGCTGGTGCCATTTCTAAAGCTTTAGCATCTTGGTTTTCAAAAAACTCGCTTAAATGTACACGATCGTACGCTGGACGAGGTTCTTCACCAAAAACGATTACTTTAAATGATTCATTTCCAGACTGTGCCACAAATTTTTCACAAAATTTATAACCAACCATTCCATTCCCAACAACTATGATATTTTTCATAAACTACGTATTTAATACAAAACTAAGTAATTTTACTTAATTTTAATACTTAATATCATAGTTTTTTACGTAAACCCTAAATAATTACATATTTCCTAAATTGACAATAGTTTAATTAAGTATTAGTCAAAAAAAGGATTGTGAATTATGAAAATATTATCATTTAACAGATGCTTCTACAGTAATAACAACGCTTTTAGATGCAGGAGTCTTAGCTGTGTGCGCAAAACTGTCTAAGGGAACAAGAACATTTGTTTCTGGAAAATACGTTGCACAGCAGTTTTTAGGAATATCGTAAGCAACCACTTTAAAATTATCTGCATGGCGCTCAACATCATTAAATTTAGATTTTAAATTTACAACCTGATATTCTTTTAGCCCTCTAGAAATCATATCTTCACGATTCATAAAAATAATACGACGCTCATTAAAAACACCACGATATCGATCATCTAATCCATAAATAGTGGTATTAAATTGATCGTGACTACGTATTGTCATCATAATAAGCTCATCATTTTTCAACTTCCAAACAGGTAACTTATTAACCGAAAAATTAGCTTTTCCCGTTTTTGTATTAAATTTTCTAATACGAGCACCATTTGGTAAATAAAAGCCCGATGGATTTTTTAAGCGTACGTTAAAATCTTCGAAACCAGAAACAACTTCGGCAATATCATCACGAACAAGTTTATAATCATCTTTATACGATAGCCATTTCACTTTAGTTTTACTTTTTAAAGTGGCATGCGCCACACCACAAACTACAGCGACTTCACTCAATAAATCATCAGAGCATGGTTCTAAAACACCTTTGGTAGATGAGACTACACCCATTGAGTTCTCAACACTTTGCACCTGCTCTCCTGTTTTTTGATAATCCTTTTCAGTACGTCCCAAACATGGTAAAATCAAAGCCTCTTTACCTGTAACCAAATGCGAACGATTTAACTTTGTACTTACATGTACCGTTAAATTACAATTAGCCAAACCTTGTGCAGAATATGCCGTATCTGGTACAGCCGAAATAAAATTACCTCCTAAACCAAAAAACACCTTTACTTTTTTCTCATACATGGCTTTAATGGTTTCAATTACAGAAAAACCATGCTTTGCACTTGGCTTAAAACCATATTTACCCTCAATTTTATCTAGAAAAGCTTGAGGTGCCGCTTCCCATATACCAACTGTTCTATCGCCTTGCACGTTAGAATGCCCACGAACAGGACAAGTTCCAGCACCTTCCTTTCCAATGCTGCCTTTTAATAAGAGTAAATTAACAAGTTCCCGAATATTATCGACCGCATTTTCGTGCTGCGTTAATCCCATAGCCCAACACACAATAATTTTTTCATTATTTAAAATTAAATCAAAAGTTTGATTAAATATCTCTAATGAAACACCCGAGGCTTTAAGACACTCGTTAAAACTGTAGGTTTTTAAATCCTGTATAAACGTATTGTAATCACTAGTATATTCTTCTATAAATTTTTTATCAAAAACATGACCTAGTTCCTCTTCTTTCTCTAATAATTTTAGAAGAATAGCCTTTATAAAAGCTACATCACCATTTATAGTTATTGGGACAAATACATCGGCCAATTTTGTTCCTCCAGTTAATAATTTTATAGGGTTTTGTGGATCTGTGAACTTAATTAAACCGGCTTCTGGCAAAGGATTAATCGCTATTATTTTCCCTCCATTCTTTTTAGTTTTTTCTAATGCAGATAACATCCTTGGATGATTGGTAGCCGGGTTTTGCCCAATGACCATAACCACTTCTGCCTTGTATAAATCGTCTAATTTAACAGAACCTTTACCAATTCCTAAAGTTTCGGTAAGTGCACTCCCACTAGCTTCATGACACATATTTGAGCAATCGGGCAAATTGGATGTTCCAAATTCTCTGACAAATAATTGATATAAAAATGCAGCCTCATTGGTCGTTCTACCAGAGGTATAAAATGCAGCCTCATCTGGATTATTAAGGGCATTTAAATGGCTACCTACTTTTTGAAAAGCAGCTTCCCAAGAAATACGCTGATAATGCGTAGCGCCTTCAGGTAAAAACATTGGTTCTGCTAAACGGCCCGATTTTCCAATTTCGAAATCAGTAAAACTTGCCAATTCATCTACAGAATATTTGGAAAAAAAATCTCTATTTATAGTTTTATTTTGAGCCTCTTCTGCTATAGCTTTCATTCCATTTTCACAATACTCACCAAGCGCAGAACGCTCATCATCTGGATCTGGCCAAGCACACCCCGGGCAATCAAACCCTCCTTTTTGGTTCATTTTTAAAGACAGACGCAAGGCATCTGTAGCTTTCATATATTTATTAGCATGTCCTAAAGCCACTTTTAAAGCTCCAAAACCTACCGTGTTTTTTGGTGGAGCTTCGGTTTTTAAATTTGTAAAACCTTCTGGTGTTTTCGCTTTATTAATAGCTGATTTACTCATAAACAATAATGATTTTTATTTGAACCTATAAAATTACAATTTCATGTAAAATTTAATCAATTTGAAATAGAAATATTTCATAGATGGAATATGATTAAATAAAACATAAGACGCAAAAATATCTCTATTTATAATGTAATTTATATTCTATTTTGTCCAAATAGTAATCTAAACGGCTCTTTTAGTAAGTGTATAGATTACTTTTTAAAATATTCTTTAATTAAATAATTATAATCTGATTTCGAATCTATATCTA
Source organism: Algibacter sp. Ld11 (assembly GCF_045066735.1). Taxonomy (NCBI): domain Bacteria; kingdom Pseudomonadati; phylum Bacteroidota; class Flavobacteriia; order Flavobacteriales; family Flavobacteriaceae; genus Algibacter; species Algibacter sp. Ld11. Next base: position 646,520 of record NZ_JBISHH010000026.1, on the reverse strand, counting down.
AATTTTCGGATAATGGTTTTAAAACTTCAATAGATTCACTGTACCGCTTCAAAAGATGTTTAGCGCCATCATCAGTCTCTAAAATCATTAATTCTTTAAAATAATTTTTATCAAAAATGACAGGAACTCCGTTTTTACCTTCCTTGTAAGATGTTGCTATAATTTGCTTATTATTCAAAATAAATTTTCTTGATAATTGTTTTAAATGCGAAGAATCGATAAATGGCTGATCGGCTAAAACAATCATAACAGCATCGACCTCAGGGCTGTTTTTATTGACATATTCAACAGCACAAGCAATGGATTTCCCTAAGCCAACTTCCCAAAACAGATTATTTAAAATAGTAATTGGATAGTTTGAAATTTTAGTCTTAACAAGTTCAAAATTAGCACCAAGCACAACTATAACCTCGTCCGAATCTAGTTGTAAAACTGTATTAATTGTGTGCTCAAGTAAAGTTGATTTCCCCCAATTGAGCAATTGCTTTGGCTCTCCCATTCTTTTGGAGGCACCAGCTGCTAATACAACGGTAACCATACTATGGCTTTTATTTTTCATAAAAAAATCGAACTATTCTTCCGCATGAATTCTTCCTGATTTTCTACTTAAAGACTTAGGATTCTTATTACGAACAATGGCTAAAATTTCTGAAATAATAGAAACGGCAATTTCTTGAGGTGTTTCTGCTCCTATATCTAATCCAGCAGGTCCATGAATACAATCCAAAAAAACCTCTGAAACATCTGAACAATATTCTACAAACTGATTTAACAAATCTTCTCTTCGGCGAGATGGCCCCAATAAACCGATATATGCAGGGTTTGTAGCTTGCAAAGCAACCAAATACCTCAAATCACTAGCGAAATTATGAGTCATTAAAACTACTGCTGTTTGCTGATCTATTCTAGCTACATCCATATCTTCTAGAGAAACAGCTTTAAACATTTTAGCTCCAGGAAAATTACTTAATGATCTTGAATCTGATATACCTGAAATTATTTCAACATCCCAACCCGTAAAAGCAGCGTATTTACATAGCTGCACGGCATCGTGCTCACCTCCAATAATTAAAAGTTTAAATCTTGGCGTCATAGATTGACTAAATATAGTAAGGGATTCCGAATTTGTTACATATTCAAAATCCTTATGTATAGCAAAAACTTCTCTGCTTTCAAACTTTACCAATGAACCCACCCCCGTAAAAATGCCTTCTGATTTATTATAAAAAGATTGTATTTCAAAAGAATCTCTTTGCTCAACACATTCAAAAAAACGTTCTACGAACGTACTGGAAAACAGAATAGGCTCTATTAAAATATACAAAACACCTTCACAGCCCAACCGATATCTACCATCGTAAGTCATCATCTTAGATTGTCCTGTTTGAAAAACTAAAGCAGATTGTCTAAGTATTTCTTTCTCAACACAACCACCACTAACCGCACCAGTCATATTACCATGTTCATCAATAAGCATTCTTACACCTGGCCTACGATATGACGATCCATCTAGAGCAACCACCGATGCCAAAACAGATTTTAAATGCTGCTTTTCCAATTCGATGGCCTGATGTACAATATCTATAAACTCATGCGTCATAAAACAAGTTGATTTTAACCTAGTATTTTATCGTTAGGCTCTAAATTATTTATAAAAGGTTGTTTTCTTACTCTTTTTCCTGTTGCTGCGTAAATAGCATTTGCAACAGCAGCTCCCACAGGTGGTAATGTAGGTTCGCCTAGCCCTGTTGGAGCAATATCGCTTTCTACAAAATAAGCCTCAACCTTTGGAGTTTCTAACATTCTTATCATTTGGTAAGTATTAAAATTATTAGACTGTGGCACTCCATCTACAAACTTAAAATCGGCATACATGGCATGCCCAATTCCATCTAAAACACCTCCTTTGATTTGATTTAACGCACCTAGCGGATTAACAACAATACCACAATCTATGGCGCAGGTAACTTTTAGTACTTTTGGAACGCCATTTTCCATAGTAATATCGGCAACTTCTGCTACATGTGTATTGTGACAGTAATATACCGAAAGCCCTTGGTAGACCCCTGTTTCACTTTTACCCCAATTAGATTTTTCTACAACCAATTGCAAAACACCTTGCAAGCGTTCTGGACTATATTCAATATTAGCATCTGGATTCTTTTTAACATTATCGAGTAAATCCATATGCAATTTAACACGATCTACACCTAATTCTTCTGCCAACTCATCAAAGAAACTTTGTTCTGCACTTGCTAAGAAGTTAGTATATGGCGCGCGCCAAGCACCTGTGGTGATATTACTTTTATAATTTGCTGTATCGACCTGATAATTTTTTATAGCGCCAGCAGGAAAAAAATTAGGTATCAATCCATACATATTACTATTTACACAAGCTTCTTTTAAATGATAACCTGTTATTTTTCCATCTTTAAGCGATGCTGAAATTTTATACTTTACCGAAGGCCGATACACACCGGTTGTCATGTCATCTTCTCGAGAAGACACCATTTTAATCGGTTTTTTTAAGGCATTCGAAATCTCTGCAGCTTCATAAACAAAATCGCCGTATAAGCGTCTACCAAATCCGCCACCCATTCGAGTCATTTCTACATGAACGTCCGCAAGATCACGCCCCAATAAATCGGCTACAACTTTAGCTGCAGATTCTGGTGTTTGCACTGGCCCAACCAAGTGCACTTTATCAGAAGTAACATTGGCGAAAAAATTCATGGGTTCCATGCAATTATGTGGTAAAAAAGGTGCTTCATAAATACGCTCTACAACTTTATCCGCTTTAGCAAAAGCTTGTTTTACGTTGCCATCTTTTCGTCTTGTTTTAAAATCGTTGCTATCCAACAAAGCTAATAATGCCTTATCATGTGTTTCAGTACTTTCTAGAATTGTTTCTGTTTTCCAGGTTGCTTTAATGGCTTTTTTACCCTTCATCGCATCCCATGTTGTTTTTGCAATAACCACTACTTTATCAGTTGTGCTCATCTGCACAGACCAATCATTTTTACCACTATCTTTATAAGCTCTTAGCTTATCTCCAATTGTAATAACATCAATGACGCCCGGTAAGGCTTTCGCTTCAGAAGCATCGAAAGATTCTAAAAACTGGCCGAAAGCGGGCGGTCTTAAAACGCTAGCATATAGCATACCCTCCTCTTTATAATCAATTCCGAAGAGAGGTTTTCCTGTGATTATATTATCGATATCTACATTGCTTTTACCCTGCCCTATGATTGTAAAATCTTTAGGGTCTTTTAAAACCACATCTGTTGGGATATCTAACTTCGCCGCATCTAAAACCACATCACCATACCCTAAAGTTTCTCCTTTAGTATTTGTAATAATTCCATTCTTAGCGGTACATACCGATGGTTCCACTTGCCAACGTGCAGCAGCAGCATTAATAAGCATTTGCTTTGCGGTTGCTCCTGTTTGTCTTAAAGGCTCCCAACTAAAACGTATAGATTGGCTACCGCCAGCTACTTGCCTTGTATAATTTACGGTATCTAAAGGTGCCTGAACAACTAACACATCGTCCCAAAGTACATCCAACTCTTCTGCAATAAGCATAGGCATAGAAGTTTTTACACCTTGACCAATCTCGGGGTTTGGAGCAAATATGGTCACTTTACCTTCTTCTGAAATTTTAATGAAGGCATTAAAATCCTTATAATTTAGCGCCGTTAAATCTACAGGAAGTTTTGCATCGGGTTTACATGCATTAAATAAATTAAAACCTATTATCATACCACCACTCGCTAGAGCCGATGATTTTAAGAAGGATCTTCTACTAAATGTTGTTTTTTTTGAAGTTGCCATTTTTTATATAAAGGTTTTTTGAACTTATTTTTTTGAGGCTAATTTTACAGCTTCCTGAATACTATTATACGCGCTACATCTGCATATATTTCCATGCATAGCATCTCTTATTTCTGAATCTGATGGACTTGAATTACTACTCAAAAAAGCAGAAGCTGTCATAATTTGTCCAGCTTGGCAATATCCACATTGCGGTACATCTACTTCTTTCCACGCTTGTTGAACAGGGTGATTTCCATTTTCAGAAAGACCTTCAATAGTTGTTATATCCATATCTACAGCCTGAGAAACTTGTAATAAACAACTTCGTGTTGCATTGCCATCTACATGAACCGTACACGCACCACATTGTCCTATACCACAGCCAAATTTAGTACCTACAAGATTAATTTTATCTCTTAGCACCCACAATAAAGGTGTGTCTGCATCTGCTTCTACAGTATGTTTTTTATTGTTTATTTTTAAGTTGAATGTTGGCATGTTTTATATTTTGGTATTAAGATATTAAAAATACAATGATAAAAGTTGCTAACTTATTATTTTAACAATGGATTAACCAACTCTAAATTACCTAACCATCTGTCTATATTACCTTTTAAATAAAAATGAATTACTGAAAATCAATGAAATGATTACGCGAATTAGAAAGTCTTAAAAGAATATTAGCTTATGGTGTACCTAACTATTAATTCGGAATAGGAAAAAAAAGCAATAACACTTAATTTATTTCAATCATTAAAATTAACTTAAACTTTGTACAAATTCTAAAGCTCTTTTTTCATTATAATACACATTATTTTTATCTACAAAACCTACATGCCCGCCATAAACAGGCATTTCTAAAAATAAATTTTTATTGTGTTTCGCTTCTTTTACAGGATAACATGCTGGTGATAAAAAGGAATCGTTAAGAGCGTTTATAATTAAAGTAGGCGTTTTTATATTATGAAGAAATTGTAAACTACTACTCTGCTTATAATAATCGGCCGCATCGATAAAACCATGTGCTTTAGATGTGTAACTATTATCGAAATCTCGTAGCGTTTTTATGCCATTAAAAGTTTCCATTGTCATTTTATTAGGAAACTTTTCAATCTTTTTCCTAAGGGATGCTTTTAAATGAGATAAAAAACGATTTGCATAAGCAGCATTTTTAAGTTTATGAAGTTCTAAACAAGCACCATTTAAATCACAAGGTGCCGATATAGCTATAGCTGCTTTAACTTCTGATGGAATAATATCTCGTTCGCCTAAATATTTCAAAATAATATTAGCACCTAAACTGATGCCCTTTAAATATATGTTTGTATATTTTTTTTCTAAAATTAAATGTTGAATAATATCAACTAAATCTTCCGTAGCTCCCGAATGATAACTTCTAAATTTTGAATTAATCTCGCCCGAACAACCACGAAAATTCACAGAAACAGCATCAATATTATTCGTATTAAATAATTGTGCTGCACCGGTTAAATATGGACGTTGCGCGTGCCCTTCTAGACCATGCAACAAAACAATACAAGCATTGCTCTTCTCTTTAGAAAAACTCCAATCTAAATCAATAAAATCGCCATCACTTAACGTTAATCGTTCACGCTCTTGTTCCAAAGAAACTTTACGAACAAGTCCGGAATATACCGTTGAAACGAAACCGTTTTTAAAATAGATTTTTGGCTTATAAGTCGATGTTAGTATGGGCATTTATTTTGTGCTAAGTTTAATTATAATTTGTTTTCTTTAGACTTCACGATAATAATCTAGACTTCTAAAGCTGTAAATTTAAAATCTGTTCCATCAAACAAACCTTTATCGCTAAGTTTTAAAGAGGGAATTACCAATAGCGCCATAAATGAGAGCGTCATATAGGGTGCATTGAGGCCAGAACCTAATTGCTTCGCCATAACATCTAATGCCGCATATTGCTTTCCTATGGTTTCACCATCCTTATCACTCATTATTCCAGCAACAGGCAAGGATACTATTTTTTCTTCGGAAGTAGTAACGGCACAAATACCACCTTTATTTTCTATTAATAAATTAACAGCTTTGCAAATCATTTTGTCCGATACGCCTACAGCAATAATATTATGAGAGTCGTGACCAACTGATGATGCAATAGCTCCTTCTTTTAATCCGAAGTTTTTAATAAATGCCATGGCTGGTTTTTGATCGTTATAACGATTAACAACTGTCATTTTTAAAATATCTTTTTCTGTATTTGAAATTAAGTTTCCATCTTCAGTTAATGAATCTTCAATTAATTCGTTGGTTACTAACTGCCCTTCTAAAGCTTCGATAACTCTAATTTTGCTAGACGACGACACCACTTTAAAATCTGAGACTTCTTTTTTAGTACAGTTAAAATTATTCAAATTATCAAATAAAACTGGTTTTATTAAAGACTTCCCTTTATCATAAACTAGTTCACCGTTAATATAAGTTTGAAGCGTTTTAAAATCTACTAAATCTTCCACAACAATGCAATCTGCAATATCATTGACTTGTAATAAACCAACATCTAAATTATAATGTTTAACAGGGTTTATACAAGCCGCCTGTAATACTTTAAAAACATCCACACCTTTTGCAACCGCTCTCGAACATAGCTTATTAATATGACTTAAAATTAAATCATCTGGATGCTTATCATCACTACAAAACATCATGCTTTCAAAATGCTCTGATAATAAATCGATTAAAGCTTCAAAGTTTTTAGCGGCACTTCCCTCTCGAATTAAAATTTTCATGCCTTTTTGAAGTTTTTCTAAAGCTTCATCATAAGTAAAACATTCGTGATCTGTAGAAATTCCCGCTCTAATATATTTTGAAACATCATCACCTCTTAAACCCGGTGCATGTCCATCGACAGGTTTGTTAAAATATTTCGCCCAAGCTAGTTTTTTCATGACTTCATCGTCATTAAATAAAACGCCAGGATAATTCATCATTTCTGCCAAATATTTAATATCTGGATTTTCTAAAAGGATTTTGATATCATCGGAATCGATAACAGCTCCAGCCGATTCAAAAGTTGTTGCTGGCACACAAGATGGTGCTCCAAAGTTAAATTTGAACGGTACTTTTTTTCCGTTTTCAATCATAAACTCTACACCTTTTACACCTAAAACATTGGCGATTTCGTGCGGATCGGAAACTGTAGCAACCGTACCATGAGTTACAGCTAAACGCGCAAACTCACTAGGCACTAACATAGAACTTTCTATATGTATATGTGCATCTACAAAGCCAGGAAGGATGTAATGATTAATATGATGCTCTGCTTCTTTTATGGATGAAATTTTACCGTTCTCAATGGTAATTTCTCCTTTATAAATACGCTTATTTTGTATATCGACTATTTGGCCTTGTAATATCATGACTTATATGTTTTGATAGTTTTGCTAATACTCCAAAAGCTATTTTGGAATAAATTGAACAAACTATTGTAATGTAATTTTTAAAATATTTTTAGTGTTTTCGGTTACCTTAAAACGATTGTCTGCACGCCTATTTACAACCCAAACAATAGCATTATTAGAGCATAAAACCCAAACCTGCTCCTTATCTAAAAGTGATAGTTTCTCATCTTTTAAATATTTGCTAATTTTCTTTTTACCCGACATGCCTAGCGGATGAAAAAAGTCGCCGTCTTCCCATTTTCGTAAAGTTAAAGGATACTCTAAAGTATCTGCATCGACATAAATAACCTCAGTGCGTTTTCCAAAAATAGCATCGGCTTCATCAAAAAACAATATTCCCAAAGGGGATTCTACTTGTTTTTCTTCTTTTGAAATTAAAATATTTTCTTCTGTTTCATTATTAATTTTACTTAATAATAAATGCTCTCTATTTTTAATTAAACGGTGTGTTGCAGAAAACAATTGCTTTCCAGATTCCGCATCGAGTAAGTTTAAAACATCATTCCATTCGGTAAATCCATAATCTTTAAAAACTTCGAATAAATACGCTCTTGGATTTCTTAAGCTTTTAAATTCTGAAATTTTAAATACCGTTTTATCATTATCTTGAGAAACAATGGCCTTACTTAAAAGATTATCCACACTATCTTTTACAAGATCCGTCGTGTCGTTTAAATTACTAAGCGTTGTTTGGAAGCTTTGTAATAAACTCGGATTTATTTCTTTTAAAATCGGTATTAAATTATGGCGCAATTTATTACGCACATATTTTGTAGAAGCATTACTACTATCGTCTCGCCAAGTGATATTATATGCTTTGGCATAATGCTCAATTGCTTCACTAGAAAATGGTAATAACGGACGAACAAAAATAGTATTGACTTCAGGAATTCCCGTTAAACCTTCTAAACCAGTACCTCTTGTAAAGTTTATTAAAAATGTTTCGAGGTTATCATCGGCATGATGCGCCGTTAAAATATAATCGAATTCTAATTGATTTGCTAAATCTTCAAACCAATTGTAACGTAATTCTCGAGCTGCAATTTGAATGGATTGCTTATTTATTTTAGCATAATTTTCGGTGTCAAAATTTTGAACAAAAACTTCTAAATCTAAATCTTCTGCTAACTGTTTTACAGATTCTTCATCACCATTACTTTCTTCTCCTCTTAAATGAAAATTACAGTGCGCTAAGGCAATATCAAGTTTTAATTGATGGCATAAATGTGTTAAAACAACGCTGTCGATTCCTCCAGAAATAGCAATTAGGATTTTGCTTTCGTTTAAAAATGCAAGATTTTTATTGATATGGTTTTGAAGGTTTTTAAGCATGTTCCAAATTTAGTGTTTATTTTGATTATTCGTAAAGATTTACAGAGCTTATAAGAAGTAAAAAGAAATCAATTGCGCTAATAAACCATTGTTCAAAGCTATTCAAAACCCAACGGATATACGCGCAAGGGATTGAACGGTTTGTTTGAAATCCTGCTTGTTTTCCTAAAAAACAAGCAGATTGAGTAGTGAAAGCCCGACCCTTTTCGGGTTGCGCCCAAAATAATTTAATTTTCTAAAACCGTACGCATAGCTTTGGCTTTTACCAAACATTCTTCGTATTCCTTAAGCGGATCACTTTTTGCTGTAATAGCGCCACCAACGGAGTAAGACACGTATTTTTGTGTAGCATTGTATAAAATGGTACGGATAACCACATTGAAATCGAAGTCGTTTTCGGGTGTAAAATAACCGATGGCTCCAGAATATAATCCGCGTTTGGTAGCTTCGAGTTTCTCGATAATTTTCATAGCAGAAATTTTGGGAGCGCCCGTCATGCTGCCCATCGGGAATGTGCTTTTTAGAATGTCTACGGGATGCGTTTCTGGTTTAACTTCGGAAGTAACCGTAGAAATCATTTGATGTACTTGATCGAAAGTATAAATTTTGCAAAGCTCCTCTACCGCAACACTGCCTTTTGTGGCAGTTTTAGAAAGATCGTTACGTACTAAATCGACAATCATAATATTTTCGCTTCGCTCTTTTTCGTCTGCAATTAATTTGTTTTTCAGCTCCTTATCTTCGATTTTATCTAAAGATCGTTTTGCAGTACCTTTTATGGGTTGCGAAATTATACGCAGATCTTCTTTTTTGATATAACGCTCTGGCGAAGCACTTAAAGCAAATTTATCGTAAAGTTTTACGAAAGCTGCAAAAGGCGGTTTTGAAATCGTATTAAGCTTATTATAGGTTTCTAAAGGAGAAATTTGTGTGTTTTCAGCATAAAATTCTTGACAAAAATTGGCTTCGTAAATATCGCCACTATGGATGTGATTAAGAAGCGTATTTACTTTTTCGAAATACTCATCCTTATGTATTTTAAGCTTTATTTTTATGTAGTTTTCTTCAGGATTTGTAACGACTTCTTGAGCTTTTAGAATCTCTTCTAAATCGGGTTGAATCTCATCATCTACAAATTTTAAATACTGAATTTCAACTTGATTATCTTTAAATAAAAATATTTTTTTAGGTTGAAAAAAAGATAAATCAGGAAACTCTAAACCGTCGGTATTCTGAGATTTTAGAGCCTCTACATCGTTTTTTAAATCGTAGGTTAAATACCCAAAAACCCAATCGTTCGCTAAGGTTTGATATTCTTTTAGTTTTTCGAAACCATCGTGGTAATCGGTTTGAATACTTGTAAAAGCTTCTACCGCCAAAATAGCATCGTAACTAGAGTATTGTTGCTCGTATTGATTGGAATCTAACCAAATAACTTCGTCGAATTGCTGACTCCAAATCAATAATTGATTTTTAAAATCGTCGGCGTTTTCTGGATTATAAATTTGTTTTGTTCTCAAAAGGGAATTTAATAAGCTATTTTCTTGTTATAGTATTCTAGATCTATTCGATTAAAAAATATTATTCGGTAAAGTTAATGAGTTTCCATAAAAAAATGTAAATTTTGTCCATAATACCAATTTTAAAAATAATTATGTACACTTTACAGAATAAATTACTTAAAATAGCCATTAATAAAACGGGAGCCGAACTAAGTAAAATAACATCGGTTAAGAACAATACTGATTTTATGTGGGATGGTAATCCTGATGTTTGGAGTGGTATTGCTCCAAATTTATTTCCAATTATTGGTGCTTTAAAAAATAATACTTACACTTTTGATAATAACGAATACAGCTTGCCTAAACATGGTTTTATTAGGCATAGTAACGACCTAGAAGTTACAGAGCAAACAGAAAACAGTATTACGTTTAAACTGACTTATAACGATGAGTTATTGAAAATATATCCGTTTAAATTTGAATTTTTTATCTCTTATATATTAACAGAAAATACGCTTGAAATTAAACATACGGTTAATAATATAGACGATAAACCGCTATATTTTTCTCTAGGTGGGCATCCTGCTTTTAAATGTCCGGTTTTTGAAAATGAAATTTATGATGATTATTTTTTAGAATTTGAACATGCCGAAAATTCTAAAACGCATTGTATTAATATGGAAAACGGTTTAATTTCATCTAAGACCGAACCTGTTTTTAATAATACTAATCTATTACCCTTAAAGCATGATTTGTTTAATGATGATGCCCTTGTTTTTAAAGACTTAAAATCGAGACGTGTTAGCTTAAAAAGCAAAATGAATGGGGAAATACTTTCTGTTAGTTACCCCAATTTCCCATACTTAGGTATTTGGGCTAAACCAACTGGAGATTATGTTTGTATTGAACCTTGGATTGGTATTGCAGATAACGAAAATACAAATCAAGATTTCGTGACAAAAGAAGGTGTTTTAAAGCTCGATTCTAAACAAAGTTTCACAGCAAGTTACCATATCGCTATTGCAAAAACACATTTATAATAAACAGTTAAATGAAGAATTAACTAAGCTCATAAAACAAGAAAATTTCAATTGGCTAAGGTTCTAAAAAATAGCGTAACTTTGCCACTTAAACTTACCGTTGTGACTTTTCAAGATTTAAATTTAAATACACCATTATATAACGCTCTAGACGACTTGGGCTTTACTACGCCAACACCAATTCAAGCAGAAGCTTTTAATGTTGTGAGTTCTGGTAAAGATGTGGTTGGTATTGCACAAACAGGTACCGGTAAAACCTTTGCCTACATGCTACCTATTTTAAAAAATTTAAAATATTCAATACAGGAAAACCCGCGTGTTTTGGTTTTAGTGCCAACACGCGAACTTGTTGTACAGGTTGTTGATGAAATTGAAAAATTATCTAAGTACATTAATACGCGTGTGTTAGGTGTTTACGGTGGTACTAATATTAACACGCAGAAAAGAGCTATTGCCGAAGGTATCGATATTTTAGTAGCTACCCCAGGCCGTATGTATGATTTGGCTTTAAGCCGTGTTTTACAACTAAAATCTATTCAGAAATTAGTCATTGATGAAGTTGATGTCATGCTAGATTTAGGATTTAGACATCAATTAATTAACATTTTTGATATTTTACCTCCTAAGCGACAAAATATTATGTTTTCGGCCACCATGACGCAGGATGTTGATGTTTTACTTAACGATTTCTTTAAAAATCCGGAACGTGTTTCTATTGCCGTTTCTGGTACACCTTTAGAAAATATTAAGCAAGAGCGCTACAACGTCCCTAACTTTTATACTAAAGTAAATTTACTTTCTCATTTATTAAGAGATACAGAAAAATATAGTAGAGTTTTAATATTTGTGGCTTATAAACGTATGGCAGATCGATTATTCGATCAATTAGATGAAATTTTTCATGATGAGCTTTGCGTTATACACTCTAATAAAACACAAAATTACAGACTTAGAAGTATTGAGCAATTTAGAGAAGGGCAAAACCGCATTTTAATTGCTACCGACGTTATGGCTCGTGGTTTGGATATTGACAATGTATCGCATGTTATTAATTTTGACACACCCGATTTTCCGGAAAATTATATGCACCGCATTGGAAGAACTGGCCGTGCTGAGCGCCAAGGTGAATCGTTATTACTTTCAACTGTAAAAGAAACTGTTTTAGTTGAACATATTGAAGCTTTAATGAATATGGAAATTCCTGTTCTGGAAATTCCTGAAACTGTTGAAATTTCTACAGAGCAAATTGATGAAGAACGCGCTCAAATAAAAGAACATTACAACCCTACTAAGCGTAAGGATGAAGATGCTCCTGGACCTGCCTTTCATGAAAAATCGGCAAAAAACTCTAAAGAAAATCTAGGTGGTTCTTACAAGTTTAAAATTGCCGCAAAATATAAGAAACCTAAAACGCGTGGCGACAAGAATTATAATAAGCGTAACAAAAAGAAGTAAGTTATCGACTTACTAAAACAAAAAGAGGTTAGCTAAAAAGTTAACCTCTTTTTGTTTTCAATAATCTGTTACATGTTTCCAGTTTTCACCAGAAACTACACGATACAATTGCATTTCTGAAATCCCAAATTCTTTTGCAATCATTTTAATGCGTGTGCGCCGATTGGGGTTATTTACCTTTCTTCTAATTAGACGAACCCTACTTTCGGTAAGCTTAGCGTAAGATCGATCTATTTTTCTGTTTTTAAAATTTGTCCCCGAAAATTGATGTACTTCTTTTTCTCGCTTGGTTGCCCATTTTAAATTTTCGAAATGATTATTTTTTTTGTCATAGTCTAAATGAATAACATAAACCTGACCTTCTTCTTTTTCTAGAAAATGCTGAGCAACAAGTTTATGTATATAGCGCCCTGTACTTTTACCATTTACACGTTGCTTTAAAGAAATACTTGGATAGCCATTGGTTTGTGATAAATTTACGAGTTTTTCGCGGTCGTGTTTACAATTAATTAAGCGACCATAATTGGAAATCTTGTAGTTTTCAAATTCGGCTATTTTGTCATCAAAAACTACGTGTTTCCATTTTTCTAATGGATAATCACGTATCATATTTTATATTTTTCGTTAAGGTTTGATACAATATAAAATATATTTACTTAAATACATCTTTTTAAAACCTTAATTTTATTCTAAAAGCGCTGTAAACCCTTAAATATCAATTTATTTTGAGTTAGCTAAAAAAGAAAACCTTCAATTTATTAGTATAAAAAGAAGGCCATAAAAATATATTGTTATGGTGTTATTTTGCTCGAAGTGCTTTTAAAATAATAATTCCAATTCTTATTAAAATAAAAGTAATGGTTCCGAATACGGTTGTTAAAAAGGAGATTTTTAAACCAGCAGCAAGCATTCCAGAGGAAATACTTCCCATGCTCTCTATAACATCAAAAGCAGTAATTAAACCTATTATAGAGCCTAAAAACCCAAAAACTAATCCTAATAAACTTATTTCTGAAGCCAACTTTGTCATTTTTATAGATTGCAAAGCATCTTTTTTCAAACATAAAAAGGCACGAATAATAAAAAACAAGGCTAATAAAAAGCAAATTAATATTAATGACATAAAAAGTGGGCCACCTTCCATAAAACGATCGACAAAAACATTAGACACTAAAAAAGTTGACAAGAAATACATAGAAATTTTCATAATTAATAGTTTTAATTTAACATATAGCAAAACTAGCCCCTTTATGCAAGCTACAAGATAAAATGCGATAGATGGCCAATTTAGCACTTGTTATAACTTTAGGTTAAATCCCTAACAGAATCAGTTATCTATCTATAAAACACCTTTAAAAATCAAAAATATAGTATTATTGTAAAGCTACAATAAAAGTATGTTAACAAAAACGATATTAAATAAAACAGGGCAAGCCTTGCTACACGCTATTTTTTGGTGCGGTGTACTCTTGTTTTATACTTATTTTTTTGGTTTTAATAGCGCCGATTTTAATTACGTATTATCGTTTTCTTTGTTTTTAATGCCAATAACCATAGCTACCACTTATGTTTCTATATACAAGCTTATTCCAGATTATTTTGTAAAAAAAAGATATGTTCTATTTGGATTATACAGTTTGTACACCTTTATAATTTCGGCATATTTAATTGTGGTTTCCGTTTTTTACGGGCTTATTTATTTGTCCCATTTTCAATTTAAAAATATGGCGCCCATTAGCAAAAGCTTATTGTTAGTTGGTACGGCAGTGTATTTAGTAGCCATAATTGTAAGCGCTTTTAAATTATTAAAACTAAATGTAAAACATAGTGATGAAACAAAGAAGCTAGAAACAAAAATTTTAGAAACCCAGCTCAAGTTTAAAGAACAGGAATTAAACTACTTAAAAATGCAAATTCATCCGCACTTTTTGTTCAACACCCTAAACACTCTATATGGTTTTGCGCTAAAAAAAGCTGATGAAACTCCTGATATGATTTTAAAACTATCAAACCTTTTAGATTACTTACTTTATCAAACCGACAAACCTTTTGTTTCGTTAACAGAAGAAATACATCATATTCAAGACTATATTGATTTAGAGAAAATGCGGTTTAATAATACTTTAAGTATTAATTTTTCGATTAATAACATTTCCGAAACATCAAAAATAGCCCCCATGTTATTACTTCCGTTTATAGAAAACAGCTTTAAACATGGCATTATAAAAAACGGCAAATTAACGATTGATATTGATTTACATTGCGATCAAAATAAAATAAGCTTATTGGTTGTAAATACATCATCTAACACCAACGCGTCTAAAAATGGTATAGGGTTAGAAAACATAAAAAAACGATTAGATTTACTATATTTAAATCAATATGAATTAAAAATTGAACAAAATCAGGATTTATTCAAAGTGAATTTAAACCTCGAATTAAACTAAACATGGAAAAAACCAATAACATTTCATGTATTATTGTTGACGATGAAAGTATAGCTAGAGATGTTATAGCTAATCATGTTTCAAAAATTAACAACATTAAAATTGTTGCCAGTTGCACTAATGCTATTGAGGCTTTTAATTATTTAAATACCCACAAGATCGACTTAGTGTTTTTGGATATAAATATGCCTGAAATATCAGGAATTTCGTTTGCCAAATCGATCAACAAAGACATCAAAATTATTTTCACAACAGCCTATCGTGATTATGCTGTAGAAGGTTTTGAGCTGCAAGCTGTAGATTACTTGCTAAAACCTATTTCCTTTGATAGGTTATTACAAGCCGTAACTGCTTATTTCAAAACTTACACCAACATTAATAACGATAAAACACCAATTTTAGAAAAGCACGACTTCATGTTTGTAAGGGCAGACAGACGTATGATAAAGATAGATTTTTCCTCAATTTTATATATTGAAAGTTACAGTGATTATATAAAAATTAATTTGAAAAACGAAACTATTGTAACTAGAGAAACTATTAGCGCTATTGAGGCTAAATTACCTAATGATGCCTTTTTAAGAATACATCGGTCGTTCATTATTTCTCTTAATTTTATCACATCTTTTACCAACGAAGAAGTAACCATTGATAAAACATCTTTAACCATTAGTAGAAGTTACAAAAAAGATGTTTTGAAGGTTCTTGAGAAATTCTGAAAACATGTATAAAACAAAAAAGCTCCACTATAAATAGTGAAGCTTTAAGTGAGCCCTGAAGGATTCGAACCTTCGACCGCCTCCTTAGAAGGGAGGTGCTCTATCCAGCTGAGCTAAGAGCCCGTAGTTTTTATGTTTCTACGAAAACATTGTATCAATAGATATTTTCTATGTTATACAATATATTTTAAATTGGTTATAATTAAAAGATAACCTTAAATTTAAGAACTTAAAAGTAAAGGGTTTTACTTTATCGGGTGCAAATATATAACTTGTTAGAGTTCTAAACAACAAAATTTACTTTTAATTTTAAATAAATAATAGAATTTAAAATCAAATAAATATTCCAGATTTAACGACAAATACAAACGAATTAGTAACACATTGAAATTCAGTATTTTTTATTTTATAAAAAGACTTAAATGCTTTTTTTTCTGATAAGGTAAAAATTAAAAAAATATTTATTATCTCCCATTTTTTTAAGTTAACCAACAGGTTTGAATTAAAAACAAGAAAATATTTATTGGACTTTTTTAATATTATTACAGTTATTTGGTATAACCTCACTGTTCACATCCATAAGTGGAATTGAAAAAAAGAATGAACTCCCTTCTCCTAAAGTAGAATCTAACCACATATTTCCTTCTAAAAGATTAACTAACTTTTTTGCAATAGTAAGCCCCACTCCTGCACCCTCATAAGGCCGGTTTAAAGAACCATTAACTTGAGTAAAACTTTCAAAAATTAAATCTTGATGTTTTTTCTCAATACCTATACCCGTATCCGAAACAAAAAATACAATATGTTTCTGTTCTTGCTTTTCGCATATTCTAAATCCGTAGTTAATAGCACCGCTTTCAGAAAACTTAATTGCATTTCTCAATAAATTAACCAAAATGTTTGTTAATTTGAGCTTATCGGTATAGATAGTTAAACCGCTATATATTTCAGGTATTCCCAAATTGAAATCTAAATGTGATTTGCCCAACCTTTCTAAATAAATTTTCATGTCTTTATGAATTTCATTTAGAAAGAGATTCAAATTAACATCCTTTATAAACACTTTTGTTTTGCCAGATTCAATAAGCGATACATTAAAAAGATCATCAATCAATTTAAGCAACTGTTCACCACTATTATTAATTATTTCGATGTATTCCAAAACTTCATCTGCTGATGTGTCCCTATCGATTAAACCAGAAAGCCCTATAATAGAATTAAGAGGTGTACGCAACTCGTGAGACATCGTTGCTAAAAATTCAGACTTTAATCGGTCACTTTCTTCGGCTTTATCCTTAGCTACTGTTAATTCTAAGGTACGCTCTTTTACAAGGTTTTCTAAGTGATTTCTATAAGTTTCTAGCTCTTCATTTTGAAGAATAATTTTTTCTTGTTTTTCTAAAAGTAAATTATTTTTATTATTTAGTTCATGCGTACGTAATTGAACTTTTTGTTCTAGCGAAGTGCTTAACTCTAATAATTCGTCATTTTGAATTTTAAGCTGATTTTCTTGCTGATAGCTTTTTAAGGCCTGCTTAACTGTTAAAACAAGATCATTAGTATGCCATGGTTTAGAAATATATCGATACAAACCTGCGTAATTTATTGAGTTTGTAACCCCTTCAATAGTGGCCTGTCCTGTTAACAATATATTTAAGGTTTCGGGCGATTTACTATGAAGATTCATCAAGAACTCATCTCCCTTCATAACAGGCATTGCATAATCTGCAATAACCACTTGTATTTTATAGTTTAAACTTATTAAGTTGTCGATAGCCTCTAAAGCTTCATTACCAGACTCTGCTGTTTCTATAATATATTTATTGCCAAACGCATTTTTTAGTTCCGTTTTTAAGCTATTTAAAACGATTTTCTCATCATCGACACAAAATATCACATCCATTTTCATTCGTCATCATTTAAATTAATTGCATACCCGAATCAATACAAGAAAATAACTCGGACCGAACCCATGGTTTTTTAATACACTTATATAAATCTGCTTCACTTTCTGTTTTTTTAATCGACATAGCATCTGCATGGCCTGTTAACATTATTTTTAATGAATTAGGGTACATACTATGCACTTTAATTAAAAACTCATCTCCTTTTATGGAAGGCATTAACCAGTCGCTAATTATTATTAATTTGGTGCTTAAATTTATGTTTAAGTCGTCAATAATATCTAAAGCTTCTGCCGCACTTTCTGCAGTTTCATATAAAAATGAGTTTCCGTAATTCTCTTTTAATTGTGCTTTAATACTATCTAGTATAATTTTTTCATCATCGACACATAATATTACATTTTTCTTCATAGTATTATTGTTGAGGTTTTATAGGTTCTATATTGTTGCTACCAATTATAGGTAAATAAACACTAAACGTTGTTTTACCTGGTTCGCTTTCTACTTCAATTTTTCCGTTATGCTTTTCTATAATTCGTTTTGAGATATCTAGCCCAATTCCTGTACCTTCTCCTGTTGGTTTAGTACTAAAGAAGGGATCGAATATTTTATCAATTTCATCTCTAGGAATCCCTCTACCACTATCGGTAATTGATACCACTACCCAGTCTTTATCTACATCTGTTTTAATTGTTAATCTACCACTTAGATCCATTGCATAAATCGCATTGTGCAAAATATTAGTCCATACTTGGTTCAACTCATCATAATAGCAAAGAATTTTTGGTATCTTCTTATATACCTTTTCTACTTCTATCCCTTGCTTAATTTGGTTATTGTACAAAATTAAAACACTTTCAATACCCTCAGTAACATCTGCTAAAACTTGCTCTTCGTAGTTATTAACTCTTGATGAATTCTTAAGTGCGAAAACAACTTTTGAAGCTCTATCGGCGGCAAACTCAATATTTTCTGTACTTCTTTGTAAGCCCGTAATTTTATAAGCTGTTTCTATAATTTTTTCAGCATCTTCATGTTGTAATAAATCGAGATAGTTTTCTACATTTTCCACAACCATCATGTCTACAAAAGTATCTGCAAATGAATAGGCGTTTGCAATATCATGATTTTCAAGTAATTTAGATATCTTTTTTTTAAGTGTACGCTCTTCTTTTGAAGTAAGCATATGCTTGTTTTTTTTAAAAGAATCTTCAACTAATTCTAAAAATTTTGCTTTTTTATCTTTGGGTAATTCATTAATAAATAATGGATATTCATTCAACACAAAACACATGGTTTTATTAATATTACCAATAGATGACCGAATAGCACCAAGTGGTGTATTAATTTCGTGTGCAACACCTGCGATTAACTGCCCCAGCGCCGCCAGTTTTTCTGAATTAATAAGCTTTTCTTGGGTTTGCTTTAAATCGCCTAAGGTTTCTGTTAACTCATGCGTTCTCTGCTTTAAAGCCTCTTCTCTTACATAGATTTGAGATAACATTTTATTGTACTCATCAACTAAAACTCCAATTTCATCATTACCTTGCTTATTAACCCTTAATTTATAGTTTCCAACTTCAGAGATTTCTTTAGTAGCCTTGGTTAAGTTCAATATAGGTTCCGAAAGTACTTTTTGCAACCATGTAGCAAGTATATAATTAACGAGAAGTAGTGATACTAATAATATAGCCATTTTAACCAAATAATCGTTAATTTTCATGGTTAGTTCTTCTGTAGAAACCCTTAAATAAATGGTTCCTGCAAATTCATCATCACTAAAGATAGGTTTAGATACACTTAAATAATTGTTTTCAAATTTATTCCAAGACCCTTTTTTAACGGTACTAGAAATAGAAATTTTATTCCCGTTTTTATAGTATTCAGCAAAAACTTCATTTTTATCATTATAAACTATACCCACTTCTAAAGATGGGATATTTTGTAATTTCCCTAACGTCTCTGTTGCACTTTCTGAAACATCAAATACCAAAGGCACAGCGCAATAATCTCCAACTAGCGTGGCGTTAATTACGGCGTTGTTTTTCATATCCTCTTTAAAATCTGTTATATTACTAAAAATAACATAAGTAAAACCCAATAATAAAGAGGACAAGGATACTAACTGAATAATCAGCATCATTTTAACTTTAATAGAAAGGTTTTTAAAGATCATTATTAATATAAATTAAATGATTTTTGAAGATGAATTAAAAAAAAATTAGATAAATGTTATTGTAAGCTCATAATTTTCACCGCCAAAAACCGATTCTACCGTTCCTACTACTTTAGATGATGATATAGATATAATATCAATAGTTGAAAACCCCATTTCACCAACAACAGGATAGTTGTAAACAATTGGTTCTCCAAAAGACAACAGTGTGTTATCGGAGTTTAAAGACCATGTGCTTTCAAATACACTGGCTCCTGCTGCATCTCGCTGAACGAATGTTCCATCAGATTTGAATTCAAAAGAATAGTTTCTAGTTTCCTCTGGTTCAAGCACCATAATATCTGTAATCTCTATAGTTCCATAATTGATAGTAGGTGAAAGCATCTTACTTTCTATTACCCATGTTTTAGAACTCATTATGTCGCTTTTCGTTTCAGAATCACTAGAGCTACAAGATGTTAAAGATATAATTAAAGCAAAAATAGCAGTTAAATAATAATTGTTTTTCATAATTAAGTGAGAGTTAAATTTTTAGTATTTCCATTGTAGACCTATTAATACAATAGATCCAATATTGTCTGCAAAGCCATACTCGCGGTGCTTACCTAATATATTTTTAGCGGTAATATTAGCCGATATGTTTTTATTTAATTGATAGATAGTTTTGACATTCAAAATCATGTTAGTTCTAATGTCCATCTGGACTTTAGCGTCATCAATATTCTCTACGCTAGATATTTGATAGTAATTATAGTTCGCAAACTCATGATTAGAATAAATGTAAGCATCTGTATTAAAACTCCACTTATCATTAGGTTTATAATTCAATGAAAAGCCTCCGAAAAAAGAAGGTGTTGCTTCTTCACTCCATTGTGTAGGATTTGTTCTATTACTTAATGTAGTAGTTAAAATATCGTTAGTAGCATTAGGCTCTAACACAATATCTGTTAATTCAATCTCTATATCTTTCCTGCCAGAAATATTAGTT
Source organism: Algibacter sp. Ld11 (assembly GCF_045066735.1). Lineage (NCBI taxonomy): Bacteria > Pseudomonadati > Bacteroidota > Flavobacteriia > Flavobacteriales > Flavobacteriaceae > Algibacter > Algibacter sp. Ld11. The sequence continues at coordinate 625,704 of NZ_JBISHH010000026.1, read as the reverse complement.
TTTTGATAGGTACCAAATGCCTTTGCTGAAAAATTATTGCTAAAATCGTAATTTAAAGTAAACCCTAAACCGAATTGATTAGCGTTTAAATCGTAATTTTCAAATATTACTGAACCATCAGCATGAAGAGATAATATTTCTCCAGGTTCACCAAATTCATCTATTTCTTGGGTTGTTACATAATCGTAATACGCATTTGGATTTACAAAATTATCTACTTTAGAATAGAACGCCTCGAAATCTAAAGTTAAATTTTTATTCAATTTAGTTCTCCAGCCTACTTCAAAACTTGTAATAGTTGGGTATTTTAAATCTTTTTGGCCACTAACAGTAAAATCTACAGGTACATTTACACTAGCAGCGCTACTGTCATATTTCACAGTTAAATCACTGTTTAGATAGGTATCAAAAAAGAACGGGGACTTACTAGCTCTAGAAAAAGAGCCACGAACTAAATTGTTTTTATTTAACCTATAAGTAGATGCTATTTCGAAATTGGTAAAATAATTTTTATTAAACCCAAACTTATCTACTCGAACAGCTCCTATCATTCTAAGTTTCGCTATTGGTTTCCATTCTGTTAATATGAAAGCGGAATAAGAAAAAGTTTCTCTAGGTTCGTCTTTAAATTCATAATTTAAATTATTGAAACTTAATGGTTCATCGTAAGTAAACGGGCTGTTATATGATAAAAATTTATAATTTACTCCCGGCCTAATACTAAACGATTTAAACTCTTTAAAATACTCTAGATTCCCTTCAACATTAGTAAACTTGTAAGAATTGAACTTATAGTTGTTTTCATCCTTTCCTGAGTTAATATTTAATTGTCCGTATAAGTTGTTGTGCTGTATTTTTGCGTTTAAATAATAACTTTGTGATTCCGTTTGAGACAATGGCGTCGCTAGATTTACAAACCCTGTTCTCTGGCTTTGAGATTTTTGAGCGCCCACGGCAATATCAATGTTTGAATTCTCGGTGTAATGATGTGTAAAGAATATATTTGCTCCTGCCCGTCTTAAACTAAGATCTTCATTATAATAGGCTCCAAGCTCTTTTTGATACTCAGTAAAATTCCATGGCTCATTCCCGTTAATATCTTTCACAGGGGATACAAACATGGTTAAACTATCTACACCAACATAACCTTTTCTTATAAAGTCGAAATAATCTGTATCAAAACGATAGCGTTCTGAAAAATTACCCGAAAATGAAAGCTTTGTTTTATCATCCCAATTATAACCTATATTTAAACTAGCATTTTTAGCTTTATTAGTACCTAATTGTGTATTGACAGTTATGTTTTTACCTTTTTTATCTGCATGAGATGTAATGATGTTAATAACACCTGTAACAGCATTAGGCCCGTATAATGCGGATGCTGGACCTCGAACAACTTCAATTCTTTCAACATCATTCAAATCAACAGGTAAGGTTTCCCAAAATGTTCCTCCACTAAAATAACTGTATACTATTCGGTTATCAATCATAACCAATATTGTTGTATTATACGATAATGTTAAATAAACATTTTTTGTTATATCATCATATCCTCGTATATGTATGTCGTAATTTCCAGGTGTTATTTCTCTCACTATTAATCCCTGAGACAAGCGCAATGCCTCTGGAATATTTGTAACTCCTGAATTACTTATTTCCTCTTTGCTAATAATAGTTGTAGACAAAGGTGTTTCAAATAAATCTTCGGGGTGTTTAGAGGCCGTTACAACAACATCAATATCTAACAACTCTTCAAGAGTCATTTCATTATAAACTTTATCTACTTGCGCAAAAGTTTTAAAGCATAACAGAGATGTTATGATCATAATGAATAAAAGTATTTTCTCCTTAAAATTCATAATTGTTTCATTTAAAAATTTTTCCTATCCTCAATATATCTGATGAGAATGATTGACCTTCCATATCTAATGATGTTAAATTCACTAATATCTTGGGTTTACTATTTTCAATTCCAAATCCGAGGGATATTTCGCCTTGCTCGACAAAACGAGTTGTACCAGTAACTGATAAAACATTATTAACTTTACATATATTAGAAAAACCGTGTATGCCTTCCATGAAGTACACAACGTGGCATCCAGCAATATTTTTTTCTAATTCTTTTGGGGTAATTGCTTTAACAATCATAGAACTACCTAAACCTTTGATAAATTCATCTTTATCTAGTATAGAATTATCATTAAAGACAACTAAAATTTTAACTTTTGTGTTTTGAGGAATTTGAGGATTGTATTTTAAAACCTTAGTTAATAGTGCAGCTTGAATATTTTCGGGTACAGAAATTTTTTGTGCAAAACTTGAAGTACTACAACAGAGAAAAATGAAAGCAAAAAGTAGCCCCTTAGCTAAAAAGATGATATTTTGTAGGAACTTATTGTTAATCATTTGTAGGTTTCAATTTTACTTAAATTAATATTTATAACAAATTATACTTTTTTAAAATACTACAATATGATTTATATCATACTGCAAATTTATTACAATACACTTCCAAAACTGCAAAACGAGGGCAATTAACTTTAAGCAGAAAGTAGTGTGATATTAATTTTACTAATCCTTAATAGATATAGTGGGCTTATTTTAATAGAAAAAATTAGTTTTTGTAGTCGCCTCGCAGCGCCTTAATGATAATAGACTTTATTTATTTTATTACATTTAGCTATGCTTCTTGATTAAACAGAACTTGAAACACGAGAGTCAGCTTTTTTTAATAATTGAGCTAGTAATACATCATATTCTTTTACTATTCTACATATAGACTAGTAAAAAGCATTGATAAAATGCTCTTTTTTAATTTCATTTGGGACTATTTTTGTTATGCCATTAATTAAATAAGAAACAAAAGTTGATTCTATATTAAAAAACGCTATGTTAATATTTTGCTAAAATAAACTTTTTAACCGACATAAAAGCATTTTAACGATGTTTACCAGTAATTTATAATAAAAACAAATAACACAGAAGTAAATATCCTACAGGGCAACCAAGAAAAACAACCTTCGAATTCATTTAGAGATAGAATAAGCCTAATACTAAAACCCCTACTCTTCTCTTACAAAAAATAGCACATATATATCTCTAAGTTGAAACCAAATGCTCGCTTCCTTAATATATGCTTTCGAATAAGTTCTTATTATATTTTATATCTAAACAACTATCTATTTAAATATCTTTAACATAATTCTATTCAGGTTCTATTAAATACATCAAGTATTACTAAATCGAAATGAGAAAAACAACAATAACTAAAATACCTTAATTAAAACGTTATTAATTTTAGTAAAAAAAATAGTAATAATTTACAATGAATAAATGTCAAACAAAAAAAACACCGCCAATCAAAGATTAACAGTGTTTTAACAGCTCCTATAATAGGTTAGTCGGGGTGGCAGGATTCGAACCTGCGACCTCCGCGTCCCAAACGCGGCGCGATAACCGGGCTACGCTACACCCCGAATTGGTTATCTATATTTCAAGCGAAATATTTTGCGGAGAGACAGGGATTCGAACCCTGGGTCAGTGTTTCCACCAACGACGATTTAGCAAACCGCTCCTTTCGGCCACTCAGGCACCTCTCCAATAATTGTTCTAAGAACATCGCACTAATATTGTAATGCGGGTGCAAATTTAGGTTTTCATCTTAAATCTAACAAACATTTTTTAGTTTTTTTTTTGAAAATTATTCAGGGTATTCAATTCTTAAATGGTAAATGTTTGCTAGCTTGTGTTTTAGCACTTTTTTAATCGATTCAATTTCTTTGAAAGTGATGTTCGCATTTAAAAATTGTCCCTCATCTATTTGTTTATTGATTATATTTTCTACAAAAGCGTCTATTTTGGTCGAGGTTGGTTCCTTTAAACTCTTAGATGCAGCTTCAATACTATCGCACATCATTAAAATTGCAGTTTCTTTACTAAAAGGCTTTGGTCCAGGATAGCTAAAATCCAATTTATCTACAACATCATGATTCTTTTTTTCCTGCATATAGAAGTAATAAACTACACTAGTACCATGATGCGTTCTAATAAAATCGATAACACGGTCTGGTAAATTATTTTTCTTAGCTATTTCTATTCCATCAATAACATGGTCGGTAATTATTCTAGCACTTTCTTTAGAAGACAGCTCGTCGTGTGGGTTAATTCCTGTAGATTGATTTTCGGTGAAATATGTCGGGCTCTTCATTTTACCAATATCATGATACAAAGCTCCTACCCTAACCAACATGGCATTTGCTCCAATTTCATTTGCTGAAGATTCTGCCAAATTAGCAACGTTTAGAGAGTGGTGAAATGTACCAGGCGCTTTATTCGATAATTCTTTTAAAAGCTTAGAATTAGTATCCGAAAGCTCTAACAATGACACATCGGAAACTAAGCCAAAAACCTTTTCATAAACATAAATTAAAGGTTGTACAAATAATGTCGCTAAGCCACACAATACAAAATAACCAAAAGTTTTCCACTCTAAAGTTTCCACGGTACCTTCATGTATTACAAAAAACGCAAAATAAGCTATGAAGTAAATAAGTGTAATTTGTCCAACCGAAATAAATAAGTTAGCTCGTTTATAAAGTTCTTTTACCGTTAAAATGGTTACAATACCAGCAATAATTTGCAAGAACATATACTCGTAACTATTAGGCACAACAAAACCTAACAGTAATACCGTAATAACATGAGAAAACAACCCTAATCGTGCATCGAAAAACGCTTTAAAAACCAACGGCAAAATACAGATAGGCACTACATAAATAAACTTAGAATTGTAATTTACCACTAAAGTGGTTAGAAAAATTAACAAAAAAATATTAAAAAATATAAACGTGACTTTCGTGTTATTTTCAAATACACTCAATCTATATTTTCTTAAAAATAACAAAAGCATAAGCAAAGCCAACGCTACTAAAAGCGTGTAAGCAAACAAAATCCAGATATAACTAGATTTGCTCCAAACCTGAGATTCGTATTCAGATTGTAAAGACTTTAATATTTGATATTTATCCCCCTGAACAACTTCTCCCTTAGAAACTATTAAAGTCTGCTTTTCAATACTACCTCTTGCATAAACTATTTTATCAAGTTCCTCTTGTAAAGCCTTATCTGTAAAAGATTTATCAAAAGTTAAATTAGGCTCTACTAAATCGTAAAAGAGAGATACAAATTCTGTTTTGTTCGACGATAATTTATGCTTTTTTAAAACTTTTTCAATTACAGAAGTTACTTTATCAAGCTTAATTAAGTCGTAATATATTCCTTCTTGTTTTTTAACACGCTCATCTAAAATCACTATTTTTTTCTCTTCCGAAAAACTATAGCTTTCATTTAAAACTCCAAAAGCATAAAGTTGAGAAATAATATCAATTCCCGTTTTGTATAATTCACTAGATGTTGTTAAGGAAATAGTATCAGAAAAATTAGTGGTAAACTCTTCCTTAAAAGCGGTTTTCACTTTATTTTCTATACTGCCATCAATTGTAAAATATAACGTTCCATTGTTAATAATATCTTCTTTTTCCTTGTTAATCTCACTGTCAGATTTTTTTATGGCAAAATCAAATGGCGCATACAAATTCTCTGACTGCCAAGGCTTTCCCTTTTCAAAACTATATTTAAATTTCCCACTTTTCGGAAACAAATAAACAATTAAAAACGTAGTAATAATAAATAAGAGTACCTTATATATTAAAGAGTGGTTTCGATATAATTTATTTAAAAAGTCTTTCACAGGCTATTTGTTTAACTAAATACAGATTAAAATTTAGTTAATGATTTCATTTTCAAATGTAATAAAATATTAGGCTTTAACCACCTTTTATAATGAACACATCTCGGTATATTATTAAAAAAATCGTTATTTTCGCAATGAATTTATTCCTTTTCTCAAGATTTTAAATTGTATAATATAAATTCAAAAGCTAAACCAAAGTAGATCGTTATGAACAAAGAAGTCGTTATAGTTTCTGCAGCACGAACACCAATAGGTAGTTTTTTAGGAAGTTTATCAACCATTACTGCTCCTAAATTGGGAGCTATTGCAATTAAAGGCGCTTTAGATAAAATTAATTTAAACCCTGAATTAATTGATGAAGTTTTAATGGGGAACGTGGTACAAGCAGGCACAGGACAAGCTCCGGCAAGACAAGCAGCCATTTACGCTGGCATTCCAAATAAAGTGCCGTGCACAACAGTGAACAAAGTTTGTGCTTCGGGCATGAAAGCCGTAATGCAAGCGGCGCAAAGTATTGCTCTTGGCGATGCAAATATTATAGTTGCAGGCGGTATGGAAAACATGAGCTTAATTCCACATTATTTGCAGGCAAGAACAGGGACTAAATTTGGTCCAACATCTTTAATTGATGGCTTACAAAAAGATGGTTTAGTAGATCCGTATAGCGAAGATGCTATGGGCGTTTGTGCAGATGCTTGCGCTAGTAAATATGAGTTTTCTCGTGAAGACCAAGATGCTTATGCCATACAATCTTACCAACGCTCTGCGGCAGCTTGGGGATCTGGTAAGTTTGATAACGAAGTAGTACCAGTACAAATACCACAACGACGAGGTGAACCACTTATTTTTTCTAAAGATGAAGAGTTCACTAACGTGAAAATGGATAAAATTCCACAACTTAGACCAGCTTTTAGTAAAGATGGTACGGTTACAGCAGCCAATGCTTCGACTATAAATGATGGTGCTGGAGCTATGATTTTAATGAGTAAAGACAAAGCAAATGAACTTGGCTTAAAAGTTCTAGCTACTATAAAAAGTTATGCAGATGCGGCTCACGAACCAGAATGGTTTACAACTGCACCTGCAAAAGCGCTTCCAAAGGCTCTTAACAAAGCAGGTATTAAAATTGAAGATGTAGATTTCTTTGAGTTTAATGAAGCTTTTTCGGTTGTTGGTTTGGCAAATATGAAAATTTTGGGTCTCAATGACAGTAACGTAAATGTAAATGGCGGAGCTGTTTCTTTGGGGCATCCGTTAGGCTGTTCGGGAGTTAGAATACTAATTACATTACTAAATGTGCTTGAACAAAATAACGGAAAAATAGGTGCTGCTGCAATTTGTAATGGCGGCGGTGGCGCATCGGCTGTAGTTATTGAACGCACTTAAAACAATACATATATTGGCTTATGCTAATATTGATATATTAATTTAAATAAAACAGCGCTTTATTTAAATTATTAAACAACGATAATTGATTAATGCAATACGGAATTTGTAATTTAAGCATTGTACCTTTAAGACTAGAACCATCGGATGCTAGCGAATTAATTTCGCAAGTTATTTATGGTGATTTGTTTAAAGTTTTAGAGCAACGTAAAAATTGGAGTAAAATTAGAATTGCCTTTGACACCTACGAAGGTTGGGTAGACAATAAGCAATATGTTGAGTTAACTGAAGAACAGTACACAAATTTAAATAATGAGCCTTTAAAGCTTTCTGCCGATTTGGTTGAGTTCATAGAAGATAAAAACGAACAACTCTACCCTATTGTTTTTGGATCTAGCTTAAACGGATTATCTTTTTTAAACCATGATTATGACGGCGGTATAATATCAGGCATACGACCTAAATCAAACATAATTAAAACGGCATTTACATATTTAAATGCACCTTACCTTTGGGGAGGAAAAACACCTTTTGGTATAGACTGCTCTGGCTTTACTCAAATGGTATACAAACTAAACGGATACAAGTTACTTCGTGATGCATCACAACAAGCAACGCAAGGTGAAGCTTTAAGTTTTATAGAAGAAAGCGAACCTGGAGATTTAGCCTTTTTTGATAATAGCGAAGGTACAATAACGCATGTTGGATTAATCATGGAAGACAACTACATTATACATGCACATGGCAAAATAAGAATTGACCGCCTAGACCATTCCGGTATTTATAATGTGGATAGAAACACACATACTCACAAACTACGCGTGATAAAGAAAATTATTTAATTTTTTATTAAATATAAAGCATAAAAAAAGGTCGCAAATTGCGACCTTTTTTTATGTTGTAAAAGAGACTTTAATTATTGTCCTCCTTCTAAAGCTTCAACTTTAGCTTTTAAAACTTTAGACTTATCAGATTCACCTAAGATATTATAGATGTTCATTAAGGTTTTAGCGGCACTTAAGTTTTCAGTATCTATTTCTAATGCTTTTGCTAAAAATGGTACTGCTTCTTTATATAAGTTTTGACGCTCTTCTCTTAACTCATCATAACGTAAATCGTCTTTTTTAGAACTTCCTAAACCATTCATTTCTTCAATAAGTGGTTGTTCTCTTTCTAATACAAGAGCAGAGATATTAATGTAAGCATTAACATATTCAGGATCTAATTCAATCGCTTTTTCATAATAAGCTTTTGCTTCTACTGGATGATTAGATTGCGATGCAATTACACCTAAGTTATATTGTAACTCAGCATTCTCTGGCTCTAACTCTGTAGCTTTCTTTAAAAGTGCTTGAAACTCTTCAGTATTACCCATTTTGAAATGAATATTAGCCTCGGAAAGAATTAAGTTAACATCTTCTGGATTTTCATCCCTAGCTTCTTTCATTGCCTCAATAGCCTTTTCATTGTTACCTTCACTAACATAAATTAATGCTACGTTTTTAACAATTTCTGGTTTTTTAGATTCTGTTACACGCTCACCTGGTTTAATATGGCTTTTTGCTTTTACGTACAAATCACGAGTAGCTTTGTCAAGAATTTCTTCTTCACCACTTTCTTTGTTAGTCGCAAAATATTGCGTCTGAATACCTGTATAACCTAAATCCTTAAGTTCTTCATACAATCCCAAAGCTCTGTCGTACTCTTTTACGTTAACCGCTGTTGCAGCTGCATAATAAAGATAAACCGTATCTTTTTCTTTTACTCTATAAGATTTTTCGAAATACTTGGAAGCATTAGAATAATCTTGCTTTTCGTAAGCAGCATTACCTTTAGTTAAAAACTTGTTCGTAATAGTTTGCTTTAAAGCCGTTACTTCCGATTTGTACGCACTTTCTGCTTTAGTAAAACTTTCTAAAGCCGTTGCAATATCATTATCAGATCCTTTTCCGTCTGCATAAAGTGCTTGCCCTAGTAGGTAGTAATATTTTGCTTTAGATTTTTCATCCATCGCACCTAAAAGACCTTCGGCCGTTGTTGCTGCTACTTTTGCTGCTGCAAAATCGCTCGATTTAATAGCTTTTTCTACTGCCTTCAATTCTTTCTTTTGTGCAAATGAAAATGCACCCATTGAAATGGCTAAAGCTATGATTAATTGTTTTTTCATTTTAAATAATATTAAGTTTAAATTTCAGTGTTATTATCGTCTAAATTATTATCAAGAGTTGTGCCATCTTCTGAACCCTCAGTGTTTTCAACACCTTCAGCGCCTTCTATAGTTACCTCACCATCTTCGCCTTCAAGAACAACCTCTTCATCTTCATGCATTACTTTAGCAACTGCAGCAATAGAGTCTTTACCTTTAAGGTTAATTAATTTTACTCCTTGAGTTGCACGCCCCATAACTCTTAAATCGGCAACAGCCATTCTAATTGCTACGCCCGATTTATTGATAATCATTAAATCATCGTCATCCGTTACGTTTTTAATAGACACTAGATTACCTGTTTTCTCTGTAATAGAAATGGTTTTAACACCTTTTCCACCACGGTTAGTAATTCTATAATCTTCTAAACTAGAACGTTTTCCATAACCATTTTCAGATACTACAAGCACGTTGCTTTCCATATCATCAACAGCAATCATTCCGATAACTTCATCTGTTTCTTCATCTTGTAAACGAATACCACGAACTCCAGATGCGCCACGACCCATTGGGCGTGTTTTGGCTTCTTCGAAACGAATAGCTTTACCAGATTTTAATGCTAACATTACTTGGCTTTCACCAGTTGTAAGTTTAGCTTCTAATAAAACATCATCGTCCTTTATAGTAATAGCATTAATTCCGTTTGTTCTTGGACGAGAATATTGCTCTAAAGATGTCTTTTTAACCTGCCCTTTTTTAGTAGCCATAATTACATAATGACTATTAATATACTCTTCATCTTTTAAATCTTGAGTACAGATGAAAGCCATAACTTTATCATCCTGTTCAATATTTACAAGGTTTTGAATTGCTCTACCTTTAGATGTTTTAGATCCTTCTGGGATTTCGTAAACACGCATCCAGAAACATTTTCCTTTTTGAGTAAAGAACAGCATATATTGATGGTTTGTCCCCACGAATAAGTGCTCTAAGAAATCTTCGTTTCTTGTCGTAGATGCTTTTTGTCCTACACCTCCTCTATGCTGCGTCTTGTATTCTGTTAAGGATGTACGCTTAATATAACCTGCATGAGAAATAGTAATCACTACGCTCTCGTTAGGAATCATATCTTCAATACTTAAATCGCCACCAGCATACTCTATTACAGAACGACGCTCATCACCATATTTATCACGAACAACTACTAATTCTTCCTTAATAATATCCATTCTGCGCTCTTTACGGGCTAAGATATCTTTAAGGTCGATAATGGTTTTCATAATGTCATCATATTCAGCACGCAATTTATCTTGCTCTAAACCTGTTAACTGACGCAAACGCATCTCAACAATAGCCTTAGCTTGTATTTCTGAAAGCTCAAAACGTTCAATTAAGTTGCTTCTCGCTTCATCAGCATTATTAGAGGCACGTATAATTTTAATTACTTCATCTATATTATCTGATGCAATAATTAACCCTTCTAATATGTGTGCACGTTCTTCTGCTTTACGTAACTCATAAGTAGTACGTCTAACAACCACTTCATGCCTGTGCTCAACGAAATAATGAATTAACTCTTTTAAGTTTAACATTTGCGGACGCCCATTTACTAATGCAATGTTATTAACACTAAATGAGGACTGTAATGCTGTATATTTAAAAAGTTTATTTAAAACGATATTTGGAATAGCATCACGCTTTAATACGTAAACAATACGCATACCATTTCTATCAGATTCATCTCGAATAAGAGAAATACCTTCTAATTTTTTATCGTTTACTAAATCGGCAGTTTTCTTGATCATATCTGCCTTATTGACTTGGTAAGGAATTTCGTCAACAATGATACATTCACGACCATTTACCTCTTCAATATTAGTTTTAGCACGCATAACAATACGCCCACGACCTGTATGGAAAGCTTCCTTTACACCATCGTAACCATAAATGGTACCTCCTGTTGGAAAATCTGGTGCTTTAATGTGTTGTATAAGCTCATCAATTTCAATATCGTTATTTTCGATATAAGCAATTGTTCCGTTTACAACTTCAGTTAAATTGTGTGGTGGCATATTAGTTGCCATACCTACCGCAATACCCGATGCTCCATTAACTAAAAGCCCAGGAATACGAGTTGGTAAAACTGTTGGTTCTTGTAACGTATCATCAAAATTCAACTTATGATCTACAGTTTCCTTATCAATATCTGCCAACATGTCTTCAGCAATTTTACGCATACGTGCTTCTGTATAACGCATTGCTGCAGGACTATCACCATCAATTGAACCAAAATTCCCTTGTCCGTCTACAAGCATATAACGTAAACTCCATTCTTGAGCCATACGTACCATTGCATCGTAAACAGAAGTATCGCCGTGTGGGTGATACTTTCCTAAAACTTCCCCAACTATTCTTGCCGATTTTTTATGTGCTGTATTTGCTCTAATACCCAGCTCATGCATACCATAAAGTACACGTCTGTGAACGGGTTTTAAACCATCTCTTACATCTGGTAAAGCACGTGACACGATAACTGACATTGAATAATCAATGTAAGCCGATTTCATCTCATCTTCAATATTAATTGGAATAAGTTTTTCTCCTTCTGCCATATATATTTTAATTAAGTTTTATGTAATTTTCAAAACATGCTAATATAACAATTCCAACAGTTATACTAAGGGTTTAAAATCATTTTTTCATGTTTTTTATTAACAATTTCAGAACTGTTTTTAGTTAATAAGTATGTATTCTAAAATTTTGGATTTATATCCTTTTTTTCGTCAATTAGCATTTTACACACAAAAAAAGGTATAGTTTTTGTCGTTGGTAAAATGTTTTAGTATTTTTAATGCAGAAAGGACACGAATATGGATGATAATTTTTCCCCAAGAGTAAAAGATGTTATTGCTTACAGTAAAGAAGAGGCATTACGATTAGGTCACGATTTTATCGGAACCGAACACCTTATGCTTGGTCTTTTGCGTGACGGCAACGGCAAGGCAATAACAATTTTAAACGCTTTAGATATTGACTTAAATCATTTAAGGCGTAAAGTAGAAATATTAAGTCCTGCAAACCCCAATATAGCAGTAGGTTCTAACCAAAAGAAAAACCTACATCTTACAAGGCAAGCAGAACGCGCGCTAAAAACCACGTTTTTAGAGGCTAAATTATTTCAAAGCACTTCAATAAATACAGCGCATTTATTGCTTTGTATTTTAAGAAATGAAAACGACCCAACTACAAAGCTTTTAAACAAATTAAAGGTTTACTACGACAATGTTAAAGAACAATTTAAAATTATGATTACAAACGATGATAGTTATATAGAGCCAAAATCTGAATTTCCAGATGACGATTCTAACATAGAAGACGATTCTTCTAAAGAGAATATTTTTAATGCACCAACAGGTGCTAAAACCAACAAAAAGTCTAAAACACCTGTTTTAGATAACTTTGGACGAGACTTAACTGCAATGGCCGAAGAAGGAAAATTAGATCCTGTAGTTGGTCGTGAAGAAGAAATACAACGTGTTTCTCAAGTTTTAAGTAGACGAAAGAAAAACAATCCGCTCTTAATTGGAGAACCAGGTGTTGGTAAATCTGCGATTGCCGAAGGTTTAGCGCTTAGAATTGTAAAACGTAAAGTATCACGAATTCTATTCAACAAACGTGTAGTAACTCTAGATTTGGCCAGCTTAGTAGCAGGCACAAAATACCGTGGACAGTTTGAAGAGCGTATGAAAGCCGTTATGAACGAGCTTGAAAAAAACGATGATGTTATTTTATTTATAGATGAAATTCATACCATTGTTGGAGCTGGTGGAGCAACAGGAAGTTTAGATGCCTCCAACATGTTTAAACCCGCTTTAGCAAGAGGAGAAATACAATGTATTGGTGCCACAACCTTAGATGAATACAGACAATATATAGAAAAAGACGGAGCATTAGAGCGTCGTTTTCAAAAGGTAATTGTTGAACCTACAACGGTAGAACAAACTATCGAAATACTTAACAATATAAAAGGTAAATACGAAGAGCACCACAATGTTGATTATACACCAGAGGCAATTGCTGCGTGTGTAAAATTAACAAACAGGTACATGACAGAGCGCTTTTTACCAGACAAAGCTATCGATGCTTTAGACGAAGCCGGTTCTCGCGTACACATTACCAATATTGAAGTTCCAAAACAAATTCTAGAATTAGAAAAGAAACTAGAAGAAGTTAAGGAAACAAAGAATACTGTTGTTAAAAAACAGAAATACGAGGAAGCTGCAAAATTAAGAGATGATGAAAAACGTCTTGAAAAAGAACTTGCTGTTGCTCAAGAAAAATGGGAAGAAGATACCAAGCAACATCGTGAAATTGTAACAGAAGATAATGTTGCCGATGTAGTTTCTATGATGACTGGTGTGCCTGTAAACCGTATTGCGCAAACAGAAATTAATAAATTAGCAGAATTACCTGACCTTATAAAAGGAAAAGTAATTGGCCAAGATAATGCTGTTGCTAAGGTAGTTAAGGCTATTCAAAGAAACCGTGCTGGACTTAAAGATCCGAATAAGCCAATTGGGTCATTTATATTTTTAGGGCAAACTGGTGTAGGTAAAACACAGTTAGCTAAAGTATTATCTAGAGAGTTATTCGATTCTGAAGAGTCTTTAATTAGAATTGATATGAGTGAATACATGGAAAAATTCGCGATTTCTAGATTAGTTGGAGCACCTCCGGGATACGTTGGTTACGAAGAAGGTGGACAACTTACAGAAAAAGTACGTCGTAAACCTTACGCGGTTATTCTATTAGATGAAATTGAAAAAGCGCACCCAGATGTATTTAATATGCTACTTCAAGTTTTAGATGATGGTTATTTAACCGATTCTTTAGGTCGAAAAATTGATTTTAGAAATACTATTATCATAATGACTTCTAATATTGGGGCTCGTAAATTAAAAGATTTTGGAACTGGTATTGGTTTTGGAACAGCATCGCAAAAAGCGCAAGAAGATGCTAATGCAAAAAGCGTTATTGAAAATGCTTTGAAAAAATCTTTCGCACCAGAATTTTTAAATAGAATTGATGATGTTGTTGTCTTTAACGCTCTAGAAAAAGGAGACATTAACAAAATTATCGATATTGAATTAGAAAAACTTTTAGTCCGTATTAAGCTATTAGGTTATAACCTAACCATTACGGAAACCGCAAAAGACTATATTGCCGATAAAGGTTTCGATAAACAATATGGAGCAAGGCCTTTAAAAAGAGCTATTCAAAAATATGTTGAAGATGCTTTAGCTGAAGAAATTGTAGCATCGCATTTACAAGAAGGCGATCAAATAAAAATTGATTTAGACTCAAAAACAGAAGAATTGAGTATTTCAATTATAAAAGCTGAAAAATCTACAGAGTCTTAAAACATTTATTTTCATAACATCAAAAAGCTCGAAATTAACTTTTCGGGCTTTTTTTTTATATAAAAAAAGTAATATATTGTATACATGAAACACCTCGTTAAAACATCTGTTGGAGTCATGCAAGTTTACGAAAACTACATTGTTGCTATCGTTAATGAAGGAGAAACAGTAACCGACTTGTCGAATGCAGACTTATTTAAAATAGTAAAAAACCATTTTAAGAATAAAAAATTTATTTACATTTCATATCGGGTTAACTCGTATGCCGTAGACCCCATAATCTATATTCAAGCCTCAAAAATTGAAAACTTAATAGGTTTTGCCATCGTTTCATCAAAAAAAATAGCACGTATTAATTCTCAAATTGAACAAATATTTTCAAAGAAACCTTTGAAAACATTTACAGATATAAATGATGCTACAGAATGGGCAAACAACACAATAAAAGAAGCTGAAGAAAAATAAAGCATAACTAGCCTATAAAAAATTAAAACTTAGAAAAACCCGAATTAGATAGGCACAGCATATGCGTTTTTAATTTCTCCCATTACAAAAGTACTTTGTGCACTCCCTATGTTTTTTACGCTTCCTAAATGGTTT
The DNA here is from genome assembly GCF_045066735.1 of Algibacter sp. Ld11. Classification (NCBI taxonomy): domain Bacteria; kingdom Pseudomonadati; phylum Bacteroidota; class Flavobacteriia; order Flavobacteriales; family Flavobacteriaceae; genus Algibacter; species Algibacter sp. Ld11. The sequence continues at coordinate 610,400 of NZ_JBISHH010000026.1, read as the reverse complement.
AGTACAAAATTCTGATACTCCTTCATGTCTTTTACCAAAATTTTGAGCAAAAAATCATAATCTCCCGAGATGTTATAACACTCTACAACTTCTTCAAGAGACACGATATCCTTTACGAATTGATTTCCTATAGTCCGCGTGTGCTCTCTTAAAGTAATATTACAAAACACGGTTAAGCCCTTTTGCAGTTTTTCGGCATCCAAAACAGCAACATAGTTTTTAATATAGCCTGCTTTTTCTAATTTTTTAATACGCTCAAAAACTGGCGTAGTAGATAGGTTTACTTTAGCCGCTAACTCTTTTGTTGTTAAATTAGAATTAGCTTGCAACATTCTTAACAATCGCAAATCTATATCGTCTAGCGGTAAAGCAGAATTATTTTCTGGGAAACTCATATTTAATCAGATTTAAAAAATAATATTCTAATTTATATCCCAAAAATAGGTAAATCCTCTTAAAAACAGCTATAATTTCTTACTTAAGCACTGTAATACTAATTTTGAACAGCAATAAAATCTAATATTACATATGAAAACTACCCTTTTAGGACACCCAAGAATTGGACGCCATCGTGAATTGAAAAAAGCATGCGAGTCTTTTTGGTCAGGTAAAATTAACGAAAGCGCATTACTAAAAACAGCCTACGATTTAAAGAAACAAAACTGGCTTCAACAACAAGAGCTAGGTATTGACGTAATTCCGTCGAACGATTTTTCTTTTTACGATCAAGTTCTAGATACTTGCTTAACTTTCGGTTGTATACCAAAACGTTATAAAGTTATTGATAAAAACAACTATTTAGAACTGTATTTCGCTATGGCTCGCGGGCTTCAAAAAGAAAATATTGATGTTACAGCCATGGAAATGACGAAATGGTTTGATACCAACTACCACTATATTGTTCCTGAGTTCGAAAAAGAACAAACCTTTAATTTCTTCTCAAAAAAAATTATAGAAGAATACAAAGAAGCTTTAGACTTAGGGATAAAAACTAAACCTGTTTTAATTGGTCCAGTAACATTTTTACTTCAAGGGAAAGAAAAAGAATCAGGGTTTCATAGGTTAGATTTATTAGATAAATTATTACCCGTTTATTTTGAAGTAATAAAAGAATTAATCGATTTAGGAGTTGAATATATTCAGTTTGATGAACCTTGCCTAGCCTTAAACCTCTCTAAAAAAGAACAACATGGCATTATAAAAACATACAAGCATATCTCAAAGAAATTTCCAACATTAAAAGTGTTTTTAGCAAATTATTTTGATTGCTATGGAGAAAACTTAAATGTTGCTTTGCAACTACCTTTAGATACGCTCCACTTAGACTTGGTAAGATGTCCGTCGCAATTAAATGATATTTTAGAATCTAAATATTTTAATCCAAAAACAAAACTATCTTTAGGTGTTGTAGACGGAAGAAATATTTGGAAAAACGATTTTGAAGCCACTATTAAAACCATTGAAAAAGCGAGCAAAAGTTTAAATCCTGAAAATTTATGGATTGCTTCGTCTTGCTCCCTACTCCATACTCCGTACGATTTAAATTTAGAAACCATACTAGAGCCAGAAATAAAGCAATGGTTAGCTTTTGCCAAACAAAAAATTGAGGAAATTGTATCACTTAAGCATTTATTAAAAGATGAGAATGATGGCTATCTGCATTTGTTTGAAGAGAATAAATTGGCTAATTTGACCAAAAAAAGTTCAAAACTAATTCATAACGATTCGGTAAAAACACGAATTTCTAATTTAAAATTATCCGATAGTCATAGAGAAAGCATTTTTTCTACACGTCAAGGTTTACAGAAGCAAGCATTACACCTTCCGTTATTCCCAACTACAACTATTGGATCGTTCCCCCAAACCAAGGAAGTTCGAAGCTGGCGTTTAAAATTTAAAAAAGGGACGTTATCACAGCAAGAATATGACGACTTAATAGCAAAGGAAATTGAAGATTCAATACGTTTTCAAGAAGAAATAGGTCTAGATGTTTTAGTACATGGCGAATTTGAACGTAATGATATGGTGGAGTATTTTGGTGAACAACTTCAGGGATTTGCCTTTAGTAACTACGGTTGGGTACAAAGTTACGGTAGCCGCTGTGTAAAACCACCTATTTTATTTGGCGATGTATCTCGCGAACACCCAATGACAGTAAAATGGTCTGAATACGCACAATCTTTAACTGATATTCCTGTAAAAGGTATGCTTACTGGTCCTGTTACTATTTTACAATGGTCTTTTGTTCGAAACGATCAACCAAGAGAGATTACTTGCAATCAAATTGCTTTGGCTATTAGAGATGAAGTAACCGATCTTGAAAAAGCAGGTTTAAAAATTATACAAATAGATGAACCTGCCATTCGTGAAGGTCTACCATTACGAGAAGAAGAATGGAAAAACTACTTAAATTGGGCTGTGAAAGCATTTAGAATTTCGGCAAGTGGTGTGCAAAACCAAACACAAATCCATACCCACATGTGCTATTCCGAATTTAACGATATTATTGCAAGTATTTCTGATATGGATGCCGACGTAATAACCATTGAAACCTCGCGATCTGAAATGGAATTATTAGACGTTTTTGTTGATTTTAAATACCCTAATGAAATTGGACCGGGTGTTTACGATATACATTCACCTCGCGTTCCATCACTAGAAGAAATTGAAAACTTACTTATAAAAGCTAAAAATGTTTTACCCAAAGAGCATATTTGGGTTAACCCAGATTGCGGGCTTAAAACTAGAGATTGGCCAGAAACTAGAGATGCACTAAAAAATTTAGTAACGGCCGCTAAAAACTTAAGGTCAAAAACACTTGAGTTGGTATAAGTTATTCTGTAACAAAAGAAAGGCTGTTTTATTATTTTAAAGCAGTCTTTTTATTTTCATTTGGAACTCTAAAAAGCAACACAATACCTCCAATAAAAAAAACGACTAATACTAAAATAGCATTTCTCATCGTTCCTGTAATTTGATCTACAGTAGCAAAAATAACCATACCAATTACAATACCTATTTTCTCGGCTACATCATAAAAACTAAAATACGATGTGGTGTCTTCTGTTTCTGGTAAAAACTTAGAATATGTAGAACGTCCAAGGGATTGCACACCCCCCATTACTAAGCCAACAATACCCGCCGCAATGTAAAACTGCATTGGTGTATGCATCATGTACGCATAAAAACACAGTATCATCCAAACAAAATTAACAGCAATAAGGGTTTTTATATTTCCATATGTTGCGGATGCTTTGGATGTTAAATAAGCGCCAAGAATTGCTACAATCTGTATGACTAAAATACTAACAATTAATCCCATGGTTTTTTCGCTATCTGTTCCCCAAGAAATTTCTTCTTCACCAAAATAAACAGCAACTAACATAATTGTTTGCACGGCCATACTAAAAACAAAAAAAGCATATAAATAGCGCTTTAACCTTAAATCTTGTTTAAGTTGCTTCCATACTTCACGTAATTCTCTTAAACCATTAAACACAACAGCACGAGTTACTTTATGCCCTGTTTTAGCTCCTTTAGGTAAAAAATAAAAAGAGTATTGACTAAATAATGCCCACCAAATACCAACCGTAATAAAAGATATTTTCATGGCTTTAAAAGATGCGGCATCTTTAGCTTCACTTAATGCCAATTGTATCTCAGCTTCTGTTCCTGTTTCTCTTATAGATTCTGCAATACTTAAATCGAATCCAAAAAACTGCGGAAACATAACCATACATAAGTTAAAGATTAACAACAGTACACTTCCAAAGTAGCCTAAAGAAAACCCTTTAGCGCTAATACTATCTTGCTGTTCTGGATATGCAATATCTGGCAAATATGAATTATAGAAAACTAAACTTCCCCAATAACCAATTAACCCCATGAAATAGAACAATAAACTCAGATGAATTTTATCTAAACTAAACCAATACAATCCAACGCAACCTGCACTGCCTAAATAACAGAAAAATTTAAGAAAGTTCTTTTTGTTCCCAACGTAATCTGCTATACCTGATAATATTGGAGATGTAAAAGCTACAATTAAAAAGGTAAAAGCCGTAACAAAAGTAATTAACGCAGTACTCTTAAAAACCGTTCCAAAAGCTTCTACAGTTTTAACTTCTGAAAGAAATAATGCAGAATAAAAAATTGGAAAAATAGAAGATGCAATAGTTAAAGTGTAAACCGAGTTTGCCCAATCGTAAAACGCCCAAGCATTTAATAGTTTTTTACTTCCTTTTTCAAGTTGAATCATATAATAAATATAGCTAAATAAAAAAAGCTGCTAAGTATTAGCAGCTTCTAAAGTAAACAAATATTTTATTATAATGTTATATCGCTCTAAACGATGTTATACCAAATTTAGTTGCTTCTTTTTTAGCATCTGGCGCCCATTCTGTTAAATTATTGATTCTTGTATCGTTAGATGGGTGTGTACTCATAAACTCTGCTGGAGCATCTCCTCCACTATTTGCTTTCATACGCTTCCATAATTCAGCAGCTTCATCTGGGTTATACCCCGCAACAGCCATTAAATATAAACCAATTTTATCAGCTTCAGTTTCATGACTTCTACTAAATGGTAACATTCCTAAAACTTGAGATCCTACTCCATAATATTGATTAAAAGCATTTCTAGATTGCTCATCTTGTATTGCTACATTTCCTGCAACGGCTAAGCCTTGTTGCAAATACCCTGCACTCATACGTTGTTGTCCGTGGTTTGCTAAAGCATGTGCAACCTCGTGGCCCATAATAGCTGCGACCCCGGTTTCGTTTGCCGCAATTGGTAAAATACCTGTGTAAAATACTATTTTACCTCCTGGCATACACCAAGCATTTACAGTTTCATCATTTACTAAATTATACTCCCATTTATAATCGTTTAAGTAACCAGCATGTCCATTTGCGGTTAACCAACGTTCTGCTGCTACTGCTATACGCTGGCCTACTCGTGTTATCATTTCAGCATCTGCTGTGCCTGTTACTACATTATTATCAGTTAAAAACTGATCGTATTGAGCAAAAGCTGTTGGAAATAATTGCGCGTTCGACACAAATGCCATTGTTTTCTTTCCAGTAAATGGGTTCTCTGCACATGAAAAAATTATACTGCAAATCCCTAAGGCTATAAAAGTTGTTTTTAATTTCATTTTTGTGGGTTTTAATTGATCTAAATAATACAAACTGTATCCATTACATTAATGAGACACACTTTTCTGTAAATTGTCACATTCAAATAAACAAACTTTAAATAGAATATAATAGCTTTTTCGATAAAAAAACGACCCCATTTAAAAATTTACTATTTGTTATTTTTACAACAATTATTCGACAAACTAAAGAAACATACCAAATGAAAAAGATATTAGTAGCACTTAGCATATTTTTAGTTTTTAGCTGTAACTCTTCTGCACAAAAGAAAAAAGCAGAGAAAACGTTTGAAGTTACCAAAACAAAAGCCGAATGGAAAGACCAATTAACGGCAACTGAGTTTTACGTTTTACGCGAAGCTGGAACAGAACGTGCTTTTTCGAGTAAATTAAACAGTAATAAAAAAACGGGAACCTATGTTTGTAAAGCATGTGAAACTCCTTTGTTTAAAAGTGAACATAAATTTGATTCTGGCACAGGATGGCCAAGTTTTGATCGCGAAATAGAAGGTAATGTTGATTTTTCTACCGATTACGATTTAGGATATGCTAGAACCGAAGAACATTGCGGTACATGTGGTGGCCATTTAGGTCATGTATTTAACGATGGGCCAAAAAGCACAACGGGAATGCGCCATTGTATTAACGGCGTGTCTTTAACATTTGTTCCGGCTGAATAAGCTTCTTTAAAAGCTACATTTCCATTTGTTTTTATTGCTTTGATGGATTACATTTATATTATGGAAAGTTATTTAGAAAGTATTATTAAACAGTTTGAATATTATAAAGGTTTGGGCGACAAAACTTTTGAGCAATTATCATTTGATGAATTACAAAATGAAATTGCCCAAGACGCCAATTCTATAGCCATTATGGTAAAACATATTTCTGGAAATATGCTAAGTCGCTGGACTAACTTCTTAACTGAAGACGGCGAAAAGCCTTCGAGAAATCGTAACCGAGAATTCGATGATACTTTTGAAACCAAAGAGCAATTGTTAGAAAGTTGGAATAACGGTTGGAACTGTCTGTTCAATGCTATAAAACCTCTAAACGAAAGTGATTTAGAGCGCATTATCTATATCAGGAATGAAGGCCATACGGTTATAGAAGCTATAAATAGACAGTTGTCACATTACTCTTATCATATTGGGCAAATTGTGTTTTTAGGAAAGGTTTTTAAAGGAAAGGATTGGCAAACGCTATCTATAGCTAAAGGTACTTCTAAAGCTTACAATGATATAAAATTTAATAAAGAGAAGTCTAGAAAGCATTTTACTGATGATTTATAATGGTATATTTTATGTTTATAACATTAATATAGGTTTTTGAGATTGAAGCGCTCCATATTACACGATGTCTCCTAATATGTACATGACAAAATATCCTAAATCAATAATGTTTAAAATATCTTTTACAGATTAGCCCCGCGAGAAGGATTGATGCGGCATCCTTTTTTGTGCTGCCTTTCCCTTGTATAATTTCTCTCGCTTAATGCTGGCCAATTGCGCTAATATAAAGCTATAACCGCCTTGCACATAAAAGATATAGCGGAAAGCCTGGTTGCCTATTTTTCATGGCAACTCGCCCAAAAAAATTAATATATTATTCTGCTTTAAATTTATTTTTAAACGGACGAATTATTAATCGTGCTTCGCGATCAAAACGAATATAATTATAAACCCAATTTACGAATACAACCATACGATTTCGGAAACCAATAAGGAAAAACAAATGGACAAACATCCAAACATACCATGCAAAGACACCTTGAAACCTAATGTTTTTTAAATCGACTACAGCTTTATTTCTACCTACCGTTGCCATGGCTCCTTTATCCTTATACTCAAAGGGTTCCATGGGTTTATTGTTAATAAGCTTAAGTATGTTTACTCCCAATTGCTGACCTTGTTGAATGGCTGGTTGAGCCATCATAGGTAATCCTCCTGGAAACTCTTCGGTTGCCATACAAGCAATATCTCCAATGGCAAAAATATGCTCGAAGCCTTTTATTTGGTTAAAATGATTTACTAAAAGGCGGTTACCACGAGTGACAAAATCTTTAGCATCTAGCCCTTTTATAGTTGCGCCTTGCACACCTGCTGCCCAAACTACGGTGGCTGTTTCGAAGGTTAAATCGGTATTTGTAGTTACCGTTTTTCCGTCGTAGTTAGTTACTCGTAAATTTTTCCAAACGTGAACACCTAGTTTTTCTAAAAAATCTTCGGCTTTGGCCGATGCATTTTCACTCATCCCTTTTAAAATACAATCCCCAGATTGGATAATATTAATCTGTGCTAATCGCGTATCTAAATCGGGATAATCCTTCGGTAGAATACCTTTTTTAATCTCGGCTAAAGCTCCTGCCAGCTCTACACCTGTTGGTCCGCCTCCTACTATTACAAAATTCATAAGCGCTATACGCTCATCCAAGTCGGTTGTTAAAAGTGCTTCTTCGAAATTTTCGAGTATTAAACTCCTTAAGTTTAGCGATTGTGGTATGGTTTTCATGGCCATACTGTGCTTTTCGATTTCAGAATTTCCAAAATAATTGGTTTTAGAGCCTGAAGCGACTACTAAATAATCGAATTTTAAATCACCAATATTGGTTTTTATTGTGTTGCAAGTGGTATCTATTTGATTTACTTCTGCTAGTCTGAAATGAAAGTTAGGAAAATCTTTTAATACTTTTCGAATTGGGTATGCAATAGAGTCTGGCTCAAGCCCACCGGTAGATACCTGATACAGCAATGGTTGAAAGGTGTGGTAATTATGCTTATCCAAGAGCACTACTTGTACTTCTTGTTTAGATAATTTTCTTGCTAAGGCAATTCCTGCAAAACCGCCACCAATTATAATAATTCGTGGGTAACTTGTTTTAGGTATGTTCATAAATAATAACTTGCAAAGCAAAGGTAGTAAAACAATGGTAAATTCCTTTAATCCCTGTTACTTCTAATTTATTGAAAACCAAATGAAAAGTTACAAAGCTTTTTTTTTCGATTTAAGCCTTTGTTAATTCATTATTACATTTCGATTTTGTAAATTCGTAACCTAAAAATTAACAAATGAGTAAATACGATATTATTGTTCTTGGAAGTGGTCCTGGTGGTTATGTAACAGCTATTAGAGCATCACAATTAGGTTTTAAAACTGCTATTGTTGAAAAAGAAAATCTTGGTGGGGTTTGTTTAAACTGGGGTTGTATTCCAACCAAAGCCTTATTAAAATCTGCTCAAGTTTTTGAATATCTAAAACATGCTGAAGATTACGGTTTAAAAGTAACAGATGCAGAACACGATTTTGATGCTGTTGTAAAACGTAGCCGTGGTGTTGCAGATGGTATGAGTAAAGGTGTTCAGTTTTTACTTAAAAAAAATAAAGTAGACGTTATCGATGGTTTCGGAAAGTTAAAACCTGGTAAAAAGATTGATGTTGATGGTACTGAATATAGTGCCGATAATATCATTATTGCTACAGGAGCTCGCTCTCGTGAGTTACCAAACTTACCCCAAGATGGTGAAAAAGTAATAGGATACAGACAAGCTATGACTTTAAAGAAACAACCTAAAAAAATGATTGTGGTTGGTTCTGGAGCTATTGGTGTTGAGTTCGCATACTTTTACAACTCTATGGGAACCGATGTAACTATTGTAGAATATTTACCTAAGATTGTTCCTGTTGAAGATGAAGACGTATCTAAGTTAGTTGAGCGTTCTTTCAAAAAAGCAGGTATAAAAATAATGACTTCTGCTGAAGTTACAAGTGTGGATACATCTGGTGAAGGTGTAAAAGCTACGGTTAAAACAAGTAAAGGTGAAGAAGTTCTTGAAGCCGATATTATTTTAAGTGCCGTTGGTATTAAAACAAACATTGAAAACATTGGTTTAGAAGATGTTGGAATTGTTGTTGATAGAGATAAAGTAATCGTTAACGATTTTTACCAAACTAATATCCCTGGGTATTTTGCTATTGGAGATATCACTCCTGGCCCTGCTTTAGCACACGTTGCTTCTGCTGAAGGTATACTATGTGTAGAAAAATTAGCTGGACAACATGTTGAAGCTTTAGATTACGGAAACATTCCTGGTTGTACTTACTGTACTCCTGAAATTGCATCTGTTGGTATCACTGAAAAGCAAGCTAAAGAACAAGGCTTAGATGTAAAGATTGGTAAATTCCCTTTCTCTGCGTCTGGAAAAGCGAGTGCTGGTGGAAACAAAGAAGGTTTTGTAAAAGTAATTTTTGATGCTAAGTACGGCGAATGGTTAGGATGCCATATGGTTGGTGCTGGTGTTACCGATATGATTGCAGAAGCTGTTTTAGGTAGAAAACTAGAAACTACTGGTCATGAAGTTTTAAAAACCATTCACCCACACCCAACAATGAGTGAAGCTGTTATGGAAGCTGTTGCAGCTGCTTATGATGAAGTAATACATATCTAATTACTATTAGATATTATAAATATAAAAAGTGCGATTCAATTTATTTTGAATCGCACTTTTTTTTAGAATTTATATTTCCCACTTAATTTAAATATAGAATTTGTAGTTGGTAGATTTGATTTAAAAGGAGAATCATCGGTTAAATTATAATTTAGCCTCGCTTCCATTAAAAAGGATTCAGTAAAATCGTATTGAACGCCTAAAGTTCCTGATGTAGCTACATCTTCAATAATACCATTTTTTAATAATAAACGTGTCGTTGGCCCAAACATGACGCTAAATTTTTCAGTAAAACTGTATTTTGCTAGTAACGGGAAATCTTTAACCCTATAGTTTGTACTAAAACCTCCAAAGTTGGTTTCAATATTTTCTGGTCGTATAATCCAATTATCATTTAATCTGTATTCTGAAAAGTAATTTGAAAACGGTAAAACAGTATTGGTGATGTTAACCTCGTCAGTTATAACAAATGCATCTTGTGTTTCAGAAGAATTCTCCTGAGCATTTAGAACAAAAAATGTTGGAGAGATTAAATATAAAATAAGTAAATTTTGCTTCATACATAAACCTTTATAAATTTAATACTACACAAACCTACCGTTAATCTTTGTTAATGTTTCACAAAGCTCTTATAATTAAAACTTAAAAGTATTTACAAAAAGCTTTGTATAGCCAGACCATAACTTGCCATTCCAAAACCTAATATTACACCTTTAGCATTTGGAGAAATGTAAGATTGATGACGAAAAGCTTCCCGGCCAAATGTATTAGATATATGTACTTCTACAACAGGAGTTTCAATGCCTTTTATAGCATCGCCTATACCAATAGATGTATGCGTGTAAGCCCCTGCATTTAAAATAATACCATCTAAATCAAAACCAACTTCATGTAATTTGTCTATAATTTCACCTTCAATATTAGATTGAAAATACTCTAAACTTACCTCAGAATACTTTTCTTTTAAATCGCCAAAAAAAGCTTCAAAAGTTAAACTACCATAAATTTCTGGTTCTCTTTTACCTAATAAATTTAAATTGGGCCCGTTGATGATAATTAGTTTTTTCATATTGTAAATATATTTAATTTTTACATAATCGTGATTATAAAATTAATCACAAAAGCAGTTTTTATTTCTAATCATTTTATAAATAATTTAGAATTAAAGCTTTCATTTAAATAATTCAATAGGAAAATTTATTTACTTTTATGCTAATGAAATGGAGTCAAGCGTTAAAAGATTATACTTTTTATTTAAAAATAGAGCGAGGATTATCACAAAATTCTATAAACAGCTATGTACTAGATGTTGAAAAATTGATTTCCTTTTTAGAACAAAATGAAATTAACGAAACAGCAATTTCAATTACCGACGAAACTATTAGGGAATTTATATACAATACATCAAAACACATTAACGAACGCTCTCAATCCCGTTTAATATCAGGTTTACGTAGTTTTTTTAGTTACCTAGTTTTTGAAGACTATCGTGCAGATAACCCGCTAGAACTTATAGAATCTCCAAAAATAGGTCGAAAACTTCCGGACACTTTATCGGAAGAAGAAATTGATAACTTAATAAAAGCTATAGATTTGAGTAAACCAGAAGGCGAACGCAATAGGGCGATGTTGGAAACGTTGTATGGTTGCGGGTTGCGTGTTAGTGAGCTAGTTAATTTAAAACTATCCGATCTGTTTTTTGAAGAAGGCTTTATAAAAGTTACAGGCAAAGGAGATAAACAACGCTTTGTTCCTATTATAGATGTTACCAAAAAATATATTAATATCTATAGAAAAGAGATTAGAAACCATATGAATATTCAGGCTGGTTTTGAAGATACTTTATTTTTAAATCGTCGAGGAAAACAATTAACTAGAGCCATGATTTTTACCATTATAAAACAATTAGCTATAAAAATAAATTTAAATAAAAGTATTTCTCCACATACGTTTAGACATTCTTTTGCGACACATTTACTTCAAAATAATGCAGATTTAAGATCTATACAGCTTATGCTTGGGCATGAAAGTATAACAACAACAGAAATCTACGTACACTTGGACAGAAACCACTTAACTAAAGTCGTAGAGCAATTTCATCCAAGAAAATAGTACTTTTATCCAAGAAATTGCGTTTTTCTTGTAAGAAACGAACCTAAAACAAGACTTAAAATGTGACCAATTTATATTTAACGCGTCAAAATAAGACCTACTTAAGTTTAAATTACATTTTTAACCCAAACAAAACCTAAATGATTAAGCGTATATTCTCCCCTATTCGTAGTCTATTTGAAAATAGAACTAATTCCACGAACACCAATAGTGAAAAATGGCAATTCGCTGTAGAAAACTCTAAAATTGGCGTCTGGGATTGGGATGCTAAAATGAATCAAGTTTTCTATTCCGCAGAATCTAAAAATATCATTGGATACAACGACCACGAAATTGAAAATAATGCCGAAGAATGGAATAAACGTGTACATCCTGAAGACCGCGCTAATTATAATAACGATTTTCAAAGACATTTATCTGGAGAACTGGAGGTTTATAAAAATGAACATCGTGTACTTTGTAAAGATGGCAGCTACAGATGGATTTCCGATAGTGGAAAAATTGTTAGTAAAGATAAAGCTGGAAAACCGCTTCGTATTATTGGTACTCATATTGACATTACACAGCGTAAGCAGAACGAAATGCTACTAAACGAAAACTTCAACATTATTACTAGCCAAAATAAAAGGTTATACAATTTCACACATATTGTTTCGCATAATTTAAGAACACATATTGGTAACTTTAAAAATGTGTTAGAATTTCACGAGGCATCAAACACTCAGGAAGAAAAAGATGAAATGTTTAATTACTTAAAAACAATTTCGTCTGCTTTAACAACTACTATTACAAATTTGAATGATGTTATTAGTGTAAACTCTGAGTACAACGATATTAATAATAACATAAGTATAAATGCTGTAGTTAGAGAAACACTAGGTAATCTATCTATAGATATTGCTAAAAAAAGAGCTATTATTAATACAGATATACCTTCTAATCTATATCTAAAAGGTAACTCGGCCTATTTAGAAAGTATATTCCATAATTTAATTTCTAACGCTGTAAAATATGTTAATCCTAATAATACACCTGTAGTAAATATTAAAGGGATTCAAACTGAGGAAGGTTTTGAAATTTCCATTTCGGATAATGGTATTGGTATTGATTTAAAAAAATACAAAGAGCAAATTTTTGGAATGTACAATACGTTTCATGAAAGTAATAGAGAAGATTCTGAAGGTGTAGGTTTATATCTTACTAAAATACAAGTTGAAGATTTAGGAGGTAAAATTACTATTGATAGCGAACTGAATGAAGGAACCACATTTAAACTGTTTTTTCCAAAAGAAAAAGCTTTCCTTCTTAATAAAAAAAAGGAAAGCTTTAGTAAATCTTCTATTTTAATAAAGTAATTATTTTGCGATATTAACAGCTCGTGTTTCTCTAATAACAGTAACTTTTACTTGTCCAGGGTACGTCATATCCGTTTGAATTTTTTGAGAAATATTAAACGATAAATCGGCTGCCGTTTGATCGTTAACTTTTTCACTTTCAACAATAACACGTAGCTCTCTACCTGCTTGTATAGCGTATGCCTTTTTTACACCACTAAAACCGAAAGCAATTTCTTCTAAATCTTTTAAACGTTGAATGTAACTATCTAATACTTGTCTACGAGCTCCTGGTCTTGCACCAGAAATAGCATCACAAACTTGTATAATTGGCGCTAATAACGATTTCATTTCTATTTCATCGTGGTGAGCTCCAATGGCATTTATTACATCATCTTTCTCTCCATATTTTTCAGCCCATTGCATTCCTAATATAGCATGCGGAGTTTCCATATCGGTTTCAGCATCTGGCACTTTTCCTATATCATGTAATAATCCGGCACGTTTTGCAAGTTTAGGATTTAAACCTAATTCTGCTGCCATTACACCACAAAGCTTAGCCACCTCACGCGAGTGTTGTAGTAAGTTTTGCCCGTAAGACGAGCGATACTTCATTCTACCAACCATTTTGATAAGTTCTGGATGTAGATTATGAATACCTAAATCGATAACCGTACGCTTACCAACTTCAATAATTTCTTGTTCAATTTGTTTTTGAGTTTTCTTAACAATCTCTTCAATACGTGCTGGGTGAATTCTACCGTCTGTCACTAACTTATGCAGTGATAACCTTGCTATTTCACGACGTACAGAATCAAAACAAGATAAGATAATAGCTTCTGGTGTATCATCAACAATAATCTCTACACCTGTAGCCGCTTCAATGGCTCGTATATTTCTACCTTCACGACCAATAATTCGGCCCTTAACATCATCCGATTCTATATTAAAAACAGATACACAGTTATCAACCGCTTCCTCTGTTCCAATACGTTGTATGGTGTTTATTATAATTTTCTTAGCGTCTTGTTCTGCTGTAAGTTTAGCTTCTTCTAAAGAACTTTGAATAAATGCCATCGCATCATTTTTAGCTTCACCTTTTAAAGACTCTACTAATTGCTCTTTAGCTTCTTCTGCCGAAAGACTGGAGATAACTTCTAATTGTTGTACTTGACTTCTATGTAATCGCTCTACCTCTTCTTGCTTACTTTCTAGTACATCAAGACGGTGGTTGTAATCCTTTATTTTACTTTCTAAACTATCGTTAGATTTTTTACTTTTAGAAAGCTCATTAGATATTTGAGATTCTTTATCTCTAGTGCGCTTTTCAGCCTCACTCATTTTTTTATCACGACTTAAAATAACTTTTTCGTGTTCTGCCTTTAGCTCTAAGAATTTTTCTTTAGCCTGTAGCATTTTATCTTTTTTAATACTTTCACCTTCTAAATTAGCTTGTTTAAGTATTGATGCTGCATTCTTTTTAGCGTTTTTTATAAGTTTAGACGCATTATTTTTTTCTAACGTTTTTGCTATAATAAAGCCTATTGCAAGCCCTAAAATAACACCACCTACTGCAAATATAATTGAGTTATCCATCGTTTAAATTAGTTGATTATAATATATAAAAAAGCCTACACCAGCATAAAGTTTTGTATAAACTCCTTAAAAACAAGTTTAGGGCTAACAAGCTGATCAAGGATCTGTCTAATACCAAATAAATTAGTATTGCAGCCTGCTTTTACAACTTAAACTCACCCTTTTTAAAGAATTAACGTTGAGTTTATCAAAAAAAATAACCAATGTAGGCAGTAACTTTTTAGTTTATTTTAAAGAACGAATTAAGAGTCTAAATAAGAATCTAACAAACCATTAAGCGCAACAAGCTTTTCTTCAACATGCTCGTTAATATTTGTTTTATCTATAGACTTCTGCTCTACTTGAGACGCAAATTGTAAGGCACACATGGCCAAAACATCTTGCTTATCTCGAACAGAATAACTTTGCTCAAATTGTTTAATCATTACCTCAATGTTCTTTGCCGCCTTACGCAAACCTTCTTCTTGACTTGGGTCAATAGTTAAAGGATATACGCGATTAGCAATAGATAGCTTTATTTTAAGCTTTTCAGACATTGAATTTAATTAGCATTATTCAGAGAGTTGCCCGATACAATGGTCAATTTCTCTAATTAAGGCATTTATTTTAAGCTTAGTTTCTCTTTTATTATCGTCACCACCAAGCATTGAATTTGCAATTTTAAGAGCTTCATATTTTTCTTCCCAATTGGTGTTTAGCCTTTTTTGGTTCAAAATTTCTTGCTTTGAAACTTCTAATTCTTCATTTAATTTCAAATTAGTTTGCTTTAAAAGCTCTATTTTACGTAATACTTTGCTAATTTTGTTTTCTAACGAATCTACAATATCCTCAATATTACTCATTTACCAATTTCAATACTTATCTTACAAAGTTAACCAAGTTCGCCATAAATTACAATAGTTTTTCAATAAATTTTTAAATACTATATTTCAATACAACGGCTTAGTTTTTGCTTTATTCTTTGTGTTTTCATCTCAAATTAATATTTTAGCAGTTACAACTATTCTATGAAATTTTTTCTTTCCTTTCTTCTGTTATGTTCATTTTTTTTGGACGCCCAAAACAATTATCCACAAGATTATTTTGCTAATCCGTTAGAGGGTACGTTAGTTCTTGCTGGCACTTTTGCAGAACTGCGTTCTAACCATTTCCATTCTGGACTCGATATAAAAACAAAACAGCGTATTGGCTTAAAAGTAAATGCGTCTGCAAGCGGTTTTGTAAGTCGTATTAAAATTGCGCATTATGGTTATGGAAAGGCTTTATATATTACACATCCTAATGGGTACACAACAGTATATGCGCATCTTTCAAAATTTTCTCCAGAAATTGAAGCTTACATTAAAAAGAAACAATATGAGGAAGAAAGCTATGAGATTGAGCTATTCCCGACGCCAGAGGAATTATTAGTATCTCAAGGCAACCTTGTAGCTTACAGCGGCAATACGGGGAGTTCTGGAGGTCCGCATCTTCATTTTGAAATTAGAAATAAAGAAGAACACCCTATAAACCCAATGCTTTTTGGTATTGACATTCTAGATACAAAAGCTCCTGTTGTTCAATCGCTTTACGTATATCCTTTAGATAATAATTCCTTTGTAAACAAGAAAAATACTAAACAAAAAGTAAGACTTGTACCTTTGAAAAACGGCGATTTTGTAACCGAAAAAATCGATGCTATTGGTAATATTGGTTTTGGAATTAAAACCATCGATAGGCAAGATTTGGCAGGGAACTCTAATGGCGTTTACAACATTCAAACCGTTATTAACGGTTTACGAAATTTTGAAATTGATTTTAAAGAGTTTTCATTCGACGAAACAAAACACATAAATGCGT
Organism: Algibacter sp. Ld11; assembly: GCF_045066735.1. NCBI lineage: Bacteria > Pseudomonadati > Bacteroidota > Flavobacteriia > Flavobacteriales > Flavobacteriaceae > Algibacter > Algibacter sp. Ld11. The sequence goes on along the minus strand of NZ_JBISHH010000026.1, from coordinate 593,918 downwards.
TAATAGACTACGAGCATTTTAAAACTAAAAAAGAACGTATTCAACGTTTGTACAAACAAGATGACCTTCTAAGCTTATATAAATCGGTGTCTAACAACGGAGTTTTAAGTATAAAGGATAGTACCAATTCGGTTTATAAAATTCAAGTGTCCGATTATAAAAACAATGCCACCTGGATAACCGTTAATATAAAAGGTACAAAAAACACAATAGCCGAAGCTAAAGACAAAAAAATAACTCCTTATTTTATAAAAGCAGACCAAGTAACCAACTTGAAACAAGGAAAAATTGCTGTCGATTTTTATAAAAACACCTTTTACAACGATTTTTATTTAGATTTTGAAGTAAAAAATGACACCTTATTATTACATGATGATACCGTGCCAACTCAAAAAAGTTTTAATATCTCGTTTGATGTTAGCCAATATAACGATACTGACAAGAATAAACTTTTTATTGCACGCTTACTTGGCTATAAAGATTACCCTGCTTATACTACAACAAAAAGAAAAGGAGACCTATTATCAACAAGTACCAAATATTTAGGTAAATATGCTTTAGCAATGGATACTATTGCCCCTACCATAAAAGCCAATAACTTCAAAAATAAGCAGTGGTTAAGTAACTTTAGATATTTAAAAGTTAAAATTAGCGACGACCTCTCTGGAATTTCAAATTATCGCGCCACCATAAATGGTAAATTTATTTTAATGGAGTACGAATACAAAACAAATACTTTAACTTACGATTTTAATGATGGTGATTTTAAAGACACTAATAATAATTTAAAAGTTATTGTTACTGATAATGTTGGAAATAATTCTACTTTTGAAGCGTTATTTTACAGGAAATAGCGCTAACTAACTCATCAATACATTTGAAAACAAAACTTCTACTTTTCGGTTTATTTTTTTTCAGTCTTTACATAGGTTTCGCGCAAACAGCAACTATAAAAGGTGTTATTTTAGATGAAAACAATTTACCCGTAGAACAGGTTAACATAAAATCTGGAACACAAGGAGCCATTAGCAATTCCAACGGATTTTACAGCTTAACGATAAATGTAAACGAAGACGTTTTAGTTGAATTCACTCACCTATCCTTTAAAAAAATATCGAGTACATTCAACCTGAAAAATGGTGAAATCTACGAATTTAACCCTGTAATGAGTACATCTCTAGAGCAAATAGCCGCTGTTGTAGTTACTAGCAATCGTAGAAAAGATATAGAAGGTATTATTACGCTAAAACCAGAAACTATTAGAAAAATACCTGGTGCTAATGCCGGTGTAGAGAATTTATTAATGACCTTACCAGGCGTTAGTAATAATAATGAATTAAGTACGCAATACTCTGTACGTGGTGGAAATTACGATGAGAATTTGGTTTATGTAAATGATATTGAAGTGTATCGTCCGTTTTTAATTCGTTCAGGCCAGCAAGAAGGTTTAAGTTTTGTTAACTCCAATTTGGTACAAAATGTAGATTTTTCAGCAGGCGGATTTCAGGCTAAATACGGCGATAAATTATCTTCAGTTTTAGATATTACTTACAAAACACCTTACCAATTTGAAGTTAATGCCGATTTAAGTTTACTAGGCGGAAGCCTTTCAATAGAAAACATAAGTAAAGATTCTAAATTTACTAGCATTGTAGGATTACGTTATCGAGACAATAGCTTATTGGTAGACGCTAAAGAAACCGAAACCAATGTAAAACCAACCTTTGCAGATGCCCAAGCATTTTTTACTTATAAATTTACAGATAAGTTTCAATTAAGCTTTTTAGGAAACGTATCTATCAATAAATACAATTTTGAACCGCAAACCCGACAAACAAATTTTGGAACACTCGCAGACCCTATTGCGCTTTTAGTATTTTATGACGGGCAAGAAAAAGATGAATACCAAACTTATTTTGGAGCTTTTAAAGGAACTTATTTTGCAAATGATGATTTAACGCTAAAGCTAATAGCCTCAACTTACCATACTACAGAAGAAGAGTATTTTGATATTTTAGCCCAATATAGGTTAGGTGAAGTTAATAGTGATATTGGTGACGAAAATTTAGGCGAAGTAGAATTTAGCGAAGGGGTAGGAAGTCAATTAAATCATGGACGAAACGACCTCGATGCGTTAATTACAAATATAGAGCACAAAGGTGATTTAACAATAGATGATAATCGTATAGAATGGTCTGTTAAATACACTCACGAAGATATTAGAGACCGTTTAGTAGAATGGGAAACCATAGATTCTGCTGGCTTTTCTATTAGGCCACCAAAAACAGCAATAAACGAGCAGCCTTATACGTCGTTTAGTGGCCCATTAGAACCTTATCAAAATATTAGAGCTACAAATAGCACACAAATTAATCGTCTGCAAGCCTATGCGCAGTGGAGCAAACGCTCTACTTTAGGCAATAGCGATGTTTGGTACAATGCCGGAGGACGTATACATAGTTGGTCGGTTTCAGGTGATGGCATTTCAGGTAGCAATCAAATAGTGTTTAGCCCTCGTGCACAATTCACTATAAAACCCAATTGGGAGAAAGACATGCTATTTAGAATGTCTACTGGCTTATATTACCAGCCTCCTTTTTACCGTGAATTGCGTGATGCTTCTGGAACGATTCAGCCAGATGTTAAAGCACAAAAATCGCTTCATATTGTTTTAGGAAACGATTACAGCTTTAAAATGTGGGATCGCCCATTTAAGTTAACTACTGAGGTTTACTATAAAGGTATTACGGATGTTAACCCATATACTTTAGAAAATGTACGTATTCGCTATGCCGCCAACAACAATGCTAAAGCCTATGCATACGGTTTGGATATGCGCTTAAACGGTGAGTTTGTTCCTGGAACAGAATCTTGGTTTAGTTTTGGCTTTTTAAAAAATGAAGAAAATATAGATAATCGCGGTTACATTGCCCGACCAACAGATCAGCGTTTAAAGTTTGCTGCCTTGTTTCAAGATTATGTGCCTAATGTTCCAAACATGAAAATGTATTTAAACCTGGTTTACAATACAGGTTTACCTGGTGGATCGCCGAGTTACGCCGATGCCTACAATTACCAAAACAGATTGCCAGATTATAAACGTGCCGATTTAGGTTTACAATTTGTGGTTGTCGATGATAAAAAACAATTTGATAGTGGTTGGAGAAAGCCTTTTAAAGCCTTGTCTTTTGGCTTTGAAATCTACAACATGTTTGATGCTCAAAACTCGATAACAAATACTTGGGTGCGCGATGTATATAGCAAACGCCAATACGCAATTCCTAACTATTTAACACCGCGAGTTTTTAATGTGAAAACTAGTATGAGGTTTTAGTGCTCGAAAAATTATTTAATACTAAGGTTTTCTGAAAAAACAACCAATGCATCTGTCATACTTCCCGTTAATCTCTCTGTATAAACTTCTATATAATCTCCATTTGAAAGGTTTACATCCGCATTGATAGATACGTTTTGAATTTGGCTATCACTATCAATGTATACAATAGAATTCGATTCGGTTACCAAAACACCATTTTTAGCTATTACAAAGGCATAAAAATTCGTAGCTGCACCTGTAACCCTAACAGATAGCGATGCATTTATTTGAAACTCCCTCGCCTTTAGACCTTGATAACGCAACCTATTACCTCCTCCTTCACTTGAAAAGCGAAATAAACTATTTGCCGCAAAAGGAGGAGTAGCTTCAGAACCTTGAACTTCAATTGGGTCTCCATTTAATATACTTTGAGAAAACCCTGTAGTTAAGCTTCCTGTATAGTAAAAGTTACCGGTTGCTACACCATCGGTCTCCTTAGGTATACCCGGACAATCTACATCCCAGTCATTAGTGAAATTATATCCGCTATATATTATTGCAGGAGCTACATAACCAGATACTCTTGTCCCATTTCCAGATATGTTTAAACCGGTTAAAGATGCCGATATACCTATAGCAGGGTTTGCACTAACATCAATTCCTGTTTCTCCAGAATCTGCAACAACTCTTCCATTTGCAATTTGGAAATTATCAAAAGCACCGGACAAATCTAAAAACGTACCTGAATTACTTTCCGTCCAAAAAACCTTATCCATAAAGAAAGTATTTATATTGGAAAGAACTAAACCATTATTACTATTCACAACTTGTAAAACCTCAAAAAATACTGTACCCAATTCACTCAAAGTACCTACCGCAGAAGCAGAGGTAATTACTATAGAATAAGCAATGATCGAATCTGTACCGCCAGGGCCTGACCCTGTGATATCAAAAATTGGTGAACTCCCTCCATTAATAAGTAAATCTTTCATTCTACCTGAGCTACCAATAAACAAAGCTCCTCCACTAGCATTAACTAATATGTCTTCTCCTGTATCTTGTCCTCTTATGTAAGCTCCATTCAAATCTATAGGGAAACCAAGGGTAATTGTACCATTAATTTCATACATAAAATTTTCATCCAACTCATAAACACTTCCGCCACCCGCAGCAAGCTCATCAGCCAAATCTGCAGCAGATTTCACCAATTTATAATTATCTCTTGTTTCTGCTCCTTCTAGTTCAACCCATGATAGACTATCAAAATAGTAAAAAGCGCTTTCATCCGTATCATAAACAGTTAACCCTTCCGCTGGAGATGCAATAGCATTTCTTTGTACGGTTGTCATTCTAGGTGTTAAAATTCCTTGTGTAGTCGATTCTATATCTAAAATTGAAGATGGTTCAGGATTTGTAGTTCCTATACCAACTTGACTATATGATTGTACTTGAAAAAGAGCAAAAAACAGTAAACCAATAAAATTTTTATAGTTCTTCATGTTATAATAGGCTTTAAGTTATTCTAAATATACTAAATAAAGCACAAATTTAAACAAAAAACATAGAATAAAAACTACATAACAACATTTAATCTATAATTAAATGTATTTCATCGTATTTTTAAAAAAAACATCCTCTAATTATAAGTAAATTCTTTCAATACAGAAATTACATAATCTATCTCGTCTTTAGTATTGAAAATACTAAACGAGAATCTTAAAGATGGTCTATTTAAATCCTGGTCTGACAAAATTTCTGATAATACATGCGATTTTTTATTACTTCCACTTTGGCAAGCACTACCTCTCGAACACGCAATACCCTTTAAGTCTAATTGAAATAAAAGCATTGCAGATTTACTAGCAGCAATAGGTAAACAAACATTAACCAAAGTGTAAGTGCTTTGTTCTAAATTTGCAGACTCACCATTAAATACAACACCTGGTAAAACTTCCTTAATTTTATCTATAAAATAAGTTTTAAGCTCTTGAACATATTCATTTTCTTCCTCAACCTTATCGTACGATATCTTTAAAGCAGTCTCTAAACCTGCAATATTGTGTACACTCTCGGTTCCTGCACGCAGCCCACGCTCTTGCTCACCTCCAAAAATCAAAGGCTTTATAAAACCTACATTTTTTCTAATAAAAGCAAAACCAACTCCTTTTGGTCCATGAAATTTATGGCCAGCAACAGCTATAAAATCGACTGGAATATCCTGTAAATCTAAATTATAATGACCTACAGATTGCACGGCATCACTATGGAAAAGTGCATTGTTAGCCTTACACAAGGTAGCAACATACTTTATATCTGTAATGTTCCCAATTTCATTATTAATATGCATTAAGCTTACTAATGTTTTTGTCTCAGTTTGTAATAAAGATTCTAGGTGATTAAAATCTAAATTCCCCTTACTATCCAAATCAACAAAACTTACATCAATATCATATTTTTCCTGTAAAGCTTCAACCGTATGCAAAACGGCATGGTGTTCAATTCTAGACGTTATAATATGCCCAACACCTAAATCTCTTACGGCACTATTCAAAATTAAATTATCGGCTTCCGTTCCTCCGGATGTAAAAATAATTTCACCTGCTGAAACATTTAAACAGTTAGCAATAGACTTTCTAGATTTTTCGATTAAAGATTTTGAAGACCTCCCGAAACTGTGCGAAGATGATGCATTTCCGTAGTTTTCCTTTAAAACATTCGCCATAACATCAATAACCTCAGGTCTCAATTGCGTTGTTGCGGCATTATCAAAATATACTGGTTTCATATCCTTTTATTGAACAACAAAAATACTTCAAATAAAATTATTTCTAATATCGTTCGTTATTAGTTTGAATGAATTCTGAGTAATTTAAAAATTGCATGTATTAATTATTTTTTGATTTCTATTTAAGTCGGTTAAAAAAATGATAAAAACGAATTTAATCTGTAATTTTGAAGTTTATTTGTTATCAATATCAATTCCACTATTTTTGTGGCAAAATAGATTTTTATGCGTAAGTTAATTTATATTTTTATTGCTGTTTGTTTAATGTCAATACAAGGGTGTGATGATGGTGATATTATTACCGTAGAACTTGATTTTGAAGATGAGTTTAGCGCATGCGAAGGTGTATCTGATCTTGTTTTTTATAAAACAAAAGACGATCCTTCAGAATCTTTATCTGTACTAATTTCAAACTATACCTTAGACGAAATTCTTGCCACAGGAACCGACGGAACCTTTAGCGTTGAAAAAAGTGCGACGTTCTATTACAGAACTTACAGTGATGAAAGCTTACCTTCTACTCTATTTTGTAACGATATTCCTGAAGAAGTTACTATTAGCTCTAGCGAAAGTGACGACTGTACTGCTGAAATTATTACTGTGCTAACTAAGGATGATGAAGATGGTATTTTGGCCATTTTAGAAGACATAAATGGAAATGGAGATTTAACGGATGATGATACAGATGGTGATGGCTTAGCGGACTATATTGATTGGGATGATGATGGCGATAATATTTTAACTGAAGATGAAAACCCTGATCCAAATGGTGATGGTGATTTAGAAGATGCTCAAGATACCGATGGTGATGGTATTCCTGATTATTTAGATGCTGACGATGATGGCGATGGTGTATTAACAAGAGATGAAGAAAACGACTCTCAAGATCAGCGACCAAATAACGATATAACAAATAGTGATGTTGGAGCCGATTATTTAAATCCAGCCGTGGCTACAACCGTTTCTGCAACAGCATATAGAGAGCATACTATTTACGAAACCTATGTAGTTACTGTAACTTTACAAGATATTAGTCTAAGCTTTTTATCTCAAGATAGTTTCGATTTTGGAGTGCTGAGTGATAGTAGTTTAACATCTTCGGAAAGTATAACTCCAGATTTTGAATAACTTTAATTTGCACTTACATTCTGGTAAATATAGACTTCAGTGGCACCTAAACCATATTTTTGGTAATTGGCGTCATAAAATTTAACGTTATTATAACGACCAAACAAGTACTCTAATTCCATTTTAAGGACGCCTTCGCCTACGCCATGGATAAATACAATTTTTTGTATTCGCTTAGATATAGCCCAATCTAATTTATATCGTGCCGTATCCAGTTGTTTTGTTAGCATGTCGTGATTACTCATGCCTTTAGACGATTTCACTAATTGGTTTATATGTAAATCGACCTCCATAGTAGGTTCAAACCGCTCTTTAGGTTTAACTCTAACCGATTTTCTTCGGCCAGGCTTTTCCTTTTCATCTATAACAGAATTTATACTTTCATAAGAAAAAACACCTGTTGAGAAATCGCTTTTAGACGAGTCGTTAACCAGTTCCGCTGCTTCAAAATCTAACAAAAACCCATCGGTTGTTTCAATAGATATTGTATTTCCAGAAATAGCTTTAATATGGCCAGATAAGTTTTCATCTAAAACTTGAACAAAATCGTTTACTTTAAATTTCATATCGATTAATTCTCTATTGAGTCATTATTTTCGGCTTCTTCGTCTTTTCTGCTTGGTACTAATCTAGAAATTCTATATACGCCCATCATCAAAAAAACAATACCAACCATTAATAAATATTGGTTTTGCTCGGCATCTACTTTTGCATACATAGCAATAACTGCCCCAATTAAAATTAATATATAATTTAAATACTTCATACCGCAAATTTAAACAAATACTAATCAAAATATTCCAGATTATAGCTTGTTAAATTATACAAAAAAAATAAACCTCTTAAAATCAATAATTTGAAATTTAGTGGTTTATTAAAAAAAAAACAATATATATAAAGTTTTAGTATATTTGCATGACTCCATACTATACCTATTATTATGATAAAATTTATCTTAAATCACTATAAAGAACTTTTTACTTCGCCGAACACTTCTTTTTTGAAGGAAAAAACAACAATTAAAAAATTTGGATTAAGTTTAATAGTTGCAGTAATATCTTGCAAATTCGCAGCAGCTCAGTTATCTGTAAGAAACAGTGCTTATGTATTTATAAATGATGAAATTGTTTTTGTTGAAGATGATATTAACCTAGAAGAACCAGCAAGTACCATCTATTTAAGAACAGACGCTCAAGTTATTCAAGGTACGGGAACTACAGGAAACTCAGGAGAAGGAGAGTTAAGTGTTTATCAAGACGGAAATGTGGGAGCTTACGAATATAACTTTTGGTGTTCGCCTACAGGAAGTAGAGTTGATAATAATCTTAATAACCCATTTGGTATTACATTACTTAATGATATTGATGATTTAACAAATTCTATACCAGCGGAAACAACTCACCAAGCTGGCTATAATGGTGATGCTACAGGGCTTAAAATAGAGCCTTACTGGATTTGGAAATTTATTGAAGGTATTGATTATGCAGATTGGATATATGTTGGAGATGCTACAACTATAGAAGCTGGAGAAGGCTTCACGATGAAAGGTACTGCAGGAACCAGTGCTAATAACCCAGGTGAGAACCAAAAGTATGATTTTAGAGGTAAACCAAATACAGGAACAATTGCTGTACCTGTAGACGCAGGAAAACAATCTTTGGTTGGTAACCCATACCCATCGGCTATGGATGCCCATGCTTACATTTATGATGCTAACAATATAGCTACTATTGATGGGACCCTATTTTATTACGACCAAGATCCCGATGTAAATTCTCATAATTTAGCAGCTTATGAAGCAGGATACACAACTTATACGATAAACTCAGCTGCCGATATGGAAACTATTGTTCAAGCTACGTTTTACACCTATAATACGGACGGTACGATAAACAGCACTACGGGTGATGTTGGAACAAAAATACCTGCACGTTACGTGCCTATTGGACAAGGTTTTATGGTAATGGGTATTGCTAGTGGCACTGTTAATGCCCAAAATAGTCATCGTGTTTATGAGAAAGAAAATGGAACAACTAGTACCTTTTTTAAATCTGCAAACTCCAAAACAGCGCCAACTGAAGCTAAATCTATATTTACAACGGTACCAACCAGATATAAACGCTTTAGATTAAATATTAACTTTAACAACACATACACGAGACAAATAGTAGAAACTTTTAGCCCCAGTGCTACCGAAGGTTTCGATCGAGGTCTAGAATCTAGACTACCCGCAGGTGATATTTTGGCATCTGATGCGGCATGGCTAGTGAACGATGTGCCTTATATCGCAGAAGCTCTGGCTTTTGATGAAACCATGAAGATACCACTAAACATAAAGGTGGCTAACAATATGCCAATACAAATTACTATTGCAGACGTGCAAAACTTCGATTCTAATTTACCGATTTTTATTCACGACAAAGCAACTAATATATATGTGAATTTAAAAACTCAGAATTTTAATTTAAACCTAGATACTGGTAATTATACAGAGCGATTTGAAGTTACATTCAAAGAAGATTCAACTTTAGATATCGAAGAACATAAGATTGATAGCCTCGATGCTATTCAAAATAACACAACCGATGTATTAAAGGTGTTAAACCCATCTAATTTAGATATCACATCTATTTTTGTTTACGATGTTGCCGGCAAACAAGTTTTAGTGCAAAAACCTAGCACAACATCTACAGCCTACACGCTTTCTACAACACAACTTAGCACAGGTGTTTACGTTGTAAAAGCTACGCTAAATAACAATACAACATTCAGTAAAAAAATTATTATAAATTAACCATTGCAATTCTGGTTAAAAAAGCCAACTAACAAAAAAGCTGTAAAGCATTTTTTTGTTAGTTGGCTTTTCTTATTTTAGCATAACAAGAATTTACAACACATGCAATCTCTAGAAAAATATATGCTCCCATGCCTCAATAAAAAACTATTTGGCGTGGAATGTATGGGCTGCGGTATACAACGCTCTATTTCATTAATTTTTCAAGGTGACTTTATTGCTGCTTTTAAAATGTATCCTGCAATTTACCCTTTAATATTTCTTTTTATTTTCATAGGAAGTAATATGGTTTTTAAATTTAAACATTCAAACATTGTTACTACAGCCTTAGCTATACTAACAGCAGTTACTATTGTAACAAGCTATCTAATTAAAATAATCAATTAAAATTAACACATGGAACAAGAAAAACTCAACCCAACGCTAGTATATGTATTAGCAATTATCGGACTATTATGCTGCTGTATTGGTGGTTTTGGCTTTATTTTAGCAGGTATTGCCTTTTTTATTGCAAATAGTAAAATAAACGCAGCAAAAGCAAACCCAGAAAATTATGATGCTGCAAGTGTAAAAGGTATGAATACTGCAAAAACAGTGGCATTGGTTATACTTGTAATAAATATTCTTTATTTAATTTATACCATTTATCAAATATCAACTATTGGTTGGGATGAAATGATGTTACGTTCTCAAGAAATGATGGAACAATACGAAAACTAAGAATTAATATCTATTCATAAAAAAAGCGACCAATTGGTCGCTTTTTTTTATATCATTTTCAACTAAAACAATTACTTTTCAAATTGAGAAAGTGTTTTTGTTATAATAGAAACACAGTCTAATAATTGTTCCTTCGTCATTACTAATGGCGGTGCAAAACGGATAATATTACCATGCGTTGGTTTTGCTAACAAACCGTTATCGCGCAAAGCAATACAAATATTCCAAGCGGTATCACTTTCTTCTGTATCATTAATTAAAATAGCATTTAGAAGGCCTTTACCTCTTACACCATTTACTATAGAACTTGTTTCCACAAATTTTGATAATTCAGATCTAAATAATTCACCTAACTCAAAAGCATTATTAGCTAATTCTTCATCTTTAATAACATCCAAAGCAGCGATACCAACGGCCGCTGCAATTGGATTCCCTCCAAAAGTACTACCGTGATTTCCTGGCTTTATAACATTCATAATGTTGTTATTGGCTAAAACCGCAGATACAGGATATGCTCCTCCAGACAAGGCTTTTCCTAATATTAAAATATCAGCTTTTACTTCAGGAGTTCCAGAACAATGTTTATCTGCACAACTACAGTTTCCACAAGTTGCAAGTAAACGCCCGGTTCTTGCAATACCTGTTTGTACTTCATCGGCAATGAATAAAACATTGTGTTTTTCACAAAGTGCTTTTGCTGACGCTAAATAACCTTCGCTTGGTACATAAACACCTGCTTCACCTTGGATTGGTTCTACAAGAAAACCAGCAATATTTTTATTACTCACCAAAACATCTTCTAATGCTTTTAGGTTATCGTACTCAATTTTAATGAAACCGTTAGTGTAAGGTCCAAAATTCTTTCTAGCTACAGGATCATTACTGAAAGAAATAATAGTTGTAGTCCGACCGTGAAAATTATTTTCACAAACTACTATTTCTGCCTCATTTTCATCAATTCCTTTTACTTCGTAAGCCCATTTTCTGCATAGTTTTAAAGCTGTTTCTACAGCTTCTGCACCAGTATTCATTGGTAATAACTTATCGTAATTAAAGGTTTCTGTTGCATATTTCTCAAACTTACCAAGCATATCATTATAAAATGCTCTAGAGGTTAAGGTTAAGGTTTGCGCTTGTGCCGTCATGGCTCCAACAATTTTTGGATGACAATGCCCCTGATTTACTGCAGAGTAAGCCGACAAGAAATCGTAATACTTCTTACCTTCTACATCCCAAACATACACACCTTCTCCTCTACTCAATACTACTGGTAGTGGATGGTAATTGTGTGCACCATACTTGTTTTCTAATTCTATCGCTTGTTGCGAAGTTAATTGGTCTAAAACAGCCATTTTAAAAAAATTTAAATGTTTATATCCAAAAAAAATGGATATTATAAAATAACCATTCCTTCTCTACCTTTATCCTTTCGAGGTTTCGAAAATTCAGCGTGGGAGAGAAATCATCCCTAGAAGCCTCAAATTTATAAAAATTTAAGATAAAATGTGTCTTTTTAATCTTTTATGTGTCGTAAGAGTAACTATTAATTAATCACACACATAATATTATGAACTATTTATCAAATGTATTAGATCAATTCACACAATCTATCGGAGGAAATCTATCAAGTGCTTTAGGTGCTTTAATCATCCTAATAATAGGTTGGTTTGTTGCTGGTTTGCTTAAACGCCTTATTTACAAATTACTTCAAAAATCGGGGATTGACAACAAAATAAAAAACTCAAAAATCAGTATTTCTAAATTTATCAGTAAACTAGTTTACTTTTTAGTTATGATTTTTGTTTTCACCTTGGCCTTAGAACAATTGGGTATGCGAGGTGTTTTAGATCCTTTAAAAAATATGCTGGACGAATTCACTGGGTTTATTCCAAATATTATTGGAGCTGGCTTAGTTTGCTATATTGGTTACATGCTAGCAACTATAGTTTCAGAATTGGTAGAACTTTCTGGCGATTCCATTAAAAAACTAACACCAAAATTAAAGTTACCAGAAAATATTGATATCGTTAATGTGATCAAAAAAATTGTTTTCATCTTTATTTTTCTTCCTTTATTAATTTCAGCATTTAATATTTTAAATATGGATGCTATTTCTGAACCTGCTACAGCTATGCTAAAGGATTTCTTTAGTGCTATTCCAAAAGTAATTTTAGCTGCAATTATTATTATCTTATTTGTAGTTGGTGGTCGTTTTTTAAGTGAACTTATTAAAGACTTACTAAACAGCATGAACTTAAACAACTTCTTTAATAAAGCAGGTTTAGGCGCAGTTACAGGTAATACTAACTTGGTTAAAATTATTGGAAACTTAGTGTATTACTTCATTATTCTATTCGGTCTTACAACAGCTGTAGATAAGTTAGAATTTGGATATTTATCTGATATATTATATACGATTACAAACTATTCTGGAAAAATAATTTTTGGACTTGTAATTTTAGCAATTGGAAACTGGATTGCTTCTGTTGCTGCTGATAACTTTTCTAAAAATGACGATAATACCTTCGTAGCTTCTATTATTAGAATTGCCATAATAGCTATTTTCTTAGCCATCGGATTAAGAACGATGGGCCTTGCAGATGAAATAATTAATTTGGCCTTTGGTATATCTCTAGGTACAGTTGCACTTACCATTATATTATCTTTCGGTCTTGGTGGACGTGATGCCGCAGGAAAACAAATGGATAAAATTCTTAACAAATTCAACAAAAAATAAGACACACTATATCTTAGTTTTAAAAGCTGTTCAGTAAATTACTGAGCAGCTTTTTATTTTAAATAAATCTACTAACTAACTTCACTACTTTTTCAACTAAAAAAACACCTATATTTTAAATGAAATTGAAATTACAATAAACTAATTGAAAATAATATGAAATTTATTTCTGGCTATTAGTATTTTTGCAGCATGTCAAGAAGAAAATCAAGAAAACAAGTTTTTGAAAACGTCGAAGTAATAGATGCTGGAGCTAAAGGAAAAACCATAGCTAAAGCACCCGACGGAAAAGTTATATTTTTACCGAATGCCGTACCTGGAGATGTGGTAGATGTGCAAACCTTTAAAAAGCGTAAAGCTTATTATGAAGGAAAAGCAACCGTTTTTCATAAACTATCGGATAAAAGAACCAAACCTGCCTGCGAGCATTTTGGGACCTGTGGTGGTTGTAAATGGCAAGATATGGCTTACGAGCATCAGCTGTTTTACAAACAAAAAGAAGTTACAAATAATTTAACCCGTATTGGGCATATAGAACTACCTGAAGTTACTCCTATTTTTGGAGCAGAAAATCAGTATTTCTATAGAAACAAAATGGAATTTTCATTTAGTGATAGCCGTTGGTTAACACTAGAAGAAGTACAATCGGATGAAGATCTTGGAGATAGAAATGCTTTAGGGTTTCATATTCCTGGTATGTGGGACAAAATTTTAGATGTTAAAAAATGTCATCTACAAGCCGATCCTTCTAACGCTATTAGAAATGCGGTTAAAGCATTCGCTCTAGAACACGATTTAGAATTTTTCAATACTAGAAATCAAACCGGATTATTGCGTACCATGATGATTAGAACATCTAGTACTGGTGATATTATGGTCATGATTCAGTTCTTTAAAGAAGATAAAGAAAAACGTGAATTAATTTTAGATTATTTAGGTGAAACTTTCCCTGAAATCACATCGCTACAATACGTGATTAACGGAAAAGCTAATGATACCATTTACGATCAAGAAGTTATTTGTTATAAAGGTAACGATCATATTTTTGAAGAAATGGAAGGCTTAAAGTTTAAAATTAATGCTAAATCATTTTATCAAACCAACTCCGAACAAGCCTACGAGCTTTATAAAATCACAAGAGATTTTGCAGGATTAACTGGTAATGAGCTTGTTTACGATTTATACACAGGTACCGGAACCATTGCACAATTTGTCGCTAAACAAGCAAAAAGAGTAGTTGGTGTAGAAGCTGTTCCCGATGCAATTACTGCGGCTAAAGAAAATGCACAATTTAATAGCATAAACAACGTTGAGTTCTTTGTAGGCGACATGAAGAATGTTTTTAATGCCGATTTTATAGAAGCCAACGGTACACCAGATATTATAATTACCGATCCGCCGCGCGATGGTATGCATAAAGATGTTGTACAACAAATACTAAATATTGCTCCAGAAAAAGTAGTTTATGTAAGCTGTAATAGCGCCACACAAGCTAGAGATTTAGCATTAATGGATGAGCAATATAAAGTAGTAAAAACTCAGGCTGTAGATATGTTTCCGCAAACATTTCATGTGGAAAACGT
This sequence comes from Algibacter sp. Ld11, assembly GCF_045066735.1. Taxonomy (NCBI): domain Bacteria; kingdom Pseudomonadati; phylum Bacteroidota; class Flavobacteriia; order Flavobacteriales; family Flavobacteriaceae; genus Algibacter; species Algibacter sp. Ld11. The sequence goes on along the minus strand of NZ_JBISHH010000026.1, from coordinate 578,855 downwards.
CGTGCTTTTAGAAAAACGATAATCCATTAATTTGGAGTTAAGAGTTTGTTTTTCTTTTAATTAAGAATACATTTTAGTTAAGTATGAAATATTTTAAAATTCTTTTTATCCCCATAATTTTATTAATCGTGGGGATAACTATAAGTTGCGAACGTGATGATATTTGTCCAGAAATCACGCCTACAACACCAAGTGTTATAATCGATCTTTTAGACTTCACTGATGAAGACAGCAGTAAAAATGTGTTTAAGTTAGTGGTTATTGGTGTCGATAATGATGAAGTATTACCAGGATATGAAATTGTAACAAGTAATGAATTAGTACTTCCTTTAAAAACAACTGATAACACAACACAGTACGCACTGATAAATAATTATGTTCTTGATGATAATGATACGCCAGATGACACTAGCGACGATTTTATATCCGATGCATCAAACATAGATATAATTACTATAAACTATAGTCGTACCGAAGTCTATGTATCACGCGCTTGTGGTTACAAAACTATTTTTGAGAACGTAACAGTACAACTAGAAAGTGACGAAGACAATTGGATAGAATCCATTCAACCCTTAAATTCAAACCAATCTGTAGAAGATGAAACAGAAACACACTTTAACTTATTTCATTAATAGCCTAGTGTTATTGGTATTTTGTGTGTCTGTAAATGCGCAAAACGATAGTATTCCAACTACGGTTACCGACTCCGTTAAAATAAAACAGAAATACGGTATTCGAATAGGTGGAGATATTAGCAAATTAGTGCGCTCCTTTGCAGACGATGATTATAGCGGTTTTGAAATAGAAGCAGATTATAGACTAAAAAAAGATCTTTATGCTGCAGCTGAAATTGGCTTTGATAACAAAAACACCATTACAGATTACCTTGATATTACCTCTAAAGGAAGCTACATTAAAGCAGGTTTCGACTACAATATGTACGATAACTGGCTTAACATGGAAAATATGGTTTATACAGGGTTCCGTTTAGGTTTTAGTACCTTTAGCCAAGAACTTAACAGCTTTATTATTTACAACACTAACCAATATTGGTTACCACAGTACTCGTCTAGCGATTTACAAGAATTTAAAGATTTAAGTGCTGTTTGGGCGGAAATTATACTAGGTATGAAAGTAGAATTATTCAATAACCTATTTGCCGGAGTAAACGTGCAACTTAAATTATTAGTAACCGAAACGGAACCGGATAATTTCCAAAATGTTTACATTCCAGGTTTTAATAAAACATACGATAGCAATAATATTGGTGTAGGGTTTAGTTATACGCTATCTTACCGTATTCCGCTATACAAAAAAGATAACTAGTATATTTTTAATACGCTTAATACCAATAGAATGAAACGTTACTTTTACTTTATATTCACTATAGGTTTTTTAATGGTTTGGAGCTCTTGTCGAAAAGATTTTGAGTTTTCTCCAAGTACCGGCAACCTGACCTTCTCGAGAGATACGGTATATTTAGACACCGTTTTTTCAAAAATTGGTTCTAGTACATATAATTTAAAGGTTTACAATAAAAGTAATTCCGACATCAATATACCATCGGTAAAATTGGCCTTAGGCGAAACTTCTAATTACCGATTAAGTGTTGATGGTATTTCAGGAAAAACCTTTGAAAACGTCGAACTTTTAGCAAAAGACAGTCTCTTTATTTTTATAGAGACCACCGTTGATATCGAAAATGAAGCTGCCACATCAAACCAATTTTTGTATACCGACGCTATTGAATTCGATTCTGGAACAAACCAACAAAAAGTAGAATTAGTAACACTTATTCAAGATGCCGTTTTTATATATCCAAATCGAAATAATACCACAAAAATTGTAGAAACTTTAAGTCTGAATGTTGATGGTGAAACTATAGAAACCGATTTACAAGGCCGAGAATTATTACCAAACGAACTCAACTTTACAAACGAGAAAGCCTATGTTATTTATGGCTTTGCTGCCGTACCAAATAACGAAACACTAAATATAGATGCTGGTGCTCGCATTTATTTTCATTCGGAATCAGGCATATTAGTTACCAATGGAGCCTCAATAAAAGTAAATGGTGCTTTGAGTACAAACCAAGAAACTTTAGAAAATGAAGTTGTTTTTGAAGGCGATCGTTTAGAACCTGGTTTTTCAGATACACCAGGCCAATGGGGGGCCATTTGGCTTTTCGATGGCAGTATAGAAAACGAAATACATTACGCGACCATAAAAAATGCTAACGTCGGTATCTTATGCGACGGAAACCCAAATGCCAGCAACAATAAATTAAACATCACAAATACTCAAATTTATAATTCAGGGAGTTTTGGCATCATGGGTAGAAATACCTCAATCGCTGGTAAAAATGTAGTAATTAATAATGCTGGTCAATCCTCTTTTGCAGGAACTATTGGTGGCCGTTACAATTTTACGCATTCTACTATTGTAAATTATTGGGATAATGGTTTTAGACAATTACCATCGGTATTGCTAAATAATTTTGTTTTAGATGAAGACAACAATGCCACGCTAGCAGATTTAGGCGAAGCTAATTTTAATAATTGCATTATTTACGGAAATGATAATCCTGAATTTTTATTGGAACAAATAGAAGACGAATCAGTCGCTTTCAACTTTAAATTCACCAATTGCTTATTACGCTTTCAAGATGATAGTAACTTTTTCTCGGAAGATGTTTACGATTTAACAGACACCAATCACTTTGAAAATAACATATTCAATAAAACACCTGATTTTAAGGATACCGATTTAAATGAATTTATAATTGGAGAGAATTCTGAAGGAATAAACCAAGCAAATTCTACTTTTGCGACTCAAGTACCTCAAGATATTTTAGGAGTAAACAGAACTGCCTCTGCCGATATTGGAGCTTACCAACATATTACATTTCCAGAGGAAGAATAAAAAACACATTGTTTTAATAGCTATTCATATGTTGTGTGTAATTCCAAACACATAACAAAACTCAACTCTATTAAATAAAATATATGAACATATTCTCTTATCACCTTGTTAGAATTCCATTTACATTGGCGATAAAAGGCTTGTTCTCAGCTCCTATTAAAAGAAACACTAAAGGCCTAATTCATTCTGAATACATGACAGCAATGACGCTAGGTTCTCCAATTATTTCTTCTTCTAGATTTCTTATAAAACAAGTCGCTATTTTTGCGCAATGGGAAAACGAAGAAGCTCTTGAAAACTACTTGAAAAAAGAAAAACTTGGTAAACTCTTGAATAAAGGTTGGCACGTGCGCTTAGAGTTTATGAGAGAATGGGGAAAAATAAGCGGATTCAAAATCCCTGAACGTAAAGCAACATTAGAAAGCGAGCTATCTCCGGTTGTTGCCGTTACAATTGCTAGAATGAAACCTTTAGCAATTCCAAGGTTTTTGCATTGGGGAAGACCAGTTGAAAAATTAGTTCGTGACCACGAAGGCACTTTACTTTCATTGGCCTCAGTAAGGTTTCCTAATACAGTTTCTACGTTTTCTCTTTGGAAAACAGAAGAGGAAATGACCAATATGGTTCACGGTCATAGTGCTATGCCTAAGCCAAAAAGACATTCAGACGCCATGAAAGAGCGGGAACGAAAAGATTTTCATTTTGAATTTACAACTTTACGTTTTAAACCTATTTCTGAATTTGGCTCGTGGAAAGGTAAAGAGAATTATATTCCTAATCTTAAAAAGAGTTAAATGGGAATTGCAATTCTAAAACAAAACCTTCAAGATTTAATTACCCAACAATGGGTGATATTATTTGGGAAAAAAATCAGCAAGAATCAATATGAATGGCTTTTAGGTCCTTTTGGAACTACAAAAGGCATCGGTGTAAAATTCATTAAGCAACTAGCTAAAAATGAACAGCTAACAATAGATGAGAAAGAAAATGATAAAGGGATATTATCATCTATAAATCAGCTAAATTTATCTAGTGAAGCACAACATAAATTATCTAAAAACGTCATTGATTTCTACGAAAACACAAGTAATTACGATTTTGATTTAAAAGTAAAGTGGAATCCTTTTTTTAAAGTATTCGGCATCTTATTAAGATTATTATTTAGTAATCGTATTGAACAATTAAACGTTCCTATTGAGAACATCGAGAATTCAAAATCATTAAAAAGTGATATAATCCATTTGATAGACGCTAAAACAAAAAAAGTTAAACGCAATATATGGCTTAGAACTTTTAAAACATCTGAAGAAGTAGTGTATTCAGGTGTTTATGAAACTTGCGTAATACCATCAGGACAAACGTGTATTAAAGCTATTTTTCCATTACCAAATGGTAATGCTACAGTCATTTTAAGTCCGAGTGTTGGAAAAAACGGCGAACTCATTTTAACATCCTCAGGAAAGAAAATTGGTGATAGTGGTTTTTACTTTTTGCTAAACGACTCCAAAGGAAACTTATGGACTAAATTCATTAAATCATTTAAAGACGAGCTCGTTGTTGGTTCTAAAAATGAAAACATTACAGCTCTACAAACCTTAACTTTATGGAATTTAAGAGTTCTACAATTTGAATATATTATAAATGAAAAAACGTCTGAAATATAATTTCAGACGTTTTTTTATGTTTTTTAATTTAAGAGCGTTTCAAACTCCAGATTGTTATATTTCAAAACTTTAAGCGCTTTGGAATAGTTGAGAAGAAAATTAATAGTCTCCTCACTTGGCTCAAGCTTTTGTGATTTTCCAATACATTTCTTAGAGTAAATTTTTTCCATTTCTTTTAAATTAAGGTTAACTTAAATAGTAAACGGAACAAAATTCACTTTATTGTATTTAACAAAACTAATCTGTTAATACAATATTATGCTTTTCAATTATTTTACGCAGGTTTATTAAAGCATAACGCATTCTTCCTAATGCCGTATTAATGCTAACACCTGTTCTGTCTGATATTTCTTTAAAACTCATATCATTATAAATACGCATTAATAACACATCGCGTTGATCTTCTGGAAGCTCATCCACCAAACGTCGAACATCATTTTCAACCTGTTCCTTTATAATGGCTTTTTCAGCATTTAAACTGCTATCACTAAGTACAGAAAAAATACTAAATTCACCCGTGTTATCAAACTTAGGCATACGACTATTTTTCCTAAAAAAGTCGATAACTAAATTGTGAGCAATACGCATAACCCAAGGTAAAAACTTACCTTCTTCGTTATAAGCACCACGCTTTAATGTTTTGATAACCTTAATAAAAGTGTCCTGAAAAATATCATCGGCAACATCGCCATCATATACTTTCGAATAAATAAAACTGTAAATTCTTTGCTTGTGCCTTTTTATAAGTACTTCTAAAGCACATTCATCGCCCTTAATGTAGTTACTAACAAGTACAGCATCTGTAGTAGGTTCGTGTTTCATAATCATTACTTTATTATAAAGAAAAACAGGGTTTTCTCGAAAATTAGAATTTTTAAAGTAATGTTATGCGATAGGCAAGTGTTGATTTATAATTAATTAGCTGCTTCAAATATAACAACAATCGTTCCTAAAATACAAAAATAAATTCATTTTTTTAACATTTCTTTACATTGCATTCCATTTTTTAAGCTCATACACAAGTGTTATCTTTGTAAATTATTCCTTTTAATAGCTTATGAACACTGCAATTTCCGAAGTAGATCCAAAACAAAACATCATTATAAAAGGTGCAAAACTGCATAACTTAAAAAATATCGATGTTGTGATACCAAGAAATAAATTGGTTGTTATAACGGGACTTTCTGGTTCAGGAAAGTCAAGTTTAGCCTTCGATACGCTATATGCTGAAGGTCAGCGCCGCTATGTAGAAAGCTTATCCAGTTACGCACGGCAGTTTTTAGGGCGTTTAAACAAGCCTAAAGTAGATTACATAAAAGGGATTGCACCAGCTATTGCTATAGAACAAAAAGTAAATTCTACCAACCCAAGATCTACAGTTGGAACAACCACAGAAATTTACGATTACTTAAAACTGCTGTTTGCAAGAATAGGAAAAACAATATCTCCAGTTTCTGGAGATGAAGTAAAAAAAGACACCGTAACAGATGTTTTAAATTATTTAAAAACGTTTCCTGAACGGGAAAAAATGCTCCTCCTCGCTCCTATTCATTTAGAAGAAGGACGAACTATAGAGGATAAGTTAAAAGCATTAAACCAACAAGGTTATGCTAGAATAAAAATAAACAACGACGTTATTAGAATAAGTGATGTCAAAAAAATTGGTAAAAAAGACAAACTGTTATTGGTGATCGATAGAATTATAACCAAAAACGAAGAAGATTTTTATAACCGCTTGGCCGATGCCATACAAACTGCCTTTTTTGAAGGTAAAGGTGAATGCATCATCGAAACTTTAGCGGACAATAAACAACGTACTTTTAGTAATAAATTTGAACTAGACGGATTAAACTTCTTAGAGCCAAACGTTCATTTATTTAGTTTTAACAACCCGTACGGCGCTTGCCCTACTTGCGAGGGTTATGGAGATATTGTTGGTATCGACGAAGATTTGGTAATACCAAACACAGCACTTTCTATTTACGAAAATGCCATTTTTGCATGGCGAGGCGAATCTATGAGTTGGTATAAAGACCAGTTGGTAAACAACTCTCATAAATTCGATTTCCCAATACACAAACCCTATTTTGAGCTTACCGAAGCACAAAAACAACTAGTTTGGGAAGGCAACAAATATTTCGAAGGACTAAATAGCTTTTTCGCCGAGTTAGAATCTAAAGCCTATAAAATCCAAAACCGAGTAATGTTATCACGGTATCGCGGTAAAACTAAGTGTAAAACTTGTAATGGCAAACGTTTACGTGTAGAAGCCAATTATGTAAAAGTAGGTGGCGCTAGTATTTCCGATTTAGTAGAAAAACCACTCGATCAACTTGCTGTGTTTTTTAAACAATTAGAACTAAATGAGCATGACAACACCATTGCTAAACGCTTATTAAAAGAAATTAATAACCGCTTAGAGTTCTTGGCCAATGTTGGTTTAGATTACCTTACCATAAACCGAAAATCCAACACACTTTCTGGTGGAGAAAGCCAACGTATTAATTTAGCAACCTCTTTAGGTAGTAGCTTAGTGGGCTCTATGTATATTTTAGACGAACCAAGTATTGGTTTACATCCAAAAGATACCGAACGCTTAATTATGGTATTAAAAGCACTACGCGATTTAGGTAATACCGTAATTGTTGTGGAACACGATGAGGATATCATGAAAGCCGCCGACAGTATTATAGATATAGGTCCCGAAGCCGGAACCTTTGGAGGTCACGTAGTAGCACAAGGTGATTACAAAGCCATTTTAGCTTCCAATTCCTTAACGGCGCAATACTTAAACGAGACCATAAAAATTGAAGTTCCAAAAAAACGTAGACAATCAAAATACTACATCGATATCAAAGGAGCACGCGAAAACAACTTAAAAAATATAGATGTTCGCTTTCCTTTAGATATGTTAACTGTAGTAACTGGTGTTTCTGGTAGTGGTAAAAGTACACTCGTTAAAAAAATACTATACCCAGCACTGCAAAAGAAATTAACCGATTTTGGAGACAAGCCTGGTCAATTCTCTAGTTTAGAAGGTAATTTTACCAACGTAAAACAAATAGAATTTGTTGATCAAAACCCAATTGGGCGCTCTTCGCGTTCTAACCCAGTAACTTATATTAAGGCTTATGATGATATTCGCGCACTATTTGCCAAACAAAAACTGAGTACTATACGTAATTACCAAGCCAAACACTTCTCGTTTAATGTAGATGGCGGACGCTGTGAAACCTGTAAAGGCGAAGGCGAAGTAACTATAGAAATGCAGTTTATGGCCGATGTGCATCTAGAATGTGAAACCTGTAAAGGTAAACGCTTTAAAAAAGAAGTGCTCGAAGTTACTTTTGCAGACAAAAACATAGACGATATTTTAAACCTCACCATAGACGATGCCGTAGCATTCTTTGAGGCTAACAATCAATTCAAAATAAAAAACAAACTCCAACCATTACAAGACGTTGGTTTGGGCTATGTAACACTTGGTCAAAGTTCTTCTACCCTTTCTGGTGGCGAGGCACAGCGTATTAAATTAGCTTCGTTTTTAGGTAAAGGCAACAAAAAAGAAAAAGCTCTTTTTATTTTCGACGAACCTACCACCGGACTCCATTTCCACGATATTCAAAAGCTTCTTAAATCGTTTCAGGCTTTAATTGAAAATGGTCATTCTATTATTGTTGTAGAACATAACATCGAACTTATTAAATGTGCCGATTTCATTATCGATTTAGGACCTAAAGGAGGCGAAACTGGTGGAGAACTCGTTGCAGTAGGAACGCCCGAAGAAATTGTAAAAATTAAAGCTTCGGAAATTGGGAAGTATTTAAAAGATAAAATTTAGATTTATTTTTTGAGCGTTACCCGAAAAGGGTCGGGCTATCACTACTCAATCTTTTTGTTTTTTAAGAAAACAAAAAGGATTTCAAACATGCCGTTCTATCCCTAACGCGGACTGGTGAGCAGTGGTTCGTTTTTCAATAGACAGAAAATTCAGTCTTGCTAAGTTCTGCAAAAAGGGTTATCTTATTAATGAGAAATGTCCGGAAAATATTTGTCCGTTACTAAGTTTAACTTTGTACCAATAATCATCAGAAATCAATGCTTTTTTATTATAAAAACCGTCCCATCCAACACTATTTTCTGTAAATTCTTTCAAGAGTTTACCGTATCTATCAAATATAAAAACACGCGAATTTGGATATTTATTAATGTTTTTAATTTGCCAATAATCATGAAATCCATCATTATTTGGGCTAAAAAACTTCGGTCCATCGATAACCACTTCTTCTCCCGATTCTTCGATACAACTTACTTTCGAAACTGTTCGTAATAGCACTCTAATTTCTGTAAAACATCCCGTGTCACTATCTGTAAGTCTTGCTGTAATAAAGTCACTATCTAGAATTATATTAGTGTATGGATTTTGAAGTTCAGATAATAAATCGCCGTTGCTATTATAAAAAGCAACATCCATATTAGTTTGATTGCCTAGTACTTCCGCTTTAACCATAGAAGTATCAAAATATTTAGAAATACCATCATTATCATCATCACAGCCCGTTAATTCACTAATAATATTTGCTTTTGGTTGCGGGTTAACCACTAAGTTTATTTCGGTTTCAGTAAAACATCCTGTTTCTGTGCTTACAATTCTTGCCGTAATTTTTTCGCTATTAGCTATAGTATTCTCATAAATACTTAACGAACTCACCGGAATTATATTCCCAAGATTATCATAATACACCACTGTAACTTTATCTTGAGCACCAATTACAGTGGCTTCGGTAGAAGTTAAATCAAATAGCGCAAAACCATCATCGTTATCATCACAAGTAAAAAGGGAGCCAATGGCATTAGCTCTTGGTGGTGCCTCATAAATAATATCAAAATCGGTAATAACAAAACAACTAGAGTTATTCTTATTTTGAACTCGAGTATAAATAGTTTCGTTTACATTCTGGGAGTTATATGGCATGGTAAGTCTATATACATCAGATTCTGCATTGTTATAAGATGTATAATAAAACAACTCAAAATTATCAAGCGATGCTCCTTGAAGTATTTCAGTATCCTTTAAAGTATTAAAATCAAATGTATTAACACTACCTCCTGAACATGTTACAAGGTCGTCTGGCTTTGCTATACTAGGTAATCCAATGATATTAACAACCTTTGTTATTGTACTTGTCAAGGTACCTTTAGTGTAAGTTGCTGAAATGGTATACGTCATTTCATTTGAAAACAAATGACTTGTTTTCTTATCTAAAGACGTATTTAATGCACCTGTGGTTGGATCATCAAAACTCCATATAACCGAGTCTGAATCACTGTTAAGACTAAAATTTAAAGTGTTATCACAAATGCAATTTTGACTTACAACAATGTCTGATGGCGCGGCCTTATCTATCAGTTTATTTTCATAAATATAGGTGATTTCATTATCCCTCGGGTCTGATATCCTTCCAAAATAAAGAATATCTAAATCGTTATCATTATCAAAATCACCAAATTCAACACCTCCAAAACGGCAGTCGGGTAAGGTATGCGAAAAGTTAGAAAAAGTTCCATTTCCGTTATTTTTATACATTTTCGTTATTTCCGGAAAAGTCCCCCAAGGTCCTGTTCCATAATTTATGGCATCTAAAAACCCATCATTATCCATATCCCCGAGTTCGATATCATTATAAAAAACACCTTCGTCTGCAATTGTAAAAGTGTTGGAGAAATTCATATTACCATTATTGGTAAAAATGTAAAAATCCCCTGTTCCATCACCTGATGTATTTTCAAGATTAGGACTCCCCGTAAATACAATATCTGCAAGTCCATCATTATTAATATCATCAATGTCCATAGCAACATATGAAAGCTGAGGAAGTCCGATATTTTGTTTAGAAAACTGAAAATTCCCTAAATTTTTATAAACATCAAACGACTTGTCTGTTTTAGAAGACACAGCAATAATTAAATCTTGTAAACCATCATTATCAAAATCTTCCCACCGCGATTTGTTTCGTGTAAAATTACCTCTCCCTCCTAATACGCCATCAAGTGTCGATATATCTTGCTTTGTAAACGTATCATCACCTTCATTTTTATATGCTGTAATAATAGCCACACCACTCACATCAAAACCAGATAAATAAATATCTAAAAGACCATCACTATCAATATCGACCCACTTAGAACTTCCTGTATAAATACCTGGTAAGCCTAAAGGAATTTCGATAAATTCACATCCATTTTTAGAATTTTTATAAACTTTAGTAATAGCATAATCAGCCCCACCACTTGTAGTTCCGGTGTAAAGTAAATCTTGGGTGCCATTATTATCAAAATCTCCCCACGAATGATCGCCATAAATAACTCTAGGAATATTAGTAATATTGGATTCAGTAAAGCTTAAATCGCCATTATTTTTATAAAACACAGCATTATTGAATCTATTATCAAAATCGACTCCGGTAACAAAAACATCTAAAAACCCATCATTGTTATAATCTACAAACGAACTAAAACCAATGTGACCGCCTTTTAGGTTTTGCGTATTTAATCTGTCGAAAGTTTGACTAACTGCAGAAAATGAAGTTAACAATAACAACGCTATTAAGCCATATGAAGATTTAGATTTAAGAATAAAAAGTTCATGAAACTTACGGAAATAATTATCTAATATGTTCATTTAGCGCATTAGGTATATATGCAAATGTAATAGGTTCTGTATTAAAATACCAAATATTTGAATAAGGCAATGTATATATTTAGTCAATCATCTAAATTTAAAGCAAGCTTATAACGCCTTGCAAAACAAGAGCAGACCATATTTTTTTGATAAACACTAACCCTTAATATTCAAACCACAGCTGCAAGCTATGCGCAAGGGATAGCAGTGAAAAGCCCACAGTAGCACAAATTTCCATTTGTGCTACGAGGATTTGTAGCGTATAGCCCGACCTGAAAGGTTGCGCCAAAAAAGTGTAAATAATCGACCTAATGCTATTTATATTCGATTAGTTTTTATAGGATAATTCGTAACTTGTGCTCCGTAAATTTATAATGTAGCATGATTTCTCTCCAAAATATTAAGTCGCCATTTTTCGGGCTAAAGATTGTATTAATTTTAATGCTTTTTTTTCTAACGGGTTGTTACTCTTATAAATGGGCAAACCATATAGGTAACGAAGAAAATAACGTACCAAGTGATATTAAAGCATATTTTGATGAGTTCCCTAATGGAATAATGACCATCAATGCCATAAGCCCCAGTGAAACTTATAACTTCGATGCCTGGGAAAAAGATGCTGCCTACGCAACAGATAGTTTGTCTATGCATTTTAATGTGGTTAAATTAAAGCTACATGACGCCACGCCTAAAGGCTCCCTAATTGTTGATTTTATTTTTATGGATGGCAAAGGAAATCAGGTGCGTGTTCCCGATTTTGATTTACTTAGAATTGTACCTTCATTTAACGCTAAAGGTGAGCATTTATACCCTGAATTGCTTCTGGAAGAGTTTAATAGATATGGCGTGAGTTTAAGAAAGGAGTTTAAAGAATTTGAAGTTCTTTTTTCTGAAACTTCTACCCCTGTTGATAAAAATGCACTTAATAGAGTTTATAGAACAGGAATTACAAATGGCTGCTTATCTGCTGGAAAATGGGAGTTTAATTTAAACACAGAAGATTTTTCGGATTTTGATAAGCGCATACATAATCCGGTAAACTACAACCAAAGTAAAATTCTAGCGCACTCTTGGTTTTTATTGGACCAGAATTTTTATAAGCGTTTAATAACCTATAAAAATCCAGAAATGACTATTGAAGATGTCGATTTAACTGGATTTGATTATGATACACTATCTGAACAATCGCAAAATATTGTTATTGATTTTAACGCTTTAAGAAACCCTATTAAAAAGGTGTGGAAAACAGAAATGGTAGAGGTTGGCCATAAATCGGAACGCGCTATAGAACTTTTGGATATGGAGGAGCATTATAAAATTGAATATGGATTGTTCCTGAACCAAGATTTAAACAGTATAAGCAAAGAAACGTATAGGAGCATTATTGCGCCGGAAAAGCAACCTATTAAATTGGCTCAATTTAGAGATGAAGGTTTTTACTCAAACAAAACACCTCTTATTTTTGATATGAATTGGTTGCAATATCTAGACAACATTACTATTAGTGCCATTGATATTAAAGACACGGAATGTTTGAGCGAAATAAAGGTTACCGGAAAATGGTCACCGTTTACACTTACCATTACAAACGTAGATTTAGCCATGATACAAGAGCAAAAGCTATATGGTTTACATTACGGTTTTAATGTTTACCCAAAAAGTCGGCGTTATAATCCAGCGCAACCTACAATAAGTTTCGATAGTGATTTAATGCCCAAGGCCTACGAGCAATCTACACTTTTAACTGAAACAAAAACAGGTAAATGGGTGGATAATTTTAAGAAAGGCTTAAGTAAAGTTTACCTAACCTATCCTACACTTGAAAAGGATGTTTTGGATGTATACTTAGTCTCTTATGAACGTATCATTCCTTTATGGATGGGCCGCGTAAAATTGCCAAAAGAATTACGAGAAAAAGTACGTATTAGAAGTCAACTTTACAATTATTAATTACAACGCAAGCTTTTTTAAATTTTATATTAATGAAATATTACGCGTATATTTTTACTAGTATTTTCTGTTTTTTATTCACAACTACAGAGGCACAAAGCTCTTTAAAAAGATCAAAACAAACCCATAGGTTCCATTATTTACAAGCTAATATCCATTTAGGGTATTTGGATGGAAATACCGAACGTTTTGACTTATCGTCTTCTGGACCAAAAAATAGATTGGTATACCAATATTTTGCAAAAAACCAACGTTTGTTGCAAAAGGGATACATACGCAATGTAGCTTTAACCAGCTTTAAATCTCAAGTTTCCTTAGATTTTGTTGGAAGTTTAGAAGATAAAACATCACTTAATTATCAATTAAAACTACAAAACGTTGGGCTCTCATTTGGAACCAAATGGGATAGAACTAGTTTTTTTATAGGCTATTCGAATATTAAATTTGGGCATAACCCAAAAATAGATCCTGTAACCTCGTTTATTGCAAATAGTTTAAGTTTAGATCTTGGCTTTACACAAGATTTAGGAATTTCTTTTAAAACAGCTATATCTAACACCTTGGATTTTGAAGGTGCCATTTATACGGGTGGCCTATTAAGCGCTCCTTTAGTGACTTACGCGCCATACCTTACTGATGAACAAAAAGCAAATAGAGATGCTGTAAAGTTTATTGACCCTAATTTTAATGGATCTTGGTTAGGAACAGGACGTATTGGTTCTCCGCTGTTTAAATCTTTTGAATATGGTATTATTACCATGGTAGGAAAAACGGGTGAAGGTATTGATGAACGTTACATAACAAGACTTGGTGCAGATGTTGTTAAAAAAATTGGTGAAAAATTTAAATTTGAAACGCAAGTACATGGAGGACCAAATTTTTACCAAGAACGGGATAATAGTACCGATTTAGCTTTACAGAATAACCTAGAGTTTTATATTAAAAGTGTATTTATTATTAATACCTCTAACGCAGTTATATTTAACCTTCCAAATAATGCTAATGAAACAAATACAAAAGGAAACTTGGTAAACAGCATCTCTTATGTTGTTTCACCACACACTAGAGTGCGATTGAATCACTTTTATAACTATGGAAATATGTACGACAATAATTGGGGATTAACTTTTCAATTAGTTACTGGTATAGGTAAAAGATAGAAACAAATTAATATCCGCCACGAATCTTATCGTGAATTTCTGTTTTATATAATTCGATTAATGCGCTGTGAACTTGTGGTGACAATACTTCTAGATTGGAAGTTTGCGCGTTTGAAATTACATGCTTTCCAGAACTTGCTCCAGGAATAATAGAGCTTACAGCATCGTGATCCAGAAGCCAGCGTAAAGCCAATTGTACCATGTTCAAATCACTTGGTAAAATACTGGTTTTAATGGTTTCTACAATCTCTATACCTTCTTGAAATGGAAGACCTGCAAAGGTTTCTCCAACATTAAAAGCATCGCCATTTTTATTATAGTTACGATGGTCGTTTTCCGGAAATGTTGTGTCTTTATTGAATTTACCTGTTAACAACCCACTTGCTAAAGGCAAACGTACTATAATACCAACACCTTTCTCTTGGGCCTTTGGGAATAATTCCGTTACTAATTTTTGTCTAAATATATTGAAGATAACTTGCAGAGATAATAAACCTTCTTGTTCTAAGCATATAAGAGCTTCTTCTACTGTTTCTACACTAGCTCCAAAATGTTTGATAAGACCTTCGGCTTTTAATTCCCTTAACCAATCGAAAATATCACCTTCTATTAAATATTGCGTTGGTATGCAATGAAGCTGTAACAAATCTAGCGATTTAACACCCAGACGCTCTATTGAATCTTCTATACTTTTACGCAACAAAGCTTTGGTATAGCTGTCAGGATAAACATCACTAGAACGACCAAATTTAGTAGCCACTTTTATTGGTGTTTTAATTGTTTTTAAGAATTCACCAATTAAGGTTTCACTTTTTCCGTTACCGTAAACATCGGCAGTATCAAAAAAAGTAATTCCGTTCTTAAAGGCTTCATCTAAAATATTAAAACTAGTTTCTTTAGATAGATCTTGTCCCCAATCTGCACCTAATTGCCAGCACCCTAATCCAACTTCACTTACCTTAAATCCCGATTTTCCTAATTGTCTTTTTTGCATATCACAAAGTTATGTTTAAAACAGCAATTGGTAAAAACTTTAAAACGTTTTTAACACTCCGTTTTTTTTTTTAATAATTGATGCTTATTAAAAAAAAAACACCTTCCATGAGATTATGTAAGGTGTTTATTTCATTAATGGATGACTACAATTATTTTATACGTTTACCTGTAATTTCACGTCCACCTTGAAACAATGTTACGCTTTCTATATTTCCAGATTCGTCTTTATTAAAAGTTAATTGTGCTGTAACTACTTTTAAATAAAAAACGTTTTCAGATTTTGGAAATACATCAAATACAGGTTGTCCTGTTGCTTGAGTTTTAAGTTGATTCCCTTCTCTAGTAACTGCTAGGATAAATCCTGGCATAAGTTCGTAATTACCAATGTAGGTTTCTAATGTAGCTTCTGGCACTTCAACTTGTTTTACCAAGTCACTGACATCCTCTCCTAACGTTTTTAGGAAATCTATTCCGTTTTGATTATTAGGGTTTAATTCTACTGATTTTCTATAATTAACAATAGCTAAATCTTTTTTTCCTAAATTCATTAAAGCTTCAGCATAACTGTCATAAGCATTTGATGACTTCGAAAAAGTATCTACAATTAACTCAAACACTTTTACAGATGCCTCTATATTACCAGAGCGCATCAGTGTATATCCCATAGTATTCAAATCACTTTCTTCTAAATTATAAAGTTTAGAGTTTTTAATTTCATTATAATGAGTAATTCCTGCATCTATTCCCTCTGCTTCAATAACAGTTAACACAGCATCTGCTACCGATTTTTTAGGCATATTATAAGCTTTGTTATTAATAATTCCTAAAATAGCATTAGATATTGAATTAA
The DNA here is from genome assembly GCF_045066735.1 of Algibacter sp. Ld11. Classification (NCBI taxonomy): domain Bacteria; kingdom Pseudomonadati; phylum Bacteroidota; class Flavobacteriia; order Flavobacteriales; family Flavobacteriaceae; genus Algibacter; species Algibacter sp. Ld11. The sequence goes on along the minus strand of NZ_JBISHH010000026.1, from coordinate 562,628 downwards.
GCGGAGCACCTCCTGTATTATTTAAAAGTACAATTAACGATTTATCTAAAGGTGTTCGTAATATATTGGTATTAAACCCATTGATACCACCACCATGCTGAATAGCATAAATACTATCTTTAGATGTACCAATTTCAACTTTACCAACCCCCCAACCATAAGCGTATTGAAGATTTCCCCAAGCTTGAATTTGAGGTTTAAAATACAAGTCCATATACTTTCTAGATAATATTTTATTAGTATAAAGTGCTTGGTCCCATAAGTATAAATCTTCGGCTGTTGAATACATTGAACCTGCGGCATACGGAATAGACATATCTAAATATTTAGAGTTTTTATAACTTCCGGCTTCTTTCTCATAGCCAGTTGCTCTATTTTTTAAAATATCACTATGCTTATCAAAACCTGTCTCATGCATACCTAAAGGTTCAAAAATATTTTCGTTTAATAAAACCTCATAGCTTTTACCTGATAATTTTTCCGCAATAACACCCAATAAAAAATATCCAGAATTACTGTAGCTAAATCGTTCTCCTGGCGTAAAATCTAAACGTTTATCTTGAAACTTTTTCACAAACTTTTCGGGTGTATATGGATTTCGACTTTCATCTTCCATAAAACCCGGAAAAGAGGTGTAATTTGGAATACCCGAAGTGTGGGTTAATAAATGATGTACCGTAATTACATTTCCTGTTTCCTTATGATAATCTGGAAGATAAGTGGCTATAGGTGCTTTTAAATCTAACTTACCCTCTTGAGCGAGTTGCAAAATAAGCATAGCGGTAAATTGCTTGGTGATAGAACCTAAACGGTGTTTTGTATTTGAAGCATTTGGCATATCCCATTCCATATTTGCCATGCCGTAACCTTTTTTGAAAATAATCTGGCCTTGATTTGCAACTAAAACAGAACCGTTGAACTTACCGTACTCGCTATACTTACTAATAAGTTGATCTATTTTTTCGGACTTTGTTTGAGCCAGAGTTATATGGCAAACTAATACTAGTACTAAGAATAAAAAGTCTTTTGTTGAGCTTAAATTTTTTGATTGTGATTTCATAAGATGTTTTTTGATTGATTGATTGATTGATTGATTGATTGATTGATTGATTATTCTTGTAAGACGGTTAATACCCCCAATAAGTTACAAAAAATCTCAAAAAACATCTTCATGTAAAAAAACAAAAGTTTACAAACCGAGATTTGTAAATTTTCATCATTTAATTTTGTATACGTTAGGGTATACAACTTACTAAGCCTTTAATATATTATTCAACTAAACGCTTAATAATATCTTTTGTTGGTAGAATTTTATTGGTATGTGCAATACTAGGTCCTGCAACCCAAACTGTTTTATAAGTCGCTTTTGTTGCAGCATTTTGCGTGGCTTTCATCCCGATGGAAAAACGTATCATTTTCACCCATTTCTTAAGGGTTTTACTTTTGTTTAAAAAGGATTCTATCCAAGTAGATTTGGTTCCTATTTTCTGAACATACGGCGTATTTATTACGGTACATGGTGTTCCAGAAATACGCTCTGTCATTACAATATCTTCAGCGCCATAATCTACACACGCTTGCTTATACTCTTCGGTTACTCCAGCTTCTAAAGATGCTATAAAAGGACTTCCTACAGAAACACCATCTGCTCCATAACTTATCATAGTATCAATATCGGCTTTACAACCTACACCTCCAGCAGATATTACTGGAATACTTAAATTCAATTTTAATTCTTTTATAAGCGCTTTTGGAGATAATTTACCGCGATGTCCTCCTGCCTCATTATTTACAGCAATAGCAGCATCGGCTTTTAGGCTTTCTACTTTTTTGGCAAAATGTAAATCTGTAACATCGCAAAACACTTTAATACCAACTTTGTGCGCTTGATTTATAGTTTCTTCTGGACTTCCTAAAGATGTAATTATAAAATCGCAGCCTTCTTCGCAAAGCACACGAAGTTGTTCTTTATATTTTATATTCGATTTATTTACTATTAAATTGAAACCAAAAGAACCGCCTTCTACTTTAGCCGCTTTTAATTCATGAATAGCTGCTTTTAGCTCTTCTAGCGTGCGGTAATTTAATGCTGGAATACAACCAGCAATACCACCTTTCATAGCTTCTATAACCATGGCCGTATTCGATACCAAAAACATTGGAGCCTGAATTATTGGGTATTTTATATTAAGTATTGTGGTGAGTTTAGTTTCCATTGCGTAGAATTAGTTTCTACAAATATAATAAAATATTATGCACGCATAACATTTCTCATATTACAGATATCAACTAATCAATAAACCGGTAATACACAGATTTTAAATAAGCACCTTCGGGAAATCCAATGGGATGATCGGTATCATGCTGTGTTTTAAGCAAAATATTATAATTACGCTTAGTAGATGCCAACACCTGACTATTAATATCATAAAAAGCCTGTGCTAGTACTCTAGAGGAGCAAGACGCCAACATAAGTAAGCCGTTTTTAGCAGTTAGCTTCTCGCCTAATTCTGCTAACTGTGCATATTTCTTTTTGGCGAGTTCTATTTCCGAAGCTTGCTTGGCAAAACTTGGTGGATCGATAACCACAACATCAAAAGTAATTTTATCTTTTATTAAGTTTTTTAATTCCACAAAAGCATCGCCGGCAATAGTGATATGCTTGCCTTTATATTTATTAAGCTTACCATTGTCTAAAGCAATTTCTAAAGCCTGCTTACTAATGTCTAAACTGGTAACTTCTCTTGCTCCATTATAAAGTGCATGCACCGAAAATCCGCCAGCATACGAAAACACATCAAGCACCGATTTATCGCTACTCCACTCACCTACTTGCTTCCTATTTGGTCTATGATCCAAAAAATAACCCGTTTTGTGGCCTTTTATCACGTTTGCTGAAAAGTTTACGTTGTGCTCTACAAACTTAACAACTTCATTTTTTAAAGTTCCAAAAACCACATCGCCATTTTCTAACTTATGTTTTTTAGAGTTTTCTAAACTTCGACTTAATCGAATAACTACTGTTTTACATTCTGAGATTTCTTGTAAATCCGGTATAATAGTTTCTATATACGGTAACCAAATTTCAGAATATATTTTTACCACTAAAACAGATGCATAAACATCGGCTATTAACCCTGGAAAACCATCATTTTCACCAAATAACAAACGATAACTATTGGTATTAGTTTTAAGTAAAGATTTTCGTTTAGCATAAGCTTGTTTTATTTTATGCTTAAAAAAAGTAGCATTAATCTCTACTTTTTCTGCGCTGCTGTGTAGCATTTTAATTCTAATTGGTGAATTAGCATCATACAAGCCTAAACCAATAACGCGGTTTTTATTTTTTCCAAAAATAATAGCCAAATCGCCAGACTTGGCGTTATCATTAATTTTGGTAATATTATCCGAAAACACCCATGGATGCCCCTGAACTACAAACTGTTCGCCTTTAGCGTTTAGTTTTACAGCTAACCTTTTTGGATTATAATTAGATTTTATTTTAGAAGAAAATAGCATGCTTAAAATTTACTGTAAAAGTACTTGTTTTCTTTGGGATAAATACAAAAACTATTTTCTAAAATAATCTTATAACAGCACGCAACCATTTATAATTTTTTTCATCTTTAGAAAAACTCAAACATGAATATTAAACTGACCATAATTTTAGCTTTTTTAGTTTTAAACCTAACCTCTTGCAGCGATGACACTGATTTTATTGATAGTTTATGGATTAATTCTGAAAAAATTGACGTTGAATCTTTTGCTGGAGGAACTCTTAATTGTTATCAAGCTCAAGAAAATAAAATAATTAACGAAAATGATTGGCAATATTTTTGTCAAAGTATAGAAGGCTTTGATGGTATATACGAAGAAGGCTATATTTATCAAATAAGTGTCAATAAAATAAAAATTAAAAATCCGCCACAAGATGGCAGTTCAGTAAAATATGAACTTATAGAAGTTCTAAGCAAAGAAATAGAGAAATAAAAAAAACGCAACCATTTCTGGTTGCGTTTTTATAACTATTAGCTTCTGCCTTACGGCTTCTGCGTTTTAATTTATTTTACTTCTTCGAAATCTACGTCTTCAACGTCACTTCCTTCAGCTTGAGCATCTCCTGCTCCCGCATCTGGTCCTGGTTGAGCGCCGCCTTGCGCTTCCGCTTGTGCTTTGTACATTTCTTCACTTGCTACTTTCCAAGCTTCGTTTATTTTATCTAAAGCAGGTGTAATAACAGCTAAATCTTTAGATTCGTAAGCTGCTTTCAATTCTGCTAAAGCATCAACAACTGGCTGTTTTTTATCATCAGATATTTTATCACCAAACTCTTCTAATTGTTTTTCCGTTTGGAAAATCATAGAATCTGCTTCGTTTAATTTCTGTGCATTTTCAGCTGCAGCTTTATCTGCTTCAGCATTTGCTTCAGCATCTGCTTTCATTTTCTCGATTTCTTCTTCGCTTAATCCAGAAGAAGCTTCGATACGGATATCTTGTTTTTTACCAGTTGCTTTATCTTCCGCAGATACTTTAATAATACCATTTGCATCAATATCAAAAGTTACTTCAATTTGTGGAGTACCTCTTCTTGCTGGTGGAATATCACTTAAGTGAAAACGTCCAATTGTTTTATTGTCGGCAGCCATTGCTCTTTCACCTTGTAATACGTGAATTTCTACAGATGGTTGATTATCTGCTGCTGTCGAGAATACTTGCGATTTTTTAGTTGGTATTGTAGTATTTGCTTCAATTAATTTAGTAAATACGTTACCCATAGTTTCAATACCAAGAGATAAAGGCGTTACATCTAAAAGTAATACATCTTTAACATCTCCCGTTAATACACCACCTTGGATACCAGCTCCTAGAGAAACAACCTCATCAGGATTTACACCTTTACTTGGCGCTTTTCCAAAGAATTTCTCTACAGCAGCTTGTACTGCAGGAATACGAGTAGAACCACCTACTAAAATAACTTCATCGATATCAGACTTAGATAAACCTGCAGCTTTTAAAGCAGACTCACATGGTTCGATAGTACGTTTTACTAAATCGTCAATTAATTGCTCGAATTTAGAACGTGTTAATGTGCGCACTAAGTGTTTTGGTCCACTAGCAGTTGCTGTAATGTAAGGTAAGTTAATTTCTGTTTGTGCAGAAGATGATAACTCAATCTTAGCTTTTTCAGCAGCTTCTTTTAAACGTTGTAAAGACATTGGATCTTTTCTTAAATCCATGTTTTCTTCAGCGTTAAACTCATCGGCTAACCATCCAATAATTTTCTCATCAACATCATCACCACCTAAGTGTGTATCACCATCTGTAGAAAGTACTTCAAATACACCATCACCTAATTCAAGGATAGATACATCATGCGTTCCTCCACCAAAATCAAATACTACTATTTTTTGGTCAGTTCCTTTTTTGTCCATACCGTAAGCTAAAGCAGCTGCGGTTGGTTCGTTAATAATACGTCTAACTTTTAAACCAGCGATTTCACCAGCTTCTTTAGTTGCTTGACGTTGACTATCGTTAAAGTAAGCAGGTACAGTAATTACCGCTTCACTAACATCAGTCCCTAAATAATCTTCTGCCGTTTTCTTCATTTTTTGAAGAATCATAGCCGATAATTCTTGTGGTGTATATAAACGACCATCAATATCAACTCTAGGCGTATCGTTATCTCCTTTTACTACTTTGTAAGGAACACGTTCCGCTTCGTTTTTAGACTCAGAATATTTGTTGCCCATAAAACGTTTAATAGAATAAACCGTTTTTGTTGGGTTAGTTACAGCCTGACGTTTTGCAGGATCACCAACTTTAATTTCACCGCCTTCTACAAAAGCGATTACTGATGGTGTTGTTCTTTTTCCTTCTGCATTAGGAATAACTACTGGCTCGTTACCTTCCATCACAGAAACGCAAGAGTTGGTTGTTCCTAAATCGATTCCAATAATTTTACTCATAATATATTTTTTATTTGTGTTGAAAATTCATTTTTAATTTCGAGTTGTATAAGTCAATCATTATGCCAACAAAAAAAACATGTCATAGTGTCATATTTATATTGTTACAGTCGTAGTAACAACAGACAGTAGTAACCAAATTTAGTAAAGCTTTAGTATTTTGGGTAATCATTGTTTTGTGGCGCAATAAAAAAGCGTAGGCTTTAATCATTGGTTTTTATTTTAAATTCTTGAATTTATTGATATTATTATTTCACTAGTTGCGCTCTTAAAGTCGGGAGTTCCAGCATGCCGTTCAATTCCTTAATCAAACTTCATTATCACTACGTAAAAAAACACACTTAAACTCCTAAAAAACAATAAATTAAACTCTACTTAACATATAACCTTGTTTGTTTAAAGTTTTATAACAATTACATCATATTTTAAAAATATTTGGAGCTTAATTTCACAAGCTAATTAATCCTATATATTATTATGAAAAAATTTTTACTAGTCCTCTCTCTCTTTATTTTTGGTCAGCTCAACGCGCAACTCAATCCTGGCGACATGGCATTTATTGGTTTTAATGCAGATGGTGACGACGATTTTGCGATGGTTACATTTGTAGATATCCCTGCGAACACAACAGTTTACTTCACAGATTCGGAATGGAATGGCAGTGCTTTTGGAACCGATGAAAACGATTTTTCATGGAATTCGGGAGCCGCTACCATAGCAGCTGGAACGGTTATTACTTTTTATACCATTAGTGAAACTCCATCCGTTTCCGCCGGTACTATTTCGGGAGAACCTGGTGGTATATCTGCTGGATCCGAAGCTATTTTTGCATTTTCAGGCACAGCACCACGTACACCAACACGCTTTATTGCTGCAGTAGCCAATGCTGGCTCTGCTTTTGGTGATTTATCGGGAACAGAATTAACTGTTGGTACAACTGCTATTACTTATCCAGATGGTACCGATATTGCACAATATAAAGGTACACGCACAGGCCTAGATATTAATGGCTTTTTAGTAGAGCTAAATAACATGTCAAACTACGATTTACAAGATAATGGTGACGATAATAGTGCTGATGGCATTGCTCCAGATGTGCCATTTAATACTATGCCATTTTCAATTTCATCAATTGACTCTACCTCACCATCTGTTGCCAATATTTCCGTAATTAATGCAAACACTTTAGAACTTGTTTTTTCTGAAAATGTAACAAAAAGTTCTGTAGAAGATCTATTAAATTACAATATGAATAACGCTGCTAGTATTTTGTCTATTACATATAATGATGCTACTAAAACAGCTACTTTAAACCATTCTGGATTTATTACAGGAAAAGCATATGTGCTTACCGTGAGTAATATTGAGGATATAGCTGGAAATACTCAAGAGTCAATATTTACGAGCCATGCCTTATATTTTAATAACACGGCTTCGGGTTTAATAATAACCGAAATTATGTATAATGCGCCTTCTGATAATTCTGATGCTTTAGAGTTTCTAGAAGTTTATAATAATAGTAACACTACCATAGAATTAGGAGGTCTTCAAATAAAAGATGAAGGGAACTTTATTTTCACCTTTTCGGAACAATCTTTAGCAGCTAATGGCATTATTCTTCTCGCAACAGACAAAACAACAGCTGATACATTTTATAGACAAACATTTATTGATATGCCACAAGGTATATCGAATGCCTTAGGAAATGGCGGAGAGCTTTTAAAAATTTTAAATACAGAAGGTTCAAGTATTTTTGAATTTGAATACGACGATAAATCTCCTTGGCCAACGGATGCTGATGGTAATGGCCCTTCAATCGAATTATTAAATCTTGATGCCGATTTTAACGATGGCACAAACTGGATAGCAACTACAAATTTTATCGGTCAATCTGAACAAAATAATGTTTACGCTACGCCAGGTGTATATTCACCGGCAACCAATGTTATGCCACAAATTACATTTGCTGCGGCGCATTACAGTATTGCTGAAAACAGTAACTCTGTTAACGTTGTTTTAGAAACATCAGTTGTCTCTGCTAATACCATTTCTGTAGATGTTAATTTGGTAACCGAGTTGCTTACGGCAACACAAAACACAGATTTTACTTTTGAAAACCTAACCTTTAGTATTCCTGCCAATAGTACATCTGCCGAAATTAATATTCCTATTATTAATGATAATGAAGCTGAAAGTGATGAATTATTCATTTTACAACTTTCAAATCCAGTTAATGCGGCACTTGGTAATAATGACATGAGTGCTGTTTATATTTTGGATAATGACAACACTGATAAAATAGCTAGCAACAATTTAGGGATTACTTATGAAACTAGCTATTTAGTAGATTCTAATGGTTCTGCGGAAATTTCAGTACATAGCCCAAGTTGCAAATCTTTATTTGTAATAAACTCAATCGCTCAGAAATTAGAAATACTAAACTTCTCTGACATAGATAATATATCATCTAAAAAAACGGTAGATCTATCTACTTACGGCGATCCAACAAGTGTTGCCTATAAAAACGGATTAATTGCAGTTGCCATCTCTAAAGGTCCGTTAGAAAATGGGCTTGTTTTATTTATGGACCATAATGGAAATAATATATCAGCTGTTACAGTCGGTAACTTACCAGACATGGTAGCTTACACTCCAGATGGAACTAATCTATTATCTGCTAATGAAGGCCAACCAAACAACGATTATTCGGTAGATCCTGAAGGTAGTATCTCAGTAATTGATGTTACTCCGGGTTTAGGCAACATAAATCAAAATCATGTTAACCTTTTAAATTTTAATGCTTTTGATAACCAAATAGAAAGTTTAAAAGCAGTAAATGTTCGTATAACTGGTCCAAATGCTACAGTATCTCAAGATGTTGAACCAGAATACATAACCTTTGCAAACGATTCTAAAACCGCATGGGTAACGTTACAAGAAAATAATGCCGTTGCGGTTATAGATTTATTAACAAATAGCATTACCAATATTATTCCTTTAGGTTTAAAAGACCATAGTTTAGTGGGAAACACGATAGATGCTTCCGATAAAACAGACTTTATATTTCATGCTAATTGGCCAATAAAAGGTATGTATATGCCCGATGCTATTGCCTCTTACGAAGTTAACGGAATTACATATTTAGTAACAGCTAATGAAGGTGATGCTCGAGAATACGACACTTACGAAGAAGAAGTAAAACTAAGTGATGTTACCTTAGACCCAACCAAGTTTCCAAACCAAGATTTGTTAGCTTTAGAAAGTAACTTAGGACGTTTAACCTTTACCAACGCAACTGGCGATACAGATGGTGATGGGGATTTAGACGAAATACATGCTTTTGGTTCCCGCTCTTTTAGCATTTGGAATGCAACCACCGGAGCTTTAGTTTATGATAGTGGAGACGATTTTGAGCGCATTACTGCAGCAGACCCAATTTACTCGGAACTGTTTAATGCTAGTAATAGCAATAATAATTTTAAAAATAGGAGCGATAATAAAGGTCCAGAGCCAGAAGGTGTCACTGTTGCCGAAATTAATGACCGCTTTTACGCATTCATAACTCTTGAGCGAGTTGGTGGCTTTATGACTTATGATGTTACCGACCCAAATAATCCAATCTTCATAAAATACATTAATAATAGAACTACAGGCGATGATGAAGGTGGAGATTTAGGTCCAGAAGGTATTATTTATATTCATCCTGAAAACAGTCCAAATGGTAAAGGACTAATCGTTCTATCCAACGAAGTGAGCTCAACCATTAGTATATATAGCATTAACAACATATTACTTAACACGGATAGCATTGAAGCGAACCATACGTTTAAAGTATACCCAAACCCTGCCAAATCGAACCAGACTATTTACTTTAATCAACCGAGTAATGTAAGTCTTTTTGATTTACAAGGACGCAATATACTCTCCAAACAAAACGCTACTCAACTAAATTTACCAAATTTATCGACGGGAACTTATGTTTTAAAAACAGGAGATAATGACAGTTCAAAACTGATAATCAAATAGACTTATAAAAAAAATCATTTTAAACAAAGCATCTTCATATTGACTGAAGGTGCTTTTTTTTATTTCAAAATTTAATTGAATAAATGGACATTAGAGCTTTTTAATTAATTTCAATTTACAATCTTTTAACTTTTCAACTATAAAAATTGATACAATATTTAATTCTTCTCTTAAAACATTATATATATTTGTCTCCAAATACAACGTTTTCGTAACTATGGAATGTATCTCTGTTTTCGATATGCTAAAAATAGGCATTGGACCATCTAGTTCTCACACCTTGGGGCCTTGGCGTGCTGCAGAACGCTGGATTAGCGAATTAAAAGCGAACAACACTTTTAATCTAGTCGAAACTATTCAGGTAGACTTATATGGCTCATTATCACTAACAGGAAAAGGTCATGCTACAGATTATGCTGTAATGTTAGGCTTAACTGGTGCCAACCCAGAAACACTACCAATAATTGACATTGAGACGACTATTGCTTCTATAAAAGCGACGGAAACAATACCTTTTAACAACGAGAAAACATTAAGTTTTCAGCCTGAAACAAACATCATTTTTAATAAGAAGTTTCTACCATTTCATTCTAATGGCATCACTTTTAGTACCATAATTAAAGGTAAAAAAGTGAAATCAACCTTCTACTCTATTGGTGGCGGATTTGTTGTGAAAGAAGAACGTAAAAATGCTAAAAAGAATTTTGAAATAAAATGCTCTTTTCCATATCCTATTGATAAAGGTTTAGAATTGCTTAAGTTTTGTAAAGACTTAAATAAACCAATCTCTGAAGTTGTTTTAGAAAATGAAAAATCTATTCGATCAGAAACGGAAATAGACTATGAATTGAAACGCATTTGGGATACCATGCTAGAATGTATGTATACAGGTTGCCATACTGAAGGGCATTTACCTGGTGGTTTAAATGTACGCCGGCGTGCTTTTGATATGCACACACGCCTACAAGGTACATCACCATATACAAGTCCGGTAGAATGGATTTATGCCATAAGAAATACCGAAGTTAAATTTCGACAAATATTGAAATGGGTAAGCTGTTTTGCCCTATCTGTAAACGAAGTAAATGCGGCTTTAGGTCGTGTTGTTACGGCACCTACCAATGGCAGCGCTGGTGTAATTCCAGCTGTATTGATGTATTATTTAGTTATTGAAAACCACGATGGTAATTTCGAGGATATTAAAAAATTTCTATTAGTTGCTGGAGAAATTGGCAGTATCTTTAAAAAAGGTGCCACAATATCCGCTGCTATGGGAGGGTGTCAGGCCGAAATTGGTGTATCGTCAGCTATGGCTGCTGGCGCTTTAACAGAACTACTTGGAGGGTCTCCGGAGCAAGTTTTAGTTGCTGCCGAAATTGCAATGGAACACCATTTAGGCTTAACCTGTGATCCTATTGGTGGCTTGGTGCAAATACCCTGTATCGAGCGCAATGCTATGGGTGCTATAAAAGCTATAAATGCTGCAGAATTAGCTTTAGACACAGACCCCAATAACGTAAAAGTACCTTTAGATAAAGTGGTTAACACCATGTGGGAAACAGCGAAAGATATGAATTCTAAATATAAAGAAACCAGTGAAGGTGGTTTAGCTGTAAGCGTTAACTTGTCCGATTGTTAATCCTTTATCTCGGTATTTTCCTTTTTAATACTTCTTAATTTTTCTAACGTAAATTTTAGATAAAAAAAAAGGTCTCCTCTCAAATTAATGAGAAGAGACCAGTAGAAAGTGGTTCTTAATACAAAATAGTAACCAACCAAATTTTAACCCTAACTTAAAGTTAACCTTGTATTCGTACTTGACTTTCCACTATATCTTTAATAGGAATTACCATTTTCCCTGTTGTTGTTTTTAATGTTACCGATATACCATCGATAGATTCAATTTCTCCTTTTATGTCGTTAAATTCTATAATTTGTCCAACTTCGTATATTTTTCTTGTGTAGAAAGTTTTAAATAAATCTCCTACCACTTTTTGTGCTCCTAAACCAACAGCTAAAGCAAAAGCTAATAAAAATGCCGCCAATATCATGGTAATGTTACTGGTAATTATTTCGGTATCTACACCTGCTTGATTTAGAGCTGTAATAGAAATAAAAATAAGAAGCAACATAAATACAGACTGGCTAATCATTTTTCCACCAGACAATTCCATCGATTCAAAAAATGTTTGTAACGATTTCTTAACAAAATTCGCAAACAATAAACCAATAACAAATATCGCTAGTGCTGTTATTAATTTAGGTAAATAACTTATAATACTCTTGATACCATCAGATATCATTGTTAAATTCAATAAATCGGTAACAATCATTATTAAAATAATATAGAGCATCCATTTTACGAACTTCGCTACAATATCAATAATATTAATTTTTATCTTTTTATCTCCAAATAAATCTATTTCATTTATTTTATCATCAAGCTTATCCGCCTTGATAAACCTTAATGATTTCTTTATAATATTAACTACTAGCTTAATAATTAATATTCCAATTATAATACCTATTATCGCTCCTGCGATAGTAGGCAACACACTTACAATACTCTCCCAAATTGTACTTAATGATTCTTTTAAACTGTCGACAAGGTTCATTTTATATAGGGTATTTTGGTTACTTATTTTCTACTTCTCATGGTTAGCTCTATTACACTCGATAAATTGTACGAAAACAATTCGGCTATTTCCATAATTAACTTGGCCATGGCAATATCGCTCATAACCTTGGCCTTCAGTTCTTGAGGAACTTCCTTTAAAGGCTTATTTATGTTTAAAAACGGGTTCTCCATTATCCAAGGTTATTGTTATAAACGTCTACTAATTTATCTTTAGCTCGTTTAATTCGCATTTTTACGGCACTTTCTCCTATACCTAAAACATCTTCAATTTCTTTTATAGTCAAGGAGTCTTGATATTTTAAAAGCAAAATCATTTTTTCCTCCGGAGAAATCAACTCTAATGCTATTTTTAATTTATCAACTTTCATATTTAGAAAACTACTATCATCTTCTTCATCTTCATAGAGGCTTTCTACATTTTCCGCATCAGCATAATCTACTGATTGCTTTTCTATTTTTTTCGCTGTATTTCTAGTTACATAATTAACACAATGATTATAAGTAAACGCATACAACCATGTTGAAAATTTTGAATTTCCTTTAAAGCTTGCTAATTTAACAAATAACTTTAAAAAAATATCTTGTGTTAAATCTTTTGCTTCATCTTCATCTTTAGCAAACCCCATGCATTTGTTATATACCAAGGTCGCATACCTATCGTATAGAACTTCAAAAAGCAGCGTATCATTGCTATGAACGATGCCTTTTATCAAATCTTCATCAGATTTGTTATTAATATTTGGTAGGGTTTTCAAATTTAGCTCACGCTAGTTTAAGGGTTACAATTGTTAAGACACGCATACATTTAAATGGTCACACTTTTTTTTATATTTCTTTAAAAAAACACAAAACAAAACTATAAACACCTAAAATAAAGATGTTTATACTTCAAAATAAAATTTAAATATTTTAAAATTAAATTTTGAAAGAATAAACCTTAACTAATCGATGTAAATTTAGCACAATTTTAAGAAAAAAAAGCTGTTTTATATCATTGCTTTTTATTAAGAACAGAAAAAAGGCTGCTAACCGAAATTAGACAGCCTTAAAAACTATTTTAATATTTTATCAAAATAAATATTGAGAACTATATATGTAATGCTCTATCTTCAGTTGCAGCTAATGCTGCTTCTTTAATAGCTTCTGTAAATGTTGGATGTGCGTGAGACATACGAGATACATCTTCCGCGGAAGCGCGATACTCCATAGCAACTACAGCTTCAGCAATCATATCGGCAGCACGTGCACCAACCATATGTACTCCTAAAATTTCGTCTGTAGCTTTATCGGCTAAAACTTTAACAAAACCATCTAAATCCATACTTGCTCTACTTCTGCCTAAAGCACGCATTGGAAATTGACCAGTTTTATATTCTACACCAGCTTCTTTTAATTGTTCTTCAGTTTTACCAACTGTAGCAACTTCTGGCCATGTGTAAACAACACCTGGAATTAAGTTATAATCAATGTGTGGTTTTTGTCCAGCGATAGTTTCTGCTACAAAAGTCCCCTCTTCTTCAGCTTTATGGGCTAACATGGCTCCTTTAATAACATCTCCAATGGCATAAATATTAGATGCGCTAGTTTGTAAATGCTCGTTTACATCTACTAAACCGCGATCTGTTAATTTTACTCCAGCAGCTTCGGCATTTAAACCATCAGTATATGCATGACGACCAACTGAAACTAAACAGTAATCGCCTCTAAACTCTACTTCTTCTCCTTTTTTATTATCAGCTTTAACTATAACTTCATCACCAACGCGTTCTACAGATTTTACTTTGTGAGATGCATTTATTTTGAATTTTTGTTTCTTTAAAACCTTATTTAATTCTTTTGACAGACCAGCGTCCATAGTTGGAATAATACGGTCCATGTATTCTACAACAGTTACTTCGGCTCCAAGACGTTTATAAACTTGTCCTAATTCTAAACCAATAACTCCACCACCAATAACAATTAGGTGTTTTGGAATTTCTTTTAATTTTAATGCTTCCGTAGATGTGATAACGCGCTCTTTATCTAATGTAATAAATGGCAATGTAGATGGTTTACTTCCGGTAGCTATAATAGTATTTTTAGCTTCAATTTCGGTAGTTTCTTCTCCAGCAATTGAAATATGTGTTGCGTCTTTAAAACTTCCTAAACCTTGATAAACATCAATTTTATTCTTTTTCATTAAAAAATCAATACCACCTGTTGTTTGATCGACAACTGCTTGTTTGCGGCTTATCATTTTTTCTAAATTCACTTTAATTTCACCAGGGATTTCAATACCGTGTTCTTCAAAATGTTTTACAGCATCATCATAATGGTGTGAAGAATCTAAAAGGGCCTTACTCGGGATACATCCTACATTTAAACAAGTACCACCAAGGGTACTATATTTTTCAATAATTGCAGTTTTCATTCCTAATTGTGCACAGCGAATCGCTGCTACATAGCCTCCTGGACCTGAGCCAATAACGGCTACATCGTATGAATTCATAATATTTTTTTGAAGTTTATTATTGTAATATAAAATCAAAAATACGAATGTTTTATGGGAAGTCAATAAAAAAAATAACTTATCAAATAGAATTATAAGTCTTCTATTTCTTTAGCCTAATTATTTAAAATTCACTCATTAAATCCTTTAAATTGTAAATTATCACTAAATTGGTTAACCAATTTAACAGTTTTCAATTAAACTTCTATAATAGTTTCCTTTGCTTTATAAACATAGGTGTATAGCCACATAAGTGTAAATGTTGGAATAACGTCTAAACCAGGCGCTGCTTCTTCTAGAAAAGAAATTACAGCTGCTATTTTACCGGGTTTACCTTTGTAAAGCTTCGTCATTAACCAAGCTGAAACAGGAGCCCATACCACATCGGTAAATTCTCCAAAACCTGGAATTACGAAAGAGACGTAACCTAAAGCATCAAAGGCAATACTTATGGCTAATTTTTTGTATTTGTTCATTTAAATAGTAATTTATACTTTTTTATAAACAAGAAACATACCAAGTTTATTGAAAGACTACTTCCCTATTAATTTTAAAAACTCGTTTCTAGTTTCAATTTTCTCAAATTGCCCTCTAAATCCAGAAGTTGTGGTTATGGAGTTTTGTTTTTGTACACCGCGCATCATCATGCACATGTGCGATGCTTCAATAACAACAGCAACTCCTTGAGGTTTTAAGGTATCGTTTATACAATCTAAAATTTGTTCTGTTAAGCGTTCTTGCACTTGTAAACGTCTAGCAAAGACATCTACAATTCTAGGCAATTTACTTAAACCTACAATATGGCCATTTGGAATGTAGGCTATGTGCGCCTTTCCAAAAAACGGTAATATATGATGCTCGCAAAGTGAATACAACTCAATATCTTTTACAATAACCATTTCATTATAAGACTCCTTAAACATAGCGCCTTTTAATATTTCAACAGGATCTTGATCGTAACCTTGAGTTAAAAACTGCATGGCCTTTGCTGCACGTTCTGGAGTTTTTACTAAACCTTCGCGCTCGGTATCTTCACCTAAATCTTCAATGATGTTTCGGTATCTATTTTTAACATCATCGGTAACCTGCATATTGTATTCTTCTAGCTTTCTGTAAGGCATCTTGTACTATAGTTTAATTTTGAAAATAAATATAAGTCTAAAAAAGGACTATACAATAAAATTGATTCAAAATTGTACGGCACAACTTAAAGTAGTAATTTCACGCCTATATTTTTTTTAGATGATTAAAGCAAAAAACATTCAGAAGTTCTACGACGATTTACAAGTTCTAAAAGGTGTTGATATACATATTAAACCTAGTGAAGTGGTATCTATTGTGGGTGCTTCGGGTGCAGGAAAAACAACTCTTTTACAAATTTTAGGAACCTTAGATAAAGCCTCGCCTGTTGCAGGTTTTGAGTTATTAATAAACAACACCAATATTGGCGAGCTTAACGATAAAGCTTTGGCTAAATTTAGAAACGAGCATATTGGTTTCATCTTTCAATTTCATCAATTACTTCCTGAATTTACAGCTATAGAAAATGTTTGTTTACCTGCTTTTATAAAAGGAACAAATAAAAAAGATGCAGAAAAGCGCGCTAAAGAATTGCTAGATTTTCTAGGCTTGTCGCACCGATACAACCATAAACCTAACGAATTATCTGGAGGAGAGCAACAACGTGTTGCTGTGGCTAGAGCTCTTATTAATAGTCCCGCTTTAATTTTTGCCGATGAACCTTCGGGAAATTTAGATAGTGAATCTGCCGAGAATCTGCATAGTTTGTTTTTTAAATTACGAGACGAATTCGGACAAACTTTCGTGATTGTAACCCACAATGAAGAACTGGCTAACCTCGCCGATAGAAAACTAACCATGGTAGATGGGAAAATTGTAAACTAGTTTTTCTTTAAAAGGCCAACGAGTCCTAAAACCGGACCGATAGCAATAAATAAAAACAAATATTTAACTTCTATAACGTCTATTAAACTAGTGGCCAATTGAATACTAGCAATAGTAATAGCAAAACCAATAGAGTTAACAATAGTTAACGCTGTGCCTTTATGCTCCGCGCTCACATTTTGAGCAACTAAGGTCGAAAACAAAGGAGAATCGGCTACGACAACCATACCCCAAAGCACCAAAAACACAATAAATACGGTTTCCGATTCTAGATTAAAAAATAAAGGAGAAACTAAACAACATACACCAGAAAGAAAGAGTGCCATTGCTCCTATTTTCTTAATTCCAAATGCTTGGGATAAATAACCCGAAATGACACAAGCAACACCACCAGATGCTATAATTAAAAAGCTTAATAACGGTATACTAAAAGTTAAGTTTGGGTGATACTCTAAATACCCACTTAGAAGTATAGGCACAAAAGCCCAAAAGGTATATAATTCCCACATGTGGCCAAAATAACCGAAAGCTGCCTTTCTAAAATCACGTACTTTAAATACGTTAAAAAGTACGGAAACATCAAATTTTGTAACCGCCTTTCTGTAAGGTCCATTAGGCACAAAAACAAGCATAACAATACCGCCAAGTATAGCTAACATCGTTGTTGTGTATATAATGTGTTGCCATAGAAAAGTGCTTCCAAATCCTTTTAAAATATGAGGAAAGGCAGTGCCTAAAACTAAAGCTCCTACCAAATACCCCAGAGATTTCCCTAGGCCTTTATTATAATAATCGGCTGCTATTTTCATACCTACCGGATAAATACCTGCTAAAAAAAAACCGGTAAAAAAACGAAACATTAATAAACTAAATAAGCTATTTTGTTCTAAAACAATAAGAAGATTAAAAATAGCCGCCGATGTGGCACTTACGAAAAAAACTTTTGAAGGAGAGAAACGATCTGTAACCGTTAGAAGCGCAAATAAAAATGTACCAATAATGAAACCAAATTGCACTGCCGACGAAAGATGTCCTAAAGCCGAACTATCTAACGTAAAATTAGATACTAAATCTTCAATAACTCCATTTGTAGCAAACCACAATGATGTACAGCAAAATTGTGAAAACACAATAATTGGTAAAATATGCTTTGAAGACCTCATAAAAATAACTGAGCCACGAATTTAGTTTTTAATTGATGGATAAGACGAGTGAAAAGTCAACTTATTACAATATTTTTGTTTTATTATGACAAAGAAATCGAAAAAACTAACCAAACAAGAACTTAAAGAATTTTTAGACACCAAGGTTTACGAGTTTAATAGTCCTAAATTTATTGATAGCGATCCCATTCAAATTCCTCATCAATTCTCTAAAAAAGAAGACATAGAAATTGCTGGGTTTCTTGCCGCAACCATTGCTTGGGGAAATAGAAAAAGTATTATTAACAATGCTAATAAATTAATGGGACTCTTAGATCATTCCCCTTTCGATTTTGTTCTAAACCATACCGAAGACGATTTAGAGAGGCTTCTACCTTTTGTGCATCGCACTTTTAATGGTAACGATTGTGTACAATTTATAAAATCACTACAGCATATTTATAAAAACCATGGCGGTCTAGAAGCTGTTTTCGCTAAACATGCGGACCATGCCTTTTTACAAACTTCTATATCTGAATTTAAACGTACTTTTTTCGAGATCGATCATCTAAAACGAACCGAAAAACATGTGAGCGATCCATTAAGGAAATCGGCCGCAAAGCGCATTAACATGTTTTTACGCTGGATGGTTCGAGATGATAATACAGGAGTAGATTTTGGTATTTGGAAAAGCTTATCGCCTAGTCTACTATCCTGTCCTTTAGATGTGCATTCTGGAAATGTTGCTCGCAAACTAGGACTATTAGATCGAAAACAAAACGATGCCAAAGCGCTTTTTGAATTAGACACAAATTTAAGAAAACTGGATAAAGCCGATCCCGTAAAATACGATTTTGCTCTTTTTGGATTGGGTGTTTTTGAAGGTTTTTAGCAGCTAGATCTTTTCAAAAAAAATAGACGAATTCAAGTTTTTTTTAACAATAAAGCATTTCTCTCTTTAATTTAACCGTTTTAGTAAGTTTTTGATAATGCTAAAACTAAATTATCATTATTTTCGTATCATAAAGAGCACTCAGCCCTAAAGACTCAGTAAAATGATAGCACCAGATTTCCCTAAAAATGAAAGAGAACGCCTTGCGCAACTTAATCAATATAAACTACTAGATACGCTACCGGAAAGTGACTTCGATAACATAACTAGCTTGGTGGCTACTATTTGTGAAGTTCCTATTTCATTAATAACACTGTTAGATTCTGATCGTAATTTTTTAAAATCACATCATGGTATCGATATACAAGAGTCTCCGCGAAACATTTCTTTTTGTGGACACGCCATTTTACAAGATGATATATTTATAGTTGAAGATGCTAGAAAAGATATACGCTTTAAAGACAACCCGCTCGTTGATGGCGTAAATGCTATTTTTTACGCTGGTGTACCTTTAATTACTAAAGAAGGTTTTGCTTTGGGAACCTTATGTGTATATGACCACGTACCTAGAAAATTAACTGAAACGCAACAGAAAGCACTTATTACAATCTCGAAACAGGTTTTAAATTTATTTGATTTAAGATTAAATAATAGATTACTCGCTGAATCTAAACAGGAATTACTAGATCGTAATAATGAACTTGGCAAATTTGCCAGCCATGTGTCTCATGACCTAAAATCGCCTTTAGCTAACATAATGTCTTTAACTACTTTTTTAAAAGAAGATGAAGCCAATATATTTTCAAGTGAATCTATAGAGTATATTAGTTTTATTGAAGAGTCCGCAGAGTCTTTAAAAAATTACATTGATGGTATTCTAATTCATTATAAGGCTAGTGAATTGTTAAATGCTGATAAAGAATATGTACAGTTAAATTCTGTTTTTGAAGACATACAACGGATCCATTCATTAAGTCACGACCAATTTAAAGTTGGCACATACAACGATAATATTTTTATAATAAAAGCGGCAGTAACCCAAATACTAATAAATTTAGTTGATAATGCCTTTAAATACAATAACAAGCACAAACCAGAAGTTATTTTAAACTTCTCTGAAAATAAAACCGACTACATATTTACGGTTACAGATAATGGAAATGGTATTGCAAAGGAGCAACAAGACCAAGTTTTTAAACTTTTTAACAATAATAACCAAGTAGATGTTAAAGGCAATAAGGGTACTGGTATTGGTTTGTTTACAGTAAAAAACTTAGTTAAAAAATTGGGAGGAACCATTAAACTCGAATCGGAAATAGATAAAGGCAGCACCTTTACTTTTAATGTTGCCAAGTAAAAATTAAATAGGGTAAGCTTTACTTTTTTGTGTTATAGGAATAAACAATAGCAGTACAAAAATGATGTATAATAGATACCTGCGTTAGGGATTGCAGTGAAAAACCCACAGTGAGACCAATGGAATTGGGCTTGCGAGGATTTGTAACGTAAAGCCCGACCCTTTTCGGGTAACGCCCAAATTATTGTTTTCTACAAAAATAAAACCCGACCTTATTTACTTAAAAACATTAAGCAAATAAGGTCGGGTTTTTATAAAATAAGTGTTGTATTTATTTAATCTCTAAAACTTCAAGATCAAAAACAAGATCTTTACCTGCTAAAGGATGATTTCCATCTACAACAATAGATTCTTCTTTAACTTCTACAACAACTAAATTAAATTCTTGACCGTCTGGAGACCTAGACACTAAGCCCATACCAACTTCAGGAGCCATTTCTTGAGGAAGTTCTGATTTTTGAACCTCTTGAATTAGATTTGCATTAACCTCGCCATATGCTTCTTCTTTAGCAATGGTAATGGTTTTTTTCTCATTCACTTTCATGTCGATTAACCCTTTCTCAAAACCAGGAATTAGTTGTCCTTGTCCTAAAGTAAATTCTACTGGCTCTTTCCCTTCTGAACTATCAAAAACTTGTCCGTCGGTTAATTTACCTGTGTAATTTACTTTTACCGTGTTATTCTCTTTTACTTGACTCATACTATAATACTTAATTTTTTAAAAATAGTCTTTGCATAATTCTTACGCAGCAAATATTTTAGTTTAAACTTTCTAAACAAGTATCCACCAAAACCAAGCCAAAAGCCAAAATGTGGTAATGAATATTAAAAAACTAGTAAATTGCTAAATTATTATTAGAAGAAACCACTTGTATCCCTTTAATAGCAGTAAATGATGATTTTTATAAGTTTTTGAAATAAAAATTTTAATAATCAGTAAATCTGTCAGTTCTTGCCAGATAAACACAGTTTTAGCGACATTTTTAATTTTTACTCAACTTCCAAAGCATAGTCTAGTTCTTTACAGAATTCATTATTATCAAAGCAAAGTACACTTAGTGTTTCAATAATTAATTGATTCAATCTTTCACTTTCTGGATTTACATTATAAGCCAATTTAAACTCAGAATATGCACCAAGGGCTTGGTTATTTATTAAACGATTTTCTCCTGAATTTACAAGAAATGAAAACGTTTCTAAATCTTTTTTCTTTTTAGTGTTGATGATATCTTGATTATGTTTATCTGAATAATCTACAAAGTGATTAATTGTAAAAATAGACAATAGTAAAGCGCTAAAAACAAAAAGAATCGTTATTAACCCGTTTAGTTTTTTGTTCTCTTTTCTATTAGATTGCAATTTAAAGGTTCGTGAATATTTGGGTAACGCAGTAAAAGATTTCAAAGGTTGTTTTTTGAACATCTTTTTTTGCGGATCTCTAGAATAAATCCACTGCTGTAAGCCTAAACCCATGTATCCTCCCATAATATAACTTTAATATATAGGTAGATATTTAGAATGAAATGTTACAGTTTTAATCAAAAAAAACCTTTCAGAATACTTATTCTGAAAGGTTTTTAAAGCTCTATTTAGAAGCTGCTTTTAGCGAATCTATTTCTTTCTTCAATTTTTCAATTTCTAATACCTTTTTCTCTTCTTGAAGTTGTTTTAGTAACTCATCATTAGACATTGGCTTTATAGAATCTGTTGGTTGTTGTACAGCATCAATTTGCTTAGTTTCTTCTAGAAAATACTTACCAATACCTTCACTAGATCTCCAAGCTTCGTTTAGCTGGTCGTAAACTGTTTTATTCCATTGACTCGGGTGTTTTACATCAATCCAAACTACATCTCGATATTCACTATCTACTAATGCTAAATCTGGAGTTGCAGAACCATCGAAATTATTAGAATCTTCACGAATTGCCGATATAGTACCTAAGAAAAACATACGTCGACGCCCTGCGATATCTTTTATATACGGACGAAACTCCACAGGCTTATTTACAGACCAATCGAATTCTTTACGAGATTCAATAACCTTTAAAGGCATGGCAGAAACTCCTGCGTAACCTTCCTTTTTAGAAGAATGATCGTAATAGTAAAAAGCATTACTACCATCTGCAGGTACAAAAACACTATAAGATAAACTGGTACGCTCACTGCCTACAGGTTCTAAACCAAACCAATGGTAAAGGCCACTGTAAGCATTTGTACTAGTATCGGAAAAATTAAAATCGGTTACAAAAGGTTGCTTGTTTTGATCATCGGCCAAATTCGGAATCTTAACAGCTGTTTCCATATTCCATGGTAAAGGATCGCTAAAACCGCCTAAAAATTTTAAAGATTCAGCTTGTAGACGTGATACCTTTTCGGCCAATGTATTCTGACCTATTAAATAAGGATGATTTTTCATTTCCTCAGGACTTATATACGTTCCCTTCCCTATTAAAATACGCTCGATATAATCATTAAAATCATGTTCTCCACTATCAATAACCATAACACCGCCATAGGTTGGGTATGGAAACAAAAAGCCTTTCCATTTTATTAAACTCACCACTTCTACCCATTTACCAGCATCATTTTTCATGTAATAGGTATCGCTAGGTTCCATGGTAAATAATTGAAAAACATTAAAACGTTGTACGACAGCATTGTAAGTGTTTCGGCTAAACTTCAAAGATTCGCCTATAGAAAATGTTACTGGAATACGATTTTCACTAGAAAAACGAGGGAATGGTGTGGTACTCGACACAGCAAAAACCTCTTCCGTATTATCCGTCATACCTTGCCATCTGTATTTTTCAGTGGGTTGTATAGCCATAGTCCACTTGTTTTCATTTCCAATACGCACCAAATGCGGAAGCGAAACATCTTTAGTTTCACCAACACTTTCGTTAGCCATAGAATACACGTTACGCATAGGCTGTATACGTTCGTTTTGGGTTAAGGGCAATTCGTTTATTTCAACACGATTTAAATGATTAAACACGTTGTAAGTTTTCATGTAGTCGTACATTTGAAACTGCCACCCTACCACATATAATATACCGAAGAATACAATTAAAACAGCAAGCATACCCAATCTGCCGCCGGTGCTTACAGAATTTCTAAACTTACGTAAGCCTAAAAACAATACTACCGCACTAAGTAAAATTACAAAAATGTATTTTCTAATAAATAATAAACCAGGTTGGTAATCGTCTCGTAAAACAAACAATAAAATCAGTAAAATTATAAACCCAATTACGGTTACTGTTTTTTGTTTTTTTCCTTTATTCCAATAATTTTTAATCATTTCTGTATTGTAAAATTTTTATTCTTTTCGTTTTGATTTACACTTAGCGCGAAATCATTATAAATCTTGTTGCAACGTGTTTTTCATTACCATTCTTTCCATTGAAAAGGTATCTGAGTTTTCATCTAAAAAGTTAATCAAAAGTATATTTTTTTTAATCAATTCTACGGTATCAAAACCAGTTGTTTTATCTGTTTGGTTTACTTTTCTCAAAACTTCAAAAATAAGTTGCGTTAATTCTTCTACATGTGCCTCATTGAGACTTGTAATTACGGTTGTAAACTCATCGCTAGGCATAATAGCCATAGCTTTTAAAGATAGGTTGAAATTACTTTTTAAAACCGTATCCATCTCCTCCAGTGCAACATCGATATCGCTAGGCTCAACATCTATAATTTTACTAATTAATGTTTTTAAAAGCAAGGTTAGGCGTTGAATTTCTCTAAGCAGTGTATCTTTCTCGTTAATCACAATTCCATTTATTTAAATAGTATAAAACATCCTTTTTTCAAAAAAATTCTACAACAATCCCTTATCTTTCAATCTTTCTCGCGCGCTTTTCTCTTCGACTTTAGGCTGCTCTATTTTTTCTGCTTCTATTTCAACGTTATCTTTACTCTTTAAATCTTCAATAAAATCTTTACCTTTTTCAAAAGTATCGTGCATCATATCTTCTAAAGAATCTGTTTGCTCTTCAATAACTTCACTAGATTTAAATATAAAATTGGCCAAATAAGTCCCTACTATAGTACCAACAATCATGGAAGTGAATATAGAAATTGTAGCCACATCTATAGGAACTAAAAAGCGAACAATTACAATACCAACAAGAAAGAGAAAACCTATAAAAACCAAGCGTAATAAAAACGATTGCTTATACACAAAACCTGTTTTATCGTCAGGTTTCATTTGCAATGCCTCAGAGTTTATAACCTTGTTAAAAAACCGGTAAAGACCATTATTTCTAGACTCTCTCCAATAAATAAAAATTCCGAAAAGGATAGCTGCAATAAAAATTATAAGTTCTAGTGTCATGTTATTCTGTTTGTTATTATGCTATGTTATATCGCTTTCGCGGAAAAATTACATGCTTATTTAATATATAAGTCTCTCTGTTTTAAATATTGTTACTAATAGTTTCTATTGCCCAATCTTTTAAAGACTCATCCCAGGTTTCAAAGCTACTATAAAACGCTTCTTTATCGAACCAATATAAAAACAATACATCTTTAGGTGAAATATTAACCAAGAGCATCCAAATTAAATCTTGATGTTTAGCTGATAGCGATGAATGCGGTTGATGCAAAGCTTCGTACATTTTAGAATCTACAATATCGGAAATTTTATACTGATTACTTGTTTCTAGTTTTTCTAAATAACGCTCTACACTCATCACCTTTTTACGTGCTTTAATGTCGAGTTTATTTAAATAACTTTTATATAAAATCGGGTCGTTTAAAATATCTTTTATAGGGTGTTGCGTATTTTTTAAATACGATGCCATCTCGTATTTTTTTACGCGCTCATAACGTTTATCTTTTACAACCTCTTCCAAATCGCATTCTATAATAACGTGATCACGAAGCTTAGCCATAAGTTCAGGTTGTGAAATATGAAAAATCATAACCTCGTAACTGGTATCCTTTATAGCTTCCTTATGCCAGGTTTCATCCTCAAAAACAACAATAGGCGTAATAAAATCACGCAGTACATAAACACCACCAAAAGCACGTGTATAGAACGAACTCGCGGTATATTGAAGTTCGTGTAAATCTAAATCGCGCTCGCGTAAATCGCCATGTTTTTTAGCAGATTGTAATAAAGTTGCTTGAATATTTTCATCTATGAAATTTTGATCTCTATTGAAAGTTTTAACCAGTTCGCGTTGCTGTTTTTGAACGTTAAGCAAATCGTTTATTAAATGAAAATGGATATTTATCGTTTTGTACTTTAAAACATCTAAAGGCTCGTAAAACACATCAATACCTTGATCGAAATCTAAACAAATAGCACAATCTCTTGTGATATCTTTAATTTTATCACCATGAATTTTAAATACAAATTTCATGAGTTCTCTATCGAATGTATGAAACGGTAAATACACCGGTTTCCCTTTTTGTAAAGGCGAAATTATAATACCATGCGGATTTGCTTCACCGTTATTTAGGTAATTTACTTCACCCTTTTCCTCTGCTACTTGTGGGCTCCAACCAATACCATCAATTTGAAAAGACTTTAATTTGGTTTCCGAAAAACCAAGCTTTACCAAGCATTTATTGTAACGCTCGACGAGTTTCCCGCTCACTGAAATGAGTTCGCTTCGGTATAAATTCGCTTCTAGTAATTTTTGCATGTTTATTTCTTTAATACTTTGAGCTTATTGTTACTCATGGTATACTTTGATTTGAGGTTCCGAAATATTAATAAATTTTGGAATATTTTATTTTACATATTGTAATTCAAAATCATCCGCTTCTCCATCCCCGTCGATATCAACTGAATCAGTTTTTATTTTTAAATTAGAATCCGACAATTCTAAAATCTCAAAAATATAAGTTTCGTCTACAGTTAAATCTCCAACTTGAGAATAGTTCATTGTAATTGTTGAATTCTGAATAGTCCAATTTCCTAGAGATGGGTTTGCCTCCACACAATCTTCTCCTACTGGATCCAATTCTGTTATATAAAAAGTACCATCCATTTTAAATTCAGTTGTCTCAATAGCCTGACACTCATCTTCAAAATCTAGATTATTATCATTTAATAATTGCTTATCGATTTCCCATATTCCAACTATTAAATTAGAAAAATCAGAATCGGTTGATGAGTCTTCGTCATCGCTACACGAACTAAAAGTTAAAATTGAAATTAATATTGTAAATAGTAATGTATTTATTTTCATATTTTTTTTAAGTGTTTAAATTAAATAAAAGTCATGTTTTTTTAACCTTTACCCAATCCATGAATAATAGCATACTGCAACAAAACAATAGTACGCATATCCTGAATTTCACCGTTATTAAGCATCTCTATCGCCTCTTCAATGGGTAATTCTAGCACTTCAATATCTTCAGTTTCAGTTTCTACACCGCCGCCTTCGCTCACCTTCATATCATCGGTATATTCAGCAATAAAAAAGTGCATTTTCTCCGTCATTACACCAGGCGATGTATAGGCTTCGTAAACTTTGGTTACTTTATTTATACGGTAACCTACTTCCTCTTCGGTTTCTCTAATAATACAGTCTTCCGGATTATCTTTATCCAACATGCCAGCAGTAATTTCTACCAAAAAGCCATCCTCGTTATCGTTTTGATACGTAGGCATTCTAAACTGTTTAGTTAAAATAACCGTCTGTTTTTCGGTATTGTAAAGTAAAATTCCCGCCCCGTCTCCTCTATCGTAAACTTCGCGCATTTGGTTAACCCAAGTACGGTTAGACATTAAATAGTCGAAACTTAATTTTTTAAGAATGTAATAATTATCAGAAAGCAACGTGCTTTTTATATTTTTTAATCTTTTAGATGCCATTTTCGAAAGTTTTTCTTGCCGCGGTTTCTATATTTATTTGGTTTACTCTAGCGTCTACTTTGCGTTTAAAATCGGTATCGGCAATAGTGGCAACGTTATCTAAGTAACGTACTACTTCCTGACGTCTAATTTCAGAGAAATCTAAACCTTTCATATTCCCTTTCATCACTTCCTGAAGCATATTAAACTTAGTGTTGTAATCTTGTTTGAAATAAGTTTCAGGGTTTTCGAACCAACTTTCTTCTAAATCAAAATCGGTTAGACGTAAAGAAATAGCCGACTGAATATTTCTAACATCACGAGATGAAAAGAACGGGAAAGCCTTTTGCATTTCTTGATACAAATTAGCGTAAAACAAATGCTCGTTACTTTTAAATTTAGCTTCCACCTTATCGCAAATAGCATGTACTCTCGCTTCACTAGGTTTACTAGATGTATTTAATATTTCCCCCATATTTTTAGAAAGCCCTTGATCGCTTAAATACTTATAACTTTCAGGGTTTTCCATGTTTACAAAATCGGGTAAAGATTGGTTTAGTTTATTCCACCAAATGTAATCTTGATCTAAAAAATCGTGTTCCGTACGGGCTCCATCAATTTTAAAACGACCTTGTACACGAGAAATCACGGCCTTATCTAACATTTCTGGTAAATTGGTAAACAAACCAATAGAACTGTTACCGTAATTTACGGCATAAGCGCCCTCTGTATACCGTAAAAACACGCCAATAACTTCTTTTACACCTGCAGATACGCCTTGAGCTGTACGCTCTTGTAAATTGTTTTCGGCATCATCAATAGGTGCGAAAATCAATTTTGTAGGATCTTGCATCGGTTTCATCCACTCTACCATTTTTTCTGCCGATCCACCTTGAAAAGTGGAAATTAAAGTATCTGGCATCGGGTGAAACAAAAACGGGATTTCTAAATTATCACAATGCTCTTTTAGACGTGTTGCAATAGCCGCAATAAGCATACTCTTTCCTGTACCAGGAATTCCGTAGCCCATAAAAACCGGCATAAACCCTCCAAGTTCCTGAAACGGATTCTTTTTTGCGGTAAAATCGTAACTCAGCATACGCTCTGTTAAACGACGCGCAAAGTGCTTCGCATCTCGGTTACCTACAATTTGTTCAAATTTTATTTTGTTGAATTCAATACTTTTGGCAGTTCCTGAAAACACATTATTCCAGCCAGATATAGCAAATTCCGATTTTTCGAGTTTATACGTTCTATCTTCAATGGTTTCCGTATACTCTAAACTACTTTTTCTAAGTTGAATTTCGCCAATTAAAGCCTCAAAATATACCACTGTAAAATCGATAACATCTTTATCAGACTTTACAATTTCCGGGTGTCCAAGGTATTTATCAAAATAAAACAAACTACAAGCAATCCCTTTTAAAGGTGATAACAATGAAACCTCTGGAATACCGGCAAATTTCTGTTTCATAACCGATAAATCGTCTGAAGCAAAAGGTTTTAAATCGTTTAGAATTTTATAAGCTGTTGAAAATAACATGAATGCCGTTGCGGTATGCATTTTACTTTCGAACTCACGTTTTCCGTTAGAATCTAAAGCCGATTTATTTTCGTTTAAACTAGATAATCCCGAAGCATCATAATAACTATCCTTAATCCAAATACCCAAAGTAATCCCTTCTTGCACAGCATAAAGAGTTTGATTTAAATGAATAGGAAGCGCTACAGAATCGGGTAATAATCGTTTTTTTAAGGCTAAAATCGTTTTAGAAACCGAGGTAATCTCTACTGAAGAACCGCTATTTGCTCTAGATAAATAGAGTAAAATAGATTCGTCTTTAGCATCCTTATCTTTATTTTTCGCTCTTGAGCCTTGTTCCCATTGCACACTTTTTAAGTATGATGAAGCCTCGTCACGAAGCATATCGAGTTCAGTAAGTTTTATCGGGAAAGTTGAGTTGTGTTCCATTTTTTTAGTTGGCAGTATTCAGTTTTCAGTAATCAGTCCCAAAAACTGAGACTGAATACTGCAACTGTATACTTTTTTATTTTTTAATATCTATTTTTAAACTTGAGACTTCAAAAGGTGCTTTCGCTAAACCATTTAATAACTCTGGCGTTTTATTGTATAATAATTGAATAATTCGGTGTGGTGCAAAAATGTACTTTTGCTTAAATACCGTATCCCATTTTTGAAGGGTTTGCTTGCTAAAAAAACTACCTTCTTTAAATTCACTTCCAGATGCAACTTCATCTATTTCTAAAGAAATGGCATAAGATTCTAAGGGAATTTCCTTTTTACCAATAGATTCTAAAATAGTATGGGTTACTAAATTTTCATCTTTTGCAAATACGTTGTGTATTGGACCTAAATCTACACGCTTTATAAGTTTTGGTGATACTTTTGGTAATTTTCTATCTATGGTATACGCCATAGTATCTAACGACATTTTACGGTCTGATGTGGTTTTTAAAACCTCGTAAATTTCATCTTTATAATCGTTTATTCGTGTACCATCGAAATTAAAATACATAAAACAAACAAACGGCCGATTTAATGATACATCAAAAAAGGACCAACTTACTAACAAATCGGCTACCGAGTTTTGCGGCGCTCCTAATATTTTACCTTGTACAAAACGATTAAAAATATATTCTTTCTTTACTGAAGAATAATACACAATAGATGCCGCTTGAAACAACTTCCGTTTAGAAATGGGTTGTTTTTTATGCATTAAGGTGTTTAAAAAATCTTCTTTTAAAGTTGCTATTGGTGTTAGCTTTTCTAGATATTCTTGTCGTAACTCAAGATCGTTAAACAGATATCGGAATTCTAAATAATTTGGAAAACCAGACTCGGTTAAATCGACTTTCATATTATCTTCATCATCGTACATATATTTAATACGCATGGCTTCAATGGAATATAAAAGTAAATCTGAATATTGCTTGAATAATTGAACCTCCTGATCGTTACAAAGTTTTTGCCTTTGCACGGCAACTATAAGTTCTTTAAAAACAAAGTCGACCATTTTATGATAAAAGACATACTGCTCTTTGGAATCAAGAATGGCAGAGTCTAATGGGGTAACTATTTGGTTTATTGACATTTATTTTAATTAAATATGAATCTTTTACAGATAGTTATTTGCTTTAAGTTACGGTTGATATTGTTTTTGGGAAGTATATAAACCCCTCTGCAATTTGCCCCGCGTTAAGGATTGAACGGCTTGTTTAAGCTCCCCGACCTTAGGAGGGAGCGAGTAGTGAAAGCCTGACTTTTTACAATACTGTAAGGTTTAAAAAAACTTGTAGTATTGTAAAAAGAAACGCTCAACTTTATTTTACTATTTTAACTTAACAAATCGTCTTCGGCTGCTTCTGGTTTTGCTTTTGGAGTTGGCTCGCCATTATTGTCTGCAGGTGTATTTGCATCTGCTTTATAATAATCTTCAAAAATCTCTTTCATGTCAATACCGTAACGCTCTGCAAAGTTCTTTTGAATTTCGCCATCCTTTGCACGAATTTCTTGTAAAGCCTCGGCATAACTACTGTAAACACCTTGCATAACTTTTTCGTGTACAGGAATATTATCCATCATGTCTTGACGCGCTTTAGCACTTGCTGTATGCATAGATGCTAGAGTTTGACCAATATGCTCATCTGTTTTAACACCTAAATGCTCTAAAATTGCCGCAAATTCCTGATCTGTTCTCGCTTTTAAAGCCACAACGTAACCATCGTAATATTTAAGACGCTCTTCTGTATCCGACTTTAATTTTGCACGGTGCGTTTGCAAGTTACTACGCAAAGACGTTAATACTTTTATAGTTAAATTATGCTTATGGACGAAACTATCTTTACTGGCAGCCAGCGTAGTGTAAGCATTTTTAAGACCTTCTAACTCTTCTACTTTTTGTTCTAAAGCCGTCATTTTACCAATAGCCTCAGAATACTCGGTAGATTGCTTATCGGCAATATCTTCTAGTTCTTGGCGTGCTTGTTTTAATAAAGCGTACTGCTCTTCTAACTTTCCTTCTACTTCTTTCTTTTTCTCTAAAGCTTTAGTATGGTTTTTAGAAGCTTCTACAATAGCGTCTTTAAGTTTTTCTTCAACCTCTTTAATTTCTACTTCACGATTTTTTAAACGTGTTACTGCAGCTTGAGATTTATAAGATAGCTCGCTTAAAAGTGTTTGTATATCTGCACTTTCTATGCGTTCCTGAAACATGGCTTTTGCTTTGTTATCTGCTCCTGCACGTACTTTTTCTGCTTCTTTATATTCGGCTTGTTCTTTTTTAATTTTACTTTTACGTCCCCATAGGTTATTCCACCAAGTATCTGCTTTATTTTCTGCATCTTCTAGTTCTACTCTGGCGCGTTCTAATGCTTTTTGAGCATCATCTATCACCTTTTGTTCTGTTGGATTTAACGCTGAGAATTTCTCAAACATAATACCAACTTCATCTTGATAGTCTGTTAAATCTTTAATTGCATCTAATAATGTAGAACGATCTTTTTCTGCCATATGAACAACATCATCCAAGGTGGCATTTAGAATTTTTTGACGCACTTCTGGATCGTCCTCTTGAGACAATTTAGATTTCATGGTGTCTATGGCTTTTCCCCAATTGACATCTACTTTTTCTGTTTTTTCGTTGGAAGAGGTTTCTAATAAATCAAAATCATCGGACATACTGATACTTTATTATTTAAGAT
Organism: Algibacter sp. Ld11; assembly: GCF_045066735.1. Taxonomy (NCBI): domain Bacteria; kingdom Pseudomonadati; phylum Bacteroidota; class Flavobacteriia; order Flavobacteriales; family Flavobacteriaceae; genus Algibacter; species Algibacter sp. Ld11. The sequence continues at coordinate 530,681 of NZ_JBISHH010000026.1, read as the reverse complement.
TAAACATTTTTGCGTAAGCAATTTCGGTAAAATTTGTGAGTTCTAAAAGTAAAACTAAAATATAGTTCTTTTGATTTAAATATTTCACTTTTAATTTCTACACAATGTAAGTCTACCACTTTTTAAAAATGTTACACAACCTTTTTAAATTTATAATAGAAATACTTATTAAAAAGACATATTAGTACTTTATTTTACGATAAAAATTGTTGATAAAGTTTTGAATAATAATTAAATAGAAGAAAAACCTTATAAAAAAAACATTATCTTTGAAGTGCTATTAATTAGATTTTATGAACCCTATGTTGAATTTTCAACTACATCTGCTATTGCCTATAATTGTTCTTGCATCTCAATCTGCAATTGTTACAGTATTAACTATTGTCTTGATATTTTTTGTTGCGCTGTTATGCCTTGGTGTTAGAAAGTCCTACAAGTTACAGAAGGAAAATGAGCGATTAGAAGCCATGAATCCTCAAATAGAAGACGAAAAAGATAAACCTTACAATGATTTTACGCAAAGTCATATGTATGATAAAAACTAGCTTTTATATACTTTTGCATGATTTAAAAGTTATATCCCACATAAAAACCTAAGCCCATGAATATACTTTTAACATCCACCGCTATTGCACAAAACACAACGGAATTAGTAAATAGTTTAAATAGCCTAATTTCCATTCTCTCCATAGCTTTTATTACCATTCTTGTTTTGTTAACACTAAACATATACAAGGTATACAAGTTGAAAAAAAGAAATTCCTTATTAGAATCGGAATTGAGAACTTTAAGAACAGAAACTAAGCAATCTTAAAAAAAGGTATCTTCTATAAATTTTACAAACAAAAAACGCCCACCGAAAAGTGAGCGTTTTTTATTTTATATAAAAGTAAAACTATCTAACTAGTTTTTTATACTTAATTCGTTTTGGCATTAAATCTCCACCAAGACGTTTCTTTTTGTTTTCCTCGTAATCAGAAAAACTACCTTCGAAGAAATAAACTTGAGAATCCCCTTCAAATGCTAAAATGTGCGTACAAATACGATCTAAAAACCAACGGTCGTGACTAATAACAACAGCACAACCTGCAAAGTTTTCTAAACCTTCTTCTAAAGCTCTTAATGTATTTACATCTAAATCATTGGTTGGCTCATCAAGAAGCAATACGTTTCCTTCTTCTTTAAGCGTCATAGCTAAATGTAAACGGTTACGCTCTCCACCAGAAAGTAATTTAACTTTCTTGTTTTGCTCGCCTCCAGAGAAATTAAATCGACTTAAATAGGCACGAGAATTAACTTCTTTTCCTCCCATCATAACCAATTCTTGCTCATCACTAAAGTTTTGCCAAATTGTTTTTTCTGGATCTATATTAGAGTGTTTTTGATCTACATAAGCCAACTTCGCTGTATCTCCAACTTTAAACTGACCTTTATCCGGAGTTTCCTCACCCATAATCATTCTGAAAATGGTAGTTTTACCAGCTCCATTTGGTCCTATAACACCAACAATACCAGCTTGGGGTAAGTTGAAGTTTAAATCATCATACAACAACTTATCATCATAACCCTTAGCAACACCAGAAGCTTCGATAACATTAGTACCTAAACGTGGTCCATTAGGAATGTATATTTCTAATTTTTCGTCAAGTTGTTTTTGATCTTGACTCATTAATTTGTCGTAATTATTTAAACGCGCTTTTTGTTTTGTTTGGCGCCCTTTTGCTCCTTGACGAACCCATTCTAACTCACGTTCTAAAGTCTTTTGACGTTTAGAAGCTGTTTTGCTTTCTTGAGCCATACGTTTAGATTTTTGATCTAACCAAGATGAGTAGTTCCCTTTCCAAGGAATACCTTCACCTCTATCCAATTCTAAAATCCAACCAGCAACGTTATCCAAAAAGTATCTATCGTGCGTTACAGCAATAACAGTACCTTTATATTGCGCTAAATGATGCTCTAACCAATGTACAGACTCTGCATCTAAGTGGTTGGTAGGCTCATCTAAAAGTAATACATCTGGTTCTTGTAAAAGTAAACGGCATAATGCTACACGACGCTTTTCTCCACCAGATAATACACCTATTTTTTTATCACCATCTGGAGTACGTAATGCATCCATAGCAATTTCTAATTTGGTATCTAATTCCCAAGCGTTAGAAGCGTCTATTTGATCTTGAAGCTCCGCTTGGCGGTTCATCAATTTCTCCATTTTATCGGCATCAGAATACACTTCTTCTAATCCAAATTGATCGTTTATTTTGTTGTACTCATCAAGAATAGCAACCGTTTCGGCAGCACCTTCACGAACTACTTCTATAACCGTTTTCTCATCGTCTAATTGTGGTTCTTGCTCTAAATAACCAACAGAATAATCTTGAAGAAACGTAACATCACCTTGATAATTTTTATCGACACCTGCGATAATTTTTAATAAAGTAGATTTACCCGACCCGTTAAGACCTAAAATTCCAATTTTAGCTCCATAAAAGAAACTTAAATATATGTTTTTTAAAACTGGAGTATTCGCTCCAGGAAATGTCTTGGTTAAACCAGACATTGAAAATATTATTTTTTTATCGTCACTCATTCCTTTGTAATTATCTATTTAAAATGGTTTTAGATTTCAATTATATTGTTTAAAAACTAAATTTAAACACGCCCTTTTAGCGCGTTAAATACCCAAGCTACAGCAAAAAAGCCAAAACCTACTGCTGCAAAACCCCAGCCTGCTACATCATCATACCTAAACGCTCCTAAAGCGATTAAACCTAATCCTACGAAAATCATTATGATAGTAGCCCAAGCTAAAACCGTGTTTTTGTTCATTGCCATATTCTTTCTCTTGTTTTTTGATGGTTAGTCTAAACGCAAATATCGGATTTTTAGAAATAAAACTAAAGCTCTATTGATTATATTTTTTTCAAGTTGATATAATTATGTATTAGGCCTAAATATAGGAATACAGCAAAACACGAACACCTTTCTTATTCTTTCATTCATTTTTTATATTTTATTTTAAACACTTCTCAATTAACTTTTTTTTAATAATAAAACAGTCTTTATCAAACCGTGTAAGCGCTATTTTTGCAGTTGACAAAAACCTAACTATAATGAACAAAGCCCTACTCTCTTTAGCTATAGGCGGATTTGGTATAGGACTTACCGAATTTGTAATTATGGGTATACTGCCCGATATAGCGACTTCTTTCGATATCAGTATTCCTAAAGCAGGGCATTTTATCTCAGCTTATGCACTTGGTGTTGTTGTTGGCGCTCCCATACTAACGGGTTTAGGTAGCAAATGGCCTGCTCACAAAGTTTTGTTTGCTTTAATGCTATGGTTTACTGTTTTTAACACCTTTTCAGCCTTTGCTACAGGTTACAATTCTTTTATAATTTTACGCTTTTTATCTGGCTTACCACACGGTGCCTTTTTTGGTATTGGAGCTGTTGTTGCTGGAAAATTATCTAAAAAAGGAAAGGAGGCACGGGGTATCGCTATTATGTTTAGCGGCCTAACTGTTGCAAACCTTTTAGGTGTACCGTTGGGCACATATTTAGGCAAACATTTTAATTGGAATATCTCCTTTATGATGGTTGGTATTGTTGGCGTATTAGCCGTTTTATCGGTTAAATTTTGGATGCCTATTTTAAAACAATCATCAGAATCTAATTTTGTAAAAGAACTAAAAATATTTAAACGTTTAGAACTTTGGCTCATTATACTGCTCACTACCATTGGTACAGGTGGTTTCTTTGCTTGGTACAGCTATATTGCTCCATTAATTACAGATGTTGCTGGGCATAGTAAAGATGTTGTGCCATACGCCATGATTCTTGCTGGATTAGGTATGGTTATCGGGAATATTATAGGCGCTAAACTTGCCGAAAAACTGCAACCTATTGTTGCCGTAATGCTTACTTTGATTTTTATGGCTATTTGCTTAGTGATGAACACTTATTTAGCCAGCGACAAAGTGATGATTTTAGTGATGACTTTAATAATTGGTATGGTTACTTTTTGCTTATCTACTCCCATTTCAATGGCTATTATAAATGCATCGAAAGGCTCTGAAACTTTAGGATCATCATTAAACCAAAGTGCATTTAATGTTGGTAATGCGGCTGGTGCTTATTTTGCTGGTTTACCTATAGCTATGGGATACGGATATACTGCTGCCGATTGGGTTGGAGCAGCTATGGCAGCCTTAGGCGTTTTTATTGCCCTAGGAATTATTCTTTACAGACGGCATCGTTTTAAACAGAGATATAAAATAAAAGTTTTTAGTTCCTAAAAAATTTAGGAGTTGCTGAAAAAAAAAGACTGTTTAAAATTTTATTTAAAACAGTCTTTTTTTTTATTGTAAATTATAATGTATTAATACTCCATAGGTACTTCAATAAAGAGCAAGCTTACATCTTCTAAGGCTTTAATTTGAAATGTATCGGTGTCTAAAATTCCAATGGCGTCTCTTGCGTTTAAAATCGAATTCCCAATGCTCACCTCTCCATGAATAACCAACACGTAAACACCATTATTTTTATTCTTATAAATGTAGCTAATAGAGTTATCTTTATCCAAGTCTATTCGAGAAATAACAGCATCTTGATGAATTTTTAAACTACCTTCTTGATCATCATCTATAGAAGTTACCAATGTTTGAATTTTATTTTTTCTCCCATTCACATCAAACATTTTCTGATCGTAACGTGGGACCACATTTTCCTTATTTGGTATAATCCAAATTTGAAACAAGCTTAAATGTTCAGCAACCGATCCATTAATTTCAGAGTGCTCAAGCCCAGTTCCTGCAGACATAATTTGAACTTCTCCTGGGTGAACTGATTGCCATTGCTCGTGCATAGAATCTCGATGTTTAAGAACACCTTTTAACGGAATGGTAATAATTTCCATATTATCGTGCGGATGCGTTCCAAACCCCATTTTAGGTGCTATAACATCATCGTTTAAAACACGTAATGCCCCAAAATTCATTTTTTCAGGATTGTAAAAATTAGCAAAACTAAAAGAGTGATTAGCCTGCAACCAACCATGGTTTGCAAAACCTCTACTATCTGCTTTATGTGTTATTGTTTTCATAATATTCTAGTTACTCATTATCGCATTTTATCAAGTAAATCGCTTAATTGTCTAGCTTCTTCTTCATTTAAATTTTTAAACAAATCTGCATTAAGCGTATTTGGTATGGATTCTAATAAATCAATTCCGTTTTGGGTAATTTGGATAAAAACAACACGCCTATCTTCCTTACAGGGTAAACGGTTTATATAATTCTTGGCATGCAATTTATCCATTAAGCGAGTCGCATTTGGTGCACGTTCAACCATTCTATCTTTTATAACTTGCACACTTAAAGCTTCCTTCGCACCGTTCAGTATTCTTAATATGTTAAATTGTTGAGCCGAAATACCAAAAGGCTTAAAAAACTCCGTTTGGTAACTCGCTATCCAGTTTGCCGTGTATAGCACATTCAACATCGCTTTCACCTTATTATTAGGGAATTTCGAATTTATATCTTTACTAATATCGCCCACGTTTAAAGCGCTTTTTGAAATTTTACAATGGCACTTCTCAATTGAGCATTAAGTGCTTCGTCTACTATTTTATCTTCTTTAAAATTTTCTCCAAAAAATGGCAGAGAAAAGCTTTCTATAATGTTACTGTCGTGAAAAGGGAATCTACCTTTTGCAATCTCTAAAACAGATAAACCTCCTCGACCACCAGGGGAAGTTGCCATAAGTAGCATGGGTTTTTTGAAGAATAATTTTCCTTCAATACGCGTCATCCAATCGAATAAATTTTTAAAGACCGTTGAATAAGCACCATTATGCTCTGCTAAAGACAAAACAATACCATCGGTGTTTTTTAAAATCTCTAAAAACTTATAAGCATCTTTTGGTATGCCATTTTCATTTTCATAATCGATGCCATAAAGTGGTAAATCAAAATCATTTAAATCTAAAACTGTAGTTTCAACACCACCAACTAAACGCGCTGCATAAGTTGCTAGTTGCTTATTTATAGAGGTTTTGCTATTACTTCCTGCAAATGCTATAATTTTCTTCATAATTATTTTTTTATTTTTTTATTAAAAATATAAGATACTATTAAAAACACTAACGCTAATGCTGCTGTCATGTGTCCGCCATCATTCACCATAATATGGGCAAAAAAAGCTAAAATAAAAGCAAAAAAGAAACCCGAATAGGCCCATTCTTTTAGTGCCTTGAAATTAGGATTCCATACCGCAAATAAGCCTAGTAATTTTAAGCCTGCATACGGGTAAATTAAGTAAGGCGGGTAACCTAAACTAGTAAAGGCGCCAACAATAGCTTCATGTTTAAAAACATACATGTAAACTGAAAATAACACAATTACAGATAGTAAACCTGTTGCTATATAAAATATAATTTTATCTCTTTTCATCTTTTTCTATTTCAATATTAGAATACAAAATTAAGAAAAGTAAATTTATATTCCAAGGAAAATATTTCCATGTAATATATTTTAACAAAATATTCGCTTTATAATTGTTTTTTGGTTTCGTAAATTCGTGCAAATAAAATTTCGACAATGGATATTAACTTCAATAAAAACGAAGATCATAACAAACTCTTACTTTCCGAATTAAAAAAACGCCTTGTTAAAGTAAAACTCGGTGGCGGAAAAAGTCGTATTGAAAAACTGCATAGTAAAGGAAAAATGACAGCTAGAGAACGTATTGACTTTTTGCTCGATCCTAAAAAGAAATCTATTGAAATTGCTGCCTTCGCAGGTGAAGACATGTATGCTGAACATGGAGGCTGTCCTTCTGGTGGGGTGGTTGTAAAAATAGGTTATGTAAAAGGCAAGCAGTGTATTGTAGTTGCTAATGATGCCACAGTAAAGGCCGGCGCTTGGTTCCCTATTACTGGAAAGAAAAACTTGCGCGCTCAAGAAATTGCTATAGAAAATAGATTGCCCATTATCTATTTAGTGGATTCGGCTGGTGTGTATTTACCATTACAAGATGAAATTTTCCCTGATAAAGAACATTTTGGGCGCATTTTTAGAAACAACGCAATAATGAGTAGCATGGGTATTACTCAAATTGCAGCCGTTATGGGAAGTTGTGTTGCTGGTGGTGCGTATTTACCAATTATGAGTGATGAAGCTCTAATAGTTGATAAAACCGGAAGTATATTTTTAGCTGGAAGTTATTTGGTAAAAGCAGCTATTGGAGAAAGTATTGATAATGAAACTTTAGGAGGAGCAACTACGCATTGTGAAATATCTGGTGTTACCGATTATAAAGCAAAAGATGATGCCGATGCCTTAAATACCATAAAAAATATTATTGATAAAATTGGCGATTTTGATAAAGCAGGATACAACCGTAGCGAAACCAAGAAACCAAAAGAAAACCCGGATGACATTTATGGTATTTTACCAAAAAGCCGTGCAGATCAATATGATATGTACGAAATTATTAAACGCCTAGTTGACAACTCGGAGTTTGATGAATACAAAGCTGGTTATGGGCAAACTATTATAACGTGCTATGCCAGGATTGATGGTTGGGCTGTTGGTATTGTTGCCAACCAACGTAAACTAGTTAAAACGGCTAGTGGAGAAATGCAATTTGGTGGTGTTATTTATAATGATAGCGCCGATAAAGCCACACGTTTTATTGCTAATTGTAACCAAAAGAAAATCCCTTTAGTATTCTTACAAGATGTTACTGGTTTTATGGTTGGTAGTAAAAGTGAACATGGTGGAATTATTAAAGATGGAGCAAAAATGGTAAACGCCGTTAGTAATTCTGTAGTTCCAAAATTTACCATAATTATAGGAAATAGTTATGGTGCAGGAAATTATGCCATGTGTGGAAAAGCATACGACCCCAGATTAATTGTAGCTTGGCCAAGTGCGGAACTCGCAGTTATGAGTGGAAATTCTGCAGCTAAAGTATTGCTTCAAATAGAAAAAGCCTCTTTGCTAAAAAAAGGAGAAGAAATTACTCCAGAAAAAGAAGCTGAATTATTTAATAAAATAAAAGACCGATATGATAACCAAGTATCGCCTTATTATGCAGCTGCACGTATTTGGACAGATGCTATTATAAACCCTCTAGATACGAGAACATGGGTAAGTATGGGAATTGAAGCTGCAAACCACGCTCCTATTGAAAAACCTTTTAATTTAGGCGTTATACAAGTTTAGAGTTGTCAAAATTTATAAAATTAACGACGCTCATTTTACAAGATAAAATGAGCGTCGTTGTTATATTAAAATATGTGGGTCCCTATATGCTAATAGTGCCCACTTCTATTTCATCTTCCTCTTTATTTAGTCGTAAAATTCTAATCTCTTTTTTTTCATTTTTTCTTCCATAATTAGTAAAAATTGTAACCTTTAATGTTGTTGGCCCCGATATTTTTTGAATCCGATCGCCATAATAATCAACAAGAATTTCATAATCACCTTTGGACGCCTTTTTAATCAAAAATTCTTCCGGTCCATAACCTTCTGTTATATCTTCAGAAAGTCGCCCACCATCTCTAGAATTCTTATTACTATATAGTAGCTTTTCAGCATTCGGGTTTTCTACCCAAAGATCTAAATCTGTATCACTATGATTCCAATCAATTACAACTCTCAAGTCTACAGCAAACTCATTAAGTAACTTACTTTGACGCTCTGTAAGGCTTAATTTCTCCTTATGTAGCATTACTAAATGACATGCTTCTACATAAGCAATATGCTCAACGCCATAAAAACGCTCATCTTCATCTTTTTCTAACAAATCCCCATCAATAATTTCTAATAGCATATTAAAAGCTTTTTGATAAGATCCAACTGCTTCATATGCCAAGGCCAAATCCCGATAAGAATGCGGTTCTTCTGGTCTTAATTTTAAGATCTCTTCATAAACATAAACTGCTAAATTGTAGGCTTTAAAATATTCTAACTTATAAGCTAAAGCCCTACTAAGTTCATGGTTATCTAAATCAATTTCAACTAAATTAGTAACAATTTGTACAGCGGTTTCCTTTTCATTAATAGCATCAAAATACTCGGCAACATCCATAAAAAATGTTGGTGTATTTTTGTATGTTTTGCGCAAATCTAAATACTTTTTATAAGCTATTTCTACTGTCTCAGATTTAGACAGAACTTCTAAATACTCAGCTTTTGGCGACCAAGGTTTAAAACGAATCTCTTCGTCTATTTTTTTATTTAGCCTTTCAATTTTATCTCTATTTTCTAGTATTCCTTTTTTAGTTGATATAAGAATAACACCGTTTATAGCTCTATTTCCATAAATTGAGCTTCCTTCCCCATTTTTTAATACTCTTATATTATTGATATCAGTTGTTGCAATATCCTTAAAATTAGCTTCCGTATAAACTAGGCCATCTACAATATATAATGGTTTACTATTACCATCATTTAAATTAAATCGAGCAACACGAATTGATGACTTGTCGCTATTAAGTGATTCATTATTTGATGCTATTTGCACACCCGCTACTCGCCCCTGCAAAGCCTCAACCACTGCATTTTCATTTTCCATATGCTCGGCAGACACTGTAGTAACCGAAGAGGTAACAATAGACCTCCGTTGTACTCCATAACCAACAACTACAACCTCATCTAAAGACGAGGTGTCCTCTTTTAAAAATACATTAACAACTGTATTAGAACTTAACGTGATTTCTTCTGATATAAAACCAATTAATGAAAACACCAAAACCTCTCCTTCTTCTGCATTTAACACATACTTACCATCGAAATCAGTAACAACGCCGTGAGTATTATTTTCTGTATAGACACTTACACCTACAAGAGGCTCGCCTTGATCATCTTTAACATAGCCACTCACTACATTTTTTGTATAGTCTATAGCAACACGACTATTACTTGAATTTATATTAACCAAAGGAGCTTTGCTATGTGGTGTTGAGACTAAGTTTGACTCTGTTTTTTCAATAATAGGTTTCTTTACTTTTGAAAAAACTTTAGTGTACCAATGCATCAAATCTTTATAATCCAATAACAAATCATTCTTTCTGTGATTTATAAGTTCCCTTCTTTCATCTTGATTAGCTTTCTCAAGTTTTACAAGTGCTTTGTACCGTTCTTTTAATTCTGCAGGTGGTTCTATTTTGTATCGTGCATAATCTTCTACTCTATCCAAAATTATCATAGAAGTATATTCCGTTATTAAGTGATTTTTCTTCGCTAGTTGAATAATTTCTTCTTTATTTTCTTTAGAATTTTCATTTAAATAAATTAGTTTTTGCTTCGCCCACAAACGCTGTACCGCTGGGCTATTTTCTGATTTTTCAATATTAACTTTTACACGTTCCGTTACAGTGTTACTGTACCCGAATAGCAACTCAATATTTATTTTAGTTTTAAACTTTCCTGATAAAGAAAAATCTTCATTTACAGTTGTGTTTTTTAATGGATAAACTTCATATATATCATTATTTTGTGCAATCCCTAAAAACTCATAATTTTCTGTTGTAACAGCATTGATTGCTTTTTCAATAGAGCTTATAGATAGATTAATATAATTAGCATGAGTATTATTAGCTAATTGTGATAACCTATTATGATTTGCTGAAGTCAATGAATTAATTGTATAAATGGCCGGCTTTTTGCCTATATTAAAATCTCCCAAATTAAACATACCATCTGTAAAGAATAAATTGGTTTCAGAAATATGATTTTCTAAATCTACGTAAGATGTGCCACCATCGTAAACTACATTTTCGAGAGCTTTTTTAACCGCGTTCCAATCTCCGCTTTTTATATTATATGTGTTATTACTTCTAATTTTGGTATTAAACACAACCACATTCAATTTAACATTTTCTAGATATTGTAAATAGGCATCTAACAACTCAAATTCTTTATCTAGTTTTCTGCGTTCCATAGAATATGATGCATCCCAAAAAACAGTAATAGCCTTTGGTTTCGATTTTAATCGTGATTTTGGCTTAAAAGCTTTATAAAAATTAAAATAATCATTGTAAGTGGTTAAGTTGGCTTTATCTTCCAACCTCATTTCTAAAGTAATGGTGTTTCTAGGAATAAAATTTTCAGCTTTAAAATGCGCTTTTTTAACTCCTAATGCATTTCTAAACTTCAAATCATTATAAATAGAAGAATCGGTAATTTGAATATTTTTATTTCCAAAAACATTAATATCAATTGAAAATTCAGATAATTTATTTTCAAAATTTAAAGGTATTTGATAGCGATGCTTTTTATTATTTGCAACCAGTGTTTGCTCGTAGGTAATTTCGATGCTTTTATAACCATTAGCAGGTATTGGATAAATTCGAGCTTTATAGTTATTGCCCTTTGTCATTTCTAACAAACCTGGATCTATGGTTTTTCTTATTGTTGTTTCATAAGCAACACGTCCCAATTCTTTTTCCACAATAGCCGCATGCCGCATAACGCCATTAACATCCATAGCAAAATCTGTTACCGATTGTCCTTGACCTAATGGAAATGCCAATTCTCCCTCCAGAATAGTGTTTGAGCTATTATAAAATTTCATTTTATAAGTTGTCAATGCTATATTGCCAGTGATATTAACTTCAACATTTAAACTTTTAAGCTTTAGCGTTGAATTATCTTTTAATTTGACTTCTGGAATATTTTGCGAAAATAAACTTGCGCTAAACAACACGCATATTAATTGAAGGTAGTAACATTTCATAATAACTAATTTTTAAGGTTCTCTATAAAATTAGACTTATTACAAAATAAACGAAACCAATAATGAGTGAAAGCCCCTTATCAATGAGTGTAGTTATAAAAACGTTACATTTTTTAAAATTAAAGTGCTGAAAATACGGCATGAGCGTTTTACATAAAAATCTGCTACACACCATAACAATACATCAAATAAGCATTTGCTTAAAACCTTTATAAAAACAAAACAGATGCTTAAATGTTAAGCACCTGTTTTGTTTTAAATATATTTTATATTATTATTTCACCTCTAAACTATAAGGAAAAAGTAACTGTATTCCCTTGCGTTGCGTTCGAGATTTTACTTCTTTATAAATAGAATATTGTGCTTCACCAAGTTCTTCTCTTAAAATAGTTTCCTTAGCTTTTACTAAACCAAACTCTTGCAGCATTTTATCTAAATCCTTTTTAAATATTGGAAATTCGTTAATTTTATATTCTTCTATTCCAGCTGATTCTGCCGCGTATTTAAGAGCTAAATCTAATCCTCCTAATTCATCTACCAATCCATTTTTAACAGCAGCTGTTCCCGTCCAAACACGACCTTGTGCAATGGCTTTAACGTCATCTTGATTCATACCTCTTCCGTCAGCAACTCGTTTGGTAAATAATTCATAAATATCAATAACGCCTTCTTTAATGAATGCGTGTTGATCTTCAGTCATATCTTCAAAAAAGCTATACGTTACAGCGTTTTTATTAGTAACCACCTGCTCGGCATTAATCCCCATTCTTTCTGCTAAAACCTTAGCGTTTGGTAGCGTACCAAAAACACCAATACTTCCAGTAATTGTTGTTGGCTCTGCAATAATTTTATCAGCGTTGCAAGCTATATAATAACCTCCAGATGCAGCTACATTCCCCATAGACACTACTACAGGCTTAACCTTTTTAGTTAACTCTATTTCGCGCCAAATTAATTCACTAGCCAAAGCACTGCCTCCTGGCGAATTAATACGCAAAACCACAGCTTTAATCTTATCATCTTCTCTTGCTTTTTTAAGCGAAGCACTCATGGTACCTTGGCCTACGCTATTTTCATCTCCTTCACCGTAAATAATTTCACCTTCGGCATATATAAGGGCAATTCGATTTTTATTACTCTTTAATTTCAATTCACCGGCTGTGTGGATGGCATAATCTGCAATAGAAATTGTTTTTAGTTTTTTATCTTTTTCAACGCCCAAGGCAAACTTTAAACCATTAATATATTCATCATGATAAGCTATTCTATCAATCATTTTAGACGATTTTGCTAATGTTGCATTCCTTGCCAAAAGACTATCGGCAATAATATTAAGTCGCGTTTCATCTATACTCCTACTTTTAGAAATATCGTGCTTAATCTCACTCCAAAGGGAACTTAAATATGCTGTAATTTGCTCACGATTATTATCGCTCATTTCATTTTCTAAAAACGGCTCTACAGCACTTTTGTATTTACCAAAACGAACTACTTCCATTTTTACTCCAGATTTTTCTTGAAAATCCTTAAAATACAATTGTTCGGTAGATAGACCTTTAAACTCCATCATTCCAGCAGGATTCATGTAAATAGTATCTGCAACAGACGATAAATAATAGTCTTTTTGAGTATAAATATCGGCGTAAGCCACAATAAATTTTCCCGATTCCTTAAATTTCAAAAGCGCATCTCTCAAGGCTTTCGTTTGGGAAATCCCGGCACTTATAAAATTATTATCTATAGAAATTCCTTTTATTTTATTATCTGTTTCCGCATAGTTTATGGCATCGATAATATTGAAAAGCCCATTTTTAGCGTCTTCATTTAAAAAAGGATATTCGGCAAACTCTGTTTTACCTGCATAGTCTTTTATTGGAAAATCGAGGGTTAATTCTAAAACAGAATTATCTTTTACGATAACAACATCGTCACCTCCAGACCCCAAAATAAATCCTAGAAAAATTATTCCTAAAAAGAAAAGCACACAGAACAGAATGATTCCAGTTAGCGTTGATAATACACGTTTTATAAATTCCATATTAAATAAATTATTATTTTTTTATAAGTATCAAAAAAGGTCTAGACGTTACACTTAAAGCTCATTATTTTTTTCATTTTTTAAAAACGTTGACTTTAAATATGCAGGTCTAAAACAATAATACCTACCAAGTTATAAAAACCTAGTAGGTATTATTAAGAGTATTCGTTATTCGAGTTTAAAAAACAACTTGATCTAACGTGTTTTTACGATGAATTTTTCCTGAAGCTGTATCTATAAATTTACTTACAGCGTATATTGCTTTTGGTTTTTCGTATTTATCTAAACCATCAAAAATTGAATCGTCTAGCTTATTATCCTTTCCTTCTATAATTAAAATAGCTTTTTCTCCTAAGGTGTCATCTGGAACAGATGTTATAAAGAATTGTTGCGGTATTTTGCACTGTAACTTCTCTTCTATAACCTCTGGATACAACTTAATACCTCCAGAATTAATTACGTTATCGAAACGACCCAACCACTCAAAACTATTATCAGAATGAATTTTAACAATATCATTAGTCACTATAACTTCGTCTAACAAATTTGGAGCATTAATAACCAAGCAACCCCTATCATCTGAAGCAACTGTAATTCCCGTTAACGTTTTAAAATATTTATCAGATTCAGAATCTGTAAAATTATTTATTTTCTTTATCGCAATATGAGAAACGGTTTCCGTCATACCATATGTTTCATAAACATTAGGTTTTTTATCTTGAATTAATGCTTTTATACTCTCAGAAACGCGACCACCACCAACAATAACCGTTTTTATTTTATCAAAATATTTAGCGAAGTTTTTAAGTTGCATTGGTGTAAATGCACAAAACTCATAGTCTTTCTCGTAATCTATTCTTGGAAAAGCAGCTGGCTCTACCATATCAAGCTCTAAACCTAAAACAATGGCACGAACAATCATCATTTTACCAGCAATAAAATTGGATGGTAAACAGTGTAGCACCTTTTTACCAGGACTAAGATCGAAGAAATCACCAGTTGCAATCGCCGATTTTACCATAGCTTCCTTTTTGATAATAATCTCTTTAGGCTTTCCAGTAGATCCCGAGGTACGCACCTTTATATAATCATGCCTATCCAACCAATCGAGTAAAAACTCACCCAATTCGCGTTCGTAAGCAACGCCTTCTTTTACAAAGCTATACGCAACTTCCATTAAGTCTTCGTGAGAATAATGGTGATCATTTAACTTAAACCTTACATGTACTTTAGTGTAATCTGGTATCATAATTATTCTATTATTTTATAGTCTTCTTTTGTTGGTTCGGTAACATTGCCTATAAGTTTATCTTTCCAATTGGTCCACTTATATTTCTTAGAAAGAATAAATAAAAGTATTGGAAAAACTACAAATACTGGTATAAATATTTCGCCCAAGGCCATAGTATCTGGATCGGACATGTCTTTTAAAATTGAATCGGTTTGGAAGGCAGTCCAGTCGGCAGTAACTAACAAGGCTGTAAATAAATTATTGGCAGCATGGAACCCTAAGGCAAGTTCTAAGCCTTCGTCCATTAAAGTTAAAACACCTAAAAACAAACCTGTGCCTATGTAATATACCATAATTACTGGCCCTAGTTGCTCCACTTCAGGATTTGCAATATGCATAAGTCCAAAACCGACAGATGTTATTAACAATGGTAACCATTTATTTTTAAATATAACACCAATACCTTGCATTAAGTAACCTCTAAAAAAATACTCTTCAAAACTGGTTTGTAACGGTATTAAAGTAATAGCTATTGCTGCGAGTATTAAAAATGGTTTTAATTTAAAATTAAGCACATAATCTTCTGGCGCAAAAAAGAAATAATCTATCAATACAAAACCAGAAGAAATAACACCCCAAAGAATAAAAATAAACCAAAAACGGCTCCAATCTATCTTTTTACGTGTTGTTGTTAATTGCACAAACGATTGCTTATGCAGAACTTTAGCCGAAAAAATAACGCCCGCCAATCCTGCTGCAAAAGATACTAACATTAAAAACAGAAATAAATTACTCCCTAATGCCTCAATCATTTCTGGTATCGTGACTGGCATATTACCTGTTTCAAAAACTTTAATCCCTAAAACAATTCCCAAAGGAATCATACCTATAACTTGCCAAGCTATAAAAACAATAAATAATCCTAATAAATATCTCCACCAATCGTGTAAGCCTTTATAGGCTTGAGCTATATACATACTTCTAAATTAAATTTCCAAGGTTTTACCTCATTATACTGCAATGTACCATTTTTAACTAAAAGTGGTGAATCAAAATTATTAGAAAACAAACTGCCTGTACCTAAACCTTGTGGTAGATTACTATTTAAACCATAGGTATATTGTGCAATAGCGTTTAAGCCTACATTACTCTCTAAGGCACTTGTAATCCACCAACCTATATTTTGTTTATGAGCTAGATTAATCCAAGAGTCGCTCCCTTTAAAACCACCAATTAATGTTGGTTTTAAAATAATGTACTGAGGACAAATAGTTTCTAATAATGCTTGTTTTTTTTCTTCGGAAAACACACCTATAAGTTCCTCGTCTAGAGCAATGGGCAATGGTGTAGTTTCACAGAGTTTTGCCATTTCGGCTATCTGGCCTTGCTTTATAGGCTGCTCTATGGAATGTAAATCGAAATCTGATAATACTTTCAGTTTTTCTAAAGCTTCCGAAGGTTTAAAAGCGCCATTAGCATCTACTCGTAATTCAATATCATTTGAATTGAATTCTTTTCGAATTGATTTTAAAAGATTAATTTCTGTTTGAAAATCGATAGCACCAATTTTCATTTTAATACAACTAAAACCAGCTTCTATTTTATCCTTAATTTGTTGTTTCATAAAACTTTCCGTCCCCATCCAAATTAATCCGTTAATAGCAATACTATCTTCCGTTTTAGTAAATTTTGAAGGAAACAAATCGAAACCATCTATGCTTTCAATAGATTTAAAAGCCATTTCTAACCCAAATTGAATGCTAGGAAACTCTTCTAACTGAAATAACAACGCATCTAAACCTAATTCAATATTTTTACAAACCCATTTTAATTTATCTTCAAAATCGGGTCTATCATCAATAGAAAGTCCGCGAAACATGCCGCACTCTCCAATACCATTTTTTTCACCTTCATTTAAAATAATAAACCAAGTATCTTTAGTTTTTAAAATACCGCGCGAAGTTCCGCTTGCTTGCTTGAAGTTTAAAGTGTATGGTTGGTAAGTTGCCATCATAGTCATGCTAAAATAAGGATTTATTTTATGGAACATCAAAACTAAACAAGGATTATAATAAAAATATAAGAATGATTGTTCGTTCAATCTTTTACTATAAAAATGATAATTATTTGAGGTATAATATTACAATTAATCACTTTTGCCCCTTTAAAAAGTATAGACTAAATAATTAATAATCAATTCAATCAGGGTTCATAACAAATTAAGAAATAGTTAAAAAGAAACACCTAAAGCTCAATACTTTCTCCTATTTCTAAAAGCATTAAATCTTTATTCTTCTCAAAAAACTTACGTTTAGCAGCTTCATGATCAATTTCGATATAGCCGAAAGTATCAAAATGGTAACCTAAAATCTTATCACATTCTACAAAATCACTAGCTAAAATAGCATCACTAATTCCCATAGTAAAATTATCTCCAATAGGAAGAATAGCAAGATCTAACTTAGTTTGGAGCGGTATTAATTTCATATCAAAAGTAAGAGCCGTATCGCCCGCGATATAAATATTTTTATGTTCACCTTCTATAATAAAACCACCAGGTTGACCACCATAAGCACCGTCAGGAAAAGACGATGTGTGTATAGCATTTACATATTTTACATTTCCGAATTCAAAATCCCACTGTCCACCATGGTTCATAGGGTGACCTTCAAAACCAAGATTACCATAATACGTTACAATTTCATAATTAGAAATTATTACAGCATTGGTACGTTTAGCAATAGCTTCTACATCCAGAATATGATCTTGATGCGCATGGGTTACCATAATATAATCGGCTTCTAAGGTATTAATATCTATATTCGTTGCCTTTTCATTTCCTGTAATAAAAGGATCGACAAGTATATTAATATCTTCTATTTGAATACCTAAACAAGCGTGACCGTAAAATGTGATTTTCATTCGAAATAAGTTATAAAATTGAACTTTAAATTTACTAAATATTTACAACACTTGCCCCAAACCCATCAAAATAGATAAAAGCACTGTTGTAAGGGCTAGCTTTTTTAATTCAGGATCAAAATGTTTTGGGTTTTGTGTGTTATTCACTTTTTTAAGATGAAGAAACAAAGGAATAAAAGCAATAATAAAAATGAAATTAAAAGGTGAACTATAAAACAGCACACCAAATAAAACGGATAGTAAAATTGCCGAAACCACAAGAGCAATATGATAAGTTTTAGCTTTTTGGCTTCCTAATTTTAAGGCTAGCGTAATTTTGTTGGATTTAGTATCAGACTCTATATCTCGCATGTTATTTAAATTTAGTACCGCCGTACTTAATAAACCTATTACCATTGCAGGTAAAACAACAACAAAATCTATAGTTTTTGCATACAATACATAACCACCAATAACACTCACTAGGCCAAAAAACAGAAATACAAAAACATCGCCCATAGCATTATAGCCATAGGCATTACCGCCAACAGTATATTTTATAGCCGCAATTATAGCTGCTAAGCCAAGTACAAAAAACACAACTGCAAGTAAAATATTAGCCTTACCAAATGCAAAATAAACGGTAAGCAAAGCTAAAACAACCGAAATTGCCACGTTTAATGTAATGGCCCGTTTCATTTCTTTTGGAGATATTACACCGCTTTGTATGGCACGTTCTGGACCTATTCTATCATCATTATCCGTGCCTTTTACACCATCGCCATAATCGTTTGCTAAATTTGATAGGATTTGAAAACTTAAAGTCGACAAAATAGCGAACACACAAATTACCCAATTAAAAACCCCTTGATAGGCTGCTAAAAACGAGGCTAAAATAATTCCTGAAACAGATAAAGGCAAAGTGCGCAAACGCATGGAAGAAATCCAAACTTTTGTTTTATTCATTTATGGAATCCATTTTTTTTCAAAATTAGGCTTACGTTTTTCTAAAAAGGCATTTCTACCTTCGGTAGCCTCCTCTGTCATGTAAGCTAAACGTGTAGCTTCACCAGCAAACACTTGTTGCCCCACCATACCATCGTCTGTTAAATTCATTGCGAATTTTAACATTTTAATAGATGTAGGTGATTTTGCTAATATTTCCTGAGCCCACTCATAGGCTGTACTTTCTAATTCATCGTGAGGAATAACAGCATTCACCATGCCCATATCATAAGCTTCTTTCGCCGAGTAGTTTCTTCCTAAAAAGAAAATTTCACGTGCTCTTTTTTGCCCTACCATTTTGGCTAGATAAGCCGATCCGTAACCACCATCAAAACTAGTAACATCAGCATCGGTTTGTTTGAAAATAGCATGTTCCTTACTCGCTAAAGTTAAATCGCAAACCACGTGTAAACTATGTCCGCCACCAACAGCCCAACCCGGAACCACAGCAATTACTGCTTTTGGCATAAAACGAATTAAACGTTGTACTTCTAATATATTTAAGCGGTGATAGCCATCTTCTCCAACATAACCTTGATGTCCACGTGCTTTTTGATCGCCTCCACTACAAAATGAATAAACACCATCTTTAGTCGATGGGCCTTCCGCAGATAATAATACCACTCCTATATTTACATCTTCGTTGGCATTATATAAGGCATCATACAATTCTGATGTTGTTTTAGGGCGAAATGCATTTCTCACATTTGGCCTATTAAACGCAATTCGCGCAACACCATTACATTTTTTATATGTAATATCGGTGTATTCTTTAACAGTTACCCAATTTTCTTGACTCATTTTCTTTATTTTAGCCAAAAATAAATTTTATTTCATTAAAACCCTTCATTACCTATGAAAAATAATATTTCACTACTCGTTTTACTATTTATTTGCCTTTCTATAAATGCGCAATCGTATAAATTTGAAACAGTTATAGACCTTGAAGCTACCGATGTTATTAGCCAAGGAAATACCGGGACTTGTTGGAGTTTTTCTACATCGTCTTTTCTAGAGAGTGAAATAATAAGGATTACAGGTAAAAAGATTGATTTATCTGAAATGTACACCGTGAGAAACACCTACCCAACTAAGGCATGGAACTATATTATGCGCCAAGGTAAAACACAATTTAGTGATGGAGGCTTGGCTCACGATGTTTTAAATAGTGTAAAAAACCATGGTTTAGTACCAGCTTTCGCTTTTACAGGTCTTGAAGAAAATGCTACTAGACATAACCATACTGAAATGCTTACCGTTTTAAGAGGTTTATTAAACACATATAATAAGGACGTAAAAAAACCATTATCTCCAAAATGGAAACAGGTTACCGAATCTGTTTTAGATATTTATTTAGGAAAAAACGTTGAAACTTTTAATTATGAAGGCGTACAATATACTCCACAATCCTTTTTAGAATTCACAAAAATAAACCCTGATGATTATGTGAGCTTTACATCATTTTCTCACCAACCGTTTTACTCAAGTTTCATTTTAAATATTCCTGATAATTTTTCTAACGGAAGCTTCTACAATATCCCAATTGAAGAGATGATTAAAATTACAAATAACGCGCTTAAAAAAGGATACACTATTGCTTTGGATTGCGATGTAAGTGAAAGTACTTTTACGGCAAAGCCTGGTATGGCCATAATTCCAGAAGACACTAATGTTGATTTAAAGGACTTGACAGAAATTGTAACAGAAAAAGAAATTACGCAAGCTTACCGACAAACAGAATTTGAAAATTTTAATACCACAGACGATCACTTAATGCATATTACAGGATTAGTAAAAGATCAAAATGGAAACACGTATTACAAAGTGAAGAATTCATGGGGAAAAAACTCAGAACGTGTTGCTAATAACGGTTTTATATACATGAGTGAGGCATATTTCAAATTAAAAATGATTTCTATTACATTGAATAAAAATGTACTTGATAAAAAATATCACAAAATTTTGAATTAACGTCAAATCTATACGGGTGAAAATTGCGGATATCACAAAAATGTAAAAACCCGATTTTAAAGTGTAAGGTTATATTGATATAATTATTAGTTTTGTCACATATAAAAGCGGAACGTGTACAATTTGTTAATCACAAAGATAATTCGTACATTACAATGCGTTTAAACCCAGATTAATATGATTTTAACAATTACTCTTACATTTACCCTACTTGTATTCGTTAATTTATTGCTTTTAAAATTTAGCTGTAACAAAACAGTTAAGACTAAAAAAGTAAATAAACAACCAGTTATTTTGGCACCGTATTTAGAGTTAGATACTATGCACGAAAGACTTGCACCAACAGGTAGCTAATAGCAATGTTTTCCGCGCTTTTTGCAAAGCGCGATGTATTAATTTTCCCTTTTTATTTTTACCAATCTAGCCTTTTTTCTCCAAAGGCTTTTAGTGCTTCGTTGACTTTTGAAAAATGCTGATTACCAAACCAATACCCTCTGTTTGCAGATAAAGGAGATGGGTGTCCACTAGTTAAAACTAAATGCTTTTTCTCATTTATTAATTTCACCTTCTTTTTTGCGAAACCTCCCCAAAGTAAGAATATAACATCTTCCTTTTCATGACTTACCGTTTTAATTACGGCATCGGTAAAGGTTTCCCACCCTTGTTTCTGATGACTTCCTGCTTCATGGGCTCTAACCGTTAATGTAGCATTTAGAAGTAAAACACCTTGCTTTGCCCAATGCTCTAAATTACCACTTTCCGGATATGGAATACGCAAATCTGTTTCAATTTCCTTAAAAATATTTATTAATGACGGCGGATGCTTTACGCCATCGGCAACAGAAAAGCACAAACCATTAGCTTGGCCATAATCGTGATAAGGATCTTGACCTATAATAACCACCTTTACATCATTAAAATGACAATAATTGAAAGCATTAAAAATAGCATCTTCTGGAGGAAAACAGACCGATTCTTTATATTCTTTCAGAACAAATGTTGTTAACTTTTTAAAATAATCCTTTTTGAACTCTTGTTCTAAATATGGTTTCCAACTTTTGTGAATATCTAAATTCATTTATAAAATTTTATTAAGAAACTAAATTAACACTATCTTTATTGTAATTATAATTTAAGAAGATAAAAATGTCGCTTAACTCGTTAGATATAAAAATAGATTCGAGGGTGGAGCAAGTGTTCCACGCCTATCCGGATTTTGTTAAAAGCAAAATATTTTATCTTAGATCTCTAATTCTAGAAGTTGCGAACAACATTGAAAGTATCAACACACTTGAAGAAACCTTAAAATGGGGAGAGCCTAGTTATTTAGCAAAAAACGGAAGTACCCTTAGAATAGATTGGAAACCTAAGAAACCAGACCAATACGCCATGTATTTTAAATGCACGAGCAAACTTGTTGAAACATTCAAAATCGTGTTCAAAGATAGTTTTGAGTTCGAAGGCCATCGTGCTATTATTTTTCAACTTAATGATACCATACCCGAAAACGAGTTAAAACAATGTATTGCAGTAGCTTTAACCTATCACAAAGTTAAACAATTACCTTTTTTAGGATTATAATTTAACTAAAAATGCGCACTAAAAGTTCCTTTAGCAAATCACCTTGCGGAACAGAATTAGAACCAACACCTTTACTTTTTACATCAAATTCTCTTAATGTAGCCACCACGCCACTCACCTTTCTCATCGGGAAATTTCTGGCTGCCGTAATATAATCGTTCACAAAATACGGATTAACACGCAACGCAGATGCGACGCTCCTTGGCGACTTATCACTTAACCCATGGAACGTTAATAGTTGCGAGAAAAACGCAAACAATAACGATACTGTAACTACCATTGGGTTATCTTTTGGATTATCTCCAAAATAATGCACAATTTTAAACGCTTTAACCGTATTGCGTTCACCTACGGCTTTTCTCAACTCAAAATTATTGTAATCTTTACTAATACCAATATTTTCCTCAATATGTTCTGGAGTAATTTGAGTGCCTTGTGGTAAAATAATTTGAAGCTTTTCTAACTCATTATTTATTTTACTTAAATCTGTTCCTAAAAACTCTACAAGCATTTGCGCAGCCTTCGGTGTTATTTCATACTTTTGAGGCGCTAGAACACGTCTTATCCAATCGGCAACTTGATTGTCATAGAGTTTTTTACTTTCAAAAATAACAGCCTTTTTTTTAAGCGTTTTATAAAGTGCTTTACGCTTATCAATTTTTTTGTACTTATAATTAAATACTAAAACAGTTGTTGGCTGCGGATTTTCGGCATATGCGGCCAATTTCTCTATACTTCGAGCTAAATCTTGAGCTTCTTTTACAATCACTACTTGGTGTTCTGCCATCATTGGGTAACGTTTAGCATGGCCAACAATATCATCTATGGTCACATCACGACCATACAACACCATTTGATTAAAGCCACGTTCGGCTTCATCTAAAACAGAGCTTTCAATAAAATCAGAAATTTTATCAATATAGTAAGGCTCCTCACCCATTAAAAAGTAAATAGGTTTTAAGTTCTTATTTTTTATATCGGTTACTATTTGCTTTACTTCGTCCAAATCTAGTATAAATTCCTATTTTATAAATTTCAAATTCCTAAAAACAATTGCAGTCTTTAAAACTTGATTAATTGCTTAACTTTGAAAAAATTTAAAATTTCAGTGTTACAAAAATTAAATTTTCCTGAGTTTTCATTTCGTTTCAAAAATAGCGAAAATAAAGTATCTATATTCGATTGCATTCGCAAAAAATTTGTGATTTTACAACCCGAAGAATGGGTAAGACAACATTGTGTGCTCTATTTAATGGAGTTTAAAAAATATCCTATATCTCTAATTAACGTTGAAAAAGAACTCACTATTAACGATTTAAAAAAACGATATGATATTGTTATTTTTAACCCAAACGGCACCATACATTTAATTGTTGAATGTAAAGCTCCCAAAATAAATATTAACCAAACCACATTCGACCAAATTGCGCGCTACAATACTGCATTAAACGCAACTTATTTAATGGTAACTAACGGATTAAATCATTATTATTGTCAAATGGATTTCGAAAATGAACGGTATCAGTTTTTAAAAGACATTCCAGAATATAGCGCTCAATCGCAATAATCAGTCTCTTAAAATGTTCAGAATAAAACAAATTACTTTTTAACATATAAATAAAACAGCTTTTGAAACTCGCCATTGTTATACTAAATTGGAACGGAACACAGCTTTTAAAGCAATTTTTACCTTCGGTTATTGCGCATTCTAAAGAAGCCGATATTTATGTGGCCGACAATGCATCAACAGATGATTCTATTACATTTATAAAAACACATTACCCAACTATTAAAATTATTCAAAATAATGAAAATGGCGGTTACGCAAAAGGTTATAACGATGCTTTACAACATGTAATAGCCGATGTGTTTTGCTTATTAAACAGCGATGTAGAAGTTACAGAAAATTGGTTAACTCCTATAGTAGAAACCTTCCATACTTACCCACATACAGCAATAATTCAACCAAAAATATTAGACTATAAAAATAAAGCCTTTTTTGAATATGCCGGAGCTGCAGGCGGTTTTATAGACAAATATGGCTATCCCTATTGTAGAGGCCGTATTTTTGATACCATAGAAAAAGATAACGGACAATACAACGACACCACCGAAATTTTCTGGGCTACCGGTGCCTGCCTCTTTATAAAAAGTGAAGTATTTAAAAAACTCGATGGTTTCGATGCGCATTTCTTCGCACACATGGAAGAAATAGACCTATGTTGGCGCGCAAAAAACCAAGGTTATCCAATAAAATATGTAGGTAAATCTTCCGTTTATCACGTTGGTGGCGCAACACTAAATGCCATAAACCCAAAAAAAACCTATCTCAATTTTAGAAACAGCCTATTTATGGTGACTAAAAATGCAAAAGGCAATATATTAGCTATTATTTTTGTTCGTTTAGTTTTGGACGGTATTGCAGCAATTAAGTTTCTAGTCGAATTAAAACCCAAACATACATTCTCCATACTAAAAGCGCACTTTAATTATTACTACAATTTAAGTCGCCTATTAAAACAACGTAAGGCCACAAAAAACAAAATTATTTACTACAACAAAACATCTGTAGTTATCGATTATTTCGTAAATAAGAACATGTATTACAAAAGTTAAAGAGAATAAGTAAAAGTTTTGTTAATAACTCTGCTATCAACCTATTTTTATATACTTTTGTTAATTATAGAAAGAACATTTTTTAATCCAAAATTATAAAACAACTTATGAAAAAAGTTTTATTACTTAGTCTATCAGCCATGTTACTTTTAAGTTCATGTGTTACTAAAAAACAATTTACAGATCTTGAAGCTAAACAAAAAGAAACTCAAGACTTACTTAATTCAGCAACCGTAAAATTAAACTCTTGTTTAGAAGATCGTGCCGCTGCAACAGCAAAAGCAAGCGTATTAGAATCGCAAGTAAACGATTTACGTAAAAATAATGATAACCTTCAAGTATTATCTGCAAAAGGAGCAAGTAGCATCGAAAAAACGTTAGAAAGCATTAAAGAAAAAGAGCTTAAAATTACACGTTTACAAGATGCTCTTACTAAAAAAGATAGTGTAACACTAGCTTTAGTAACAAGTTTAAAACGTGAAGTTGGTATTAACGATCCAGATATTGAAGTAAACGTAGAAAAAGGAGTGGTATTTATCTCTATAGCCGATAAATTATTATTTCAAAGCGGAAGCTACAATGTCACTACTAGAGCTAAAGAAGTATTAGCTAAAGTTGCAAAAGTAATTAACAGCAAACCAGATTTCGAAGCTATGATCGAAGGTCATACCGATAGCCAATCTTACCAAAAAGGTGTGCTTTTAGATAACTGGGATTTAAGTGTAAAACGTTCTACATCAATCATCCGTGTATTACAAGACTTAGGTGTTAACCCAGGACAGTTAATCGCTGCAGGACGTAGTTCTTACGTACCATTAGTAGATAACGATACTGCTGAAAATAGAGCAAAAAATAGACGTACACGTGTTGTTGTTCTTCCTAAAATCGATCAATTTTATGATATGATTGAAAAAGAAATGAAGAACTTAGAAGCTGGAGGAAAATAATAAGTTTCTTATAATATATTTAAAAGCCCGACTGTAAAGTTGGGCTTTTTTTATGCTATTTTTTTTAAGGCGTTCCCCTATCGGGTCAGGCTTTACGTTACAATTCCTCGTTCGTACCTCTCTGCGGGATTTTCACTGCAATCCTTAACGCAGGGCTGAAGGAAAAGGTTTAGTTAACTAAGCCATCCTTTTAAGGTGTTATTATTACATGTTAATGAATATCATTTGCTTTAAGAATTGTATTTTTACTATGTTCTTACAAAATATTTGGTTGTATACAAAGTAAAATATTGAAGATACCAATTAGAAGTTTTGCTCATTATTTTCAATTTCATTTATTTAACAAAAAAAGGACTCGGAATTTTCCTGATGCACAGAACCAGGTTTCTAGTGATAATTTTCTAGCTTTTACAGATGAAGAAATACTATTAAGAAAACCACATGAAAAACACAATAATTCATCATATCATATTCCTATGCTTGTTATTTCAATTTAGCTGTTTGAATGCTCAACACAAAATTCATACATCATATGGAAATAATGATTCCATTGGTAAATATGTAAAATTAAATGGAGCACAAATATATTTTGAAGAATATGGAAAAGGAGATCCATTACTATTAATACATGGATGCGGAGGAAATATTAAATCGATGCAAAATCAAATTCATTATTTTAAAAATAAATATAGGGTTATTGTAGCCGACAGCAGAGGTCAAGGTAAATCAGAATTAAAAACAGATTCTTTGACTTACGATCAAATAACAAAGGATTGGGAAGGACTAGTAAACTATCTAAAATTAGATTCCATTAATATTCTTGGATGGAGTGATGGTGGTATAATTGGGTTAAAAATGGGTATTAGAAAAAACATAAAAATAAATAAAATAATTGCCATGGGCGCAAATTTACGCCCAGACACCACTGCTGTTAAAAGTTGGGCTCCAGAAAATGTGAAAAAACACCAATCGAAAGCACGTGAAATGCGAGCTAAAGGAGATACTTCGCGAGATTGGAACTTGGAACTTCAGCTGCACGGACTATTACTCAATCAACCGAATATTAGCCATTCAGACTTAAAAAAAATAACAGCATCTGTATTAATAATGGTAGGCGATAGAGATATTATTAAAAATGAACACGCTGTTGAAATATTTAATAACCTACCTAAAGGTCAACTTTGTATTATGCCTGGGCTTAACCATGGAGCTCCTTTAAACAATCCAAAAATTTTTAACGAAATAGCAAACAGGTTTTTAACCGAAAAGTTTGACTATACAATTAAAGAATAATTGCAAAGCAAATATTAAACAAACCCATAACTAAACAATGAATAAAAAAATAGGATTAAAAGACGCTATATCCATCGGCATTGGCGGTATGGTTGGCGGTGGTATTTTCGCTGTGCTTGGTCTTGCCGTTTCTTTAGCAAAAGGTGGCACACCCATTGCGTTTCTATTTGCAGGACTCATTGCCTTGTTAACGGCATACTCCTACGCTAAGCTTTCAAAAAAATTTCCTGAAAACGGAGGTACGGTAAAATTTATTCATCAACAATATGGTAATGGTGTTTTTGCTGGTGGTATTAACAACTTATTATGGATAAGCTACATTGTTATGCTAGCACTTTATTCATCAGCTTTTGGCTCTTATGCTGCCGAAATGTTTTCGCTCACAGACACTAAAAATATCGATGTTCATATTTTTCAAACATGTATTATTGTGTTAGCCTTACTAATTAATTACATGAGTGTAAAACTAGTCAGTAATATAGAATCGGTTGCTGTTGTTATAAAACTCATCATACTTATTACTTTTATTGGTGTCGGCTTTTACGGACTATATACACAACCCGAAAACTTAGACCAATTATCTCCAAAAAACTGGAAAAACCCTATTCTACTATTATCTGGTGGAATGGTAATATTTGTAGCTTATGAAGGGTTTGAACTTATAGCTAATTCTATAGCCGATTTAGAAAACAAAGAAAAAAATACCGAGAAAGCTTATTTTGGTGCTGTTGGCTTCGTGGTAGTACTTTACGTATTAATTGCCATAGTTACAGTTGGCGCTTTACCGTTTACACAAATAGCAGATGCTCAAGATTATGTTTTAGCCAAAGCAGCAGAACCAACATTGGGAAGTTTAGGATTTAAAATTATAACTATTACAGCTTTAATCTCAACCTTTTCGGCAATAAACGCTACGGTTTTGGGTAGCGGACGAGTAAATTACGACATCGCCGAAGACCAAGAACTTCCTAAATATTTTTGCCATCAGCTATGGGGTAAACCCATAGGAATACTTATTACGGCCTTACTATCTATTACGTTAGTAAACCTATTTAATTTACAAAGCATCTCAACAGCTGGAAGCGTTGGCTTTTTATTAATTTTTGCAATTGTAAATTACATTGGATATAGAAAACATAAAGAGTTAGAATCAAAAAAATGGATTCACCTACTAGCAAGTGTCCTATGCTTTTTAGCATTCTTTACACTAATAATTCAACAATACCCACAAAACAAAAATGGGGTTATTATTGCTGTTAGCATTATACTATTTTGTTTTATTCTAGAATGGGGTTATAAAAAAACACTCTCAAAAAACATATAACGCTATTTAAAAAATATCTAAACTCCCCTTACCTTCACGGATAATAACAGGCTCGCCCTCAGAAAGGTCTATAACTGTAGACGCTTCATTATCACCATAACCACCATCGATAACCAAATCGACCAAATTATCCCATTTTTCAAGAATAAGTTCTGGATCTGTGGTGTATTCTAAAACTGAATCTTCATCATGTATAGACGTCGATATAATTGGATTACCTAAAAGCTTCACAATATCTAAAGCAATAGCATTATCTGGCACACGAATACCAACTGTTTTTCTCTTTTTAAACGGATTAGGTAAATTTTTAGAACCTGGTAAAATAAAAGTATAAGGCCCTGGAAGTGCACGCTTAAGTATTTTAAAAACTGAAGTATCAATTTGCTTAACGTAATCGCTTAAATTACTTAAATCGTGGCAAACAAATGAAAAATTGGATTTTTCAAGTTTTACACCTTTTATACGTGCAATTTTCTCTAAAGCTTTTACGTTAGTAATATCACAACCCAAACCATAAACGGTATCGGTTGGATAGATTATAAGACCGCCTCGTTTTAAAATAGCAACTGCTTTTTCAATCTGTTTAGGATTTGGGTTTTCCTCATAAATTCTAAAAAATTCGGCCATAATAACTATCTTGCGTTACAATATTTATAGGTACAAAGTAAATATTATTTTTTACATATGAATGAGTAGTTCGACATACTTCATTTAAAAAAGTTTTAAAAACAATATATATGAAATTTTTTAAGTTTTTCTCACTAAACCTCTTGGTCTTACTAACCGCTTTAAGTTGTTCTGAAAAAATAGAACCGATTGCTACAACCGATATTCTAGATACCACTTTGGCTTATGAAGAGCAGGATATTGTTTATGGTGATGACGAAAATCAAACCTTCGATTTATATCTTCCTGCAGATAGAACTTTAAATACTAAAGTAATTATTTTAATCCATGGTGGAGGTTGGTCTGATGGTGATAAAGCAGAAATGGATGCTATAAAAGACCTTTTAATTCAAGATTTTCCCGATGTCGCTATAGCGAATATGAACTATCGTTTAGCAGACAGCAACAACAAACCTTACCCGATGCAAACCAATGACATTAGCACGGTAATTAGATATTTAAAAACAAACGAGACTAAGCTTTCTATCTCCGATCAACTTGGTTTTATAGGCGCCAGTGCGGGTGGACATTTAGCTCTGCTTTGGGCATATAGTTTTGATACGTTACAAAAAACAAATATGGTTTGCAGTATTGTAGGACCAACAAATTTAACCGACCCTAATTTTATTACTGCAGCAGAAGAAAATAGTGAATTAGATGTCTTTTTAACCTTGTTTGGAGAAGACCCTACAGATGAATATTTGGAAGAAGCCAGTCCGCTTCACCAAGTAACAGCTAATGCACCGGCAACTATTTTATTTTATGGCGGTCAAGACCCTTTAATTCCAATTAGCCAAGGCGCCGATTTAAACGAAAAACTATCTAAACTAAGTGTAACTCACGAATACACACTTTACCCCGAAGCTGGACACGGCTGGACAGGATTAGAATTCGTAGATACATGGATAAAATTAAAGGCTTTTACTATCGAAAACCTATAAAGAAAAAAAAGGCTAAAATTCAAGATTTGAATTTTAGCCTTTTTTTTCTTCACTAATATTATTAACGCATGCCTCCACCAGGAGGGCCACCTTGTCCACCTCCACGAGACATTCCAGAATTATTATTTTGGCGAGTTTCTTGTTTTGGGTTAAGGTCTGATTTTAATTTCTCTTGATATTTAATCCATTTTCCGTATTGCTTTTCACTTAACATAGACTCTAAATTAGCATTCAACTTTGTTTCGGCTATTTTAACTTCTCGTTTAGCAGGATCAATTTTTTGTTTAACCAATTCGCGTGAAGCTTTCATTGGACTATCGGAATCATCACCTCTATTTACACTGCTACCACCACCTATTTGACTATTTTGACGACTAGACTGAAGAGCTTTCATTTGTGCATTTACATACACATTTAGGGTGTCAAAATTATCCTTATTTAAAAGTGCTATTTCATTAACATGAATGTTATATTTTTCAATGGCTTTACGCACCTTTAACGTTAAGTCTTTATCCTTTTTCTTGATTTTAATTTTCTTAATAGCGGCATCATCATCATAATTAAAAATACCTGCTACATTAGCTGCATTAAACTCTACCATTTTTGGACGTTCTTGGCTACTACTCATACTTCTACCTCCACCTGGAGGGCCACCTTGTCCGCCACCACCTGGTTGCGCATAAATAAAACTAAAGGTTAACATGCATAATAATACTAAAAGAGTTCTCATATCTATTTGTTTTTCTATTGTTTTAAGTTTAGATGCGAAATAATAAAATAACTTTCGCTATTGGGAAAATTTTAACGCATAAATAAAGAACAAGCCTTTTAAGAAAACTCAAAAGGCTTGTTTTTTTTATTATTAAACTCAGTGATTAACCTATAACTTCTAGCTTTGCAAAACGCAGTAGTAATTTTTTAGAACCTCCATGCTGAAAACTGATTTCAGCCTTAATATCGGCACCAGTTCCTTCAATTTTCATGACTTCACCTGTACCAAAACGGATGTGTTTTACAATATTTCCAACGGCTAATTTACTATCAAACAAATTGGTATTGTTTGTTGTTTTAGCAACAGGTTTTAAGTTTTTTGGTGTAGTAACCTGAAACTTCTCGGGAGCAGATTTTGATACCCCTCCTTTTTTAAGTACGGCTTGTTTAGCAGGCTTAAATCTTATTTTCCCTGCGCTTGAGGGTTTATTGTCTACAACATCACCAAATATATTAGAATCTAGCATCGGGTTAAAACGGCGCTCTTCTATTGGTGTAACTATATCTAGGTACTTCTCGTCTATTTCCTCAATAAAACGACTAGGTTCAGAATCTACTAATTTACCCCAACGGTAACGGGACAAAGCATAAGTTAAATATGCTTGTTTTTCGGCACGTGTTAATGCTACGTAAAACAAACGGCGTTCCTCTTCAAGTTCGCTACGCGTGTTCATACTCATGGCACTCGGGAATAAATCTTCCTCTAAACCAACAATAAAAACATGCTGAAACTCTAAACCTTTCGCTAAGTGAATCGTCATTAAAGCGACATGATCGGCATCACCTTTATCATTGTCCATATCTGTAGACAAGGCTACATCTTCTAGAAACTCAGCTAAATTCCCTGTGGTATCGGCTATTTCTTTTTGGCCTTCCACAAAGTCTTTCATACCATTGATAAGTTCCTCTATATTTTCTATTTTAACAACACCTTCGGGAGTGTTATCCTTTTTATATTCGGTAATAATACCTGCGGTTCTAGTAACGTATTCGGCTAATTCAAAAACATCTGCCGTTTCGTTAAGCACCTGAAAGGTTTCCATTAAAGTAACAAAATTCTTAAGCTTCGTTTTAGTACCAGCATTAATTTTAACATCTGTTTTATCGATGTTTTTCATGACCTCAAAAATAGAACGCTTGTAACCATTGGCCGCTACAATCAACTTGTCTACAGTAGTTTGACCAATACCTCGACCTGGGAAATTTATAATCCGTTTTAAAGCTTCTTCATCTGCCGGATTAATAATTAACCTTAAATAAGCTAAAACATCTTTAATCTCTTTCCTTTGGTAAAACGATAAACCTCCATAAATTCGGTAAGGAATATCACGCTTTCTTAAAGCATCCTCAATAGAACGCGATTGCGCATTGGTACGATATAAAATAGCAAAATCACTATTTGGTAGCTGGTCGTTCATTTTAGTTTCCCAAATGGTACTTGCTACATAACGCCCTTCGTCACCATCAGTTAACGATCGATTTACTTTTATTAAAGGCCCTTCATCATTTGCCGTCCAAACTACCTTTTCAAGTTTGGTTTCATTTTTATCTATAATAGAGTTTGCTGCGTTTACAATATTTTTAGTTGATCTGTAGTTTTGTTCTAATCTAAACTCCTTAACATCATCATAATCTTTTTGGAAGTTTAAAATGTTACTAATATTTGCACCACGGAAGGCATAAATACTCTGCGCATCATCTCCTACCACGCAAATATTTTGAAACTTATCAGATAAAGCTCTCACAATTAAATACTGAGAATGGTTTGTATCCTGATACTCATCAACCAAAATATACCTAAAGCGGTTTTGGTATTTTGCTAATACTTCCGGAAAGCGGGTTAAAAGCTCGTTGGTTTTCAATAGTAAATCATCAAAATCCATCGCACCAGCTTTAAAGCATCTATCTACAAACTCCTTGTAAATATCTCCCATTCTTGGTCGGCGTGCCATAGCATCGGCCTCTTTCAATTCTGGATTCTGAAAATAAGCGCGAACCGTAATTAAACTATTTTTGTATGATGAAATTCTAGAACGTACTTGTTTGTATTTATAAAGATCCTTATCGAGACCCATTTCTCTGATAATAGAAGAAATCAACCTGTCGGAATCTTGTGTATCATAAATAGTAAAATTAGATGGATATCCTAATTTATCGGCTTCTATGCGTAAAATTTTAGCAAATACGGAGTGAAAGGTTCCCATCCATAAGTTTTTTGCCTCGCTATTACCAACAATTGTGGCAATACGCTCTTTCATTTCTTTAGCGGCCTTATTGGTAAATGTTAATGATAATATATTGAAGGCATCAATACCTTGGCTCATTAAATATGCTATACGAAAAGTAAGCACTCTTGTTTTTCCCGAACCTGCGCCGGCAATAACTATCATAGGGCCATCTTTCTGTATGGTTGGCGCTAATTGAGCTTCGTTTAATTTGCTTAATTGCTCCTGTAATTCCCTCTCTAAATCCTTTTTCAAATCCTATTCATTTTAAAGCGTGAAATTAACCATTGTTCGGCATTTTCTAAGGCGGAATTATTAAAAATTATGAACAATTCACTTAAATATTTAAGTTTTAAATATCTTTACGTCTAAGTTATTCAAATTTAAAAAACATATGTTAGATTTTCTCGGAACAATTTCATGGTGGGTATGGGTACTAATCGCTCTAGCCATTGTAGCCATTCGTGATGTACTCCAAAAGCATCACACTATAAGTCATAATTTCCCAATTGTTGGCCATTTGCGCTATTGGTTAGAAAGTATTGGACCAGAAATGCGCCAGTATTTTGTAGCAAATAACCGAGAAGAATTACCTTTTAATAGAATTGAACGAGGTTGGATTTATGCCTCTGCAAAAAACGAAAATAATTATGAAGGTTTTGGAACCGATAGAGATATTTTTGAGCATCAGCATGTATTTGTAAAAAATGCCATGATGCCTTTTGAAATTAAAAACCAAGACCATCCGCATTTTAGTGATAAAACCTTTTTGCCATGCGCAAAAGTTATGGGAGAATTTAATAATAGAAAACGCCCATTTCGCCCAGCCTCAGTGATAAATGTATCTGCAATGAGTTTCGGTTCTCTTTCTGCAAAAGCTGTTGAGTCCATGAATAAAGGTGTGCATATCGCAGGAGCATACCACAACACAGGCGAAGGTGGTTTATCGCCGTACCACAGTAATGGTGGTGATGTTGTATTTCATTTTGGAACAGGTTATTTTGGAGTTCGCTCTGCAGACGGCGGTTTTTCCATGGATAAATTAATAGCCCTTGTAGAGAAAAATCCTTTTATACGTGCTATAGAAATTAAATTATCACAAGGCGCCAAACCAGGAAAAGGAGGCGTTTTACCAGGAGCGAAAATAACTAAAGAAATAGCAGAAATACGCCATGTAGAAATGGGAAAAGATGTACTATCTCCCCCCAATCACAAAGCGTTTTCTACGGTACCCGAAATGGTAGATTTTATTGAAAAAATAGCAAAAGCAACCGGACTACCTGTTGGTATAAAAGGTGCTATCGGAAAATTGGACCAATGGAAAGAACTTGCCGATATTATGATAAAAACAGGTAAAGGTCCAGATTTTATTACAGTAGATGGTGGTGAAGGAGGCACAGGCGCGGCTCCACCAAGTTTTGCAGATCACGTGTCTTTACCATGGGTTTATGGTTTTACCGATTTATACAAAATGTTTAAAGAAAAAGGTTTAAGCGAGCGTATTGTTTTTATTGGTAGCGGAAAATTAGGTTTCCCTGCAAAAGCAGCTATGGCCTTTTCAATGGGGGTGGATTGTATTAATGTAGCTCGTGAAGCCATGATGAGTATTGGTTGCATACAAGCTCAAATTTGCCATACCAACCGCTGCCCTGCAGGAATTGCAACGCAAAAGAAATGGACACAAAACGGTATCGACCCAACTTTAAAGTCGCAACGTTTGGCACAATATTTTAAAACCTTTAGAAAAGAACTTGTAGAAATAACACATGCAGCAGGTTACGAGCATCCTTGCCAGTTTAAAATGACCGATATAGAAATTAATATAGACGGTAATGATCTGGCCAAAGACCTCAGCCGAACCTACATGTACGATAAAACCCCTGTACCTTTCAAGGGCATGGAAAGCCTTAGAAGTTGCCAACATTTAGGAGGTATTAAATAGTTTACAATAAAAACTTGAACCACAAACGGCCTTAATCAATTCGATTTTAGGCCGTTTTTTCGTTTTGGCGCATCCTTTCAGGTCGGGCTTTCCGCTATATCTTTTTATAAAACACATTACTCAATAGATACTTAAAGCGCTTTAAGTTAATCTCGGCAAAATTAATTATAATGTTTCTTTAACTTTACAAAAAGGATGCCGCATCAATCCCTTGCGCACAGCTCGAAAAGCTAGTATTCAGAATAATGTTCAATGTTTAAATTAATATTTGTAGAATTAAAGCAAACCACTTAAGTTTGTTATAAAATAACCTACACCATGGAAATTAGCCGAATATTAGACCTCTTCATGTTTACTATACCAACATTAGTAACCGGATTAATTGCCTATTATTTTTTTAAAGAACACACCAAAAACGAAGATGGTCGAAGACGCTTTTTACTAAAAAAAGACATGCAAGTAACCGCTTTACCGTTGCGCCTACAAGCTTACGAGCGTATGGCCATTTTTTTAGAACGTATTACCCCCTCAAAACTACTTATACGCATAACACCAACATCTTCTAATAAAGAAAATTACGAATCTTTACTTATTCAAAGTATAGAACAAGAATTTGAACACAACCTATCACAACAAATTTATATAAGCGATAAATGTTGGAACATTATTACAGCATCTAAAAACGCGACCATTCAACTTATAAGAAAGGCAAGTTTATTAGAGAAAACAGATACTGCAAACAAATTGCGAGAAGTTGTTTTAACCGAAATGATGGAACGCTTAGCACCAACTGATGCCGCACTATCATATATTAAAGAAGAGGTTTCCGACTTATGGTAAAATTTCTTGGCGTAACTCATTAGAGCGCCCTTCTTGACTTTTAGCTTTGGCATAATCAAAGCCCTGCTTCCACCAAACTGTCATGTCTTTTTTGTTAAAAATTAAAGAGTTCTCGGTAAGTTTAGATGGTGTATAATATAAATTAAGTTGCACATTTCTATACTTTGCAGCTAGTTTTCCAATAGTAATATCACTTCGTTCTACTTGGTCTAGTAAATGCCCAAATAAATTAAGCATTAATGAAAACGGGTTTTTACCAAGTACTTTATTGTACTCCATATTTTCCGATTCTAAAATTACAGCATCTATTTCGGTTGCTCCACGTAAAATAGCTTCTCTTATAGGCACAACGCACCCAAAAGCACCATCGGCATACTCAAAACCATCCACTTTAGCTAAAGACATAAACGGAATATAATTACAAGAAATCCAAATCCATTCGCAAAACTCCTCATAGCTAAAATCTTTTATAGACTTATACTCTACTCTATTTCTTGATAAATTAGAGACAGTAACTACAACATCTTCTTTAGTTGCTCTAATTAAATCGAACTCTTCTTTTGTAAAATGCCTTTTTAAATAACGCTTTAGAGCTTTACTTTCCCCAAAGGTTCGTTTACTTTTTATAAACTGTAATAAGGTGTTAAAATAATTAATGGTAACATAATCACGATCGTCCTTTTTACGCATAATAAAAGGGTTAATACTAAAAATATTACTCTGCTTTACATTAGTAAAAACATCATAGATTTTATCAATTTTTCCTGCAGCTAAATGAGGCACAAGCAAACTACCGGTAGATGTTCCTAAAAACAAATCATATTCACGCCCCTCTTCTTGCATTAAATACTGAGCTACACCACCTGCATAGGCACCTTTGCTTCCTCCTCCCGATATAACTAATGCTTTCATTTAAAATATTTAAAGGGTAAATATAAAGAAGAATTTACAGATAGCTTATTATATGTTTAAAACTTATTCTACTAAGAATAAGCAAATATTACTGTCCTTTTATATCAAATATTAAAAAAAAGCAAGATTAAATGTCTTTTTATAATTACAACTAAATTATTTAATTAATTTAGTATCAGCTATTAACCAACATCAACTCTATGAAGAATTACACTCTTCAAGCTATGCTATATTCCCTGATAGTATTGGCTCTATATCTCGGCGTGAGCCAAATTGAGCAAATCGGGACAAAGAACACATCTTTAAACGCTTTGTTTTTAAACAATGCTCCGGATGCTTTAATGCCTCCGTCTGCTAGTTTATCCGGAAACACAACTGTTTGTCAATACTCCTCAACAGCACCTCAAGTTACATTTACTGGTTCTGGAGGTATTGCGCCTTATACCTTTCGCTACAACATAAATGGTGGAAATTTATTAACAGTAAGTTCTAACGGATCCAACAACTCCATTGCAATAAACGCTAGTACGCAAAACGCAGGAACGTATGTTTACAACCTAATATCTGTTGAAGATAGTACTAACGATATAGTAAACACGTCAAACCAAGTAACTATAAATGTAACAAATGCACCGAACACAAATTTGGGAGGAACGGGGTCCGGCTCTATTTTTGAAGGTCAACCGGTATTTAGACAATGTAGTAATTCTACAGCTTTATTTACATTTACTAACACATCAACTACTGGGTCATTAAACTCGTCGTACTCAATAGATTGGGGAGATGGGTCTCCTTCATTCAACCAAACAACATGGAGTACCACCACACATACGTATGCCGTAGGGAAGCACAATTTAACTTATACCATAACAGGAAATAACGGATGCGACACCACAGAAAACTACATTGTTTTTGTTGGGTCTAATCCTGGAGTATCATTAGGAAACCCTGGCAATACAGATATTTGTAATTCTCGAACCCTGACATTCCCTATAACGGGAACAGAAAACAACGCACCAGGAACAACTTACACCGTTACTTTTAATGACGGATCAACGCCAGAAACATTTAATCATCCGCCACCTTCAGAAATTGCTCATGATTTTTCATCTTCCTCTTGTAACACAACAAGTTCTGATGGCACGAACTTTTATGACAATTCATTCTCTGCTATTATTGTAGCAACAAACCCGTGCAGTTCTTCTTCCGTCGGTGTTGTACCTATATATGTTTCAATAGCTCCAGAAGCCGATTTTACTAGCCCAAATAACACATGTGTAAATACTTCAACTTGCTTTACAAACACGTCTATAGGTGAAGAAAATTTAGGTAGCGGAAGTGTTTGTAATACAAGCCCTAATATTACATGGGAAGTATCTCCGAGCACAGGATATTCTATAACGAGTGGTAGTTTAGGTGACGACTTTGGATTAACAGAAGGAAACTCTTGGCTAACCGGAAGTGATCAACTCTGTTTAAATTTCACAACACCAGGAAACTATAGTGTAACTTTAAAAACAGGAAACAAATGCGGTAATGATAGTATTACTAGAAAAATTTGCGTTGAACCAAAACTTACCCCCATATTCACAATTAATTCAAACAGAGGCTGTACTCCGCTTGCCGTACAAACTACAAATACGACAGACGTATCACAAAGTTGCGGTGCAGAAACCTACCTTTGGGAAGTTGATTATACTCCATCGTTTTGCGAAACAGGTTCAGGCCAGTGGAATTTTACAAATGGTAGCGATGAAAACGCCGTTTCACCCTCTTTTAATTTTACCGAAGCAGGAAGCTATAATATAAAACTAACTGTTACTAACGCATGTGGATCTAGCGATACTTCACAAACTATAGAAGTAAAGCAACCTCCTACTGCAGTAATTGATGACATTGACGATATTTGCGGTGCCGCATCTATAACCCCCACAGCACATATAGACAGCTGTGCTCCTACTTCTGAAAGTGTCACTTATTCTTGGAGTTTCCCGGGAGGATCACCTTCTTCAGCAAATACTTTAGATCCAGGAACAATTACTTATGCTAACTCTGGAGATTATACAATTTCTCTAAGTGTCACTACAAGCTGCGGAACAGTAACTGACATGGAAGATTTTTCAATAAATCCAATACCAACACTTACAAATACAGATTTAACACAAACTATTTGCTCAGGCACAAATACCACAGAAGTTAATTTAACATCGGATATAGTAAACACTACATTTTCATGGACAGCCTCAGCACCCACAGGTGTTTCTGGTTTTTTAAGTTCAGGATCTAGCAATGTTATTCCAATACAAAACATTGTAAACTCCAATACAACTTCGGAAGATGTAACTTTCATTGTTACACCTTCTATTGGAGGCTGCAATGGAACTCCTGTAAATTTAGTAATAACGGTAAACCCGGCACCAACATTCACCACACAACCCATATCGGAAACCATATGCTTAAATGGTCCGGTATCTACATTATCAGTTTCTGTTAACGGATCTGGAACGGCTACCTACCGATGGTACAGCAACTCTACTGGCAACAATACTACAGGCTCAGAAATTATAGGCGAAACAAATTCAACTTACACACCAGCAAATACAACAATTGGAGTGACTCATTTTTACGCCATCGTATCGTTTACATCTGGAGGTGGTTGCAGCGAAATTACATCTGAAACTGCTAAAATTGAAATAGTAGATGGCATTGAAATAGATACTCAACCTATAGCAACTCAAAACATTTGTAATGGCGGCTCTATTACTTCAGCGTTAAGCGTAACACATTTCGGAGGTACAGGCTCAGTATCATATCAATGGTATAGCAATAATACAAACTCCATTAGCGGAGGTACTGCAATTTCAGGAGCAAATAGTATAGATTACACCCCTCCTACTTTTACAACAGCCGGAAACTTTTATTTTTATGTAATGATTTCGCTAAATGGTGGAGGTTGCAGTGCGATATCTAGTAACGTGGCTGAAATTGTAGTAGTTAACGACCCCATAGTAAACAGCCAGCCATTACAAACACAAACACTTTGCCAAAGTATAACTGCACAAGATTTAGAAGTTGTTACCTCTGGTGGCATTGGCTCTACTTACAAGTACCAATGGTATCGTAATTCTAACAATAGTAATTCTGGAGGCACTATAATCGCTAGCGCAACTAATAGTACATATACACCTCCTACCGATACGGTAGGTACTCTATATTATTATGCTGAAATTACTCAGGCTAGTGCAAATTGTAGCGCCACAACCAATCTCGCTGAAGTGATAATAAACCCAGCTCCAGTAATTAATACACAACCCGTTTCTAATACCTATTGCTTAGGAGATACGATTAACCAATTATCCGTTTCTTATTCAGACGGTGTTGGTACTCCTACATACCAATGGTATTCTAACACTAACAACAATACGAGTACAGGTACTGCTATTTCGGGAGAAACTACCTCAACTTTTAATCCGCCATCAACCATAGCAAGTACAGTTTATTACTATGTGGTGATAACCTTTAGTTCTGGAGGGTGTACTCTTATCACTTCCGATACAGCGGAAATAATAATTAATCAAACCCCAGATATTAACGATAAATCGGAAATAATTTGCAGCGGTACATCATTTAGCACAACAGCAGAAGCCGCTATTGGAGATACAGCACCAACAGGCACAACTTACACTTGGACAACACCAACTATAACACCTGCAGGAACCATTACCGGAGCTTCAAGTGAAAGCACACCGCAAACCAATATTAGTCAGACCCTAACAAACAATGCAACCTCCGCATCCACAGTTACCTACACTGTTACACCAACCTCCGGAATTTGTATCGGCAACGATTTCACGGTAACAATAACCGTAAACCCTTCAATCAGTATCACTTCAACCATAATGCATAGTAGTTGTTTCGGTGCTAATTCTGGTGCTTTAGACATTTCTATTTCTGGAGGCGTTCCATTTTCTACAGGAAATTCTTATCAAATAACGTGGTCGGGACCGAATGGTTTCAGCAGTAATTCCGAAGATATTTCAAACCTAGGACCTGGCGATTATACCATTAATATTTTAGACGATGGCGGTTGCCCATTTATAGAAACTTTCAATATTGAAGAACCAGATGAATTAATTTTTAGCAGTATAATTTTTGATCCCGAAACCATCTCTTGTTTTGGTGCTAACGATGGTAGTATTGGTATTGAAATTTCTGGAGGAACAGAACCATACAACTATGCATGGACCAAAGACAACACTCCATTTTCAAGCACAGAAAATTTAAGCAATTTAGAACCTGGTGACTACCAAATAACTGTAACCGATGCTAATAATTGCGCACCAATTTCCGAAGACTTCGAAATTATTGAACCTGCAATACTAAATATAACCCTAGCAAATCAAACCAATATTGACTGCTTTGGCTTCGCCACTGGTGAAATAAATATTAATACAACTGGCGGACGACAAATTGAAGTATCTAGCGGAGTTTTTGACTACAACTATGCATGGACGGGTCCAAATAGCTTTACGAGTAGTAATCAAAATTTAACAGGATTAAGTGCTGGAACGTACACCGTTACAGTTACCGACAAATCCAATTGCACAGACACCTTAGCGGTTATCTTAACCCAAAGCGACGACATCAATATAGCATACACAGCAACCGAGATTAAATGTTATGGAGATAACGATGCATCTATAAGCATCGATAATATTTCTGGAGGAAATGCGCCTTACACAGTAAATTGGAGCAATTTAGGCTCGGGGAATTCGCAAACCAACCTATCTCCCGGAACCTACACCATAACTGTTACCGATGCAACCAATTGCGAAAAAGAAGCCATTGTTATAATTGATGATGTCCCTATATATGAAATTACACCAACCATTACCAATGTATCATGCTACGGCGCTAACGACGGGCGAATTGTTTTAAATTTAGTTGGTGGTATTGATCCCGTAAACTTGGTTTGGAACGATGACCCAATTGCTGGTACGGAGCGAAATAACATAGGCCCCGGTACATACACGGTGACAATTACCGATGGAACACCTTGTGAAATAACTGAAACTTTCACTATTACAGAACCCGGAGAATTAAACCTTGCCACCAACACTACCGATGCCCTTAATTGCGATGATGCCAATAGCGGCCAAATTAACCTTATTGTAACAGGTGGCTCGTTACCATTTTCCTATTTATGGTCTAACGGAGAAACCACCGAAGATTTAAATAATATTCCGCCCGGCAACTATTCTGTAACTGTTACCGATGCCAATCAATGTGAAATATCAGGAAATTGGAACATAAACAGATTTGAGCCTTTAGAAGTAGCAATAAGCACCGAAACTCAATTTGATTGCGATACAAAAACAGTAAACCAAACTTTTGTAGCACAAGCATCTGGTGGCGTTCCTCCCTATTCCTACCAATGGTCTAGCGGCACAATCAGTGGTACAAATGGAGAGATTATGTCTACCACGTTTAATGGTTTAGTTATTATTGAGGCAACAGATAACATAGGATGTACGACCAGTTTATCATACAATATTGAAATACCTGTATTGGGCGATAATGATTTCAACCTTACATCAACTGCGCTAATCACCTATGATTTTTATTCCATTTACGACCCCATTCAATTCACAAACACGTCAACCGGAGATTTTGTCTCCGTATCTTGGGATTTTGGTGACGGTACTTTTTCTAATGAAGAAAACCCAGAGCATACTTATTTTAACGAAGATACTTACAGCGTGACACAAACTGTAACCTATCCGTTTGGCTGTGTTTACACCAAACAAATAGACCTTATTGTGAGTAAAGGTTACAGCCTTATGATGCCCAATGCCTTTACACCTAACGGCGATAGCATGAACCCTTATTTTGCGCCACAAACCAAAGCTTTATCAGAATTCGACTTTAATATTTATGATACTTGGGGAAGTTTAATTTATTCCGAAACAGGCAACAACTTAAAAGGTTGGAATGGAAAAATTAAAGATATTGATGCCGAAAACGGGAATTATTACTTCACACTTTCAGCAAAAACACTTTACGGCACCACCATTACCGAAAAAGGCAAATTTGTATCTATAAAATAAAGCAAGATGAAATTAAAACTCTCCATAGTACTAGTCTTAAGTTGCTTTATTTTCAAAGCAAACGCACAAGACCCCGTATTTTCTCAATATTTTTTAGTTCCTGAAACTCTAAACCCAGGATTTTCTGGTTTTGAAGAT
The DNA here is from genome assembly GCF_045066735.1 of Algibacter sp. Ld11. Classification (NCBI taxonomy): domain Bacteria; kingdom Pseudomonadati; phylum Bacteroidota; class Flavobacteriia; order Flavobacteriales; family Flavobacteriaceae; genus Algibacter; species Algibacter sp. Ld11. Next base: position 487,491 of record NZ_JBISHH010000026.1, on the reverse strand, counting down.
GCTGCTTATTTCGGAATTATCCACCGTACGCAATGGCCTAGCCTAGATTTACGAGTAAATACCGAATACGCCTTTTATAACACCTGGATAGAAAATTTAGGAGGCATTGGTTTTAGTTTAATAAACCAACATGAAAACAACACGAATTACAACCATTTACAAGCCAACATAAACTTTGCTTACCACGTAAAATTAGCAAACGATTGGTATTTTAGACCTGGTATTGAAGTTGGATTTGGTCAAAAATCGTTTAATTTTAAAAACTTAGTGCTTGGCGATCAAATAAATATCAACTCAGGTAGCATTAACCCAATTAGCGCAGATCCATTTGCAACCAATGGAAATAGCAAAATTATGTTTGTGGATTTTACAGCTGGTTTTGTTTTCGATAAAAGAAATTATAGAAACGATACTGATTTATGGCTAGGAGCATCCATAAAGCATCTCAACAAACCTAACATCTCTTTCGCAGAAAATGGAAATGCCCCACTAGATATTTTCTACTCAATACATGCCAACTACAAATTTCCTTATTTTGACTATAACGATATGCTACTCTCGTTAAACTATATGCAGCAAGGCGCCTACAATCGATTAGACCTAGGAACCAATGTGCAATTGGAAAAACTAATGCTTGGGCTAACCGCAGTTACCAACCCAGCTAAAAACGACGCAAACAGCCATTTAGTAACATCTATAAATGCTTTTATTGGTTTGGAGATGGAAAATTTAAGATTTGGTTTCTCTTATGATATTAACACTACAAAAATTGGAAGAACAGATGGCGTTTTCGAACTTTCGCTTACATATCTAACCGGTTGCTTAACCTGTAGAAACCCTGCACAATTAGAACGTAGAAAGTAATTTATTCTGTTTTAAGCAGTGATTTTGCAAACTTAGAAAACTGCCAATTATGATGAGTTGTTGCTTTACTTAAGTTTTTCGTGCAAAGCGTATTACAAGCCTGTATTTGATGTAAGTATTGAAAAGCGTTTTGTCGTGTTTCAAAGCCATAATTAGACCCCGTATAACTTGTTAATTCATCAAAATACTTCGATTTATTCTGCGGTTCAAAATCCTCAGTGACTAAAGCTAAAGTTAACCAAAGTTGCCTCACATTTTTATCATTAAATCCCTGAACACCTTCTGTTTCATTTAAATAAAAGTGGCGCTTACGCGGAAAATTGACCCATAGATTGAACAACGCGGTTTCTATAGTACTATAAGATTCATCTTTTAACAACGTTTCGTATTCTGACTGTAATATTATTGGAATTTCGGTTAAAGCCCGAGCAGCTAACTGACGTATTTTGATATCTTTAGAATTCAAAACACCTTTAAACAACACATTCTTATCAATTAAAGAATCATTAATTAATGACTTGAAAAAATCAGCACGAGAAAAATCATTTATAAATCCATACAGCAAATCCCATTTCGCAAAACTATCTTCGCTAATTTTTGTCGATTTACATGGAAATATAACATCTTTATTTCTTTGATTTTTTAAAATCTCATCAGATTTTCGTTTTAAAACGGATTGAAAAACATCAATATTTTCAAGATAATTCTGAACAAATAGACTCAAATCCTCACCACTAGCTAGCTCTACTTCATCTATAAAATTTTTAGTTTCAACATTTTTAAACTTATACTTCTGCAAATAATTTTTAACACCAGTTTTAAAAGCAGTATCACCAACTTTTTCTCTCAACAAATGTAGTACCCAAGCGCCTTTTTTGTAAAACGTTGTACTGCTCGATTTCGGATTTAAGAGCGAAGTACTTCCCCCTGCTTTATTCTGCGTTATTAACTCTTGCGCGTACTCGTAAAGCCTCCAATAGTAATAATCACCTCCAAACACATCCTTTTCTGCTAAAAGCGCATAATACGTTGCAAACCCCTCCTGGAGCCAATGATGTGTTCCTGATATTTCTGTAACCAAATCGCCAAACCATTGATGAGCCAATTCGTGAGCATTAACATTCACATAATTTTTATCTACAAAACCTATTGAATCTACCACAAAAGCATCGGAAAACAGCGTAGTACTCGTATTTTCCATTCCTGCGTATAAAAAATCTTTTACAGGAACTTGCTTATAGTTTTGCCAAGGATACGGCACACCAATTTCTTCTTCTAAAAAATCGAACATTTGTTTTGTATAGCGATATGTAGGTTCAAGTTTCAAAGAATCTTCAGGATAGAAATACATTTCTAAGGGTATACCGCTTTTTGAAACTTCTGTATACTTAGAATATTTACCAATAGCTAGCGCTAACAAGTAACTCGACATAGGCTCCTCCATATCATAATGCCATATTGAGGTTTCGGGATTCTTATTTTTATTTACAAGTTTTCCGTTTGCAATAACTTCGTAAGAACTATCAAATTCAATGGTAAGATCGAATTCTACTTTCTCATTCATATCATCAAAACTGGGTAGCCAATTACTGGTATATTTCCCTTGACCTTGCGTCCAAATTTGCTTATTCCCGTCAGCATACTCCCAATCTATAAAATACATCGCTTTTTTAGGATTGGTTTTAAATGAAATTTCAATAGAATGGCTTGTATTTGCCATAAAATGATGTTTAACGATTAACCGATTATTGTTGTATAAACTGCCTTGAAAAGTTTCATCTAAAACATACTCAATCCGCTCAAAATCTCGCGCATCGATAACAATAGAATCCGTGTTTTGTAAAATATCGAATTGATAAATAACCTTACCTCCCATTTCTTTTTGGGTTAAGTCTCCAAAAGAAATGAAAGCTTTACCTACTGTAAAATCTACCATTTCCGTTTGTTGACCAAACGACATATTCCAAATTAAAACAATCGCAAACGCATATAATTTCATAAATAAACCCATTCAAAAACTAAACCAAGATATAAGTTTCTTGACGAAATATTAAAAACAATGAACAAAATTACTTTAATTTAATATTTATTTCTAGTTTAGTTTTGTGAAAAGCAATTACCTACAAACTCCTATAGATTATTTAAAAGGCATTGGGCCTAACCGTGCAGACGCTTTGCGCAAAGAATTAGGTATTCACACCTTTCAAGACTTAATAAACCTGTTTCCAAATCGGTATATAGATCGTACGCAGTTTTACAAAATTAGTAGACTGCAACAAAGCAATGCAGACATACAAGTTATTGGGAAAATTACGGGCTTTAAAGAAGTAGCTCAAAAACGAGGAAAGCGTCTTGTTGCTAATTTTGTGGACGAAACTGGCACCATGGAATTAGTTTGGTTTCGTGGTCAAAAATGGATAAAAGACAACTTAAAAACCAATATAGAATACGTTGCTTTTGGAAAAGCAAATGCCTTTGGCGGAAAATTTAGCATGCCACATCCGGAATTAGAATTACTATCGGACCATAAAGAAAACATGAGATCGGTAATGCAACCGGTGTATCCATCAACTGAAAAATTAGCAAACAAAGGGATCACCAATCGTGTAATTAACAAAACCATGCAACAAATTTTTCTAGATACAAGAGGAAAATTTACTGAAACTTTACCCGATTATTTACTCACTGAATTAAAATTAATTTCGAAAAGTGATGCTCTTTTCAACATTCATTTTCCTAAGAGTCAAGAACTACTTTCTAAGGCTCAATTTAGGCTAAAATTCGAAGAATTATTTTACATTCAATTACAGCTAATTATTAAAAATTTAATTCATAAATCAAAAATAAAAGGCTTTCCGTTTGATAAAGTCGGTACATATTTCAACACCTTTTTTAAAGACCATCTACCCTTCGAATTAACAGGTGCACAGAAACGCGTTTTAAAAGAAATTCGAGCAGATTTAGGCAGCAATGCCCAAATGAATCGGCTTTTACAGGGCGATGTAGGCTCCGGAAAGACCATAGTAGCCTTCATGTCAACATTAATGGCGCTTGACAACGGTTTTCAAGCTTGTTTAATGGCTCCGACTGAAATTTTGTCAGTCCAGCACTACAACGGATTACTAGAACTATCTAAAGACCTAAATATCAGTATAGAAATACTCACAGGCTCAACTAAAACTTCAAAACGAAAAATTATTCATGAAAAGTTAGAAAATGGAGAATTACAGCTTTTAATTGGCACACATGCCTTACTTGAGGATAAAGTTAAATTTAAAAATTTAGGCCTCGCTATTATAGACGAACAACATCGATTTGGTGTTGCGCAACGAAGTAAATTATGGCATAAAAACACATCGCCACCACATGTTTTAGTAATGACGGCTACACCTATTCCGCGAACCTTAGCCATGTCTGTTTATGGCGATTTAGACATCTCGATAATTGATGAATTACCACCTGGAAGGAAGTCGATAAAAACGGTTCATCGCTATGATAAAAACAGGCTAAATGTCTTCCGTTTTATTCGTGATGAAATAAAATTAGGTCGACAAGTTTATGTGGTCTACCCACTAATAAAAGAAAACGAAAAAATGGATTATAAAGATTTGATGGATGGGCATGAAAGTCTCTCGAGAGACTTCCCGATGCCCGAATATCAAATCTCTATTGTACATGGAAAAATGAAGCCAGCAGATAAAGAATACGAAATGCAACGCTTTATAAAAGGTGAAACACAAATTATGGTTGCCACAACCGTAATCGAAGTTGGGGTTAATGTACCAAACGCTTCAGTAATGATTATTGAAAGTGCAGAGCGTTTTGGCTTATCGCAATTACACCAATTACGAGGTCGAGTTGGGCGTGGTGCAGAGCAAAGTTATTGTATTTTAATGACGGGTTACAAACTAAGTCAAGATAGCAAAAAACGCTTAGAAACCATGGTTAAAACCAACGATGGCTTTGAGATTGCCGAGGTAGATTTACGCCTGCGTGGACCCGGAGATATTATGGGCACACAGCAAAGTGGTATTTTAAATCTTAAAATTGCCGACATTATAAAAGATAACGACATTTTACAGCACGCCAGGTATCACGCAAAAAATATTTTAAACATTGATAAAAGCTTATCGAAACCAGAAAACTTACCAATTTTAAACACTTATAGATCACTAAGTAAGTATAAAAACATTTGGAATTATATTAGCTAGGTTTTACTAAAATTCACCAGAATACTTACATTTACAAAAAAACAAAATATCATGCTTGGTTTAAAATTAGCAACCGACCCGAGATGGGTAAACATTGTAGAAAGTAATATTGAAGAAATATTAACCGACCATGCGTGGTGCGAACAAAAAGCCGCAACTAACGCTATTACTATTATTACACTAAATTCTGAGCATGAAGATTTAGTTACCGATTTGCTAGAATTGGCAAAAGAAGAAATAGAGCACTTCCAGATGGTTCACGAGATTATAAAACAACGTGGTTTTAAACTCGGACGCGAACGAAAAGACAGTTATGTTAACGAGCTGTACAAGTTTATGAATAAGGGCGGAAATCGCTTGCAATCGATGGTAGATCGCCTATTATTTTCTGCCATGATTGAAGCTAGAAGTTGCGAACGCTTTAAATTGCTTTCAGAAAAGATAAAAGATCCAGAACTATCTAAGTTCTATCACGATCTTATGGTTAGTGAAGCGGGACATTATACTCTTTTTATTGGTTTTGCTAGAAAATATGGAAAAACAATTAACGTAGATAAGCGCTGGCAAGAACTTATTGAATTTGAAGCAGAAGTTATTCAAAACTACGGAAAAGCAGAAACCATACACGGGTAGGTGTATGGTTTAGTATATTATATGATGTTATTTTTAAATTAGTGAAATTCACTATACTCATGTAAAGACTTAAACGTTTCTTCGTAAAACAAAATTGCTGAGATTAAATTGTCGGTATCCGAGTATGGCAAAATACGCCCTTGAAATTCCCGCATTTGCTCCAGGTATTTATCAGTAGCTTCAAATTGATCATCTAAAGCATCACTATTATCATTATCGTTAGGTATGCCTAAACTCGTCATGGTTACACCCGGTTTAGTAGCAAAAGCAATATATGGCAACAACTTTACCAAACTTTCAATACGTTCCACATACAAAACCAATAACTGACCTTTTTGCATGCGCTCTAACTCTGCTTTGTTATGATATTTTTTAATAGCTACCTTTTCACTAATAATACTTTTAGCTTGCTTTTTCTTTTGAGCAAAACCAACACTAGTTACCATAAAAAGGCTAAAACAAAATAATACAACTTTTAATTTCATATTGAATTTTTTGGGGATCAACACTGCAAATTTAAGTTTTTAAACGTAAAAAACAAGCGTTTTATCGATTTTATGTTCGTTTTTTTATCAATTAAGATGATTTTAAAATCTTAATATCCTAATATCCTAGCTATTTGATAAGAAATAATACATTTTTTTCTTTCTACTAATTTAGTAAAATTCTTTCATTTAAAATACTTCTAAATTTAAAAAAACAAGCCAAGCTATCTTTTAAGAACTAACACAGAGCTATTAAGCTTAATTACTCCTAAAAAAAGCATTTAATACAATTAAAAAAAACAGCGTATTTATTTCTACTAAATCAAAAAAAAACACAACAGTTGCCTTTTCTTACATTAAAACTTTATAGATACATATAAACGGTTTATTCTAGTTAATTGGCTACATTTGCCACTAAATATCAATAAAGTCAAACACTTTTATTGATTTAAATTTTATGTTTTTAAGTACAAATTTTTCCCTAAAAAAATGAACTATTTACAAAAAGAACTTTATCGTTCTTTAAAAACAGATCCAAAAATCTTCGAGTTTATAGAAAAAAACTCATTAGACGGTATATGGTATTCGGATCTTGAAAATCATGAAAACGAATGGATGAATAATCGTTTTTGGGAAATTCTGGGATATAGCCCTGAAAAAATGCCACACAAATCTTCTGCATGGCGAGACATTATAAACCAAGACGATTTAAAAGCTGCAATAATAAACTTTAACCAACATGTTAAAGACCCTAATACCCCTTACGACCAAGTACTGCGCTATACGCATAAAAAAGGACGAACGGTGTGGATTAGATCTAAAGGCATGGCTATTAGAAATAATGAAGGCAAAGCCATTAGAATGGTGGGCTCTCATCTAGAGATTACAGCACTTAAAGAGAATGAGGAGTTTCTAAACAGGTGCAACCAAGAAGCCAATATTGGTTTTTGGGACATGTCTGTAGAAAATAAAACTATAAAATGGAGTAACACCACTAAAAATATACATGGTGTATCTTTAGATTATGAACCCAACCTTGAAACTAGTATTAATTTTTACAAAGAAGGCTCTAGTAGAACTAAAATTACAGAGCTTGTTTTTAGAGCTCTTAATTTTGGAGAACCCTTTAACAAAGAATTACAAATTGTTACTTTACAAGGCGAATATAAATGGGTAAAGGTTATTGGTATTCCTGAGAAAATTAAAAACAACTACAATAGAGTTTACGGCACAATACAAGATATTGACGACCTAAAAAAATACCAAATAAAACTAGAGCAGAGTGAACAAGCCTTTAGAGGTAATTTTGAAAATGCGGCTATTGGTATGGCTTTGTTTGATAAACAAGGCAAATGGATAAAAATAAACCAAACTCTTTGTGATATACTAGGATACACCAAAGAAGAACTTAATGCATTAAGCTTTCAAGATATCACGCATCCTGACGATTTAAATATAGATGCAACTTTAATAGAGGATATTATTAATGAAACAAAAGACCACTACAAAGTAGATAAACGCTATTTTCATAAAAAAGGACATATTGTTAATATTCATCTTGCCGTTTCTGTTGTAAGAGATACAGATAGCGAGGTCCTTTATTTTATTTCTCAAATAATAGACATCACGCTCCTAAAAGAGCAAGAAACCGCTTTAAAACGTATTATTTCAATTACACAAGATCAAAATGATCGTCTTAAAAATTTTGCGCATATCGTATCTCACAACTTACGATCGCATTCTGGAGGTATTTCAGCCTTATTACAAATACTAAAAGATGATGAGCCTGAACTTTTTGAAAATGAAATGATTCAGCTATTAGAGACGTCTTCTACTAATTTAGAAGAAACCATTAGCCATTTATCTGAGGTTGTTAAAATTAATTTATCATCAAACGATAATTTAACATTAATACCTTTAAGTAATATCATCAAAAAACAAATTTCCTCACTTTCTCCAATTGCAGAAAAGAATAATATAAAAATTACTGATAATACTGAAAAAAACATAAAAGTTCTGGGTATTCCGGCCTATGTAGAAAGTATTATTTTAAACTTTATAACTAACGCTATTAAATACAGCTCTAATGAGCGCGATAGCTTTTTAAGTATTAACTCTGAAAAAAAAGGGCCTTATGTAATTATTTCCTTTACCGATAACGGCATAGGAATTGATCTTGACTTACATAAGAAAAAATTGTTTGGAATGTATAAAACATTTCACGACAATGAAGATGCCCGAGGTATTGGTTTATTTATTACAAAAAACCAAATAGAAACCATAGGAGGAAAAATAGAAGTAACTAGCAAACTAAACAAAGGAACCACTTTTAAAGTATTTTTTAAACATGAAAAAAATTAATTTAGCCTGTATTATTGAAGACGATCCAACACACGTTTATATTACCAAACGTTTTTTAAATCTAACGGGACTTGTAGAATCGATTTTAATATGCTCTAACGGAAAAGACGCTTTTACTAAACTAAAAGCTATAATTTCTAGTGGAGAAAAATTACCAGACTTGATACTTCTAGATTTAAATATGCCAGTTTGGGATGGTTGGCAATTTCTAGATGCCTTTAAAGAAATTCCTGTAAAAGAGAAAATAGACATTTTTATTCTTACAAGTTCTAATAACGAAGCCGATATAGAACGAGCAAAAAACTATAACATTGACAGTAACTATATTGTAAAACCTATAACATTAGAAAAACTAAAAGACGTTATCTTTAATGAATAACACCTTTTAAAAAAATATCTAGAGGGTAAAGTATTATGTTCTTAACACCTACTCGACCCTCTTTAAACGCTATGGCTCCTATATAATCTTGGTCAACAGCAAAACTAACCACTTGCATAGATTGCTTTACACCCAAATCATTATATTCGACAACATTATCACCATCTAAAATATTAATTTTTATAAGGTTATCATCTATCCCGTTACCTGTTGCCTTTACAACAGCCTCCTTTCTCGTCCATAATTTATAAAATTCCAGATTTTTATTTGCTGCGTTTAGAACCTCATTCATTTCAGGCTTACTAAACACCGTTGGTAAAATTTCTGTGAAATTAAAATCTTTAGAAATACACTCCACATCTACACCAACTGGTCGAGTTCCTATAACGATTAGCGCATAGTTTTTAGCATGAGACACATTAAAATGCAATTCGGGATGCAAAGCCAAATATGGCTTTTTATTAGAGTTTTTACTAAATTTTACTGTCGAAACATCGGTTCCAATTTCCTTAGCTAAAATAAGTTTTAATATAGCTTTAGATATTATAAATCTCTGACTGTCATGTTGATGATAATACCTTTCTGCTCTATCAATTTCCTGAGCATTTAACAGTTTTTTCAATTCAGAAATAACCGCGATATAATCGGAAATTTTAAATTTAAAAAGCTTGAAGCCTTCTATATCTATGTCAGTATCATAAATTTTACGCTCAGGTAGTTTTATTGTTTGACAACATATTTTAATTTTAGAATCATTCATAATCTCGATCTAAAATATGTTGTAACGTTTTACCAAGAATTTCATCATTTGGACTTTGAAACATATTTTTATGATTACCAGGTATAACATGTTTTATTACGCCACCTTGCGCTATCTCCTTCCAACCTAAATAATTGGTATCATGTGCGTAAAATATATTGTCATCTTCAACCTTAATTAAATCTAATTCTAATGCTTCGGGAGTAATTTGATAATTATACACAGCCAATTTATGCTTATCATCTAGCTCCAAAGGCCAAGGTTTCTCTAATTTATGCTGTGCTTCGCGGCCTAGTTTAATTCTTAAGTAAAGCGATTTAAACTTTGCTTGTATAATATCTAACCATCGATCAAAATTCTTTCTATCCTCAAGCATCATTTTAACAACAAAAGCGGCTTGACCTAAACTGTACGACAAATGCACACTTGTTTTCTTAAAGGAAACAGGATAGTTAAAAGTTGGATACACGTAGCTATCTAGTAAAATTAACGACGCTACTTTTTTGTTTTGAGCTTTTAAAATCTTAGCCATTTCATAAGCAATAATTCCACCAAACGAATATCCTGCAATAGCATACGGGCCAGTTGGATTAGACTCTACAATCTCGGAAACATAGTGCGCTGCCATTTTTTCTACAGAATCGTGAGGCTCATCAGTTCCGTTAAGGCCTTTTGCTTGCAATCCATAAACAGGTTGCTCTTTATCTAGTGTTCTTGATAACGTTTCGAAAATTAAAACATTATGATCGGCACCATGCACAACATATAATGGCGCTTTACTTCCTGAAGTCTTTATAGGTGTGAGAGAACTCCATGTTGATAAATCTTTGCCTGAATCTATAAATTTGGCTAATTTCTCAATGGTTGGATATTCTAACAAAGAAGAAAGCGGATAATTTTCTCCAGTTTCCTTTTCCAAACTCACCATAACTTTAACAGCAATGAGAGAGTGTCCGCCTAGTTCGAAAAAATTGGTAAAAATATCAATATTATCAAGTTCTAAACACACCTTCCAAATAGCCGATACAATTTGTTCTGTTTTGCTTCGAGGTGCTGTAAAATGGGCTGCTCCTTTTTTTTCTGAAGCATTTTCTAATAAAGACTTTCTATCTATTTTACCATTTAATGTTTTTGGAAATTGAGTTACCTGATTATAATCTTGCGGCACCATATAATCTGGAAGTTTATTAGCAAGATTCTTTTTCCAATTCGTAATATTTTCTTCAGAAAAAGCATGAGTATCTTTGGTGATAACAAATGCAATCAAACGGTTTGAATTAACAATCAAAACAGATGATATAATTTCACTCTCCTCATCCAACGCCTCCTCAATCTCTCCTAACTCAATACGGTGTCCTCGAATTTTTACCTGATGATCTATTCTTCCTAAACACAAAAGTTCTCCCGATGGCAATAATTTACCTAAATCTCCTGTTCGGTAAAGTTTGGTACTATCATCTTTATTAAAAGTATTTTTGATAAACTTCTCATTTGTAAGTTCTGGACGTTTCCAATAACCTTTGGCCACACCATCTCCGGCAATACAAATTTCTCCAGTTTTCCCTGCCTCTACCAATAAACCTTGAGAGTTTAGCAGAAAAACTTGAGTATTTGCTATAGGCTTACCAATGGTGATTTGTTCATCATTTGATTTAATTTGGTTTACAGTAGACCATATTGTGGTTTCTGTTGGTCCATACACATTCCATAACTCATCTACCCTATCTAGTATTTTTTTTGCTAAAGGCAACGGTAACATTTCGCCTCCACAAAGTGCTTTAATAGGCAATGCTTTTTCCCACCCTGCATCTAATAACATTTGCCAAGTTGTTGGCGTTGCTTGCAGCATTGTTATGCGTTCTTGCTTTAAAAGTGCTAACATTAATCGACTATCTCTAGCCGTATCATCGTTAGCTATTACCAATGTAGCGCCTACTAACAAAGGAAGAAAAAGCTCAAGACCAGCAATATCAAATGAAATTGTTGTAATCGACAATAACCTATCTCCTTCCTCAATGCCAGGTTCCAGCATCATACTATACAAAAAGTTGACTAAATTTTTATGTGTTACAGATACACCTTTAGGCTTACCTGTAGAACCTGAAGTATAGAGTATATAAGCAACCTGATTGTTACTTAAATTAAAAGAAGGTGGTGTTGAAGTATATTTTGATAAACTTGAAAATACATCTTCATATAATAACACTGATGCATTTGTTTTTAAACTTAATGAAAATGTTTTAGATGAAATAAGGAAATTCGCTCCTGAATCATCCAACATAAACTCTAATCGATTGATAGGGTAATTTGGATCTAATGGTAAATATGTTGCTCCACATTGCATTAAAGCAATTAGAGAAACAACAAGCTCTATTGAGCGTGGTAATGCCACTCCTACTATATCTCCAGAACTAATACCTTGTTCTATAAAATAATGAGAAAGCTGATTAACTTGAATCTCTAAATCTTGATATGAAATTTCGGTGTTTTCAAATTTCAACGCTTGCTTTTCACCAAAAGTTTTAACCCCATTTAAAATTAGATCATGTAAAGTCAATTGAGGATAAATAGTATCGGTTTGGTTTAATTTTTTATATGGAGCATCATCAACCTTTACAATTTCTCCAATGGTAACACCTGAATTCTCAACAATTGATTTTAATATCTCTTCAAAAGAAGCCATCATACGCTCTATAGTCGATGGTTTGAAAAGTGCTACATTGTAAGACCACTCTAGAACAAATGCTTCCTCACTGCCGGTAGCATTCAAAAAAAGTTCGAAAGTTTCTGAGGTTCTCGGGTTACTTATTAACTTGTATTCTAAGCCTTCAAAATGAACACGCCCCGTCATGCCCATATCAATATTAAAAACAACAGGAACTAGAGGTACTCGTGACGGATCTCTATGCAATGGAAGCTTTTGCAATAACTCTCCAAAACTTAGCTGCTGATGATCGTAAGCATCAAAAACCGAATTTTTTCTATATTTTAGATACTCTTTAAAGGAGAAAGACGTATTTATTTTACTACGTAAAGGCAATAAATTAACACAATGCCCTATTAATTGTGTTTTACCTGTTACCGCTTGCCCCGCAGCCGGTAAACCTAATACAATATCATCCTGTCCGGTTTCCTTACAAAGAAAAACCTCAAAGGCAGCCATGAGTGTCGTTACAAAACTACAGCCAGATTGTATGCCTATTTTTTTTAATTCAGCTAATAACCTTTTATCAATTGAAAAATCTAAACGCTCACTTTTAAAAGTTCTAAGCTCTGGCCTAGTAAAATCTGTAGGTAAGGTAAGTTCGGGTATTAATGATTGGTATTGATCTAGCCAATACTTTTCAGTTTTAAGATTTTCTTCGCTTCCTGAGTATGCAATTAAATTATCTACATAATCACTATAGTCGTCCGCTTCAGGAAGATTAGGTGTTTTATTAGTAGCATAAGCCGAATAAAGCTCCCCTAATTCTTCGAGCATAATACCGAAAGACCAGCCATCGCATATAATATGGTGGGCGGTTATTAATAACTCATGTTCCTGATCGTTCTTTACAAGAAGAGTAAATCTAATAAGTGGCCCCCTAATTAAATCGAATAGATAGTTTGCTTCTTCTAATACTAAATTTGATATAATTTGCTTTTGTTCACTCGACTTAAACTGTGATAAATCATGGTGTTTAATGTCCAAAGGAACAAATTTCATAACGCTCATAAAACGCCCGTCATGACTAAAAACAGAACGTAAAGATTCATGCCGCTGCACTAATGTTAGTAAAGCTTTCTGTAAAGCAAAATGATTTATCTCTCCTTTCAAAACGAGAGATATAGATTCATTATAAGCTCTATTAGCTTCAATCCCTCCTAAACTACAACTAATCCATAACTCTGCTTGAGACTGAGTTATAGGGATTACCTTTTCAAGTTCTGGTCCAATAAAAGGGTTGAAATTATTAATATTACTCAACGTATTACGGTTTTACATTAATTTGCACTCAAAATACTTAATCTAGTCGCAAAAAAAATAGTTTTCTTACATAAAAATATTGTTTTAGCGTAAATAATTCATCAACACTAAAAACTTTTTTTTATTTTTCTATAATTCTATTTTGGCAAAGCCACTTTCCGTTTTAATATCTTCAATAAACCATGCGGGATTACCCTGTTCATCTAAACCAAGTTTTGCACCTTCTACCGGAGGCTGATTTAACGTTTTAGTAAACACTTTATCTATTTTGGTAATAGCGCCTGATTTAGCTTCAAAAACACCTGCGGATATAAGTTCATCTAAACAAGAAATAAATAGGTTTTTAAGCTTATTTATATCTTGTTCGTTATATGCGTTAGTAATAAAACAAGGAAAACCATCCCAAATGTGAATTCCTTTTTCTCTCATTAAAACAAAAAGTAATTCAGAATACGGTATTTCCTCTAAAAACTTTAATCGCCATAAAGAACCAAAATAATTAACTTCTATTGGAAGCTTACGTTTTTTGATTTCAACAATTAAATCTGAAACTAAACTTTCAGTCATAGCTGTTAACCTAGTCTGTAATTCGGGCCCTTGTTCTTTCATAAAAATTAAAGAAGCCTTAGAAGCTGCTAAAGCAAGTGGGTGACGAACGAAAGTACCTGCAAAATAAGTAACACCTACTTCAGGATAAGATTTATCTCCGTATTTCCAGAAACCACCATCAATAGCATCCATCCAAGTACTATTTCCTGCAATCGCACCAATAGAAAGACCTCCACCGATTACTTTTCCGTAAGCAGCAATATCTGCTTTTATATTAAATAAAGCTTGTGCTCCACCTGGGTGCATTCTAAACCCAGTAATAACCTCATCAAAGACAAGTGCTGTTTCTGATGCTTTTGTAATTTCACGAACCTTATTAAGAAACTCAATAGGTTGAAACTCTGGTCTACGACTTTGTACTGGCTCAACAACAACAGCAGCTAATTCATGCGAACGTTGACGAATGATTTCTAAACTTTCATCAGTACCATATTCTAAGACTAATACATTTTGTACAGATTGAGATAAAATACCTGCTGCAGCTGGGAAAGTTTTTAATTTTTTAGAACCTCTTACAAGTGCCTCGTCATTAATACCATGGTAGGAACCAGAAAAAGCAACAATAAGTGAACGGCCAGTAACGGTTCTAGCAATACGCATAGCACCTAAAACAGCTTCAGAGCCCGTATTACAAAGCGCAACACGCTCATGTCCAGTAAACTCACTAAGCAACTCACAAACCTCACCTGCTAGTGGGTGTTGAGGTCCTACCTCATAACCACTTTCAATTTGCTTATGTAATGCTTCTTTGATAAAATCTGGTTGGTGACCAAATAAACATGATCCAAAACCATTTAAAGTATCGATGTATTCATTGTTATCTAAATCCCAAAGGCGATTTCCTGATGATCTTTCAACAACAATAGGGTATATAAGTTCTTTTGTTTCTGGTTTGAAACCTGACACAACTCTTGGATCAGACATATGACTACGATGTCTCTGAGCATATGCCTTACTACCAGCTGTTTTAGTGTTATAGCTTTCAATTAAATTATCTAAAAAGGTCTTTTGACTACTGCTTATACCTGTTGATTTTTTTTCAATTTTAGGTGATGCACCAAAAGGTTTTTGATGTTCTTTTTTCTCGTCTTCTGATAAATCTTCTGGATCAATAATAACAGGTGCTATTACTGGTTTTTGTTGTTGAGCAACAGGCGCAGGTTGCGCTTGAGCAACTGTATTATCGTTTCCTTGTAATAACTCCATTTGTTTCCCAAGAAGCTGTAGTTGCTGAGCGATTAAACCTAATGCCGTATTTTGGTTAGGGTTGCTTACCACATTTATAGGCTGTAGCGATGGCGTACTTGGCGCTGCATAATTTACAGGAGCTTGTGCTTGAACAGGGCTAACAGTTGGTGCAGGAGCATAAACTTCTTTAGGTAAAATTTCATCAATA
Organism: Algibacter sp. Ld11; assembly: GCF_045066735.1. NCBI lineage: Bacteria > Pseudomonadati > Bacteroidota > Flavobacteriia > Flavobacteriales > Flavobacteriaceae > Algibacter > Algibacter sp. Ld11. The sequence continues at coordinate 471,826 of NZ_JBISHH010000026.1, read as the reverse complement.
TAATCTGCTAACAAATTTGGAGAACCAAGTTCATCATTTAACTGTCTAAAGGTAATTGGCGTGTTAAACTCATTTTTAAAAGTTATAGCCATTTGAGTTAGCACTAAAGAATCTAAGCCAAGTTCTAAAAAACTGTGATTAAAATCATTAGCTTCAATTTCAACTCCAGAGTTTTCTTCTATGATCTCTGATATTTTATTAAGAAGGATAGGTTTTCTCATAAATTTATAATCGGTATTATGTACTAGATCAATAGACTGATCTTCGGTATTTACTATATTATTTATTTCTTTATTAGCATCTAATTCGATAGATAAAGGCTCTACCCAACAAGGTTTACGGTCAAATACGTATGATGGTAATAAAAGTTTTTGTCTGGTTTGTTCTCCATAAAAAGAACTCCAATTTGGTTCTACTCCGTGTAACCATAAAGTACCTAATGCAGACAATACAGAATGATGAGCTGTTTCATTTTCTTTAGGAAACGATAAACTAGTAATAGAAGCTAAAGATTTTAAACCTGTTTTTTGCATTGACAAAGTCGTTAGCGCACGGCCAGGGCCTACTTCTAGTAATAAAGTATCTTCTAGCTTTAAAACAGTTTCCATAGCTCCCGAAAAGTTTACAGTTGCTCTTAAGTGATTTGTCCAATATTTTGAACTAGTCGCTTCGGTATCTGTTAACCAATCTCCAGTTACTGTAGATACAATAGGTAATCGAGGAACACTTAATCTTATCTTTTTTACCTCTGTTTCAAAAACATCTAAAACAGGATTCATCATTGTAGAGTGAAATGCATGACTCGTTATTAAAAGCTTATTAGCAATATTTTCTGCATCTAAGACTTTTGAAAAACTTTCAATTTCACTATCAGGCCCGGATACTACGATTAAATGATCTGAATTGATAGCCGCAACTGACAGTGTTTCGGGAATTATATTTTTAACAACCTCGATATTAGATCGAACTGATAACATGCTACCTCCAGGAAGCTCACTAACTAGCTTACCACGCATTGTAATAAGATGTAATGCATCTTCTAAAGTAAATATACCAGCTAAATGAGCTGCTACAAATTCCCCAACACTATGACCACAAAGTAATGTTGGCTTTATTCCCCAGCTCATCCATAGTTGTGAAAGTGCGTATTCTACAACAAATAATGCTGGTTGTGTATATTTAGTGTCTTTTAATTTTAATTCAGCTTCTTCTGAGTTTTCATCAGGATAAATTATTTGTCTAATATCTAACTTTAAGTACGACTTTAATAACTCAGCACATTTATCTACCGCTTCTTTAAATATTTTTTCTTCCGTATAAAGAGACTTTCCCATTTGAAGATATTGTGCACCTTGCCCAGGGAATAAGAAAGCTAATTCACTAGAGGTAATACTTAGTAAATTTGTTTTAATGTTTTTATTGTCTTCAAATGTTAATTTATTAGAAGCATCTTCTATATTCTCAGCGATTACAAAACCTCTGTTTGTGAACGAATCTCTCGTATTAACTAAAGAATGAGCAACATCAGCAAGTGAAAAATCAGAATTTGTTTTTAAATAATTCCCTAATTCAGATTGATACCCTTGTAAACTCTTTTGTGTTTTAGCAGACCAAGGTAAAAGTTGCAAAGGTCTTGAGGCGCTAGATGTTTTTTGTTCATTATGATATTCTTCGACAACGATGTGCACGTTTGTTCCTCCTACACCAAAAGAACTGATTCCTGCTTTTCTAAGACCGTTAGACTCCCAAGGGGTCAGTTTATTATTAACGTAAAACGGACTGTTCTCAAAATCAATAGATGGATTTGGTTTTTCAAAACCTAATGATGCCGGTATTTGTTTATATCTAAGAGCCAATATTGTTTTAATCACTCCGGCAACTCCTGCTGCTGCAGTAAGGTGTCCCATATTACTTTTTATTGAACCAATAGCACAATAGCCATTAACAGCTTGTTTACCAAAAGCCATTTTTAGACCTTCAATTTCTATTGGATCGCCAATAGGTGTAGCTGTACCGTGAGCTTCAATATAGCTAATTTCGGACGGAGCTATTCCTGCATCTAATAAGGCATTGGAAATAGCTCCTGCTTGTCCTTCAGTGCTAGGCGCTGTAAAGCTTCCTTTATTTCCTCCATCATTATTAATACCGACTCCTTTAATAACACCGTAAACAATATCTCCGTCGGCTATGGCATCTTCTAGACTTTTAAGTAAAACAACTCCAGCCCCATCACTAAAGACTGTTCCTTTACCGTTTTCATCAAAAGAACGACAGTGTCCGTCCGGACTAAGCATAGAACCTTCTTCATAAAGATGTCCGCTATGGATAGGTGCCGTTATGCTTGAGCCTCCTGCCAAAGCAACATCACAACGACCATTTCTAATCGCATCTGCAGCTTCTGCTATAGCTAATAAAGATGTTGAGCAAGCAGAGTGTACACTTACTGCAGGCCCTTTTAAATTTAAATGATATGCTGTTCTTGATGATATATAATCTTTTTCATTAACCGTATTCGCCTGAAGTACACCTACTTGTTTTAATAATTCTTTATTAGGTAGTACGTTATTTTTATAGTAAGTATTTGTACCTGTACCAGAATAAACACCAATACTCCCTTTATAATGTTTAGGAAGGTGACCCGATTGCTCAAGAGCTTCCCATGCTATTTCTAAAAATAAGCGTTGCTGCGGATCCATTGCTTCGGCAAGTTTTTTGTTTAAACCAAAAAACTTTGCGTCAAATTCTTTGACAGAAGGTACAATACCTCTAGCTCCTACATAAAGTGGATCATTTCTTAAATATTCTGAAATAGATCTATCAAGTTCTTCTGGAGTAAAAAACGAAGTCGTTTCTTTTCCATTTTTAAGAACATCCCATAACTCATCAATTGATTCAGCTCCGGGGAATCTTCCTGCCATACCAATAATAGCGACATCACTAGATGTTTTATTCTTTTTTGCTTTGGAATAATCAATAGAAGACGCTGTTTTATCGTCATTTTCAATATATTCTGCTATTTCTTTTATAGTAGGGTGTTGGTAAATTTTTGTTACTGGTATTTTTAGTTTGAAACGCTTCCTCATTAAGGTTGCTACTTTTTGAGTAAGGAGTGATGTTCCTCCCATTTCAAAAAAGTTGTCATCAATACCTATGCTTGGCACCTGAAGTTGCTCACTCCATATCGATGCGATATCTTTTTCTAACTTTGTGCGTGGTTTTTTAAAAAGTGGTGCAGAATCTGGTCTTACATATTTTGGTTGTGGTAATTTTTCTTTATCAATTTTACCATTTGTAGTAATTGGAAATTCGTTTAACCAAATAAAAATTGAAGGGATCATAGATTCAGGAAGAATCTCTTCTAATTGATTCCGAACAATATTCGAGTCTTTATCAGCTGTTGCAGATTGTAAATAGGCAACCAATCTTGGTTCTCCGCTTTTTAAATTATTAACTAAAACTGCATTTTTTTTAATATTTGGCAGTGTTTCAATAACTTTTTCAATTTCTCCTAATTCAATTCGATGCCCTCTTATTTTTACTTGTTGATCTCTACGCCCTAAACACAACATTTGTCCATTAGGCAATAGCTTCCCTAAATCGCCAGAAAAATACATTTTATTTTTTGCAACAAAATGATCATCAACAAATGATGCAGTATTAAGTTCGGGTCTATTTAAATAACCTAATGATACACCATCGCCACCAATAACGATTTCTCCAACCTCTCCTTCATTTACATGATTTCCTTTATCGTCTAATAAGTAAGCATGTGTATTTGCAACAGGTTTTCCTATAGTAATTTGAGCCTGATCTTTAAAAATTCTCGTTAAAAAAGCACAAACAGAAGTTTCAGTTGGCCCATAAATATTCCATAATTCACTACAAAGTTCTAAGAGCTTATTGGCTAAATTTAATGGTACAGGTTCACCACCAATCAACGCTTTAATATTTAAAGGTATTTTCCAATCAGAATCTAAAAGTAACTGCCAAATACTTGGTGTCCCCCACATTATGGTGATTTGATGTCTCAAAGCTTTTTCCAATAATAGTTCACCATCCAACCTTGTTTCTTCATCAACTAAAACAACACAAGCTCCATGAAGTAATGGAAGAAAGATTTCCAACACCATAATATCAAATGAAATACTAGTAAGTGCGAAAATCTTATCATCTCTATTAATTCCGGGGTCTATTCCCATAGAAAAAACGAGATTGATAATATTAAGATGAGAAACTTGAACACCTTTAGGCTTCCCAGTAGATCCCGAAGTATAAATTATATAAGCAACCGATGATGGTTCTACTTTTAAATCAAGAGAATCTGAAGGTTTATCTTTTATATGTTTAGCAACATCTTCAACAAAAATATTTTTAGACGAGTCTGAAAGATCCGTTTTAGTCGATTTACAAATGACATAACTTGCTTCAGAATCAGTCACAATTATTTCAAATCGTTTTGTAGGGTAGCTATTATCAATAGGCACATAAGCAGCACCACATTGCAAAACAGCAAATATAGAAACAAATAGATCAAGAGATCTGTCTAATGAAATAGCTATAATCTGACCAGGGCGAACTCCTTTTTCTTTTAAATAATGAGCTGTTTTATTTATCTTAATTTGTAGCTCTTTATAAGAAATTTTAACGTCATCAAACTCTAAAGCAATTGCATTTGGATAAGCTTGAGATTGCTTTTCTAAAAGTTCATGAAGAGTTGATTGAGGATATTCAAGATTAGGTCCTTTTATTCTATATGTAGGCTTCATTTTTTGCATTTATCAGTACTTAACAATAATCTATTAGTCGTCTCCATATTTCCAAATTATAAATTCGACTTGCAGTTACAACTATAAAATATATTTTTATAATAAGAAACAGGTTGTAACTATTTCAATAAAACATATAATTCAGTTATCTATTTAATAATTTATAAAGTTTGGTTTTATTTGAGGGGGGGAAAGTTTTATCTTTATACTAGTATTACAAATCAAAAATAATCACTATTTTAATTAACAACAATAATTTCCTTTTTGTAGTATTTATTAACGTTAAAATGCAACATTCAAAAACAAACACTCCTATAAAATACTTTTTTCGCAGTAAAAAAGATAATTTAGAGCATTTAACTTTTTGCACCTACAAGACATTGAATATATTGCTCATTCCAATCCTTATGAGACATATGCCATATTCTAAATCCTGCATTTTTAAAAAGCTTGGAGTAATTATGAGAGAAAGAACGCTCATGTCCATAAAGCTGTGAATTTGGGTTTAATCCAAAATCATGATCTAGACCATTAGGTTCCATGGCTACAAAATAACTTTTACCTAAATTATTTATTTGTTTCAAAAAATCATTTAATTGCTCCTCTGTAAAATACTCTAAAACGCCTCCAGCTGTAAGAAAAACAGTGTTAGACTCGCCATTTTTTTCAACCCAATCAACAGCATCTGAAGCGACAAATTCTAACTTAGTATTGTTTGAAAACTTATCCCGATTACTAATTATTTGATCTTCACTTAGATCGATACCTACGAAGCGATTAATCTCAGGGAACTTTGAACTTAAATAGTTTAAAACATTACCTTTTCCCGTACCAATCTCCACAAATGTTGTAAAAACTACAGGTTCATTAGATAATTCTTCCTTAAGAAGGTCTAATATATAAGAACAATTGGGTAAAAAATGACTATTAAAATTATCGTCTGTAGATGAGAAAAAAGCATTACCCTGATTTTTCCAAAAATTTTGATGCAAATTTGCCAAAGTATCATTATCGGCCTTGCCCTCAACTTTTTTCATAATAGCATCACGCATAAGGCGTTCTGAAATACTTAAACTATTCTTCATAACAAGCGTCATTCCTTTTTCTGACAACTGTTTTGCTTTTTTAGGAAACAAAAAAACTAACAAGTTACCGATAGTAAAAGTTAATACCTGTAAAATAATAGAACGTAATTTTTTCTTCATGTAAATATGCTATTTATTCTAGATCAGTTTAAGCTTTATAGTTAATCAATGATTAGGTGATAACTCTTTTTATATTATTGTAGTTCAGAAACCGTCTGCAATAATAACAAAATACCACAAATTTACTGTCCTGATTGAGAAAAAAAACACTACACATGTTATACTCAGTTTTATTTTAAGCCGATAACCTAAAACTCAACATCCCTTATTTAAGTATAACAAACACAATTTAATAAAGATTAATATATCACTATTTTAAATTGAAAAACACGCAATCACACCTCAAAAATCACTCAATACAACACCCATAAAACGAGATACGTCGAACAAAGAAAGCTTAAAGCTTTGTTAAGTCTTATTTTCCATATATTTATTTTTTTAATAATCAAGATAATTATATGTGGCATTATAGGTCCCTCCTTATATCCCTGATATTACCAACTATACTTTTTTCACAAAACATTACTCCTTCAATTGAAATTAGCGACGCTGGAGGTTTAACAGATATTTTAGTCGACTGTGATTATCCTACAGATGCTGACCGTTGTTTTGTTTTACAAGCCAATTACACCACTATTTACGAAACTACTTCTTACGAAGTAAACAGTATACCTTTTACTAACTTATCTGGTTTAACAAATGAAAATTCGGTAACCGTTTCTGCCGACGATAAATGGAGTTCTGTTTTACCATTACCTTTCGATTTTTGCTTTTACAACGAAGGTTTCAATTCATTTATTCTTGGAGATAATGGTCTAATCAGTTTCAACACCACACTTGCTCTTGCCGATAGCCCCTATTTTTCAGGGAGTTTACCAAACTCATCCATGCCAACCAATGCTATATTTGGTGCTTATCACGATTTAACAAACGATGATAATGTGTTTGGCTGCACCGACGACCCGAGCACACCAGAAAACGAATGTGGCGAAATTAAAACCTATACTACAGGCACTGCTCCGCAACGCACCTTTGTTATTAGTTACGAAAATTTAAACCATTTTAACTGCGAAAACACAAGGTCTACAACTCAAATTGTACTTTACGAAACTTCAAATATTATTGATGTTTATATAAAGGACAAACCAATAAATTGCGAAACAACATCTGGAGCTTATAGAAAAAATGCTTTGATAGGGATTCAAAATGAAGATGGAACATCGACAACAACGCCTACCGATAGAAATTCTGGTATATGGAACGCCACTAATGAAGCTTGGCGGTTTTCACCAAACGGAATTCCGACTACAGTTGTGCAATGGCGAGATGCCAGCAACACACTCATTGCAACAGGCGATCAAATAACCATTTGCCCAGAAGAATCGACAAGTTATACCGCTAGAGTCACTTATGATATGTGTATTGGCACCGATGTGGTTTTAGAAGATACCATAGATATTACCATTGATTTCTCTTACCCAATAGCTATAGACAATGAGCAAACCGTATGCGACATTAACTTGGTTGGAGAAGAAACTATAGATTTAACAACCTATGCGCCATTAATGGTTGGCACACAAACTGGTTTAGTGTTGAGTTACTATAATTCTCCAGACGATGCAAAAAACGAAACCAACCCTATACCTACTCCAGAAAACTACCTTTTAACAACCTCAACAGAAAACATATATGTTAGATTACAACGTGGCGTTGGTTGCTTTGATGTAGGTACATTAACCATTAATCTAGAAGAATTAGCAACCTCTCAACTCTCTCAAATTTCAGAATGCGATGTAGATAATGATAATTCAGAAATTATAACATTTTCCAATTACACCACGCAAATTATTGGTAGCCAATCTAGCGCTACACTTTCGTATCATTTAAATCAAAATGAAGCTGAAAACAATCTAAATCCGCAAACCAATCTAACCGCTGCAAATGGCGATTCTGTTTTTGTTCGCTTAACGCTTCAACCCGATGAATCTTGCCCGAATATTGTAGAAATCCCTATAGTTCTAAATCCTGTTCCCGTTGTTGCACCTATTGCGGTTACGCTTTGTTCTAATATTGCTATTTACAATTTAACACAACATGAAACAGATATACAATCGAACAATACCGCGGCTTTAAACTTTAGTTATCATCTTTATGAAAATTGGGCGGAAAGAAACATTTATCCTTTTGATCCAGATGCCACGAGCAATCCTATAGACCCCGCAGTTTACCGTTTAAATAGCGCTTCTCAAATTTGGGTACGATCTTACACATCAAATGGTTGTATTGAAGTTTTTCCCATAAATTTCACATATATTGATGGTGTAACCGTTCAAAACGATAACCAAGTCAGTACAGGAACTATTTTCGATTTAACCACATCCATCAACGATATGGTAACTGATTTAACAGGTATTACTGTTCAATATTACGATTCTGAAAATGGAGCACAAATACAAGATCCGGGCAGTTTAGTAAGTGATCCTGCTAATTTTGGGGTTACCAATCCTGAAACCGAAGTATTTGTTGTTTTCACCAATACAGATTCTGGCTGTATCACCATAGGAAGTATCGAATTAGAGTCTGTTGGATTCTCTGGAGGAGCTATTGATGGAGATTTTCAAATTTGTGATACCGATAACGATTCCGAAGAATTAGTAACATTAAGCGCATATGACGATAGCTTAATTTCTAGTTTTGATGACTCTAGACACATGGTTGTCACCTATCATATTTTAGAAACCGATGCCGACGCCAATACTGGTGCTATTGCTGAAATAAATATTACCACACCAACAACGCTTTATGCTCGTATTGCATTAGTTTTTGAAGGAACAGAACTCGATTTTACAGTGGAAGAAGTTAATCTAGATTTTCAAACCACCATACTTCTTAATCCGGTTTTAGCAACTATTTGTGACGAATTTGGAAACAACAGAGAAGTACATGACATTACTCAATATGAAGATGACATCACTACAGAACCAGGTGCCATTTTCGAATATGAAGACATTTACGGACGAGACATTAGCTCACCAGAAACCTACAACATTATTGGGCCAACACGAGTTATTAACGTCTTTGTAACTACACCAGACGGCTGTACAACAGAAACCGATATTACTTTCGATTTTTATCCAATAATAACTACAAACGACGCCGAAATTCAAGCTTGTGATAGTGATAACAATAATGAAGAATTAATTAACCTAAACGATGCTTTACCAGATGTAAACACAAATTTTATAGACTATGAAGCTTCTTTTTACAATACTGAAGCAGAAGCCGAAACAGGAGATCCAACAACCGAGATACCAACACCTGAAAATTATTTAGCCACATCTAACCATTCCGTTTTTGTTCGTTTATATAATACAACCACAACATGCTATAACACAGCCGAAATAGAAATAACTATTGTTTCCATACCCGAGTTACAATCTAATATGCTAAGTCTTTGTGATTTTGAAAATAACGGTATTGAAAACAATGTTGATTTATCCAATTTCAACTCAGAGATAATTGGAACTCAAAACAACATCGATTTAACGTATTATAACAGTTTAGATAATGCAAACAACAAAAACACACCAATAACTACGGCGAATATAACAAACACCACTACCTTATATGCTAATCTTTCCGCACCAGATGGTTGCGATATTTCTGGAGCCATTAACTTCAGCTTAATTTCCGCACCAGTAGTTAACAACATTGATGTTACCGTTTGCGATAACTTTACCGATGGCAGCGAATATTATGATTTGCGCTTAAGTCATGATGCTATCATTTCCGATCCTATAAACCATACATTCCGTTATTTTACTTCAGAAACTAACGCTATTAATAACAGTAGAGCAATTTCATATAGATATCTAATTACTAGTGTTCCGGAAACTATTTATGTCAGAGTTACAAATAGAACTACGGGATGTTTTTCAATTGCTAAAATAACCTTAAATTTTACATTTCCTATCGCTGTAAACGACACCGAACTTACAGCTTGCGACGATGATTTTAACCTTTCCGAAGAGTTTGACTTAACCACTGCCATTCCGGCTATGTTAGCCAATACTACAGGGCTTGACATTACTTATTATTCCGATGAAGTAGGCGCACAAACTGCTAATACAGCTTTTCTAATTTCAACACCCGAAAATCATAATACCGCTTCAGAAACCGATAATATTTTCGTTAGATTCGACAATACATTAACCGGCTGTTTCTCTATAGGCCGCGTTATTTTAAAAGTACTCGCCACACCTAAATTAATTGATAGTAGCCATACTATTTGCGATGCCGATTTCGACGGGTTTTTCACGCTAGACTTAAGTGATTTGAACGCATTAATTATCCAAGATCAAACGAATCTAGTGTTCACATACTTCACCTCATTCTCAAATGCTGAAAATGAAACCGGAGCTATTTCTAACACGACAAATTATGCCATTCCAAATGATAATCATACTGTATATATTAGAGTGGAAAATCAATTTGGTTGTTGGGCTGTTGCCGCAGTTAATGTTAGTATTAGAACATCGACCAATGTTAATACTGTCACCGAAACTTTAGAAGCCTGTGACGATGATTTAAACAATTACTCCTTTTTCGATTTAACGGCTTTCGAAAATTTATTTACTTCAGAAATTGGAGCCGCTTTTAGATATTTCAATACCAGAATAGATGCTAATTTGGAGCAAAACCAAATTCCTAATCCAACAGTACATCAAAATGTAAATCCAAATTCGCAAACTATTTTTGTTCGAGTGTCTGTTCCCGATAAATGTGATAATATTACGACTTTCAATATTGAGACTATTCATATTACACCACCAACATTAACAAAAGCAACTTTTTGCGCGGGTACTTCTCTGGTTTTAGATATGGGGCCAAATTACTCAACATATACCTGGAACACGACAGAAACCACGCAATCCATTGAAGTTTCCGTTGCAGGAACGTACAGCATAACTTTAGAAGACAGCGATGGCTGTATTGGCACATTTGATGTTGAAGTTGAAGAGTTACCTCTACCAAACGTAATTGCAACCTCTATTACAGAATGCGATTATACAGGTGTTGCCGATGGGTTAATGCAATTTAATCTTCATGATTATGACAATCAAGTTACAGGCAACAACAGCAACGTTACAACTCACTTCTACTTATCACAAAGTGCATTAGACAATGATTCCAACGAACAAAGCGCAACGTTTACAAACACAACAAATCCGCAAACCATTTACGTAAAAGTTATTGATAATACTACCGGTTGTTTCGATTCTACAACGCTAACCTTAAATAGTAGTTTTATAGAATTAACGCCAAATACATACCAAATTTGCGATACTGATTTCGATGGTAATTACAACTTTAACCTTAGTGAATTAAACACTTTAGTAGTTGCAAACACCACTGACCTAGCTTTTGAATATTACAATTCGCAAACCAATGCCGAAAACCAAAACGGAGCACTTTCCAGTATTTACACCATCCCTAATAATAACCATGATGTTTATGTTCGTGTGCAAAACAGTTTAGGTTGTGCTTATATCACTTCCGTTGAAATACAACACAGAGCAGACACTTCCGTGGAAACGGTTACTGAAATACTAGAATCTTGTGATGATGATTTAGATGATTATGCCATATTTGATTTAACGGCTTTCGAAAACTTATTCACTACCGAAGTTGGAGCTACTTTTAGATATTTCAATACCAAAATGGATGCTAATTTGGAGCAAAACCAAATTCCAAACCCAACAGTACATCAAAATGTAAATCCAAATTCGCAAACTGTTTTTGTTCGAGTGTCTGTAGCTGATAAATGTGATAATATCACGAGTTTCAATATTGAGACTATTCATATTACACCACCAACATTAACAAAAGCAGCCTTTTGCGCAGGCACTTCTGTGGTTTTAGATATGGGGCCAAATTACTCAACATATACCTGGAGCACAACAGAAACCACGCAATCCATTGAGGTTTCCGTTGCAGGAACGTACAACGTAACTTTAGAAGACAGCGATGGCTGTATTGGCACCTTTGATGTTGAAGTTGAAGAGTTACCTCTACCAAACGTAATTGCAACATCAATTACAGAATGTGATTATGCAGATGTTGCCGATGGATTAATGCAATTTAATCTTCATGATTATGACAATCATGTTACAGGAAACAACAGCAACGTTACAACTCACTTTTACTTATCACAAAGTGAATTAGACAATGATTCCAATGAACGAAGCGCAACGTTTACAAACACAACAAATCCGCAAACCGTTTACGTTAAAGTTGTTGATAACACTACCGGTTGTTTCGATTCTACAACGCTAACCTTAAATAGTAGTTTTATAGAATTAACGCCAGCCATATTATATGTTTGTGATGAATTAAATTCTGAAGACGGATTAAACACCTTCGATTTAAGCTTAGCGTCTCCTCAAATTTTAATAAATTCAACTGAAAATTTTGACGTCGCTTATTATGACACCTATCAAAATGCAGAACAGCAACTAGATATATTAGCAAATAATTATCAAAATACAGAAGCTTATTCTCAAACCATTTATGCTCGTGCTGAAAATAACGAAGGATGTTATTATATTGAAGAAGTTCTACTAGTTGTAAATAGCTTACCAAATATTGAAGTTGCTCATGAAACTATTTATTGTCTAAACACCTACCCTGAAACCATTATCTTAGATGCTGGTTTAATTACGGGTTCTACAAATAGTTTCACTTATTTATGGAACACTAATGAGACAACTCCTGAAATTGAAATTAACGAAGTTGGAGCATATAGCGTAACTGTAACATCTTTAGAAGGCTGTTCGAAAACAAGAGAAATTATTGTTTTACCTTCAACTATACCAACTATAGATCGTGTAGATATTATGGATGCTATGGACATACAAACCGTTAACGTTTATCTTAACGAGAATAGTATTGGAGACAATGAATATGCTATAGACAGCGAATTTGGACCATACCAAGACAGTAATATATTTAATAATGTAGAAGGCGGATTGCACACCATTTACGTTAGAGATAAAAATGGTTGTGGTATAGATTCTGAAAAAATTTCGGTTATAAATATACCTAAATTCTTTACACCAAATGGAGATGGTTTTAATGATACATGGCAGCCTTTGGGCATATCTAGAGAATTCCAAACAGATGTTTCTATTTACATTTATGATAGGTATGGAAAACTATTAAATATTTTAGATCCCTTTGGTCCAGGATGGGATGGCACTTTTAAAGGAAACGTAATGCCTTCTTCAGATTATTGGTACGCTGTTGCTTTTCAAGAAATTTTTAGCGACAAACATCGTCAATTTAAAGGTCACTTCACTTTAAAACGATAAAAATCAATCATTTAAATCCTTCTTAAAATATAAAAAAAATAATTTTTAAAATATTTCATTCACAATAAAATTCACAGCTACATATTAAAGCAATTATTGCTTACATTTGTAGTACAATAAAAAAAACACTTCAGTTAAATATAGTGTGGTATTCCATAAGAATTTAGAAAGATTAGCATAATGATTTATACCGTAATTGATGTTGAAACCGCTGGACCAGGAAATAAACTTACTGAGATTTCTATTTTTAGATATGAAGACGATGAGTTAATAGATGAATTTACATCGCTTGTAGATCCTCAACAGTTAATCCCGGAATACATTACCGATTTGACAGGCATTGACGATTTGATGGTTGCTAAAGCACCAACATTCGCAGAAATTGCAGAAGATATTTTATCGATTACCCAAAACGCCATTTTTATAGCGCATAATGTGAGTTTCGATTATAACGCTATACAAAATGAATTTGCAGCAATAGATATAAAATTTATTAGAAAGAAACTCTGCACCGTTAGACTTTCTAGAAAATTATTACCAGGCCACAAAACCTATAGTTTGGGTAAACTGTGTGCTAAATTAGATATTCCCATAGTAGGCAGACACCGCGCAAGAGGCGATGCTGAAGCTACAGTTATCCTATTTAAAATACTACTAAACCAGCCAACGGCAGCCGAAGTTATTGAGTCCTTTTTAAAGAAAGCCACTAAGGAAACTAAAGTACCAAAACATCTTAAACAAGAAACTTTTAATCAGCTACCAAGCACTACCGGAATCTATTATTTTAAAGATGAAAATGATGCTATTATCTACGTAGGCCGAGCAAAAGACATTAAAAAACGCGTACTAAGCCATTTTACGAGTAAAGCAGAAAAAGAGATTAATTTATCTAAAGAATTAACCGATGTAGATTACGAGCTTTCAGGTAGTGAAACCATTGCATTACTTATGGAAGATGCGGCATTAAAGGAGCATCAGCCAAAATACAATCAAGCACCAAAACGCGCTCCTAAAGCGTATGCTATATTCAGTTATCAAGATAGAAATGGCATAATACATTTAGCTTATAATACACTAAAATCAACACCAAATGCCATACAAATACTATACAGTATTCAAGAATGTCGTAATTATTTAGAAGTGCTTTGTAAACAGTTTAACTTATGTCCAAAATACACGCATCTACATGAAAGCACTCCAAATTGTTCGCTCTACCCTATTCAATCTTGCAAAGGTATTTGTGATAAAAAAGAATCGATGGCTTTATATAATCTTCGTGTTAAACAAGCTATAGATTATCTTAAAAACATGTCTAAAAATGTGATTGTAAAACAAAAAGGACGATATGAAAATGAAGAAGCTTTTATTTTAATTGAAAACAGCAGCTACAAAGGTTACGGTTTTATTGATAAGTACGAGCAAATTAATACTTCGGAAGATTTAGAATCTTTTCTAATCCCTCAACAAGACAACATAAATATTCAAAGAGTTTTGAATAAAATATTGATTAGTCCTGACCAGAGTGTGATTCAAACTAATTAACATTTTTTAATCTACAGAAAACAAAAAAGCAACCTATCTATATAGGTTGCTTTTTTGTTTTTATTATATGATACCGAATTTACTAACTAACAGCTTTCTTCAATTTAATAATATGTAGTTTATCTAAAACAACCATAATACAATACGTAATATCAACCTCAAACCAACGCACTCCAAAATTTGCACGTCCACTGTGAGAATGATGATTATTATGATAGCCTTCACCCATCATTAAAAAATCGAATGGTAATAAGTTTTTAGACGTATCGGCAACTTTAAAATTTCTATACCCATAAATATGAGCAAACCAATTTATAATTACGCCGTGTATTGGTGCCATTAAAAAAGCTACAGGTAAAAATAACCATTGCCACCAAGCAGTTGCAAAGAAAATAAAAAACACAGTGTATAAAGCAGCCCAAACTAATCGAGACACTCTAGAACTTGCAAACTTATCGAAAGACTCCCATTGTGGAACGTTTTTAGTAAACTTATCGGCAACCTCAATTCGTTTTTGATTTATATCTTGATAAATGTTCTTTGTACGCCACATCATAGAAAACACATTGGCATCATATTTAGGCGAATGCGGATCTTTTTCTGTATCGGCATAAGCATGGTGCATTCTATGCATAACGCCATAGCCATAAGCACTTAAATAATTAGAACCTTGAAAAACCCAAGTTAAAAAGAAACATATACGCTCTGCTATTTTAGACATGGTAAAGGTTTGATGCGCCGCATAACGATGCAAAAAGAACGTTTGAAAAAACAAACCTGTATACCATAAAATGATAATAAAAATAAGAATACTCATAATCTTTGTTTAAATAACAAAGGTCATATTACTTTATGGAAATTACAATGAACCTAGGTTAAGAAATTCGTTTCCTAATTCGGCTTAAAGCCTGGGCTGTAACCCCGATATACGAAGCAATATATTTTAAAGGTACTTCTTTAATTAAGTTCGGTCGCTCTGTAAATAATTTAAGGTAACGCTCTTCTGCAGTTTCATTTAAAAGCGATTGTTCTCGTTTAGATTTTATTAAAAATAGACGCTCTGACGACATGCGCCCAATAACATTACCAACAAAACTTTTTTCATATACCTCTTGTAAATCTTTATAAGAAATGCTCCAGATAACCATATTGGTAAGCGCCTCTATTTGGTAGAGCGATGGTTTGTGTGTTAAAAACGAATCGTAAGCGCTTATAAATTCATTTTCAAAACAAAATCCGAAAGTGATTTCTTTCTCTTTATCTTCCTTAGGAATTAAAAAACGTGCTATACCAGATTCTATAAAAGAGATGTAGTTTTCCACCTGACCAACATCGGTAAGTTTATCTTTTTTATTAAACTCACGCTTAATTAATTTAGATGAAAACAACGTCCAATCGGTATCATTTACCGTTATGGTCTCTTCTATATAGGCTCTAATATTTTTCATTTAAAACTATTCTAGTTCTCGAAAAACTCTGGATAAAATATGAATTAAAATTATTTTATATACACATTAAGTAACTCTTTCAAAAGTAATATATCTTGTTCTTTATTACGTACTAAACGATTTTCTTTATCATTTTCAAAAGCAGCATAATCAATCTCAACTAAATGAATTTTCTTCTTTTGAAGGACGTCTCTACGTCTTTTATTATATTTTTTTATTTGTTCAGCTCTAGTTATACCACTAACCGTCATTACGTTCAGTTTCTCTTCATCTTGATCAGCTTCACTTTCCTTTTCTAAAAACTCAATAACTAAATTAGCTTCTTTATAAAAAGCTGCTAATGGCAATTTAGTTCTCGTTTTTCCTCTTTTATGCATATCTCCTAGTAAAAAAGGAAAGGTATGTTTACGCGATGCTTTTTCGCTAAGCACCTCATCACATAGGTCTAAAACATAAAACTCATCACTATTTTCTCTTGTTTCTTGTGCTTTTTCTTTTTTAGAAACCGCACCAATAGCTTCATTCGGTACAAACTCTGCTCCTTCTCTTAATAAATACCAATAAACAGCTGTTTCTGTACGTTCTGCATGTACAGCAGGAATTTTATCTAATGCTTTTTCTTTATCTAAAGCTCTAAAAACTTTACGAAGCGGTAACCCTTTTTTTGTGTCTTTTGTAAAAACTCCTGCCTCTATTAAATCGGACATAATATCCTTAGCCGGAATCGAGTTTTTTTCCGTATTTGTATTAAAATAATTCTCTATTACTTTATTAATTTGAGCGACTTGATCTTCGCTAATATTACTATTCTTCATGATTATAACTTTTATGCTAATTGTAGCAACTACAATTAAAACGGCCGCAAGATAAGCCATTATAATTATACTACCCGTTTAATTAATTTTTGAGGTATTATTTTAACATCTATTAGGCTAAGCATATTGCTCAACAGACTAAAAAACTACAAATAAAAAAGCTCAACACCTAAAACAGGTGTTGAGCTTTTTGTAAACAACTTTGCGGTTACTATTTATAAATTATTATTCCCAACCTGGGTTTTGTATTAGGTTAGGGTTAAGTTGTAATTGATCTAAAGGTATTGGTGATAAATAAGCTCTAGATTCATCAAAGTTATAATTACCAAAGTTTGAAAAAGGTAATAAGAATCCTTCTGCATCTAATGGTGTTGCCAATGGTAAAGTGTTTACTACACCATCGTTATAAAAAGCGCCTCTTGGTTGATCTCCATCAATTAAAGCATGTGCTCTCCATCTGTTTAAATCATCAGTTCTAAATCCTTCAGCCATAAGCTCAACAGAACGTTCTCTACGAACCTCGTATATAATAGATGTTAAAGTATAACCATAGTTTGGCCAATTAGGATCTGTTGTAATGGCTCCTAGAGTAATTCCCGGCATACCAACACGAGTACGTAATAAATTTACAGATTTATCTAAATCTGACTGTGTAATTGAGCCTAATTCTGCTTTAGCCTCAGCAAATATTAGTAGTACTTCAGCATAACGCATAATGATTCTAGATGTGTTTAAAGTAAAATTACTGAAAGCAGCATCATAATTTACATTTCTATATTTTTGGCTTTCATAACCTGTATTACCCGTGTTGGCATCCGTCCAGTCTGGGAATTCCCATACAGAGGTTACACCATCTCGTATTTCTACTTCGTCTCCTGGTACCATTATTAAGGCCGCTAACCTAGGATCTCTACCAATTTCAATAGTATTTAAGTCTGTACTACTTCCATCAAGAGTACTAACTGCAGTAGGTAAACCATCTGCAGCTAAATAGCTATCAACAGCAAACTTAGTATACCCACAACGATTAGGCCAAGATATTTGTATTACATTGTCGTTTGAGAATTGTATTGCGTCATAATCTCTCCAAAGCATCACCTCTGTATTATCACTTAATCCAACTTGGTTAAATAATGTACTGTAATCATCATGTAAAGAAAATACTCCACTATTCATTACAGCTTCAGCGGCATTGGCAGCTATTTGTAAATACGTTGAACCATCAGAACCAGCTACACCAAAGTCAGTACCACTATGGTACTTTTCCCAAGTTCCTTCATATAAGGCTACTCTTGCTTTGAAAAGCTGAGCAGCTTCTTTACTAATTCTTGGGTGACTAGAAATTTCTGGATAAGATTGCATTAAACTTATAGCTGTATCTAAATCTGAAAGCATAAAATCAACAACTTCATTTCTAGGATCTCTAGCTTTATAAAGCAATTCCGTATCAGTATTATCAAAATACTCAGGATATATCGGCAAATCACCGTAGCTGTTTAATAAATTAAAATAATAGTAAGCTCTGAAAAAATAAGCTTCACCTGAATATTGATCAACTAAAATTTGATCTCCTTCACTACTTGCTACTGCTTGATCTAAATGATCAATAAGCCAGTTTGCCTCTCTTACTTCATCCCAGCTCCATATGCTGTTAGTTGCCGCAGAGGGAACTTCTAAACTTAGCCCGCTTAGTCTATTACTTGGGTTTTCGGTTAATCCCATATCGGTATTACTATCCGGCAAAGTGTTAAATCCAACTCCAGTACTTGCCCAACCAGGTAAATCATTATAAAAGCCATTAACGGCTGCTTGAAGGTCTGATGAATTTTGATAAAACGACGCTTCAGAAACTGTGTCCAAAGGAATTTTTTCTAAAAAATCTTCACAAGATGTCAAAGAAAATATTGAACTCAGAATAAGTAATTTTAATATATTTTTCATAATTATTCTTTTTTTAAAGTGATACATTAACTCCAAATGAAACTATTTTTGATAGTGGATAAGATGATGCGCTACCTAATAAATCATTGCTTCCTCTTACTGTTTCTGGATCGAAAAAGATTAAGTCAGTTGCAGTAAATAGGTTTTCACCTGTAACGTACATTCTAATATTATTGATGTTTAGCTTGTTTGTTACAACCTTAGGTATTGTATATCCTATCTGTATACTTTTAAGTCTAGCATAAGCACCGCTTTGTATAAAGTGTGTTGTGTTTTGACTATAGTTTTTGTTTGTTCTACCTCCACCATTTAAATATGGTTTAGGAAAATAAGCATCTGTGTTAGCTCCTAACGGGCTAGTAGTATCATCTGGTCTAAAATAATCTAAATGACCTTCCCAAACAAAGGCATGAAATGGTCCGTTAGATGGACCTCTAAATCCTTGAGAATTTCCTTGAACTAAATTTACATCACGTTTTCCAACACCTTGTATAAAAGCGTTAAAATCGAAGTTTTTATAATTCATACCAAGTGTAATACCATATTGGTATCGTGGCGTATTGTTACCTATAACCATAAGATCGCCACTTTCATCAGCAGTACCATCTCCATTATTAATTACACCATCTCCATTTTGATCTACATATCTTAAATCTCCAGCCTCATAAGTAAAGCCATTAATAGCAGTTTGATTTACTTCTGCAGTATAAGCATCAGCTTCTTCATTGGTTTGAAATAAACCATCAGTTTCATAACCATAAATATCTCCTAAATCTAATCCTACGAAATTACTAGTAAGTAAATTAGTTTCATTTGGAAATTCTGTAACCGTACGTTTGTAATCATTTAATACACCTCTCACACTATAACCAAAATCTCCTAATTGTTGTCTCCAATTTATTTCAAGATCAAAACCTTGAACTCTAACGGTTCCAACATTTCGTAAAGGAGGAGATGCTCCTAATGTTGCAGGTAACTCCAAACCTTGTCCAATAACATCTTCAGTATCTATTCTATACCAAGAAAATGCCATAGTTAACTTATTATTAAAAGCACCTAAATCAAAACCAATATCTGTTGTTTTAACTGTTTCCCAAGTTAAACTTTCTGTTGTAAAACCTGGTGTTTGAGCAAAATTACCTTGTTGGCCATCAAATAAAAATCCTGTTTGATTATCCGTGTCTATTAGCGATAGGTAACCGTAATTTGGTGCAACTTGTTGACTACCCAAAGAACCATAAGAACCTCTTAATTTAAAAGTGTTAATACTCTCAAAAGGCCAAAAATCTTCTCTAGCAACATTATAACCAGCAGAGAAACTTGGTAATCCTACCCATCTGTCTTCTGGAGCAAATCGAGAAGCAGCATCCCTTCTGTATGTAAACTCTAGCAAATATTTTTCATCATAATTATATCTAAATCTACCAAAATACCCCATAGTAGACCAGTTTGTTATAGATTCATTAACCGTTTGGTCATCATCTAACGATGCATTTAAGGACACTATGTTGTTTGTAATTAAATAATCTGTGGTTGCCCCAAGCGAATAAAAGTTGTTTAACTCACTAGTAATACCTGAAGTTACATTAACATTATGCTTGTTAAAAGATTTATCGTATGTGGCATAAAAATTTGGCGAAAAATATTCTGTTCTACTTACAGTTGGTGAATACGACGATTGTTCTTGACTTCTTCTATCAACAAGTCCATTTGGAACAATTTGTTGATGAGCTAACACTGTCTCTTCTCTAAAAACGTTCGTTTTTCTATAATTTAAATCTAAGTTTAATTTCAGGTTCTTAGACGCTTGAATAATAAATTTAGGTGATAGTATTACCTGATCTGTTCTAACTTTTAAACGTTGAAATTCCCAAAATGGATAATACGCGTGTTGCAGCAGTTCTTCACCATAAATAGGATCAAATTGAGGTAAGGTTGGTTTTATTTTAGTAATTAGATCTAATACTCTAGTTTTGTTACGAATGTCACTACCTTGACCTGTTTCTGACGGGAAATCTGTATAACTTTTTAAGAATTTACTGTACAATTCAACAGTTAGCCATTTATTAGCTTGTGCACTAAATTTTGCGTCTAAATTATACCTTTGGAAAGACTCATCGCCAACAGCTAATAATCCATCCTCATCATAGGCACCAGCAGAAAGGTAGTAGTTCATTTTTTGATCTCCACCAGATATGCTTAAATCGTGTTTTGTTCTTAATGCTGTTTTTTTCAAAATAATCTCATCCCAATTTGTAGCGCCAGTACCCTGAATACCAATTGTTCCATAGTTCCAACCATTTCCAGAAGCATTACTCTCAATAGAAGGTGCGCTACCAGGGTTTGCCATGTTAGATATAATATTAGCTAAATCAGTTTCATCATAATAAACGCCTTGACGGTTATTAGTACGCGCATCGTTAATAGCATAAGCAAAATTTATAGGGCTTGCAGCATCCGGATACGTTGTTGGTGATGTAAAGGATACATTACTTCTATAACTTACCCTAGCTTTTCCATTTGAATTTTTACCGCTTTTAGTAGTAATTAAAATAGCACCCGCCGAAGCGTTAGAACCATAAATAGCAGCAGCAGCAGCATCTTTAAGCACAGATACAGATTCGATATCTTCTGGGTTAATATCGCTTAAGCTCATACGAATACCATCAATTAATACTAATGGGGGGTTATCTTGAATACCACCATTACTTGTTATGTAACCACGAATGTTAATGCTAGAGTCAGCACCAGGTTCACCACCAGCTGTTGAGTTAGAAACAACTAAACCTGGAACGGTACCTTGTAAAGAACGAGCCGCATTTGCTGTAGGTCTATCAGCAAAAACTTCCGTTCCTACTACAGAAACAGCAGCTGTTAAATTCACTTTTTTCTGTGTACCATAACCAACAACAACAACCTCATCTAATTGAGAAATATCTTCATCTAAAACAATTTTAAGGTTAGTTTGGTTACCAATAGGAACTTCTTTTGTAACAAAACCAACAAATGAAAATACTAACACTGCATTTGCATTGGATGGTGTTATCGAGAAACCTCCATCAAAATCAGATTGAGCTCCATTAGCTGTGCCTTTTTCAACAATATTAACACCGGGTATTGGTTGACCGTTAATATCGGTAATTGTTCCTTTTACTTGTTGTTGTAAATAGTTAGTAGTTTTTTTAAATTCTACACTCGTAATAGGTTCCAAACCATAACTGGTAGAAACGCACGAAAAAACTAAAACGCTCAAGAAAAAACTTAAGTGCTCTTTTTTTCGATAGAAAGAGAAATTTTTTAATTTAATTTTCATAGAAATGTGAGTTAATTAATAATTAAAATTTTAGTAATTAGTTATTATTCTTAACAATATGTATGTTCTAAAAATGAATCTTAGATAACAATTGGAGATTTTAACGTTTATGTTAAAAAAATTCAAAATATATGTTAATAACAGAATAAACTTATATATTCTTAATGTTAATTAGATAGAAATTTCGACCAACAACCTCTAGGAATCGATAAATAATTATAAATGAATTAAAATAAAACCATTAAATCTCGAAAAGCGTGTTTATCCTAATACTTATAAATCCAGTTTTATTTTGCTCTTACCTGTTATAAATAAAAATTACCATATATATATATTGCCTTACATAGGTTCAACTAATATACGATTACCCACTTGCAAAAAATCAGATAAAATTATAAATAAATGAATTTCAATTACACTCATCTATTAATCAACTAACAACTTAACATTACATAGCCCAGATAAAATTAATTCTTAATATTCATCCTAAATATTATAAATCATATACATTCGCTTATAATATCATCTTCAAAAGCAAAACAACATTAAAGAAAACACTACCTTAATCTTTACTAGAAGGTTATTGGTCGAAATTATAGCTAAAGAAATCTTAATAAGCATATTTTTATCCCCATCATTACTTACAATCACTATATTACTTTTCCTATATTCTAGCTTAAGATTGAACAAATTTTTAAATCATTAACCAAAACATGAGTACCCTTTTTAGAAAGATAAAAAGCACATTAACCCCCTACTTATTATGTTTCTTATTAACACTTACATCATGCGATAAAAAAGAACTTAAAGTAGGAAAAACTGCAATTATCCCGTTACCGGCAGAATTAATAGAGGGCGACGGCCATTTTATTATTAACGAGAAAACAACTGTATCGGTTAATAATGAAGAGCAAAAAATTATTGCAACCAATTTTTTCAAAACATTTGAAATGGCATCCGGATGGATCCCAGAAATAAGTATAAATAATGAACAAGCAGATATTGTTTTTTATAATAAAAAATCCCTCAACCCTGAAGCTTACGAATTAGTCATTAATACAGGGGGCATAAATGTAAAATCGGCCACACCAGCCGGTTTTTTCTATGCTATGGAAACCATTGGTCAATTACTCCCAACAACATTTTATTCCAAAGAAAAACAAACAAATACTATTTGGGGTATTCCATCTGTTATTATTAAAGACGAACCGGCTTTTAAATGGCGTGGTTATATGCTCGATGTTTCTCGTCATTTTTTCACAAAAGAAGAAGTAAAAGATGCTATCGATTTTATGGCAGAGGTAAAACTAAACCGTTTTCACTGGCATTTATCAGACGATAATGGATGGCGCATAGAAATTAAAAAATATCCAAAATTAACAGAAGTTGGCGCTTGGCGTGTAAACCAAAATGAGAAAGACGAAAGCACCTCTAATTGGTGGGGACGCCCAACGCAGCAACCTGGCGAAAAAGCAACATACGGCGGTTTTTACACACAAGACGATATTAAAGAAATTGTTGCTTACGCTAAAGCGCGTTATATTGAAATAATTCCGGAAATAGATATGCCTGGTCACTCACTGGCAGCTATAGCATCTTATCCAGAAATCTCATGTTCTACAGGTCCTTTTTACGTCGGCACTGGCGGTGTGGTTAGAAATAACACCTATTGCCCAGGAAAAGAAATCACCTTTGAGTTTGTTGAAAATGTACTAGGTGAAGTTATGGATTTATTCCCATTCGATTATATGCATATTGGTGGCGATGAGTGTAATAAAGAAGCTTGGGAAGTGGACCCAGATTGCCAACTCCGCATGAAAGAAGAAAATCTTGCCGATACACACGAGCTACAAAGCTATTTTGTTAAACGTGTAGAAAAAATAGTAAATGCTCATGGTAAAAACATGATTGGCTGGGACGAAATTCTAGAAGGCGGTTTAGCTCCAAACGCAACAGTTATGTCTTGGCGCGGAGAAAAAGGAGGCATTGCAGCAGCCAGACAAGGCCACGATGTAATTATGACGCCTTCACGCTACTGCTATTTCGATTTAAAACAAGGTGACGACGATTTAGAGCCCAACCTTGGCTACTCCTACTCTTTTTTAAAAGATACCTACAACTATAAAATAATTTCCGATAGTTTAACTACCGAGCAAGGCAAACATGTCTTAGGTCTTCAAGGTAATTTATGGACAGAGTCGCTTAGAAATTGGAGCCAAATTACATACATGACTTTTCCACGTTTATACGCTGTGGCGGAAAATGGATGGACCAGTCAATCCAACAAAAACTGGAATGATTTTACAAACCGTTTACTCAACCAATTTAAGCGTTTAGATCAAAAAGGCGAGCGTTATGCAACAAGTGCTTATAATGCCAGAATATATCATACAGGACAAAACAATGGCAGTATAGAAATTGCTCTTAAAACCGAAGTTAATGGTATGGATATTTACTACACATTAGATGGCACAGAACCTTCGCTAGCCTCTACAAAATATGAGAATCCTTTTACTATCCAAAACACAACTACTTTAAAAGCAACCACGTTTTACAAAGAGGAACAAATAGGCAATATTTCAGAAAAAACCTTCCTTATACATAAAGCTGTTGGAGCAAAAGTTATTTATCATGCACCAAAAATTACCGATACACAAGAAACAAACAAGTTAATAGATTTAAACTTCGGAAAATTAAACCGTGGCGATCGTAATTGGCAAAACATTAAAGGTGATTTAGATGTCGATTTAATCTTCGAAGAACTTACAGACATTCAATCTCTAGAAATTACTAGCCTTAGGTTTACAAACTCTAGTGTTTATGTTCCTGAATATATCGAGATTTACGGTTCTAAAGACGGTAAAAACTTTACCAAACTTGGCGAAACTAAACAACTAGAAGCCAGCCATACTCAAGGCAGAAACAAAGTAAAATCTACCATAGCATTCAAAAAAACAAAAGTAAAATCTATAAAAGTAAAAGCTAAAAGCGTTAACCCTATTCCAGAAGGTCACCGCAGAGCTGGTAATGCTTCGCTAATTCTAATCGACGAACTTATTGTTTTTTAAACATTTAAAACTAACAACACACTCATAATGAAAAACACTCTACTAATTGCGCTGTGCATCATCGTTTCAGCCTGCTCAAACAAGTATGCTAAGGTTATTAATACCAAAGCCGATTATCTCATTATTCCAAAACCAACGTCATTACAAATTTCCGATGGCCGTTTTTTGTTGGATGAAAACACAACGATTACCGCAGAAACCACTTTAGAAAACGAAGGACAATACCTTTCTGAAATACTAAGTACTGTTTCTGGTAAACGCATTCCTTTTTCAAAAGAAACCGAAGGCAACATTCTATTAAAACTAGATGATACCATAGAGAATAACGAAGGATATACGCTTTCCGTAAGCTACAATCAAATTACAATTACCGGTAAAACAAGCGCTGGTGTGTTTTATGGTATTCAAACCTTAAGTCAGTTAATTCCCTCACCAGCAACTGCTAGCAACACTCAAGCGGAAGTTTCAATTCCTGCAACAAGCATTACTGACAGTCCAAAATTTGTTTATAGAGGCATGCACTTAGATGTTGCTCGTCATTTTTTCCCAGTGTCGTTCGTAAAAAAATACATCGACATATTGGCCATGCACAAAATGAACACTTTTCATTGGCATCTAACCGAAGATCAAGGATGGCGTATAGAAATTAAAAAATATCCAAAACTTACATCTATTGGTAGCATTAGAAAAGAAACTATTGTTGGTCATGGTAACACATGGAACAAACCCGAGGTAGAATACGATGGTAAACCCTACGGTGGTTTTTACACCCAAGAAGATATTAAGGAGGTTGTCGCTTACGCGGAAACAAGACACATTACCATAATTCCAGAAATTGAATTACCCGGACACTCTCTTGCTGCCATTACGGCTTACCCAGAACTTGGAAACACAGGCGAACAATATGAAGTTGGTAAAAGATGGGGCGTATTTCCAGAAATATATGCACCAAGCGAAGAAACTTTTAAATTTTTAGAAGATGTTTTAACTGAAGTTATTTCACTTTTCCCTAGTAAATTAATACATATTGGAGGCGATGAAGCTCCGAAAACACAATGGAAAACAAGCAAATTAGCTCAAGACATTATAAAAAAAGAGGGCTTAAAAGACGAGCATGAATTACAGAGTTACTTTATTAGACGTATTGAAAAGTTCTTAAACTCAAAAGGTAGAAATATTATTGGTTGGGACGAAATTCTAGAAGGTGGTTTAGCCCCTAACGCTGCGGTAATGTCTTGGCGAGGTGAAAAAGGAGGTATTCAAGCAGCAAAAATGCACCATAATGTAGTTATGACGCCAACAGGGTTTTGTTACTTCGATTTTTATCAAACTAAAGATAGAAAAAACGAACCACTTGCCATAGGAGGTTACACACCCGTAGAAAAAGTGTATAGCTATAATCCGCTTCCAAAAGAACTAACTAAAGAAGAGCAAAAGTATATTTTAGGAGCCCAAGCTAATGTTTGGAGTGAATATATGAAAACACCAGAGCATGTAGAATATATGGTTTTACCAAGGCTAACAGCACTATCTGAGGTGGTTTGGTCTACTTATGAAACCAAAGACTGGGGAGATTTCCAAACACGCCTAATTCACTTAGCAAAAAGGTATGAAGCTTTAGGGTTCAATTACGCAAAACATAGCTTAGAGATTACATCAGAAGATTAAACTCGTTTTTATAAAACATGTCACTTAACTGTTTTTTTTGTCTATGACCTGAAGTTACTGGTCGAAATTATAAGGTAAAAAAGCAATAAAAAGATAGTTTTGAGTCACTAAGCACAAATTACAAGTAATATGCAAACAGAACTTATTAAATACAAAGAAGCCGGTAAATTTGAAGAAACACGTTTTGAAAAAATACACAACGTAATTTTCGAATCATCACAAGAAGCCTCAATTATTGTAGCACAAGAAATAGCGACTTTAATTAAAGAAAAAAGCGCCGCAAACAAACCTTGCGTTTTAGGTCTTGCAACAGGATCTTCACCAATAAAAGTTTACGAAGAACTAGTAAGAATGCACAAAGAAGATGGCCTAAGTTTTGCTAACGTGGTATCTTTTAATTTGGATGAATATTATCCTATGGATAAAAACAACATTCAAAGTTATTACTACTTCATGCATGAACACTTATTTAATCATGTTGATATTCTTCCTGAAAATGTTAACGTACCAAACGGTACTGTAAGCCCAGACGATTTACACCAATATTGCATTGATTACGAAAATAAAATTACAGAATTAGGAGGCTTAGACTTTCAATTATTAGGTATAGGTCGAACAGGACATGTGGGCTTTAATGAACCTGGATCTCACTTTAATTCTAGAACACGTAGCATTATACTCGATCATATTACAAGAGCAGATGCTGCACCTTCTTTTTTAGGGATAGATAACGTGCCTAGAAAAGCAATAACAATGGGTGTTGGCACCGTAAGAAGCGCTAAACGAATTGTTTTACTTGGGTGGGGTTTAAACAAAGCTAGTATTCTAAAAGATACTATTGAAGGAGACGTTACTGGTCAAGTTCCTGCAACGTATTTACAAGAACACAACAACACAACATTTGTATTAGATCAAGGCGCATCGGCAGAACTTACTCGTGTTAAAACACCATGGTTGGTAGCTTCATGCAAATGGACCGAAGAATTAGAACTTAAAGCTGTTGTTTGGTTAAGCCAATTAACAGAGAAGCCTTTCCTTAAATTAACAGACAAAGATTATAATGATAATGGCATGTCTGATTTAATAGCTGAAGAAGGCTCTGCATATGATTTAAACATCAAAATGTTTAACAAGATGCAAAAAACCATTACTGGTTGGCCAGGAGGAAAACCAAATGCAGACGACTCTAGCCGTCCAGAACGCGCTACACCAGAAAGAAAACGCGTTATTATATTTAGTCCACACCCAGATGATGATGTTATTTCTATGGGAGGTACTTTTGATAGACTAGTTCAACAAGGACATGATGTACATATTGCATACCAAACCTCGGGAAACATTGCGGTTTCTGATGAAGAGGCTATGAAGTTTGCCGAAATAGCAAAATCGTTTAATGCGGATTCCAAAGAACCTCAAGCTATTATAGATTACCTAAACAACAAAACAGGTAACGAAATAGACTCTCTTGAAGTAAGAAAGCTGAAAGGGCGTATTAGAAGAAGTGAATCTCTTGGTGCAACACGTTATTTCGGATTAGACGATGATCATGTTCACTTTTTAGACCTTCCGTTTTACGAAACTGGAACCATAAAAAAGAATAATTTATCAGAAGATGATTTTACCATTGTAGCTAACCTAATAGACAACATAAAACCTCACCAAATATATGCTGCTGGCGATTTAGCCGATCCGCATGGTACTCACAAGGTTTGTTTAGACGCTATATTTATAGCTTTAAAAACATTAAAACCTAATAGCTATATGGACGATTGTTGGGTTTGGTTATACCGTGGTGCATGGCACGAATGGGAATCTTACGAAATAGAAATGGCTGTACCAATGAGTCCAGATCAAGTTTTAAGAAAAAGACATGCGATATTCTATCATCAATCTCAAAAAGATGGTGTTATGTTTCAAGGAGATGATAACAGAGAGTTTTGGGTAAGAGTTGAAGATAGAAATAGACTAACAGCAAAAAAATACAACGATTTAGGATTAGCTGATTATGCAGCAATTGAAGCCTTTAAACGTTATCATTTTTAGGATTTATTAATAGCAAATAAAACCAACCAAGGTCTTATATAGAGGAGTTCAATATTTTTTGTTTAACTTCTTCAATATAAGACCTTCCTATTACATACCTAAGGCCTTCTATCTCTACACTATTACCTTCTACAGCATCAATTTTATCTAAAGCCACTGTGTACGATCTATGGATACGCAGAAAATCGTTTGATGGTAGTAAATTTGTAAAATCCGATAATGTACTGTGTATAATATATTTCCCCGTAAGGGTGTTTATTTTCAGATAATCTTTTAACGATTCCACAGTTAAAATTTCATCTAAAAAGATTTTTTTCATTTTCTTCTTATCAATTTTAACAAAAATATAAGGTCTATCCTTAGAAGTATCTACTATCACTTTATTGTTCTCTAACCTCCTATTCACCTTGTTTAAGGCCTTCATAAACCTCGGGAATTCAATAGGTTTAATTAAGTAATCTAAAACATCAAGTTCATAGGTTTCTACAGCAAACTCATCGTAAGCACTTGTAATAATTAAAAGCGGCGGGTTCTCTAAACTCTTAATAAAGTTTAAACCATCGAGTACAGGCATATTAATATCCAAAAAGATAACATCTACAGTGTTACTTTTTAAAAAATTTAAACCATCTATAGCATTATTAAACGTACTAATAAGTTCAAAATCTTCTATTTGCTCCAAATAGTTTTTAATAACATTTATTGCGAGAGGTTCATCGTCTATTATTAAGCATTTTATTTTCATGGAGGTTGTATTCGTTTTTAAGAGACTCTTATTTTAAGCTGAACAACAAACTTGTCGTTATCACTATTAATATCTAATTTATAATCATTTTTTTGATAGCCTAATGCTAACCTTTTTTTCACGTTTTCCAAACCAATCCCACTAGATTCGCTAAACGTTTCCTGATACTCCGTTATCAACGGCATAGGATTAGAAATTGTAAAATACAGAAAATCTTCTTTAATAGATAAATCAATTTCAATTTTAACTTCTCCTATATTTTTATGTACACCATGCTTAAATGCATTTTCTATAAAAGACAGAAGAATTATTGGAGCAATTTCTTTATCTGAAATATCACCAGAAATAGACATATCTATCTCTAATTCATCATTATGCCTTACGCGCTCGAGGTCTAAATAATTTTGAATGCAAAGTATTTCGGCTTCTAAAGATTGTCGCTTATTTTTTGTTTCATAAAGTAGATAACGCATTAATTCTGCCAACTTCAGAATAATTTTTGGGGTTTTCTTTGAATTTTCTACCGATAAAGAATAAATATTATTTAATGTATTAAAAAAGAAATGAGGAGAAATTTGCGTTTTTAAAAACAATAACTCGGTTTCTAATTGCGTTTTTTCCAAATCGGCAACACGTCTATGTTCTTCTAAAAAATCTAAAGTTACTTTAATTGCCGTAACAAACGTAACAACATAAAGCTCGCCAAACATCATGTCTATAGTATAATTAAGCGATAGGTTCGTTATGGTCTCTGGTCCCTCTGGCCATACATTTTGACTCACCATAAAATAGGTTAAATTAAATTTTATAACCACCATAATAAAAATAGCAGACAGCATAAGCACGATATAGGAAACATACTTTTTCTTAAAAGCCAGCTTAGGCATAAGTACATAAATATTGAGATAACATAATATCATATGTATCGGGAATCCCAAAGTATTTGTTTTTAATGAATACCAGTAAGGAAACTTTAAAACACCTTCAAAAGAGACATCATCAAAGTAACTGCCCCAGCGTAACGTGTTTAGAGTAAAATATACTAACCAAAAAAGAATATGGTGTTTTAAGGATACTTTATAGAGGTGATTTGATATAAAATCCACGAGAGTAAAAAAAATTATAGGTATTTTTTGATGTTTACCTGAGTTAATACGTTATCCGTCTAAATAACTTTTAATATTGGCTAAATTTATGAAAATTTAAATAATTAAACCGCTTAAATCATTTTATGAAAAACTTTACACTACTTTTTTTCTCTATCCTTTTAATCACAAGTTGCAACAAAAGTATCGAAAAAAAGCATCCTAAAAATGATTCTATTACCAAACATGTAAATCCTTTTATAGGTACTGGTGGTCATGGACATACTTACCCAGGTGCAACAGTACCATTTGGAATGTTACAAGTAAGCCCAGTAAACGGAAAAAGCAGTTGGGACTGGTGTTCTGGTTACCATTACTCCGATTCTATAGCTGTTGGTTTTAGTCATTTAAGCTTAAGTGGCACAGGTATTGGGGACTTAGCCGATGTGTTATTTATGCCTGTAAATAAAGCTGTAGATATATCTACAACACCAAAATCGCGAGATTCTCTTAGCTATAAATCTACATATAGCCATAGTAACGAAAAAGCAACTCCGGGTTATTATCAAGTTTTTCTTGAAGACCATAATATTAATGTTGAATTAACAACATCACTACGCACAGCATACCACAAATACACATTTAAACCAGCAGACATTCAAACCATAGTTGTGAATTTAGGTTTTGGAATTAATTGGGATAAAGCCACGCAAACCTCTATAGAAATTGAAGACGAGTATACCATAAGTGGTTACCGACACAGTACAGGTTGGGCAAAAAATCAAAAAGTGTTTTTTGTTGCTAAATTCTCCAAGCCTATCACAAAACAAACTTTAGTTTCTGATACAAAGACTATTGAAAGTAATATTGCCAAAGGCATACAAACAGCTACACAACTATTTTTTAAAACAGATGATAATAATGAGCTTCTTGCCAAAGTAGCCTTATCATCCGTTAGTGTAGATAACGCTAAAGGCAATTTAGAAGCTAATGATTTTAATTTCGAAACTGTAAAAACACAAGCAGAATCTACATGGGAAACTGCTTTAGCTAAAATAAAAGTAGAAACCGATATAGATTCTTTAAAAACCATTTTTTACACCGCTATGTATCATGCTCAATTAGCACCTGTTACTTTTAGCGATAAAAATGGGCAATTTAGAAAAGAAAATGATAGTGTTGTAACTGCCTTAGATTATACAGCGTATTCCACGCTCTCACTATGGGATACGTTTAGGGCAGAACACCCTCTACTTACACTAATAGCTCCGGAAAAAGTATCAGATATAACCAACACCATGTTGGCCTATTACGACACTAAAAAGATTTTACCTGTTTGGACGCTTTACGGCAATGAAACAAACACCATGACAGGTTACCACTCTATTCCGGTAATTGTTGAAGCCTATTTAAAAGGTATTCGAGGTTTTGATGCTGAAAAAGTATACGAAGCCATGAAAACCACTATGATGCAAGATGAACGTGGTTTGAAATTCTATAAAGAATATGGATATATTCCTTATAATTTATTAGACGAATCGGTTACCATAACACTAGAATATGCTTATGATGATTGGTGTGTAGCACAAATGGCTGAGGCTTTAGGAAAAACCGAAGATTACAATTATTTCTCAAAACGCTCACAAGCTTATAAATTTTTATTTGATAATACAACAGGCTTTATGAGAGGAAAAGCAGAAGATGGAACATCTTGGCACACACCCTTCGACCCCAAGTATTCAAACCATAGAGAACATACCGATTATACCGAAGGTAATGCTTGGCAACACAGTTGGTTTGTACCACACAACGTTGAAAATTTTATTGAATTACACGGTAGTAACGATATATTCACCGACCGCTTGGAGCAATTATTCACCGAAAGTTCTGAAATTACAGGTACAAATACCTCGGCAGATATTTCGGGATTAATTGGCCAATATGCGCATGGAAATGAACCTAGTCACCATATTGCATATATGTTTAATCATGCCGATAAACCTTGGCGCACACAGTATTGGTCTCGCTATATCCTGGATACACAATACAACACCACCCCTAATGGATTAAGTGGCAATGAGGATTGTGGACAAATGAGTGCTTGGTACGCTTTAAGTTCTATTGGTTTATACCCCATGAACCCCGCATCTACCGAATATGAAATTGGCAGTCCTATTTTTGATACAGCCACTATTAACATTTCAGAAAATAAAAGTTTTACAATTGAAGCAGAAAACGTTTCAGCAGAAAACATTTACATACAATCTGCCAAACTTAATGGTAGCCCTTTCAATCAATCATTTATTTCTCATCAAACTATTTTAG
The DNA here is from genome assembly GCF_045066735.1 of Algibacter sp. Ld11. Lineage (NCBI taxonomy): Bacteria > Pseudomonadati > Bacteroidota > Flavobacteriia > Flavobacteriales > Flavobacteriaceae > Algibacter > Algibacter sp. Ld11. The sequence continues at coordinate 438,552 of NZ_JBISHH010000026.1, read as the reverse complement.
AAGGAGGAACACTTCATTTCACAATGGGAAATACGCCAAACAAATCTTGGGGAATTAACAAAAACAGCGGAAAATAATGCACAGTATAGATGTAATAATAATTGTACTCTATATCCTTTTAACCCTCGGTGTTGGTATTTGGATATCTAAACGTGCATCAAAAGGCTTAGACTCTTATTTTTTAGGAGGCAAAAGTATAAAATGGTATTACCTAGGGCTTAGTAATGGCTCCGGAATGTTTGATGTTTCGGGTACCGCTTGGATGGTTGGCCTACTCTTTTTATATGGTGCAAAAAGTTTCATGTTTATGTGGATGTGGCCTATATGGAATCAAATTTTCATTATGGTTTTTCTAGCCGTATGGATTAGACGTTCTAACATCATGACTGGTTCCGAATGGATTTTAACGCGCTTTGGAGATGATAGAGCTGGCAGGGCCTCGCACCTTATTGTGGCTATTTTTGCCATTGTAGCTTCAGTAGGTTTTATTGCTTATTTCTTTGAAGGTGTTGGCAAATTTATGTCGGTTATTCTTCCTTGGGATATCGCCTTAATAATAAATGATGCCATCCTACTAACTTCAAGCCAGAGTTACGCCTTAATCATAATATTTTTAACCACCATTTACACCATTAAAGGTGGTATGTTTTCTGTAGTTGCTACCGAAGTACTCCAATACGGCATCATGGTTTTATCGGGTGTATTAGTTGCTATTTATGCCTTTATCGCAGTTTCAGATGCTGAGATAAACAATATCATTTCAACAGAATGGAGTACTATTTTCTTCGGAAATTCTATTGAAGGCTCTTGGACGGGTAAACTCACAGCTTTTAATAACCTCGTAGATACGCAAGGCTACAAAATGTTTGGCGCTTTTATTGGCATGTGCTTATTTAAAGGCTTTTTTGCAAGTATTGCAGGACCAACCCCAAGTTATGATATGCAACGTATTTTATCGACACGCTCGGTAAAAGAGGCGGCTTACATGAGTGGTTTTACAAATCTTATTTTATTTATACCACGCTATTTACTTATTGGTGGTATTGTGGTTTTAGCCTTAGTGTATTTAGCTCCATCTATGGCAGCTTCGCCAACATTAAGTCTTAACGATTTAGAAATTATACTTCCCACAGTTATTAACAATCATGTACCTGTTGGTATAAAAGGACTATTACTCGCTGGGCTTTTAGCTGCTTTTATGTCTACATTTTCTGCCTTTGTTAATTCTGGGCCAGCCTATGTTGTAAATGATATTTATAAAAAATATTATAAACCAGAAGAAGAAGAGTCTCATTACATAAAAGCTAGTCATATCACATCATTTATTATTGTAATTCTTGGTGTTATCATGGGCTTCTTTGCGGAATCTATTAACGCCATAACACTTTGGATCACTAGTGCGCTTTATGGTGGTTATGTAGCATCTAATTTCTTAAAATGGATTTGGTGGCGTTTTAATGGGTGGGGATACTTTTGGGGAATGACTTCTGGATTAATTATCGCAACCCTCCAGTTTTTATTAGACATGAATAAGGCAAATTTTGAAGTAGGCTCTTGGTTGTACCATTGTGCAAACATTGAAGTTATTTATATATTTCCAATTATATTTGCAGTATCATTATTAGGTTCTTTTTTAGGCACCTATTTAACAGCACCAACCAATATGGAAACCCTAAAAGCGTTTTACAACAACGTTCGCCCTTGGGGTTGGTGGCATCCTGTCTACAAAGCATTAAAACAAGATAAACCGGAAGTTATTAAAAACACTGATTTTAAAGCCGATATGCTAAATTGCTTAGTTGGCATTATCTGGCAATCGAGTATGGTTTTATTACCTATTTATTTTATGATTAGGGATTATCCAAAAACATTAATAGCTCTTCTAGTTTTTGTAGTAACTTCGGTTATTCTAAAATTTACTTGGCTAGATAAAGTTCGAAAACTTCCAGACACAGAAGAAGTATTAGACGTATAAAATTAATTTTAAAGTTATAAAGAATGAAACAAATACCTTGGCAAGATAAACCAAGTAACAGTAACGATGTTATGTGGAGATATAGCGAAAATCCTATTATAGATAGGTATGCTATTCCATCGTCTAATAGTATTTTTAATAGCGCTATTGTGCCTTTTAAAGATGGTTTTGCTGGTGTTTTTCGCTGCGACAATAAAGCAGTGCAAATGAATATTTTTGCAGGTTTTAGTAAAGATGGTATTAACTGGGATATTGAGCACGAACCTATCCAATTTCAGGCTGGAAATACTGAAATGATAGACTCTGACTATAAATACGACCCGCGTGTTGTTTTTATCGAAGACCGCTATTGGATTACTTGGTGTAATGGTTACAATGGTCCAACCATTGGTATTGGTTATACTTTCGATTTTAAAGAGTTTTTTCAATGTGAAAATGCTTTTTTACCCTTCAACAGAAATGGTGTTTTGTTTCCGAAGAAAATAAACGGGAAATTTGCTATGTTAAGCAGACCAAGTGATAATGGCCATACCCCTTTTGGAGATATTTATATTAGTTACAGCCCAGATATGAAATACTGGGGTGAACACCGTTGTGTTATGAAAGCTACAAACTTTGAAGATAGTGCTTGGCAATGTACCAAAATAGGCGCTGGCCCAATCCCTATTTTAACTAATGAAGGTTGGCTTATGCTCTATCATGGCGTTATAAATACGTGCAACGGCTTTAGATATGCTATGGGCTCTGCACTTTTAGAAGAAGATGCTCCAGACCAAGTAAAATACAGAACACAACCTTATTTATTAGGTCCTGCTGAAATTTACGAGCAAGTAGGTGATGTACCAAACGTGGTGTTCCCATGTGCCGCTTTACATGATATTGAAGAAGACAAATTGGCTGTATATTATGGTGCAGCAGATACTGTTATTGCTTTAGCATTTGGTAAACTTAGCGAGGTAGTAGAATTCACTAAAAACAATAGTTTATAAACCGAGATAGATGCAGTTAAAGCTCACATTTTTATTGTTATTAAGTTGTAGTATTTCAACTTTAAGTTGTGCTCAGGAAGAAACAACCATTATTCCCGAAACGTATACCGCTTATAAAACTTCGGATGCTATAACTATTGATGGTGAATATAATGAAGATGCCTGGAATAAAGTCGCTTGGACAAACCCATTTATAGATATTGAAGGCAAAAAACAGCCTAAGTACAAAACGGAAGTTAAAATGCTTTGGGATGATACTTATTTCTATGTTTTAGCAAAAATATACGAGCCACATGTTTGGGGCGATATCACGAAGCGCGATGCTATTATTTTTCATAATAATGACTTTGAAATTTTTGTAGACCCAACCGGAGACACTCATAATTACTACGAGCTTGAGATCAACGCATTAAACACCGCTTGGGATTTATTTGTAAGCAAACCATATAGAAATTCCAATGTGGCATTAAACGATTGGAATATTACCGGCTTAAAATCGGCTGTAAAAGTTAATGGCACCATCAATAACCCAAACGATATTGATACAGGTTGGGTTTTAGAAGTTGCTATTCCTTGGGCGGCATACAAAACAGGTTACTTTCATAAAAACGTACCGACTGATAAATTTTGGAGAGTGAATTTTTCTCGCGTAAATTGGGATTATCAAATAACAGAAGATGGCAAATACGAAAGAAAAAAAGATGCCAACGGAAAGCGTTTACATGAGTATAACTGGGTTTGGTCCCCTATGGGCGTTATAAACATGCACGAACCTGAAAAATGGGGTTATGTATTTTTCTCTTCCGAAGCACCTCAAAAAGAAAATAATTTCACAATTCCTCAAGACGATAAAATAAAGTGGGAATTGTATAAAATGTATCGTATTCAAACTGCGCATTTTAAAGAAAATAAAACCTACTTTACTTCCGTAGAAAATTTAAAAACATCAGAAATTAAAATAGAAGGAAAAATAATAGAACCGAAATTAGAAACCCACAGCATGGGATGGAACATATCAGTAAAAAGTCCATTCACAAATAAAATGCTAACGGTTAAAGAAGACGGAAAATTTATATCTAAATAACAATTAATATGAAATTAAGAATAGCAATAATTACCCTTGTATTAGGTTTTATATCTTGTAACAATGCATCAAAACAAAACACAATTGTTGATTCTAAAGTGATAACAGAAAAAACTGAAGGAAAATATAAATATTGGAAATGGATTGCTGTAGGAGATAAAGAATCAGAGTCTAGTATAGAAAAGAGATTTAGTATTTTAAAAGAAAACGGTATTGATGCTATTTTAATCAATACAAATGCAGATCCTAAAACATTATCTAAGGCAGCGCCAATAGCAAATAAGTTAGGTTTAGAGGTGCATGCTTGGATGTTTACCACAAATAGACCAGGAGATTCTATAGCGCAACAACACCCAGATTGGTATATGGTTAGCCGTAGCGGAAAGTCTTGTTTTGTAAAAGAAGAAAGACCGTATGTAGGATATTATCAATGGTTATCTCCAAGTCACCCAGAAGCAAGAAAACACATTTTAAGTTTGGTAGAAGGTTTAGCTAAGGTAGAAGGAGTGACAAGTGTACACTTAGATTATATACGTTACCCAGATGTTTATTTACCAATTGGATTACTTCCAAAATACGATTTAAAACAAGAGGAAGAATTAGCAGATTACGATTTTGATTATTCTGATGCGAGTATAGAAAAATTTATGGCACTTCACCACAAAGATCCTCGTAAAATGGAAAACCCTGCAATTGATATTGAATGGAAAAACTTCCGTTTAAATGAAATAAGATCTCTTGTAAACGAAGCATATGAAGTTGTACACAAACATGATAAAAAATTAAGTGCCGCCGTATTTCCTTACCCAGAAATGGCAGACCATATGGTGCGTCAACGTTGGGATAAATGGAATGTAGATATGGTTTTACCAATGATATATTACAATTTTTACAACGAAGAGTTAGATTGGATTGCTTATGCAACCAAACAAGGCGTTCAAGATTTGGAAGGAAAAGCGACTCAACTACATACCGGATTGTATACACCTAAATTAACGCCAGAAGATTTAAAAAAGGCTATTCAAATGGCAAAAGATAACGGTGCAAATGGAATTGCATTTTTTGATGATGGAAAAATGACAGAAGAGCAATTTGAAATTATTAAAAATTCTAAAGAATAAATACATGAATAAAAGTATTTACATTACGTTACTAATAATTTGTTGCTTATCATGTAAAAAAGAAAAAGCAGCAGAAACTAACCCCTTAGCGTTAACAACTTTTGTAAATACCTTTATTGGTACTGATGGCCCGGGAAATACATATCCCGGAGCTACAGTGCCTTTTGGAATGGTGCAATTAAGTCCAGATCATGGTATTCCGGGTTGGGATAGAATTGCTGGATATTTTTACCAAGATTCTATTATTTCGGGATTTTCACACACACATTTAAGTGGTACTGGCGCCGGCGATATGTACGATATTTTAATAATGCCAACCAACACTAAATCTTCTAAAAGAATAAAAGATAATAATTTCAAACCCTTTTCTAGCTTTTCTCACGACAGTGAAACGGCTTCTCCTGGCTACTATAGCGTAATGCTATCTGACTTTGGGATAAAAGCTGAAGTTACCGCAACACGCAGAACAGGAATTCATCAATACACATTTCCTAAAGATAGTTTGTCTCAAATTCATATCGATTTAGGGTATTCTTTAAATTGGGATAAACCAATTGAAACCTATTTTAATATTGTTGACGATAAAACCATAGAAGGCTATAGAATGTCTAAAGGTTGGGCTAGAGACCAACGATTGTATTTTGTTATTAATCTATCTAAACCATTTAAATCTTACACGTTATTAAGTGAAGGAGAACAAGTAGATTCACCTGTAAAAGGTGTAAACACAAAACTTATTCTTGATTTTAGCACTTTAGAAAACGAGAAAATCATTCTAAAAACAGGCTTATCAACGGGTAGTATTGATGGTGCATACAAATCGATTAAAACAGAAGCTCCAGATTTTAATTTTGAAACGATAAAAGCACAAGCAGATGTTATTTGGAACAAACAATTACAGAAAATAAAGATTGAAACCGATGATGTAGAAAAGAAAACAATTTTCTATACTATGATGTATCAATCTATGCTAGCTCCTACCCTACTAAGTGATTTAAATGGGGATTACAAAGGCGCAAACGATAGTATAATGAATGTAAAAGATTACGATCGTTACGATACTTTTTCTTTATGGGACACGTACAGAGCTGCTCACCCTTTACACACCATTTTACATCCAGAGCGTGTATCTAGCATGATAAATTCGCTTTTAGCACATTATAATGAAACAGGCTTACTTCCTGTCTGGTCTATGCAAGGGAACGAAACTAATATGATGATTGGTTACCACGCAGTTCCTGTTATTGTAGATGCTTATTTTAAAGGTATTAAAAACTTCGATGCTGAATTGGCATTTGAAGCATGTAAACAAAGTGCCATGGATAAAAGCAGGCAAATTGATGATTATATTACATATGGTTACGTACCTATAGATGAACATCACGAAAACTGGTCCGTATCTAAAACGCTCGAATACGCTTACGATGATTGGTGTATTGCGCAATTCGCTAAAGATTTAGGAAAAGAAGAAGACTATAAATACTTTTCGAAACGTGCAAACAACTGGAAAAATCTTTACGATTACAAAAGTACATTTATGCGCCCAAAGTATAAAGACGGTAAGTTTATTGAGCATTTTATTCCTAAAGAATATACACCTTATTTTTGCGAAAGTAACGCATGGCAATATGTATGGTCAGTACCCCAAGATGTTGAAGGTTTAATTGATACTATTGGAAGAGAAAGTGGTTTTGAGAAAAAACTGGATTCTATGTTTTCTTATTATCCTTTAGCTGAAGATAAACTACCTATTTTTAGTACAGGAATGATTGGGCAATACGCTCATGGTAATGAGCCAAGTCACCATGTAGGGTATTTATACAACTACATTGGTAAGCCATGGAAAACACAAGAAAGAATAAGAGAAATTTTAGAAACTCAATATAAAAATAAACCAAATGGGCATTGTGGCAATGAAGATTGCGGACAAATGTCGTCTTGGTATATTTTTAGTAGTTTAGGGTTTTATCCCGTTAATCCAGCTCAAGGTATTTATAGCTTTGGTTCTCCCCTCTTTAATAAAGCAACGCTAAATTTAGAAAATGGAAATACGTTTACAGTTTTAGCTAAAAACAATAGTAAAACTAATAAGTATATTCAATCTATTACTTTAAACGGAAAAGCCATTAAACAAAGTTATATTACACATAAAACCATTCTGGAAGGAGGAAAAATAGTTTTTACTATGGGAGATAAACCTAATAAAAATGATACCTTTATAATGGCTCCATCTGGGCAAGTATTTAATTAAAGATTTCGATGTTATGTCAGGTAGAAGAAAATTTATAAAAACAGCAGCTTTAGGCTCTGTAGGCCTTAGTACATTTAGTGCTTGTGCTACTCAAGCTGCAGAAGTTTTAAAAACAACAGCAGATAAGACTATAAAAAAGCCTGTAATAATTTCTACTTGGAACCATGGCTTAGCAGCTAATCAAGCGGCATGGGATACCTTAAAGAATGGTGAATCTGGCCTTTCTGCTATAGAAACAGGTTTAAAAATATCCGAAGCCGATCCAAAAGTAAGAAGTGTTGGTTATGGAGGTCTTCCTGATCGTGAAGGTAAAGTAACCCTCGATGCTTGTATTATGGATAAAAATAGCGATTGTGGTTCTGTATCTTTTTTACAAGGTATAAAACACCCTATTTCTGTCGCAAGAAAAGTTTTAGAAAAAACTCCACATGTTATGCTAACTGGTAAAGGCGCATTAAATTTTGCCTTATCTCAAGGTTTTAAAGAAGAAAACTTACTAACTCCAGAATCTGAAAAAGCCTGGAAAAACTGGTTAGAAAAATCTAAATATCAACCGGTAATCAATATCGAAAACCACGATACTATTAGCATGCTACTCGTAGATAGCGATGGCAATCTTACAGGCGGATGTACCACAAGTGGTGCCGCTTGGAAAATGCATGGTCGCGTTGGCGACTCGCCCATTATAGGTGCTGGATTATTTCTAGATAATGAAGTAGGCGGAGCAGCTGCTACAGGTCTAGGTGAGGCTGTTATTAGAACAGCAGGTAGCGCTATGGTTGTAGAACTTATGCGTCAAGGAAAATCGCCCAACGAAGCCTGTAAAATTATTGTAGAGCGTATTTATAACAAACACAAAAACCATAAAGACATGCCCCACTTACAAGTAGGCTTTATTGCTGTAAATAAACAAGGCGAATATGGTGGATACAGTTTAAGATCTGGTTTCAACTTCGCTGTTTGCGACGCAAAAAATGGCAATAGAATGGAAAAACCTGATTTTAAAATGACTTGGAAAGATTAAAATAACATCTTAATTAAATTAATATTTCTTGTTAATAAATAAAACAACATAATTAAACATTTAGATGTTGTAAAATATATCTACAAACATCATTATACTATGATAAAAAAGCTTTTTATTATATCGCTTCTCATAACTTCTTTTAGTACCCAGGCTCAAGAATTCACAAAATATGTAAATCCGTTTATAGGTACCTCTAACTTTGGGGCCACTAATCCTGGAGCCATTGCACCACGAGGTATGGTAAGTGTATCTCCGTTTAACGTGGCGGGAACTCAAAATACGTTAGAAAAAGATAGTCGATGGTTATCCAACCCTTATGTAAACGAAAACACATTTCTAACAGGTTATTCTCATGTTAATTTAAGTGGTGTTGGTTGTCCAGATTTAGGCGTTATCCTTTTAATGCCAACCACAGGCGATGTTGAAACCAATCATTTAAAATACGGAAGTACCTACACCAACGAGACTGCTAAAGCGGGCTACTACTCCAACGTTTTAACAAAATATAATATAAAAGTTGAAACCACAACAACAACCAGAACAGGTATATCTAGATATACTTTTCCTAAAGGGCAATCGAATATTTTATTAAATTTAGGATTAGGCTTAACCAATGAAGAAGGCGCTGCAATAAAAATAGTATCGCCTACCGAAATTGAAGGTATCCGAACTGTTGGGTCTTTTTGTTATTACAAACCCGAAGAAGCCTATCCCGTATATTTTGTTGCAAAATTTAGTAAACCTGCTACCAAGTATGGCGTTTGGAAGACACCCAAAACGTATAAAGGAGCTGAAGCAGAATGGATGCCTTATAATGGAAAACCAAGACTTATGGAAGGCTATAGTAAAGAGGTTATAGGCGATAGTATTGGCAGCTACTTCACTTATCATTTTGAAAAACCAACACAAGTTGAAGTAAAAATTGGAGTTTCATACGTGAGTATTGAAAATGCACGCGAAAATTTAGAGCAAGAAACACAAGATTTCAGTTTTGAAGCCATACACCAACAAGCTGAAGCGCATTGGGAACAGCAACTTTCCAAAATCAAGGTTGAAGGTGGTACTGAAGATGATAAAACCATTTTTTACACTGCACTTTATCACACTTTAATTCATCCCAATATTTTAAATGATTTTAACGGCGAATATCCAAAAATGGCAACTCGAGAAACTTTGAAAACAGAAGACACACGATTTACTGTATTTTCTTTTTGGGATACTTACCGAAACCTTCATGCTTTAATGTCTTTGGTTTACCCTAAGCAACAATCGGATATGGTTAAAAGTATGCTTGATATTTATGATGAAAGTGGCTGGTTACCAAAATGGGAACTCAACGCTACCGAAACTACCACTATGGTAGGCGATCCTGCAGGTATTATTTTAACGGACACCTATTTAAAAGGCATTACAGATTTCAATATTGAAAAAGCCTATGAAGCTATGGTAAAAAGTGCTGATGCTTTAGAAAATAATCCGTTGCGACCTGGTATTAAACCTTACATTGAAAATGGCTATTTAAATACCAATCAAATTGGTTCTGTTTCTACAACACAAGAGTATAACGCCACCGATTATTCTATTGCGTTATTAGCTAAAGCACTTAATAAAAAAGACGATTATAAACGTTTCTCTAAACGTTCCATTTCATATAGAAAATTATTCGACAAAAATTTAAAACTCTTACGTCCGCGTAATTCTGATGGTACTTGGCATGAACCATTCAATCCTTTAGCAGGCGCTAATTTCACCAAAAACATTGGTTTTATTGAAGGTAACGCTTGGCAGTACGCCTTTATGGTATCGCATGACATCGAAGGCTTAATGAAATTAATGGGAGGAAAAAAAAGCTTTAGTAAGCAACTTCAGAACGTATTTAGCAACAACCAATTCGATATGGCTAATGAACCTGATATTGCGTACCCATATTTATTCAATTATGTAAAAGGTGAAGAGTGGCGCACGCAACAATTAGTGCATAATTTAATGCGTGAATATTTTCAAAACAAACCTGCAGGCTTACCAGGTAATGATGATACAGGCACCATGTCGGCTTGGTTAATTTATAGCATGATGGGTATTTATCCTGTGTCTCCTGGAGACCCTATTTATACAATATCAACGCCTGTTTTCGATAAAATAACCATTGATTTAGATACCAACTATTACAAAGGTAAAACTCTAGTTATCGAAAAATCAGGTATAAAAAAGGGCATAATAAACACGATTCAACTGGATGGTAAGACACACAAAAGTTATTTCATAAACCATTCCGATTTAATAAAAGGTTCAAAATTAAAAATCAATTTAAAATGATATTAAGATTCTTAGCACTAAGCATTCTTCTAATTAGTAGTTCTCAAATTTTTTCACAAAACAAAATAGAAAAAGTAATATTTCAAGATCAACAACTTAATTTTGGAAAGCCAACAGTTGAAAATCCTGATATTATCAGACTCCAAGGCGGGAGAGTTATTATAAAAAAAGTAACGGTTCCAAAATTTAAAAAAGGTACCGATGTTAATATCAAATTATCACTACGTTCTAATGGTGACAAATGGGACAAATCGGGTTCTTGTTTTGTAATTACAAATCCAGATGATATTTCATTTTTAAATATAGCACAAGGTAAAGCTGAGTTTCCGAAACCATCTTATACTAGCGAAAAACATGGAGGCGTAAAAGCAACTAAAAATTACAAACCCGTAGTTGAATTATTGCGTTTTATGACCCCATTTGGTGTTGGACATTACAGTACAGATGAAGTAAAACACAGAAAACCCGTATATGTGCCACATTGGGAAAAAGAAGTAGTTTGGAATCAAGATATTTCAGACCTTGAAAGTATTGTGAGTGATACTTTTTATGTGGGCGTTTGGATTGATACCTGGACCAAAGTTGGGTATAAAGTCGATTTAAGCCTAATCTATTCTGGCAGACCAAAACAACAACGTGAAGTATTACCTTTAGTGAATGCGGTAAACTATGTTAAAGGGCAAGCTTTGCCTGACTTCTTTGCTAATAAATCTTTAGAACATACTTTCGTTTTAGATAAAAATATTAAAAACGCTAAACTACATTACATTACCACAGGACACGGTGGACATAGTGGTGGTGATGAATTTATAAAAATAAAAAACACGGTTTTAGTTAACGGCAAAACAGTAATAGATACTATCCCGTGGAGAGACGATTGCGCATCTTTTAGACGTTTTAATCCAACTTCTGGAGTTTGGTTACGTAAAGACTCTACTTATTACAGAGATAGAAAAACAAAAACATATAAGATTAAGGAAATTGAAGAGCGTTTAGCGTCTTCAGATCTTTCTCGCTCAAATTGGTGTCCTGGTTCTAAGGTAGAACCTTTTGTTACAGAACTAGGTGACCTAAAATCTGGCGAGCAATCTTTAACTATTACAATACCCGCTACAGCAGCCGGAAAAGATAAATCTAACCATTGGTTAGTGTCTGCTTATATCACCTACGACAAATAATTTTGTTGAATTAAATTCTTTTTAACCAACACCTTTTCAAACCTGTTATTCGTCGAACTAATTTTCTAATAATCTTTTATGTCACTTACTTTAGGGTAAGTTTATTTGAAGTTTAGTTTTGTTTTATTTTAAGTCTAAGGGAGGATCCTCATAACGTCCTCCCTTACTTAAAACAATAATATAGTTTCCTGCTAACTTAGTATTTGTTTCACTACATTATAACATCTAATTTAGTCAACAATTAAAACTATCTGCAAAATTCAAAAAAACAATTAATCGACTAAAGAATTAGAATGGGAACCAACCATTAGATTTTTTGTATTTTTTTTATTTATTCAGATTTAATAATAAAAATCAAAAAAAATATGCAATCACAAAAAAAAAGTAATTTAGTTCCAATCGTTATTATAGCGAGTTTGTTTTTCATTTTTGGATTCGTTACCTGGATCAACGGGGCGTTAATTCCTTTTATGAAAACCATAAACGAATTAACAGATGCGCAATCTTATTTAGTCGCTTCTGCATCATACATCTCTTTTGTTTTAATGGCATTACCAGCATCTTATATATTAAATAAGATAGGTTATAAAAAAGGTATGTCTTTAGGGTTAATCATTATGGGTATAGGTGCTTTACTTTTTATACCTGCAGCCGAAGCAAGAACTTATTGGTTATTTTTAACAGGTATTTTTATTCAAGGTGTTGGTATGACGCTTTTGCAAACAGCTGCCAACCCATACATCACAATTTTAGGCCCAATGGAAAGTGGAGCTAAACGTATTGCTATTATGGGAATAGCAAACAAAACAGCGGGAGCTTTAGGGTCTTTAATTTTTGGCGCATTACTACTGTCGGGTATAGATGAAGTTAAAGATAAATTAGGAAGCGTTTCTTTAGAAGAGAAAAATGTACTTTTAGATACCATGGCCGATAGCGTATTTATACCTTATTTAATTATGGCTATCGTTCTTTTTGTATTAGGTGTTCTAATTAGAATGGCTCCATTACCAAATGTTGAAGCAGAAGACTCAGAGGATACAATAGACGGTAAAAGCACTAAAACTAGTATCTTTCAATTTCCACATTTATGGTTAGGTGTTTTAGCCTTATTTGTATATGTAGGCGCAGAAGTAATAGCTGGAGATACTATTATATCTTACGGAATCTCATTAGGCTTTACAGGAGAAGAAGCTAAGTATTTTACAACATACACCCTTATGGCTATGGTAGCAACTTATGCATTAGGTGTGTTTTTAATTCCAAAATACGTTAAACAAAAAACAGCTTTGATAGTAAGTGCCATACTTGGTATTGTATTTAGTTTATGCATTTTATTCACTACAGGTTTAACTTCTATTCTGTTTGTAGCCGCTTTAGGTATCGCAAATGCCTTAGTTTGGCCAGCTATTTGGCCCTTAACATTGGAAGGTTTAGGTAAATTTACAAAAACCGCTTCTGCCCTATTAATTATGGCAATTTCAGGTGGTGCAATTATTCCACCACTATACGGAAGAATTGTAGATGCTAATAAAAACGAACTCATATTAAGTGGTATAGATCAAGTACAAGCAACTTCAAGCGCTGCAACAAGTAGTTATTGGATATTAATTCCTTGCTACGCTCTTATTTTGTTCTTTGCTGTATGGGGACATAAAATTGGAAAGAAATAAACATCTCATAGAATAAAAAAACACTAACAATTCAATTGATAAAAATGGCAAAACAAATTCTAAATACAACAAAACTGAATAATTCCTACTTGGTAGTTTTATCGGTTTTCATGTTATGCTTTAGCTGTAAAGATGAAGCTAAAGTTGAAGTTGAAACTCCTCAAAAACCAAATATTGTTTTTATAATGAGTGATGATCATGCTTACCAAGCCATTAGCGCTTACGGTCATGGATTAAACAACACGCCGAATATTGATAGAATTGGTAAAGAAGGTGCTATTTTTAATAAAGGTTTTGTAAATAATTCAATTTGCGCACCAAGTAGAGCAGCAATGCTTACCGGGAAACATAGCTTTAAAAATGGTAAGGTTGATAATATTCGCCCTTTTAATTGGGATCAAGATAACTTCGCTAAAGCATTGCAAAAAAACGGATATGAAACAGCTTTAGTAGGCAAAATTCACTTAGATGGTTTACCACAAGGATTCGATTATTCTAATGTACTTCCTGGTCAAGGTCAGTACTACTCGCCAGATTTTATCGAGAATGGTGTTAAGAAAACATATCCCGGTTACATTACCCATGTAACTACAGATATTGCTTTAGATTGGTTAGATACTAAGCGTAAAAAAGACAAGCCGTTTTTGTTAATGTATCATCAAAAAGCACCACATAGAACATGGATGCCAGAAGAAAAATACTTGACATTAATGGATAGCGTCACCTTTAATCCGCCTGCGAACTTCTTTGATGATTATGAGGATAGACCAGCTGCTGCTACTCAAGAAATGAGTATTTACAAAGATATGGACTTGGTTTACGACCTTAAAATGCTTGATAAGGAAGGTGAGCTTAAAACGAAATATAGAGGTATGTTTCAAAAGAGGTACGATAGAATGACAGATGAGCAAAAAGTCGCTTGGGATGCTTATTACGATCCTATTATTGCCGATTTTAAATCAAGAAACTTAGAAGGTAAAGATTTAGCTATTTGGAAATATAACCGATACATGCACGACTACCTTAGAACAATACAATCTGTAGACGACGGTGTTGGTCAAGTTTTAGATTATTTAAAAGAAAACGGTTTAGAAGAAAATACAATTGTTGTGTATACCTCTGATCAAGGTTTCTATTTAGGTGAACACGGTTGGTTCGATAAGCGCTTTATGTATGAAGAGTCTTTTAGAACACCTATTTTAATGAAATACCCAAAAGAAATAAAAGCGGGTACAGTAATTGATGAGTTAGTACAAAATATTGATTTTGCTCCAACATTTTTAGATTTTGCAGGAGTAGATATTGATAAAAACATACAAGGCGAATCGTTAAGAAAATTAGTAAATGGAGAAGCAAGTGAATGGCGAGATGCTATTTACTACACCTTTTACGAGTACCCTTCAGAACACAAAGTAAAGCGTCATTATGGAGTAAGAACAGATCGCTACAAGTTAATTCATTTCTATTATGATATTGATAAATGGGAGCTGTACGATTTAGAAAAAGATCCAACAGAAATGCATAATGCTTATAACGATGTTGAATATACCTCTGTAAGAGAAGATATGCACAAGCAACTTGAGAAAATGAGAATAAAATATGGTGATAGCGATGCTTTAAATGAAGAAAATTTAGAACGCTATTTAAGCGTAAAAAACATAAAACACTAATAAATTTTGATAAAAAAACACACCATTTTATTTACACTTCTATTATTAATAACCTTTGGCTTTGCCCAGGAGCCGGTTAATTATTTAGAAGAGTCTGAAGCCGATTTCACCAAAAGGATGCAATGGTTTACAGATGCTAAATATGGTATGTTCATTCATTTTGGATTGTACAGTCAATTAGGAGGAATATACAAAGGCAATGAAGAAGGTCGATATGCAGAATGGATACAAGGCAATCAGGATATTTCTGCAGATGAATACGCTCAATTAATTGATACCTGGAACCCCAAAGATTTTAACGCTAAAAAAATAGTAAAATTAGCGAAAAAAGCTGGTATGAAATATTTAGTAATTACCACAAAACACCACGAAGGTTTTTGTTTATGGGATTCTGAATATACAGATTTTGATATCTCATCATCTCCAATGAAGGGGCGTGATTTTATAAAAGAATTATCTGATGCTTGTAAAAAAGAAGGCCTTCATTTTGGAACATATTATAGTATCATCGATTGGCACCACCCAAGTCAGGTTGTGAAAATTAACGAAAAAACTAAAAAACATAATTGGGGACAAATTAGCATGAAAGAAGGCAGAAAAGCCGAATATGTTAATTACATGAAAAATCAAATTAAAGAGCTTATTGAGAATTACGATAGCGAAATTATTTGGTTTGATGCAGACTGGGTAGACTGGTGGACTTTAGAAGATGGTAAAGATTTGTATCAATATATAAGAACCTTAAAACCTAGTATTATTATTAATAACAGAGTTGCTAAAAGAAAGCTATTTAAAAAAGATTTCGGAACTCCAGAGCAGTTTCACCTAGAAGATAAAGTAAATTATAATTGGGAAGCCTGTTATACTTTAAATGATTCTTGGGGATATAAAATTAAAGATACAGATTGGAAAACTCCAGAAGTAGTATATGCTAAATTAAAAGATATTAATGGTAAGGGCGGTAACTTGTTATTAAATATTGGTCCTAATGGTGATGGAAATGTGCCAAAAGAATCTGTAAATATTTTAGTAGAAGTCGGGAAAATGTTAAAAAAAGAAGCGAAGTAATACATAAAACCTGGTATTTAGCAATAAGTAAAAAAGACACATAAATATGAAATTTAAAATCACATCTATATTAATCTGTCTATGTTTGGTATCAATTAAGTTGTATAGCCAAAGCATATCTGTAGATGAATACAACGTTTCTTGGACAGAGAAAAGTAAAATAGCTTCTGATGCCATGCCACTTGGTAATGGAACAACAGGTGCTTTAGTTTCTGTTTTGGAAGATGGCCATATTTGGATTTCTGTTAGACATATCGATGCTTGGTCTGAAGCGCACCGACTTTTAAAATTAGGAGATGTAGAAGTTGAAGTTACTCCAAATCCGTTTAACACTACATTCAAACAAGAACTTATTTTAAGTGATGGTGTTATTTATTTAGAAGGAAAAGACGGCTTTAAATCTAAAATCTGGATAGATAAAAATAACAGCGTTATTCATGTTGAAAACGATTCAGATTTAAAATTTAAGCTTAATATAAAACTTCATAATTGGAGAGATGAAGCTCAAGTTATTAACGAGACTAACCTTAAAGGCATTCCTGGAGGAGTAACCGAATCTGCAGATGTTATTATTCCAAATAATACAAACGCAATTACTTGGTATCATAGAAACAATACTACTAAAGCTTTCGATTGGACTATAAAAGCTCTAGAAATTCCGAAGCCCGAAAATTTAGATAACGTTTTAGAAAACCGAACTTTCGGGGCTATGATTGTTGGTGATAAAATGTCGAATATTTCAGATACGACAATGACATCAAAACCAAGAAAATGCAATCATTTAAAAATTTACACACTTAACAAGCGTACCAAAACTGTTGATAATTGGTTAGACGAAATAAAGGCTTCTTCTTCTAAAAAAGAAAATATAAAAACCAATTGGAAGGCCCACGCATCTTGGTGGAATACCTTTTGGAAAAGTAGTTACATTCACTTAACAGGTTTTAAAGAAGCAAAACAAACTAGCGCAGGTTACGCTTACACCATGTATTTAAATGCAATGGCTGGCGAAGGTGAGTTCCCTATAATTTGGAATGGTTCGATGTTTGCTCCAGATTTAAATGAGGTTTTACAAAGAAATCACACTGGCATAAAACATTTTAAAGATAAAGACCATCGTTCTTGGGGTAATTTAATGTTACATCAAAATGTGCGTTTACCCTTTTATTCCATGAATGCCGCTGGGCAATTTAAATATGCCAATTCTTTTATCAACCTATACATAAGAGGTTTTGATTTAATGAAAGAACACTCCAATACTGTTTTTGGTCATGAAGGTACGGTAATTAGAGAATCAACCACACTTTGGGGCGTTATTGCACCTGGCGTCTACGGTGTTGATAGAGAAGGATTAGAACCTGGACAACAACAATCGAGATGGCACAGAACCCATTGGAATGCAGGCTTAGAAGTAGCTTGGTATTTATCGGAACGTTTTGATTATACACAAAATGAAACTTTTGCTAAAGAAGAGTTTATCCCTTTTGCTTCAGAAATTGTAAAGTTTTTCGATTTACATTGGCCACATAAAGACGGGAAATTATACTTCCCAGATGTTCATGTACTAGAATCGTTTCGCGATGCAGATAACCCAATGCCGTTTATTGCAGGTTTACATTCGGTATTAAATAGCTTGCTTAAATTACCAAATCATTTAACTACAGAAACCGATAGAACGTACTGGAAAGCGTTATTAACTCGTGTGCCAGAAGTACCAACAAGAGATAGAAACGGAACTAAAATTTTAGCAAATGCTGAGGTTATAAAATCTAAAAAAGCAAATGTAGAAGTAGCAGAATTGTATTCTGTTTTCCCATATCACCTGTACGGTGTTGGTTTACCAGATTTAAAAATGGCACAAGACACCTATAAAAACAGAACCACTTTAGTAAACGATGTTGGTGGAGAAAACCCAAAATGGGCACCAGGTTACATTCGTGGTGGCTGGCACCCAGAAGCTATTATGGCTGCAATGGTTGGCTTAACAGATTCTGTTCAAAAAGAAGTTGTTTGGGCATTACATCGACCTGTTCCAGAACAGCGTTATCCAGGTTTTTTCATGTCTACGCATGATGGAACGCCAGATGTACAACATTCATCAGTAGCAGCAACAGCGTTGCAACGCATGATTTTACAAAATGTAGAAAATAAAATTGTCCTTTTACCAGCCTTTCCCTCAAACTGGAACTGTGAATTTAAATTGTATGCAAAACAAAACACCATAGTTGAAGGTAAAGTAGTAAATGGAGAAATTAAAAAACTTAAAATAACACCTTTCAATAGAAAAAAAGATGTTTTTATTGGTCAGAAATTAAAAACACCCAAACCAGAGATTTGGAATTAATACTAAAAGAACAGAAACATTATTTAATTAATAAAGGTTTAAAAACAAAAAATATGAGTAATTCCAAAAACCTAATGACATTAGTAGCTTTACTGCTGTTAGTAAGTATTTCATCTTGTAAAGAGAGTGTAAAAAAAGAAGTAGTAAAAGAAGAAAATAAAAGACCAAACATACTTTTCTTATTTACAGATGATCAAAGAGGTGGAACAATTGGAGCAATGGATAAGTACGATGTTCAAACACCAAACATGGATCAATTGGTTGATAATGGAACCTCATTCACAAATTCTTATATTTTAGGTGCTACTACTGCTGCTGTTTGTTCGCCAAGTAGAGCGATGTTAATGACGGGGCGTCATTATTTTAATATAGAACCAAATGTATACGCTCAATTTGCTTTTAACAAAGAGGATAAAGGAAAAAGTGATAAACTAACTTTTCCTGAATATTTCAAATCTAATGGTTATGAAACTTATGCAACAGGAAAACAACACAATGGTGAAATTTGGTTAGAGCGTGGTTTTGATAAAATTAAGTCTGCCTTTTTAGGAGGTATGACGAGACATTTTGGTACCAAAGTTAAAGATTATACACCTGAGACAGGATGGTCTGCCGGATATCAAAATAATGAGAAATTCAGTAGTGAGGTATTTGCTGATGCTGCTGTTGGTTTTTTAGACTCTTATAAAGAAGATAAGGAGAAGCCATTTTTAATATATGTTGCTTTTACAGCACCGCATGATCCTCGTACAGCACCACAGGAATTTCATGATATGTATCCTTCAGAAAATATAGCGTTACCTGAAAATTATAAGCCTCAACATCCTTTTGAAATTGCTGATGATCGCATTAGAGATGAAGTTTTAGCTCCATTTCCAAGAACTGAAGCTATTGTCCAAAAAGAAATTTCAGATTATTACGCCATGATTACTGCTACAGATACTCAAATTGGCAGAATTTTAAAAGCATTGGAAACTTCAGGTGAAGCAAATAATACAATTATTGTTTTAGCAGGTGATAACGGGTTGGCTCTAGGGCAACATGGTTTATTAGGAAAGCAAAATGTATATGAGCATAGTGTTAGTGTGCCATTAGTATTTGTAGGACCAAATATTCCTAAAAATAAAAAGACAGATGCATTGGCTTATCTACATGACGTTTTTCCAACATTATGTGGTTTAACAGGTTTAGAAATTCCTGAATCTGTGCAAACAGAAAATTTAACTCCTGTAATAGAAGGAACAGATACAAAAGTAAGAGAAAGTATGCTATACGCTTACAATTCATGGCCAGGAGATTTATTAAATAAAAACAGAAAACACAATCCAGGTGGAGGCCATAGAGCAGTTCGTAAAGGTGATTTTAAATTGATTGTTAGTGCAAAGCACGATGTGTTTACGTATCAATTATTTAATATTAAAAACGACCCTTGGGAATTAGTTAATTTAATTGAAGATGAAAACTATAATAATGTTAAAGAAGATTTAATATTAGAGTTAGAAAAATTAATAAAAGAAACAGGTGATCCAGCTGATTTGACTAAAAAAGAATTTGGACTTTTTGATCATCCTGAAGATTATAACTTCAAAGATAAAAAATAATGATTTTTAATAATTCATTAAAAAATAACCTTCAAAAAACAGTTGTATCTAACTTGTTTTTTGTGGGTTTATTAATGCTTCTAAATATCAATTTTGCTACAGCTCAAGAACAGGAATTATCTTGGGATGAACTTGCTGGCCAATATGAGTGCCCAGAGTGGTTCAGAGATGCAAAGTTCGGTATTTGGTTTCATTGGGGCCCACAAGCTGTACCAGAACAAGGTGGCGGTTGGTATGCACGCCACATGTATATGCAAGATGTAGGTAAGCAGAAGTTTGGTAAAATGGCAAATCCGTATCATTTACAAACTTACGGACACCCTTCAGAATTTGGGTTTAAAGATGTTATAAATGAGTGGAAAGCTGAAAAATTTGACGCTCAAGAATTAATTAAATTCTCAAAAGAAAATGGTGCTAAATATATTGTTGCCTTAGCCAATCATCATGATCATTTCGATTTATTTAACTCTACATATCACGAATGGAATTCTGTAAATGTAGGCCCCAAAAAAGACATTATTGGCGAGTTTGAAAAAGCAACACGTAACGCAGGTTTAAAATTTGGAGTTACAAGTCATGATGATCGTTTTTTAAACTGGTGGAAACCAGCTTTTGGTGCAGATAAAGAAGGAATTTACCAAGGTATACCTTATGATGCTCGTTTAACAAAAGAAGATGGTAAAGGCCTTTGGTGGGAAGGTTTAGATCCTAAAAAATTATATGGTCCTGCACCAGAAGATCGAACACCAGAAATTATAGAAGATATTAAGAAAAACTGGTTAAAACGCCACATTGAATTAGTTACTAATTACAAGCCAGACTTGTTGTATAATGATGGTTTTAATTTTACGTATGGCAATTATGGTAAAGAAGTTACTCGTACACTTTACAACAATAGTTTAAAAGAAAATGGTAAAATAGATGCTGTTATGCTCTTAAAAAGAAAAGCAGCAGGTACCGTTAATGAAGTAGAGTCTGGAGGTAGTAATACGTTGAGAGAATACCCTTGGCAGTCAGAAATCACTTTTACCGATTGGTTTTATAAAAAAGATCGTCATCTAACGCATAATGCACGTACCATTTTAGAAATGCTAATTGAAGCCGTTAGTAAAAACGGAAATTTGCTTTTAAGTATGGAGTTGAATCCCGATGGCACCATTCCGAATGAAATTAAAAAGAGTGTGAAAATTGTTGGAGATTGGCTTAAAATTAATGGTGAAGCTATTTACGGGACTAGACCATGGACTGTTTATGGGGATGGTAAAAGTGTTCGAGGAGAAGATGTTGAAATGGTTGAAGGAGAATTACGTAATGCTACAGAGTCTCAAAAACACGGCGAGCATTTTAACCAACGTACTACAGCAACACCTGCTTTCAATCATGATGAAGTACGTTATACAACCAAAGGAGACAATTTTTATATAACAGTAATGAATCCAAAAGGCGGTGAATTCATAATTCCTTCATTTGCAAAATCAAGTAAATTAAGTCCTGGTAGCTTAAAAAGCTTAACACAACTATACGACGGTAGAAAAATAACTTTTAAGCAAACCAATAAGGGTTTAACTATTAATATGCCGGCTGTTAATGGAGATAGTTATCCCGTAGTTTTGAAAGCTAAATTTAAAAAGAAACATTACAAAGCATAGAGGCAACAAAAGTATCGGTTAAGGTTAAAAATGTAGGAGACTTGGAAGGTGAAGAAGTTGTACAATTGTATATAAAAGATTTAGAGAGTTCTGTGAAACGCCCTTTAAAAAGTTTAAGGAAAATTGAAAGGATTTCTTTAAAACCAAGAAAATCTGTAATAGGAACTTTCAATATTATATTAAAAAATTTACAATGCTTTGATACCGATTTAGATAAGAAAGTTGTGGAGGCAGAAATGCTCGAAATTGGAATCGCTTTAACATTAAACAATTTCAATGTCGTAAAATTAGAGGTTACAAATTAAATTATTAAATAATGAAAAAATTACTTCAAATAGGTGCTTTAACTCTACTATCTATAATAGTAGTAACAGGCTGTAAAGGCAAACCAAAAGAAGAAAAAGCAGAAGTTAAGCCAGAAAGACCTAATATCTTGTTCATCATGTCCGATGATAACACAGCGCAAGCTTGGGGTGTTTATGGCGGTATTTTAAAAGATTACGTTCATACACCAAATATTGCACGTTTGGCCGATGAAGGAACGCTTTTGGAAAACTGTCTAGTTTCAAATTCTATTTGCACACCAAGTAGAGCAACTATCTTAACAGGTCAATATAGTCATGTTAATGGTGTTAAAATTTTAGATGCCGGTCTATCTCCTGCATATAATAACATTGCTAAAGAAATGCAAAAAGGAGGTTACCAAACATCTATAGTTGGTAAGTGGCACCTTAAACAAGAGCCTGCAGGTTTCGACTATTATGCCGTACTTCCTGGTCAAGGTGAATACCATAATCCTATTATTAAAACAGCAGATAATTGGCAAGATTATTACGAAGGTGGTAAACAATATGATGGGTATAGTACCGATGTTATTGCAGATATGACCATTGATTGGATAGAAAATCGTGATGAAAACAAACCGTTTATGGCCATGTGCCACTTTAAGGCAACTCACGAACCTTACGATTATCCAGAACGCTATGCTGATTTATATAAAGATCAAGAAATTCCTGCTCCAGACTCTTTTTACGATAGTAGTGCCTCTACAACAGGGCGCTCGTTTTTAGGTCAATCTATGGATAATCTCAAGCAACGATATTTAGATGCGACAGCACACCCAGAGTTACGTAAAGATTTTATGAACTATCCTGGTTTACCATTTTCAGTAGCGGGTTTAACCAACGAGGAAGCACGATATAAAACGTATCAAAAAATGATAAAAGATTTTATGCGTTCTACAGCTGGTGTTGATGATAATATTGGAAAGCTTTTAGATTATTTAGAAGAATCTGGCCTAGCAGAAAATACGGTTGTAATTTATACTGCAGATCAAGGTTACTTTTTAGGCGAACACGGATGGTTCGATAAACGATTAATTTTTGAAGAGTCTATGCACATGCCATTTGTTATTCGTTACCCTAAAGAAGTTAAGGCTGGCGCAAGAAATAAAGATTTAATTGAAAATGTAGATTTTTCAGCTTTGTTCGCTGATTATGCAGGTATAGAATATCCTAAAGATATGCAAGGCCGCAGTTTCCGTGAAAACTTAAAAGGAAATACACCTAGTGATTGGAGAGATTACGGGTATTACAGATATTGGGATCACTCAAAAGATAGACCTGGACATTTCGGAATACGAGGTAAACGTTACAAACTTGCTTTTTTCTACGGTAATGGATTTGAAGGTGCAGCACAAGATCAATTCTGGGATTTTTACGATTTACAAGAAGATCCAAAAGAATTGCATAACGCATACAACGATCCTAAATACAAAGACATTATAACAGAACTTAAAGCTCAAATTTTAAAGAAAAAAGAAGCTGTTGCCGATACTGATGCTGACACACCTGAAGTTCTTGATATTATAAAAAAACACTGGAACGACTAATTTTAACGAAAAAGTTGTTTAACAAAATTATACATGATTAATAAACTATTTACCATATTTTTTGTCGCTGCAAGCTTAACAAGTTGTAAGGCTCAAAGGCAAAATAAACCCAACGTCATCATTATTATGGCCGATGATATGGGTTATGGAGATTTATCATGTTATGGTAGTACCTTAATCAATACGCCTCACCTAGATAAAATGGCTGCCGAAGGTATTAAGTTTACCGATTTTCACTCTAATGGTTCCGTTTGTAGCCCAACACGTGCCGCAATCCTCACAGGTAAATACCAACAACGCGTTGGTATTGATGGTGTTGTAACTGCAAAACAACATCGTGATGTAGGACTAGCAACTAGCGAAAAAACATTTGCAGAAGCGATTAAAGGCGCAGGCTATGTTACGGGAATGTTTGGTAAATGGCATGTAGGTTATAAAACAGAATTCAACCCTATAAATCAAGGTTTCGATGAGTATATTGGTTACGTTTCAGGAAATGTAGATTACCATTCACATATAGATCAAGTGGGATATTTAGATTGGTGGGATGGGGATAAAATTAAAAATGAAGAAGGTTATTCTACAGATTTAATTACCGAACATTCGGTTAATTTTATTAAACGTCACAAAGATGAACCTTTCTTACTTTATATTCCTCATGAAGCGCCACACGGTCCTTTTCAAGGTCGTTTATCTAAAGAAGAACGCACTCTAGGCTGGAAAGATGGTGCTAAGCAAAAGGATAAAATGTCTGAGGAAGAGCTTAACAACATTTATAAAGAAATGGTTGAGGTTATGGATGAAGGCGTTGGTAAAGTAATGGCAACGTTAAAAGAATTGAATTTAGATAAGAGCACTTTAATTTTCTTCTGTTCAGATAATGGAGCTTCAAGAAAAGTTGGAAGCAATGCTGGTTTAAGAGGTTACAAATCTACCTTATGGGAAGGTGGGCATCGTGTATCTGCCATGGCTTGGTATCCTGGTAAAATTGAACCAAATCAGGTAAACAATGAAACCATTTTAACTATGGATTTGTTCCCAACAATTATGAGTTTTGTTGGTGCTGACACGCCAAAAGGATTAGATGGTGTTAACCTTAAAAACAATCTTACTACAGGAAAAGCTTTACAAGAAAGAGATGTCTTCTGGGGCTATTCGGGCAGAAAAGCCATGCGCCAAGGCGATTGGAAATTAATTCTAACCAGTAAAAATGCAGAGCCTTTATTATATAATTTAAAAGAAGATATTGAAGAGAGTAACAACCTTGCCAGTCAACATCAAGAAATGGTAAAGACCATGCTGAAAAAATTAGAAATTTGGAGTGATGATGTGAATTTAACTTCAAAAAAACAAAAAAGTTAGAGGCTTAATTCTATGAAAAAACAAAACAATAATTTAATTAAAAACATCTCATTACTAGGTTTATGCTTGGTACTAACTTTTTGCGCTAAACCTAAAGAAGAAGTATTACAGCAGGAAGAAGATTATAAACTTCAATACACAACGCCTGCCGAAAAATGGACAGAAGCTTTACCTATTGGTAACGGAAGCCTTGGCGCCATGATTTTTGGAGGTGTGAGTCAAGAACATATTCAGTTTAACGAAGAAACACTTTGGCGCGGAAAACCACATAACTATGCAAACGCAGGTGCTGGTGATTCTTTAGATGAAATTAGAAAATTATTAGCTACAGGCGAGCAACGAAAAGCTCAAAAATTAGCTCAAGATAATTTCATGAGCGACCCAATAAAGCAAATACATTACCAACCATTTGGTGATCTATATATCGATTTTATAAATCATGATAATTATACAAATTATAAACGCGAGATAAACTTAAATGATGCCATTAGTTCGGTATCATATACGGTTGACGGTGTCGATTATTCACGCGAGGTGTTATCGAGTTTTCCAGATCAAATTATAGCTATAAACTTAACAGCAAGTAAAAACAAAGCTCTTAATTTCGATTTATGGTTAGATGCTATTCATGAAGATAAATCGGTGATGACATCAAACAATTCTCAAACTTTAGTAGTAAAAGTAAAAGATGGAGTTTTGCATGGTATTTCAACTTTAAAAATTAATACTAACGGAAACATTTCCCATGCAAATGGTAAACTTGAAATTACAGAAGCTTCAAAAGCAACCATTTATTTAACGGCAGCAACAAATTATATTGATTTTGAAGATGTTTCTGGTCAACCGGAAAAAATAGTGCCGGAAACCTTATCAAAAGTTTCAAATTCAAACTACGAAGAGGTTAAATTAAAGCATATAACAGATTATCAATCACTATACAACCGCTTTAAAATAAGTTTTGGAGACAACGGTAAATCTGGAAATCCTACAGATCAAAGAATTCAAGATTTTTCAGAAACACCGAGTGATCCTCAGTTACTCGCTTTATATGTAGAATACGCACGTTATTTAACCATTTCTAGCAGTAGACCAGGTACCAAAGCCGCCACATTGCAAGGTATTTGGAATGATAAATTAACACCACCATGGTTTAGTAGTTATACTACTAATATCAATTTAGAAATGAATTATTGGCCGGTAGAAATGTATAATTTAAGTGAATGCCATGAGCCTTTATTCGATTTAATAGAAGATCTTTCTGTAACGGGTGCTAAAGTAGCTAAAGCACACTATAATACTGATGGTTGGATTGTACACCATAATGTTGATATTTGGCGAGGAGCAGCTCCAGTAAATGCATCGCATCATGGTATATGGCTAGGAGGAGCTGCATGGTTATCAACACACCTTTGGGAGCATTATTTATTTACTCAGGATAAAGATTTTTTAGAGAAAAAATATCCTTTAATGCGCAATGCTGCTTTGTTTTATTCTCAATTTTTATATAAGGATCCAAATACGGGCTATTTAATAAGTTCACCTTCAAACTCACCAGAAATTGGAGGTTTAGTTGCGGGCCCTACTATGGATCATCAACTAATACGAGCTTTGTTTAGAAATACTATTGAAGCTTCAAAAGTTTTAAATATAGATCTAGATTTCACATCCTCTTTAAAACCGATGATCGCTAAAATTGCTCCAAACAAAATAGGTAAGCACGGACAACTGCAAGAATGGATGCAAGATAAAGATGATCCAGAAAGTCATCACAGACATGTATCTCATCTATGGGCTGTTCATCCAGGAAAAGAAATTAATTATGAAGACACACCTGAATTGATGAAAGCGGCAAAGCAATCATTAGAGTACAGAGGTGATAATGGAACTGGTTGGAGTTTAGCATGGAAAATTAATTTTTGGTCTAGATTTAGAGACGGAGATCACGCCTATAAATTGTTACACAAATTATTGAGTCCAGCAGAAAGGCCTAACGGAAAAGTTGGCGGTGGCTCCTACCCTAACCTATTCGATGCTCATCCTCCATTTCAAATTGATGGAAATTTCGGTGGAGCTTCAGGTATTTTAGAAATGCTATTGCAAAGCCAGTTAGATAAAATTGAATTGTTACCAGCACTACCAAGCGCATTACCAGAAGGACATGTTTCCGGTATGGTAGCTAGAGGTGGTTTTGAAGTAAGTTTTACTTGGAAAGATGCAACGTTACAAAGTGTAGAGGTATTATCTAAAGTAGGTAATAAATGTATTTTAACCTATAAAGATAAATTGATAGAATTTGAAACCACCAAAGGACAAACATATCAATTCGATGGTACTTTAAACCAACAATAAAGAAACTAAACATGAATAAATTAGCATTAGTAATCATCATAATCTTTAGTTGGAGTAATTCTATTAAAGCACAAAGCAAATCAGACAAACCTAACGTAATTATCATTTTTACCGACGATCAAGGTTATAATGATGTTGGAGTCTTTGGTTCGCCACTAATTAGTACGCCAAACCTTGATAATATGGCTAAAAACGGTATGAAATTCACCGATTTTTACTCAGCTTCACCAGTTTGTTCTCCATCTAGAGCAGCGTTACTAACAGGTTCTTATCCTGCAAGAGTTGGTGTAAATGGTGTGCTTTGGCCTAATATACCAGGAGGATTACCAAATACGGAATTAACTATTGCTGATATGCTAAAAACCCAAAACTATGCTACGGGTTGTATTGGTAAATGGCACTTAGGAGATAAGGATCAATATATGCCAACGGCTCAAGGCTTCGATATGTATTACGGCATTCCTTATAGTAACGATATGTCGGTTTACCCACAAGCCAAAGTTTCTGAAAACATTTTGTTTAGAGAAGGTATGACTATCGACAGCTTAAGACAAGATAAATGGCGTGGCGGTGTTGTACCATTAACGGAACAAAACGAAATTATTGAGTATCCTGTAGATCAAACTACCTTAACACAACGCTACACAAGAAAGGCGTTAGATTTTATTGAAACTAATAAAGAAGAACCTTTCTTTTTATACTTAGCCCACTCAATGCCTCATATTCCATTATATGCATCAGAAGCCTTTAAAGGAAAAAGTAAACGTGGTTTATATGGTGATGTTATTGAAGAAATTGACTGGAGCGTTGGTGAAATTTTAAAAACATTAGAAGCACTTAATCTAGATAAAAACACATTAGTCATTTTTACTTCAGACAACGGTCCTTGGGATTTAAAAAACGGACATGGTGGTAGTGCATATCCACTTAGAGGATTTAAATTCGATACTTATGAAGGTGGTATGCGCGAACCAATGATAGCACAATGGAAAGGAGAAATACCTGCAAATACGGTTTGTTCTGAGATTACTTCAACCATAGACATCTTACCAACCTTAGCCTATTTAACCAATAGCGACTTACCTAAGAAACCCATAGATGGTAAAAATATTTGGAAATTACTATCAGGTAAAAAAAGTAAATCTCCACATAAAAAAGAAGGCTTTTATTACCACAATAAAAAATCGGTATTAGAAGGTGTAAGAGTAGACCATTGGAAACTTAGAGTTGTAAAAGAACAAATTGAACTATATAATTTAAAAGAAGATATTTCTGAAAGTAATAATGTGGCATCGCAAAACCCTAAAATTGTAAAGAAGTTACAAAAAATGATGCAAAACTTTGATGCAGATTTAAAAGCAAATACGCATTAAAAACTTCAAAAAAGATAATAGCCAAACCAAAATGACTAAGAACACATTTATTCTTTTAATAACCGGTTTTACTGTTTTTATGTCTTGTAAAGAGAACGAAAAAACAGTTGAAACATCCGTTTCAGGAAAACCAAATATTATTTACATTCTAGCAGATGATTTAGGCTACGGCGATGTTTCTATTTATAACCAGAACTCAAAAATACAAACACCAAACATCGACAATTTAGCTATAAACGGAGTGATGTATACAGATGCACATACCAGCTCTGCGGTTTGTACACCAACACGATATAGTATTTTAACAGGACGCTATAATTGGCGTACGCGTTTAAAAGAAGGTGTTGTTAGCGGTTACTCAAAATCTTTAATTAAACAAAACCGTACTACTGTTGCCGATTTAGTAAAAGAAAATGGCTACAACACCGCCTTTATTGGTAAATGGCACCTGGGATGGGATTGGGAAATTACACAATCTGATTCACTTGGTTTAGATATTGACAACCTAAAAGCAAGACCCCAAGTAGATTTTAGCAAACCTATTAAAAACGGGCCAAACGCACATGGTTTTGATTATAGTTACGGCTTTTGTGGCTCATTAGATATGCCTCCTTACGTTTGGGTAGAAAATAATATACCAACTAGTATACCAACAAAACTAACCAAAGGCAAAACTAAACAAGGTACTTGGAGAAAAGGTTTAACGGCCGATAATTTTGAGCATGCACAAGCTTTACCAGAAATTACAAAACGTACGGTAAGCTATATTAACGAAAATGCAAACCAAGACAAGCCGTTTTTTGTGTATATGCCACTTCCCGCACCGCATACACCAATTTTACCAACTAAAGAATTTCAAGGAAAAAGTAATTTAGATAATCCGTATGCCGATTTTGTAATTATGGTGGATTGGGTGGTTGGTGAAGTCACAAAAACTTTGGATGCCAACGGGATTACTGAAAACACTTTAATTGTATTTACGAGCGATAACGGGTGTTCTCCAACAGCAAACTTTAAACAATTAAAATCTAAAGGTCATAACCCAAGTTACGAATACAGGGGCTATAAATCTGATATTTTTGAAGGCGGACACCGCGTACCGTACATCATGACTTGGAAAAATAATATTAAACCAACAAAAACTAATCAGTTAGTTTGCACTACAGACTTTTTTGCCACGGTGGCCGATGTACTTAATATTGATATAGATGATAATGTTGCTGAAGATAGTTTCAGTCATTTAATTGAAACAGATGCGCTTAAACGTGA
The DNA here is from genome assembly GCF_045066735.1 of Algibacter sp. Ld11. Lineage (NCBI taxonomy): Bacteria > Pseudomonadati > Bacteroidota > Flavobacteriia > Flavobacteriales > Flavobacteriaceae > Algibacter > Algibacter sp. Ld11. The sequence continues at coordinate 408,365 of NZ_JBISHH010000026.1, read as the reverse complement.
AAGTATTATACATCATTCTGTGCATGGTGAGTTTGCCTATAGAGAAGGAGATTATAAAGTAAATTTCTGTGTTGGTTCTGGCGGATGGAGTTTTCCAAATATTCATACAAAAAAAGCCATTTACGATACACTTCCTAAAGTGCAACTCTACAATATTAAAAATGATGTGGCTGAAACAAATAATTTACAAGCGGTACACCCGGAAATTGTAACGGCATTTAAAGCCGATTTATTGAAAATTATAAATGAGGGTAGAAGTACTAAAGGAACAATACAAGCAAATGATGGCGCAAGCGCATGGGCACAATTAGAAAAAATTAAGGACATAAAATTATAGTATAATGATGATGAGTAAATTAAAAATAAAACAGTGCTTTACACTGTTGGTTTTAGGAGTAATAGTAACGATTTCTTTATCGTTTACCGTAAAAAAAGATCCACCATATAAAAACCCAAAACTTCCTATTGAAGAGCGTGTACACGACTTGTTAGGTAGAATGACTTTAGAAGAAAAGTTCTGGCAAATGTTCATGATTCCGGGCGATTTAAGCCTTGGAAAAGATAAATTAAAACATGGTATTTTTGGTTTTCAAATATCATCAAAAGGATTAAATGATAATGCTGCAGAGCAAATTATGGACTACGGTTCTACAGGAACTGCAGAAAACATGGCCAATGAAATTAACGGACTTCAAAAATACTTTTTAGAAGAAACACGTTTAGGAATTCCCATTATACCTTTCAACGAGGCTCTACATGGTTTAGCCCGTGATGGTGCAACAACCTTCCCACAAGCCATTGCTTTAGCATCTACTTGGGATACCAATTTAGTGACTGATGTGGCTAGTGCCATTACAAAAGAAACAAAAACGAGAGGTATTCGTCAAATACTATCTCCAGTATTAAATATTGCTCGCGATGTACGTTGGGGTCGTGTTGAAGAAACCTATGGTGAAGATCCCTATTTAACAACTCAAATGGGCGTTTCATTCATAAGTCAATTTGAAAAAGCTGGTATAATTACCACGCCAAAACACTTTGTTGCCAATGTTGGCGCCGGTGGCCGTGATAGCTACCCTATTAGTTTTAACGAGCGTTTGTTAGAGGAAATTTACTTTCCTGCATTTAAGGCTGTCTTTAAAAAAGCTGGCGCACGTTCAGTAATGACTTCTTATAACTCACTAGATGGCACACCATGTACATCAAATGAATGGTTATTACGCACAAAACTTAAAGAAGAATGGGGTTTTAATGGCTTTGTAATTTCAGATGCAGGAGCAACTGGAGGCGCCAATGTTTTACACTTTACAGCGGCAAACTATGCTGAAGCTACAGAAGATGCCGTTGAAGCAGGTTTAGATGTTATGTTTCAAACCAACTACAATCACTATCCATTATTTTGGGAAGCCTACGAAAAAGGTATGGTCGATATTAAAGCAATCGATGAAGCTGTAAGCAGAATTCTAACAGCAAAATTTGAGCTAGGGTTATTTGAAAATCCTTATGTAGACGCGAAAGAAGCAACAATATGGAACGGACATAAATCACATCGTGAGTTGGCCAAAAAAGCAGCTTCAAAATCAATGGTTTTATTAAAGAACGAGAATAAAACCTTACCAGTTAATAAAGCAACTAAAAAAGTAGCACTTATTGGCCACGATGTAAAAACTGTAAGATTAGGTGGTTATAGTGGCCCAGGAAATAACTTAGTTTCTATGTACGATGGTGTTGCTAACAAAATAGGAAAAGAAAATATTAATTATGCACCAGGTGTTGCCCTTACAGAAGTAAAATATAAACCTATTGCATCTGCTAACTTATCTACAAAGAATGAAGGTAAAACAGTTGCAGGTTTAAAAGCAAATTACTTTGATAATATTACGTTAAGCGGAACACCAAAAGTAGAACGCATCGATAAGAAAGTAAGCTTTGGTTGGACTCTTTTTTCGCCACATGAAGATTTACCATACGATTGGTTTTCGGTACGTTGGACAGGACAAATTAAAGCGCCAAAAACAGGAAAAATTAATATCGGTATTGAAGGTAACGATGGTTACCGTATGTATTTGGATGGAAAGTTACTCATTGACAACTGGCAAAAACAATCATACAATACCATTTTAAAAGAATTTTATTTTGAAGAAGGAAAAGATTATGATGTAAAAATTGAGTTTTACGAATCTGCTGGAAATGCTAAATTTAAATTAGTTTGGGATGCAGAAATCCAAGATCAATGGGAACAAGAAATAGCAGAAGCTGTCGCTGTAGCAGAACAAAGCGAGGTCGCTGTAGTATTTGCTGGTATTCACGAAGGTGAGTTTAGAGACCGCGCCTTATTGGCATTACCTGGCCATCAGGAAGCACTTATTAAAGCAGTCGCCAAAACAGGTAAACCTACAGTGGTTGTTTTAGTTGGCGGTAGCGCAATTACAATGGCCAACTGGATTAACGATGTCGATGGCATTATCATGGCTTGGTATGCCGGTGAAAACGGTGGAAATGGCTTTGCAGATATTCTTTTTGGTGACGAAAACCCAGCAGGGCGTTTACCTATTACTTTTCCGGTAGATGAGGCACAATGCCCATTGTATTATAATAACAAACCAACTGGAAGAGGTGATAATTACCATAACTTAACGGGACAACCTTTATTCCCTTTTGGTTATGGATTAAGTTACACATCTTTTGAATATTCGAATATAAGTTTTAGTAAAAATAATATCAATCCAGACGATACTGTAAAAGTAACTTGTGATATTAAAAATATAGGAACCATTGATGGCGAAGAAGTCGTACAATTATACATCCGAGATGAATTATCATCTGTATCAAGACCAATAAAAGAATTAAAAGGTTTTACACGTATGGCGCTAAAAGCAGGAGAAACTAAGAGCGTAACTTTTGAATTGGGTCCAGATGAACTTTCTATGCTAGATAAAGATTTAAAGCGATTGGTTGAAGCTGGAGATTTTAGAATCATGATTGGCGCATCATCTAAAGATATTAAATTAAGAAAAATTCTAACGGTTAAATAAAAGAGTAATGAAAATATTTAAAAGTATTCTGGTATTAAGTTTAGTTGCTTTTTCTGCATGTAAAGAGGAAGAAAAAAGTTTAAACGTATCTTGGGTAAGCAGTACTGAAAATAATGTATGGGTAGAAAAAACATACACAACACCTTCAGAAAGTGCTACAACTCCCCTATCCATTAATATCAATACAGAAAATCAGGACCAAGAAATAACGGGTTTTGGCGGCTGCTTTAATGAGTTAGGTTGGGACGCTTTAGAAATGGTAACACCGCAAGAAAAACAACAAATTTTAAACGATTTGTTTAGTCAGGAAGTGGGGTGTAAATTTAGTTTATGCAGAATGCCAATTGGCGCCAACGACTATGCTGTAGATTGGTATAGCCATAATGAAACCGAAGGCGACTTTGCTATGGAAAATTTTTCTATTGATAGAGATAAAAAACGCTTAATTCCATATATACAAGAAGCCCAAAAAATAAATCCGGATGTAGCGGTTTGGGGCTCGCCTTGGTGCCCACCGTCTTGGATGAAACATAGTAAACATTATGCTTGTAAAGCTAATCCTGAATTTAATGATTTACCAGAAGAATGGAGTTCTACAGAAGAGTTAGTGTCTCGCTTTATAACAGAACCACAATATTTTGAAGCGTACGCATTATATTTTGCAAAGTTTGTTCAAGCTTACGCTGAAGAAGGTATAGATATTAGCGCTGTACATGTTCAAAACGAATACAACTCTGCTCAAAATTTTCCATCATGTGTATGGAGACCTGAAGATTTAGGGATTTTTATTGCAGATTATTTAGGTCCAAAATTTAAAGCTGAAAAGTTAGATACCGAAATTTGGTTAGGTACCGTTGAGCGTCCTCAAATAGAGCGCGTTTCTGATGTTGTGGAGTACAAAGATGCAAAAGATTATATTCAAGGCATTGGTTTTCAATGGGCTGGTAAAGGTGCTATTGAAGCCGTACATGACACATACCCGGAAATGCAGCTAATGCAAACAGAAACAGAATGTGGAGATGGTTCTAACGACTGGAAAGCGGCCGAATACACATTCAATTTAATGAAACATTACTTTGAAAATGGAGCCAACTCGTACATGTATTGGAATATGGTTTTAGATGAAACCGGAAAAAGCCAATGGGGTTGGAAACAAAACTCTATGATCTCTATTGACAGTAATTCTAAAGCAATAACCTATAATCCAGAGTTTTATTTAATGAAGCATTTAAGTGCTTTTGTAGCTCCTGGATCAGTTAAAATTGATACCGACGGAAATGATGAAAATGCTATTGTATTTTATAATAAAGCAGAAAACAAAGTAGTTGTTTTAGCTTATAACGATGCATCTGAAGATAAAGAAATTCAATTTAATATTAACGCCAAGCCAGTTAAAACGATGCTAGAAGCAAAATCTTTTAATACCCTAACTATTACTTTGTAAAAAATACATTATGAATAGAAGAAATTTCGTGAAATATTTAGGAGCCACTACCATTTTTGTTGGGGCGTCTTCCTGTGCTTCTATAAAGCTTTTTGGAAATTCTTATAATGATGAGGTATCGCGAGCAGCTTGGAAAAACCTAGCCAATAACGGGGAAGCTTTTAAATATGTAAGTCCTAATAAAAAATTACCAAATGTTTTTATTTACGGCGATTCCATTTCAATTGGATACACACCAACAGTAAGAAAAGCATTAGAAGGAAAGGCAAATGTATACCGAATTCAAAAAAATGGTGGATCAAGCGATACATTTATTCCTAAAATGGAAAAATTAAAGACTACCATGTTTCAACCACACTTAAAAGGTGGTTGGGACTTTGATTGGGATGTTATTCATTTCAACGTGGGGTTACACGATTTAAAATACCTAAAAGACGGTAAGTTAAATATTGAACATGGAAAACAAGTAAGTAGCATAAATGTTTACAAAACTAACCTAGACAATATTTGTAAATATCTTATAAAGGAATATCCTCAAGCTAAACTCATTTTTGCTACAACAACAGCAGTTCCTCAAGAAGGTGCCGATGGCAGAATATCAGGCGATAGCATAATTTATAATAAAGCCGCTAGAGAAGTTTTAACAAACTACCCTTCCATTCAAATTAACGATTTGTACGCCTTTACAAAGCCAAATGAAAAAGAATGGTACATAAAACCACAAAATGTGCATTATAACGAAACAGGAAAAGCAGCACAAGGTAAACAGGTAACAAAAGTTATCAGTCAAAATATATAATCATGAATAAAACACTATTTTTTATTGTCGCTATACTCTTTTCTCTTTCAGGAAAAACACAAGAGAATACGTTTATTCCGCAACCAGAATCTGTGATAATATCTTCTGGAGGTTTTAAACTAGATAAAGACACCAAAATTTTTATACCTAAAAAGTATCAGACAGATTTAGGATCGCTCGTAGTTGCAGAACTTAAAAAAGACACGCAACTAAATATTTCTATGCAAACGGGAAGCGTATCAGTATCTTCAAACTTCATACTTTTTCAAAAGGTTAAAGAATCATCAATAGATTCAGAAGGTTATATATTAGAAATTTCACCTTCAAAAATTATTATAAAAGCAACAGACTATGCAGGTATGTTCAACGGGTTTCAAACGTTAAGGCAAGCCATTCCTGTGGGAACAAACATGGAAACAGCTATTCCGAGTATGGTAATAACTGATAATCCAAGGTTTCATTGGCGTGGTGTTTTACTAGATGTGTCGCGTCATTTTCAAACTAAAGCCTTTGTTTTAAAACAAATTGAGGTCTTATCATCTTATAAAATAAATAAGTTTCATTTACATTTAACGGACGATCAAGGGTGGAGAATTGAAATAAAAAAATACCCAAATTTAACTAAAAAAGGTGCTTGGAGAGCCGACAGAACAGGTATTGCTTGGTGGTCTAGAGAAGCAGCTACGGCTGAAGAATCTAAAACTATTGGAGGCTTTTACACCCAAAACGATATCAAAGACATTATAGCATATGCTAAAACTAGAAATGTTGAAATTATTCCTGAGATTGATGTGCCAGCGCACAGTAAAGCCTTAATAGCATCTTACCCACATTTATTTTGTTATGACGAAGTTCCGGAAGGCGTGAATTTTGAAGTTGCTGTTGGTGGCAAAGCTCCAGATAACGCTTTATGTGCTGGAAAAGAAACTACCTATGATTTTTTAGAAGATATTATTGAAGAAATCGCAGATTTATTCCCAACCAAGTATTTCCATATTGGTGGTGATGAATGCAACAAAAGCAATTGGAAAAAATGTCCACATTGTCAAAAAGTAAAAGCAGATCATAACTTAAAAGATGAAGAAGAGCTTCAAAGTTATTTTATTCAAAGAATGCATAAAATAGTAACTGCTCAAAACAAAATAATGATTGGTTGGGATGAAGTTTTAAGCGGTAATGGCGTAAAAGGTGCAACTATTATGGCATGGAGAAGAGGTCGGCATACCCCCGAACTACAAGCTCCTAGAGAAGGATATCCTACAATAATGACATCATATTTACACTCATACATTAGCAGAGTGCAAGGTCCCACATTTATAGAGCCAGAAGGTCCAAATTCAGTTTTACCCTTATCCGTTGTTTACAATCATGAGCCTATTCCTGAAGAATTAACTCCAGAACAAGCTAGCCTAGTATTAGGTAATCAAGCTAGTTTATGGGGCGAATTTACACCTACAGAAGAACATTTTGAATACATGCTATACCCGAGAACTTTAGCTAGCGCGGAAGTATCATGGAGTAATCCAAAAGTAAAAAACTGGAAACGTTTTCAACATGCTTTAGAAAACGATCATTTCGAAAGACTAAAACAAAATAAAGTAAATGTAGCTAAAAGTTTATTTACAGTGTATCCTGTGTTTGGGATAGACCAATTACATAGCAAAGCTATTGTTTATTTAGAAACAGAAACTGTTGGTTACGACATATATTACACCACTAATGGTGACACTCCAACAATAGAAGCAAATAAATATAAAGGTAATTTTAAAACGACACCAAAATCACTTCTAAAAGCAGGGCTTTTTAATAAAGCAGGCGAATTACTAGGAGAAATAACAGAAGTAAGATTAAAATAATGAATATGAAAATCTCAAAATTAATAGCAATGTTTATGCTGATTGCGACTTATGCAACAGCGCAACAAAAACCAAATATTCTATACATCATTTGTGACGATTTAGGTTATGGAGATGTTCAAGCTTTGAACCCTAAAAAAGGAAAAATTTTAACACCGAAGATTGATGCTTTTGCAAAAGAATCTATGACGTTTACCGATGCGCATTCAGCTTCAGCTGTATGTACACCTTCGAGATACGCCATTTTAACAGGTCGATATTCTTGGCGTTCTAGATTGCAACAAGGTGTTTTAGGAACCGGTGATGAACTAGAACCTTTAATAGCTGAAGACCGAATGACGGTTCCAAAAATGCTAAAAGAAGCAGGTTATAAAACTGCGGCTATTGGTAAATGGCACCTTGGATTTAAGTTTGTTGACGATAAAGGTAATGCTGTACCTGTTTATGATGGTAAAAAAGTTATAGGCCCAGCCATTGGTTCAACAGTACCAAACGGACCAATTTCACGCGGCTTCGATTCTTACATTGGTTTTCACCACTCCAGAGTTATGAAAACAGTAATTAAAGATGATAAAGTTGTAGATAAAATGGAACCTATAAAAATGTTACAATTTTTAGGAGATCATGCCGAAGATTACATTGCAAACTCATCTAAAACAGAAGAGCCTTTCTTTATGTATTTAGCTTTAAATTCTCCACACAGCCCTGTAGTACCATCTAAAGCATGGCAAGGAAAAAGTGGTATGGGTGCCTATGCGGATTTTGTTATGGAAACAGATGATGTAGTTGGTCGTGTACTTGAGGCTTTAGAAAAAAATGGCATTGCAGATAATACAATTGTCTTCTTTACTAGCGATAATGGTTGCTCTGCTCCTGTTGCAAAAGCGGCAAAGTTAGAGAAAGAGTTTGGCCATTACCCAAGCGCCGATTTTAGAGGTTATAAATCAGACATTTGGGAAGGTGCACACCGTATCCCGTTTATAGTAAAATGGCCAGGTAAAATAGAAGCAAATACTACTAATGATAAATTAATTTGCCAAACTAGTTTAATGGCAACTTGTGCAGAAATAACAGGCTTAAGTTTAAATGATACATCTGGTGTAGACTCTTATAGTATTTTGCCAATGTTAGAAAACAAAAAAGCAAAAACCGATTATAACCTTGTAGTACATCATTCTATTAACGGAAAATTTTCCATCAGAAATAAAAAATGGAAACTAGAATTAACACCAGGTTCTGGCGGTTGGTCTAGCCCAAATGATAATAAAGCTATTAAAGAAAACTATCCAGACATTCAGTTGTATAACATGAAAAAGGATGCTCAAGAAACCACAAATGTTTATGATAATCATCCTAGATTAGTAAAAAAAATGACTGCAAAATTAGAACAAATTGTTAAAAATGGCAGAACAACTTCCGGGCAGTTACTACAAAACGATGTTACTGTAGATATTTACAAAAAAGGAGTCACTAAAAAAGCATCAGCACATTAATTTTTTAAAAGAAAACGAAGGCTCTATGAAAATTGAAAAAATGAAAATATCGATTTATTTCTGCTTAATACTTTCTGTATTAATTGCAATTTCCTGTACGTCTTCAAATAAAAACACTGAAGTTGGAGAAAACGGAAAACAAGCTGTAGATTACATAGACCCAATAATTGGAGCGGTAACTTATGGAGAAAAGTCTAAAGACGCGCATGGTTTTGGAAAAACATTTCCGGGTTCGGCAACACCATTTGGTTTGGTGCAACTAAGTCCAGATACGGTTTCGGATGGAGATAATGGTCCCGGCTACTCTTATGCACACACAACACTAGAAGGTTTTAGTTTTACCCACATGAGTGGTATTGGCTGGTTTGGCGATCTTGGTAACTTTTTAGTGACGCCAACCGTGGGTAAACTACAAACCAACAGAGGAATACCTAAAGAGCCAGAAAGTGGCTACCGCTCACGTTTTTCTCATAATACCGAAGTAACTCAAGCAGGATATTACTCAGTAGTTTCAGAAGATTATAAAGTAAAAACAGAACTAACATCGGCACCAAGAGCTGGTATTATTCGGTTTACATATCCTGAAAGCGATAGTTCACGTGTTCAGATCGATTTAGCGCGTCGTGTTGGTGGAACATCAACAGAACAATACATAAAAGTAGTAAATGAAAATACAATTGAAGGTTGGATGAAGTGCCCTCCAGAAGGCGGTGGCTGGGGAGCCGGTGCAGGTAATGCAGATTATGTGGTTTATTTCTATTGCCAATTTAGTAAGCCTTTAAAAGACTATGGAATTTGGAGTGCAGATATTCCTGATGTCCCTAGAAAAATGCGTTTTATTCGAAGAGATAATTATCAAGATGCCGTAAAAAATGCCGAAATATTTAAAGGCAAAAACGAAATGCAAGGCAAGCACTTGGGCTTCTACACTAACTTTGATACTAAAGCTGGAGAAGAAGTTTTATTAAAAAGCGGAATTTCTTTTGTTAGTATTGAAGGTGCTAAAGAGAATTTAGAGCACGATATTAACCATTGGGATTTTGACAAAACAAGGCAAGAAGCTCGTAATTTATGGAGTGAAGCCATTTCAAACATAACCGTTGCTGGAGCAACCGATGTCGAAAAGACTGTTTTTTACACATCGCTTTACCATACTTTAATAGACCCACGTGCTTTTTCTGATGTGAATGGAAATTACATGGGAGCCGATAAAAAAGTACATCAATCAAGCCATTTTACATACCGAACTATATTTAGTGGCTGGGATGTATTTAGGTCGCAATTTCCGCTACAAACAATTATTAACCCAAGTTTAGTAAACGACGAAATAAATTCGTTGTTACAAATGGCAGAGTTGAGTGGTCGAGAATATTTACCACGCTGGGAAATGTTAAATTCTTACTCTGGAGTTATGCTGGGTAATCCTGCTGTTTCAGTTATTAATGATGCTTATCAAAAAGGCATCCGTAATTATGATGTAGAAAAAGCATTTCAATATTCATTAAACACAGTAAATAACACAGGAAACGGTGAATTAGGCTATTCACATAAGCATATTTCAAAAACATTAGAATATGCTTATTCTGATTGGGCTTTAGCAACTATGGCAGAATCTTTAGATAAAAAAGAAATTGCAACAGAATATTTTAAACGTAGCAAAAACTACAAAAACATATGGAACGAAGAGGTCAATTGGTTTCGAGCCAAAGATAGTTCTGGCACATGGTTACCTTGGGAAGGAAAAACCAAACATGGCCAAGGATGTATTGAAAGTAATCCTTATCAACAAGGTTGGTTTGTACCACATGACATTGATGGTTTAAAGGAACTTATGGGCGGTGAAGAAGCTTTTAAAAATGAATTAATTTCTTTCTTTGAGAATACACCAGACGATTTTCTTTGGAATAACTATTATAACCATCCAAACGAACCTGTACACCATGTTCCGTTTATGTTAAACGAAGCCGGTGTACCGCATTTAACGCAAAAAACAACACGTACAATTTGTAGCGATGCCTATGGAATAGATGCTTATGGCTTATGCGGTAATGAAGATGTTGGGCAAATGTCTGCTTGGTACGTTTTAGCTTCAATAGGCATCCACCCTATTGCCCCTGGCGATAACAAATATCAAATAACAAGTCCCGTTTTTAGTACTGTTGAAATTAAATTAGATCAAGATTATTATTCTGGTAAAACATTTAAAATTATTGCCACTAACAATTCCCGAGAAAACATTTATATCCAATCCATTAAATTAAATGGTAAAACTTTAGATAGATATTGGATTTCTCACGAAGAAATTACTCAAGGAGGAACTTTAGAGATGAATATGGGGCCTGAACCAGCCAAGGGGTAATTAAAAAAACTAAAAGCTTTAATTGAAAATCTTTAATGAAGTATTAAAATGTAACTTCTATTATGACAAAATATAACATTCTTTACCTTTTAGTTTTTATTAGCTTTTTTTCTTGCAATGAAATTAAAACAGAAAAAAAACAACCCAACTTTATTTTTATATTAGTAGATGATCTAGGTAAAGAATGGTTTTCTAGCTATGGTGCAACCGAGGTAAATATGCCAAATATTGATGCTTTAGTTAATACAAGTATAAAGTTTAATAATGTGTATTCTATGCCGCAATGTACGCCTAGTCGCGTGGCATTAATTACAGGGCAATATCCATATAACAATGGATGGGTAAACCATTATGATGTGCCACGATGGGGACACGGTGCCAATTTCGACGCAGAAAGAAATCCAAGTTTTGCGAAATCATTACAGCAGGCGGGATACAAAACGTGCATTGCTGGTAAATGGCAAATTAACGATTTCCGTATCGAACCTAATGCCATGAAAAAAGCTGGTTTTGATGAATTCTGTATGTGGACAGGTTACGAATCTGGTATTGCTGAAAGTGATAAGCGCTATTGGGATCCTTATATTTTTACAGAAGAAGGTAGCAAGACTTATAAAGGTAAATTTGGACCTGATTTATTTTCTGATTTCATTATAGATTTTATGAATGAAAATAAAGAAAACCCATTTTGCATCTACTACCCTATGGTCTTAACCCATAGTCCCTTTGTTCATACGCCTCTAGAACCTGAAGTTAAAACAAAATATGAAAAGCACTTAGCTATGGTGCGCTATACCGATTTTATAATTGGTAAAATTCTCGATAATTTAGAAAAATCGGGATTAGCGGATAACACTTATTTGGTTTTAACAACCGATAATGGTACATCGCCTTCAATAATAGGAAAAAGAAATGGTGAATATATACGTGGTGGAAAGGCCTACCTTACTGAAAATGGTATTAATTCACCATTTATAGTTAAAACTCCAAACAACAAACATTTTATAACCAATGCATTAGTCGATTTCACAGATATACTGCCAACATTTTTAGATTTAGCTGGAGTTGATAAACCATCAAACATAAAGCTTGATGGACATTCGTTCGCTAAAGTATTAACGGGAAAAAATGATAAGAGTGAGCGTGATTATATACTTTCCATGGGTGGTTTACCTAGCCATATAAACAAAGATGGTTGGCTAGAAAACCCAATACTATTTAGAGATCGTGTGCTTAGAAATGAAAAGTATAAAATCTACATCGATACGCTTCAGCAAATTCATCGATTGTTTGACATGGAAAACGACCCATACGAAACCCACAATTTAATTGAAAATAAAGAAATGGAAACTGTTTTAAACTTATTCAAAACAAAAGTAGAGGCGCTTCCAACTTTAGATAATAACCCTGTATATACAAAAACGAAAGGCTTACCAACCGATGTAAATCCTGAATTTTTAAATAAAGCAGCCGAACGTACAAAACATCGTAAAAACAATATGATGGGCTTGGCAACCGAAGCTCAATTTTTAAAACTAAAAAATCAGCAAGTCATAAAATAAAATAACCATTGAAAAAACACAAACACATATTATACCTTTTAAGTTTAGTGTGCATGGGCCTAAATGCGCAACACAAATTATATGTTTCTACAAAAGGTAACGATGCCAACATTGGCAGTAAAAATGAACCTTTAGCTACTTTAACCGCAGCTCGAGATGCCATTAGAAAACAAAAGAGTGATCCTTCATTTCAAGATCAATCATTTTGGGTCATTGTAGAAGATGGTCGCTATTTTATGAAATCTCCACTAGTACTTTTACCAGAAGATAGCGGTACTGAAAACCACCCTGTAATTTACAAGGCTGAAGAAGGTGCAAACCCTATATTTAGTGGCGGAAAAATAATATCCGGTTTTGTAACAAATAAGTCCGGCTTTTGGGAAACTAATATTTCTGAAACCGCATATTATGGATGGAAATTCGATCAACTCTATGTTAATAATACTCGAGCAACTTTAGCCAGAACACCTAACAAAGGCTTTATAAAGATTGATACAGTAACACAAAATATTTGGAAACAAGGAGCCTCGAAAGTGGCAGAAAAAGCAGAACAACATATATTTTTAAAGGCCGAGGATTACAAAATACTATCACAAATAAAAAAGGCAGAGTTACGCAACGCCCGTTTTAAAGCTTACCATAAATGGGATTATACTTTAAGGCATATCGATGCTTTAGATCCAGACAGCCTAAAGATTGTAACATCAGGAAAAGGCATGAAACCATGGAACCCTTTAAAAAAAGATAGACGTTTAATTTTTGAAAATTACGAAAACGCTTTAGATGTTTCAGGCGAATGGTTTCTAAAAGACAATGGAACACTATTATACAAACCTTTCGAAAATGAAAGTATAGAAAATGCTGAAATAATAGCTCCTGTTTTAGAAAACCTGATTACAATTTCTGGTGATGCAGCGTTAAATAATTACGCAGAGCATATTTATTTTAAAGGTTTAAGCTTTAAACATTGTCATTATAAAATACCTTTAACTGGTTATGAGCCGAGCCAAGCCGCAGCTAAACTTAATGCTGCAATTCTAATTGAGGAAGCTAAAAATATTAAAATTACTAATTGTGAAGTTTCAGAAATAGGACAACATGCGGTTTGGTTCGGAAAAGGATGTAGCAATGCTTTAATAGAACACACTTACATTCATAATATTGGCGGTGGCGGTGTATACTTGGGAGATTTTAAACCTTTAGAAGGAAATTTGCATACGCATCATATTTCAGTAAATAATAACATTATACAAACTGGCGGACAAATATTCCCTACGGCAGTTGGTGTTTGGGTTGGCCATAGCTCGGATAATACGGTATCCCATAACGATATTGGCAACTTTTACTATACAGGGGTTTCTTTAGGTTGGGTTTGGGGATATAAACCCAGTTTAGCAAAACGCAATACCATTTCTTATAATCATATTCATCATATTGGATGGGATTTGCTTAGCGATATGGCAGGCATTTATACACTTGGCGCTTCCGAAGGAACGCAGGTTAAAAATAACGTTATTAATAATGTTCATGCCTATTCTTATGGTGGATGGGGTATGTATGCCGACGAAGGTTCTTCAGGAATTACCTTTAAAGACAACTTAGTTTATAATACTAAAACTGGCGGATTTCAGCAGAATTACGGAAAAAACAACGTAGTTGAAAACAACATCTTAGCCTTTGCTAAAAAGTATCAATTACAATGTACTATTTCTGAAAATCACAAGTCATTCACCTTTAGAAATAATATTACCATTTTTAAAGAAGGGCTTGTTGCTAAAGGCGCTTGGGATGATGTAAACGCCGAAATAGATAATAATATCTATTGGAATATTAATGGCAGTGATTACAACTTTAACAATCACGATTTTAAAGAGTGGCAAAAGTTAGGTTTCGATAAAAACAGCTTTATTTCTAATCCCTATTTTAAAGATGCTGAAGGCTTCAATTTTAACTTCAAAAGAAAAAAAACGTATCAAAAAATAAGTTTTAAACCATTCAACTATTCTGAAGCTGGAGTTTATGGCAGTCGTAATTGGATTGAAAAATCTAAATTACCTCAATCTATAACAAATGCCTTTGATAATGCTGTTGAAACTAACATGAAAATGAATATAAAAAGATAATTATGAAAAAATATATCACCCTTCTATTTTTAGCTTTGTTGTTTGCATCCTGCACACAACCCAAACCTTCATTTAAGCAAGAAGATATTTCTTTAATACCAAAGCCAACAAGCTTTAAATTAAACGAGAGTTCGTTTCGTTTTGATTCTAATACAGTAATGGTTGTACAAGATAAAAGCCAACAAAAGGCAGCAAATTACCTTAAAGGCTTATTTAGCAAAGCCGCAGGTTACAATTTGGCTCAAGTAACTTCAACTACAAATGAAGCCGTAATTTTCGAAACTATAGACGGCTTAAAAAATGGAGCTTATCATTTAATAATTACACCTACTTCAATAAACATAAAAGCAACCGAAGAAAGCGGTTTTTTTAATGCCGTTCAAACCATTCGCCAACTACTTCCAGTAAGTATAGAAAGTGAAATTGTAATTTCAGTAAATTGGGATGTACCATGTGTAGTTATTGAAGATGAACCTCGCTTTGAATGGCGTGGTATGCATAATGATTTTAGTCGTCATTTTATTGGTATAGATGAAGTTAAAAATTTCTTAGACTACATGGCGCTTTATAAGTTGAATACATACCATATGCATTTAACAGACGATCAAGGTTGGAGAATTGAAATAAAAAAGTATCCGTTACTAACTGAAAAAGGTGCTTGGAGAACTCCAAACAATCAAGATACTATCTGTATAGAAAGAGCCCAAGAAAATAAGCTATATACTATTGATGAAGCCAAGTTTAAAACCATTGATGGCGAACGTAAATACGGTGGTTTTTTTACACAAGAACAAATAAAAGAAATAGTTGCCTATGCTGATGATAGATGTATTACGGTAATTCCTGAAGTGGATATACCTGGTCACTTTAAGGCTGCCATTGATAATTATCCGTTTTTATCTTGTAATGAAGAATCTGGTTGGGATACCGTTTTTACTTACCCTACTTGTTTAGGAAAAGACACCACATACGAATTCATGAAAAATGTGCTAAGCGAAGTGGTAGAATTATTTCCTACGGAATATATACATATTGGAGGTGACGAGGTTAATATAAAATCTTGGGAAACATGCCCGCATTGCCAAAAAGTTATTACAGATAATAAATTAAAAGATGAGCACGAGTTACAATCGTTTTTCAACAGAGATATAGAACAGTTTTTACATAACAAGGGCAAAAAACTCCTTGGTTGGGATGAAATTGTTGAAGGTGGATTAACCAAAGATGCTACCGTAATGTGGTGGAGAGGTTGGAGACCTGAAGCTCCTAAAAAAGCTGCCGAAAATGGCAATAGTGTGATAATAACACCTACAGACGCTTATTATTTCGATTATTTAAATGAAGGCAACACCCTAGAAAAAGTTTATAATTACGAGCCTATTCCTAAAGATTTCACTACTGAAGAAGCTAATAATGTTTTAGGAATTCAAGCAAATCTTTGGTCAGAATGGATTCCAAGTTTCATAAGGTTACAATACCAAGCGTTCCCAAGAATGTTAGCTGTGGCCGAAAATGCTTGGGTAAATCAAGAACGCGATTTTAAGGCCTTTAATGGCAGAGTGGAAAAACAATATAATAGGTTGGATGTTTTAGGTATTTATTACTACATCCCCACAGTAAAAGGTTTAGATAAAACCATAGCTATGGTAGACAGCACAGAAGTAACATTAAGTTTGGCATATCCTCTAGATGGTGTAGAAATTTATTATACCACCGATGGCTCCATACCAACAAATAAAACCAACTTATACACAAAACCGTTTACTGTTAATGATACCATTGAAATAAAAGCAAGAGCTTACAAAGGTGACATTTTTAACGATATCAAGAAAACTAAAATCGAGAAAAAGGAATATACCGAAGCTATTAGTATAACTCCTAAAGAAAAAGGTTTAAAGCGTTTTTTAATATCAGGCAAACTTAAAAAAGTTGAAGATATTAACCTCAAAAAAGTAACAAAATGGGAAGCAGTAGATCGTGTTGATCTCGCAGAGTTTATAGATAAAAACCCTGTTAACATGATTTTTTCTGGATATTTTCATGCCGAAAAAGATGGTATTTATCAATTTGAAACCCGTTCTGATGGAGGCGACCATTTATTTATAGGAGATATACTTGTAGTTGATAATAGCGGATGGCACGGACCAAGAAAACGTTATGGCCATGTAGCTTTAAAAGCAGGTTGGCACCCAATAACCATAAAATACAGACCAAGCGATAAGCCAAGAGTAATAAATGCTTGGTATGGTTTACAAGGCGAAGTACTAAAGCCTATTAATAGTTCTGTTACAAGTTTTTAATTGAATAAAAATATAAAAATGAAACAATCTCGTTTTAAAATAACCATATGCTTTTTAGTGCTTTTTAGTTCGTTAGGAGCAAAAGTAGTCGCTCAAAAAACACCTTTAATTTTAGATATGGTACATCACAACCCTGGTGAATCTCCATATGAAACTAAATATAATAATCCGGCTGTAATTAAAGATATGGGGTATAATGGGAAAGTCTATTTTCTATTTGAATCTCCTGCTCTAGCCATTAATTGGGAATCTGTAGATCCGGATATTTTACCCAAAGGAACGGAAGACCGTAAATGGGTAGATAAAAAAGCCGAACAAATAAACCAAATGCATGCGAAATGTAAAGCAGAAGGAATGGCTATTTATGCCATGTCCGATTTGGTTTTGTTTCCTAAACGATTAATTCAAAAATTTGATATTAAAGACACTTTTGGAAATCCAAATGATCCATTAACTGAAAAATTGATACGCGCCCAAATTAATGAAATGTTTGATCAATTTCCAGATCTTGATGGTTTAGTAGTTCGTATAGGGGAAACATATTTGCATGACGCACCTTATCATCTTGGTTCTATTGAAGATAAAAAAAATCCCGAAAAAACAATTATTCCTCTCATCAATATATTAAAAGAGGAGATTTGCGAAAAAAGAGATAAACAACTTATTTTTAGAACTTGGGGTGCTTTTGATGTTGATTTAAAGGCGTACATGAAAGTAAGTAAAGCTGTAGAACCACATAAAAATTTAATAATAAGTGTTAAACACTGCGAAGGCGATTTTCACAGAGCTAATGCATTTAGTAAAGTTATTGGTCAAGGGCGTCATCGTCAAATTATTGAAGTACAATCTGCTCGAGAGTATGAAGGTAAAGGCGCGTATCCTAACTATATTGCTAATGGCGTTATAGACGGTTTTGAAGAACACGCTAGAATGCCTGAAGAACGTATTACTAGCATTCAAGAATTTGTAGATACAAAACCAGAACTATATGCTGGTGTTTGGACATGGTCTCGTGGTGGTGGATGGGATGGTCCGTACGTTAAAGATGAGTTATGGTGCGATATAAACTCTTGGGTGATGGCGCAATGGGGACAACATACAAATAATACAGAAGAATTTATTTTCAATAGATATGCCACTGAACGTTTAAACTTAAAAGATAATGATGTTGCCAAATTTAGAAAACTCTGTTTACTTTCGGCTGAGGCAGTTGTTAGAGGACGAAACAGCACATATAGAGATATGAATCCTTGGTGGACAAGAGATCAAGGGATTGCATGGCCTATGGTAGCTAAAGGTGATTTACAACAGAAGCGAAATTTACTTCAAAAAGATGAAGCCATAGATAAATGGAATGAAATAGTTAAATTGGCTAAATCTATAAATTGGCAAAATGAAGAGACTAAAAATCATGCAATAGGATCTGCTGAGTACGGTTTAGAACTCTACACAATATATAGAACACTTGTTTACATGAAATATGCAGACGATAATGGAAATAAAAAAGACGTTCAAAAGTGGATTAAAGCTTATGACAAAGCTTGGAGTAAATATAAGAAGTTAGCAACAGAGTATGCTACAATAGCAACACTTTATACTCAAGATTATGAGCGGCATACATCTAATAATGCAAATAAAAGAGTAGATAAATTAAGAAAAAAATAGAATCAATTACTAAAGTATACTACCCGAAAACGTTTGTAAGTTTTAAAAAAAGGCGTCTAAAAATACATTTTTAGACGCCTTTTTAATCTATACTTGAGCTGTTATTTTCTGTTTGCTTTTTTCGCCAACTTTGCAGCTTTCTTTTCTTTAGGCGTTAATGTTGCCTCTTTTTTTACATTCTTTTTTGAATCTTGTGATTTAGCCATAACGTATTTTATTAGGATTTTTTATTGTGGATTAAATGTAGTAAAAAGGATGCTATGAAAATTTTATTACCTCATTCTTTTATAAAGAATAATAGTAACGATTACTGCCTAGTAAAACCATTAACACAAATATTTATTTATTTTATTATTGAATGAGCGCTAAATTTAAAGGGCTTCTAGAAAACTTATTCTTCCCTCCTATTTTTTGATTTAAGTCGAATTGTTTTTATCATAGTGTTGTTAAACATTGAAAAAACATTATTACGAAAACATATCTATTCATTCAAAAATCAATATGCACAAAAACAAGCAAGTCCTCTTAAAATGAAAACAAGATTTAATAAACTCGAAAATTAAATAAAACTTATATAATTAAATTAATAATTTTTATTTACATTTATGCCTCAACAAGCTATAATCAAGCTTGTTACACATCCTCCCTATTTACTTTCAAAATTTTAAGCATATGCCAATTTTAGTATTTAATACTAAATATTGATGTAGAGCTGTTTTTGTTACTGCTCTAGAAACGAGAAATCGAACTTGGTTAAAAACAATTAATAAAACCACTTAAACGGCTATTAATAACGTTAATTATGAAAAAAACAACCAATCATCTTTCTTTAATTGCATTGCTTGTTGTAATAACTTTTACAACTCAAAGTTGCGAGCAAAAGAAAACTAACAAAGAAATTAAAAACGAAGTATTTATTGAATCTATAAAACCTGAATACTTTTTACTTCGACCAGAAGTAGAAAAAGCATATGGATATTCGCACGCTGTGAAAATTGGAAATGATATTAAAATTTCTGGTGCTGTGAGTATGGATGATCAAGGAAATCCAACTGCGATGGGCGATTTAGGACAACAAATGAAAAATTGTTATACCGACTTGGAAAAAATACTGAAATACTATGGTTGCACATTTGACGACGTAATTGTAGAAAACATTTTCACAACTAATATGGCATTATTTCTGGAAAATGCAGCTTACAGAAATAAAATTTACACGAAACAATTTCCAACAGGTTCTTGGCTTGGAGTAAAAGAATTGGCAATACCAGAGTTTATGATTGAAATAGAATTAGAAGTACATAAATCTAAATAATAGTACAAATGCAAAAAAACTATAAGCACATGCTTATCCTTATTGATTTTTAGTTAAGGAAGCCGACGAAGAACAAAATTCGTTAAGTGCTTTTTTCAAAGCTTTTGCTAAACTATACAAACTAACGACACTTTTTTACGAACCACTTAAAAAAACCATTAAATGTTAATTTCTATAAAAAACAAAAACACGATTATCATGAAAATCAAAATTTTAGTATTCTGTTTAACATTAATCATATTTTCTTGTAAAAAAGACAAAACAAGCCAAGTGGCAATCGACCGCGAAATTAAGCAATATACCATTGAGCAGTTTATGGATAATGAAGCTGTTTATGGCGGAAGCTTTTCTTCTGATAATAGTAATTTATTAATATCAAGCAACCGTTCTGGTATTTATAATGTTTACACAATTCCTATAAAAGGAGGAGAAATCACTGCTATTACAACATCTGATAGCACATCGATTTTCGCGGACTCATACTTCCCTAATGACAATAGAATGTTACTTAGTGCAGATGGAAATGGTGATGAAATTGATCATCTATTTGTACGAGAACTAGATGGTACAATTAAAGACATTACACCAACTGCAGATGCAAAATCCAGTTTCTACGGATGGTCTAAAGATCATAAATATTTGTACTATGAATCTAATAAAAGAGATCCTCGGTATTTTGATGTTTATAAACTTTCTATAGATAATTATGGTTCAGAACTCTTGTATCAAAATAATGATGGTTTAGATTTTATTCTAATGTCTGATGATGAGAACTTTTTTGCTTTATCAAAAAGCTTAAATACCAATGATTCTGATTTGTTTCTTTATAATGTAAAGACTGAAGAAATGATTAAAATTAATGATAATATGAGTGCTAATTCTGCTCAAGATTTTTCTGAAGATAATTCTGCGTTGTATTACACAACAGATGATGGTGGTGAATTTTCATACTTAATGTCTTATGATTTAAATTCAAAAGAAAAGAAAAAAGTTATTGAGAAATCCTGGGATATAGTGGGTAGCAGTCTTACATCCAACGGAAAATATATGGTAGTTTATACTAACGAAGATGGAAAAAATGCTGTTGAAGTATTAGATTCTAATACAATGGCACCTATAAACTTGCCCAATTTCGGAAATAAGAGCATTACCAGTGTAACCTTAAGTGACAATGAAAAGTGGATGAGAATGTATGTTGGAGGTTCTAATTCTCCTTCAGATTTGTACACGTACAATTTAGAAACTACAGAGCAACATAAATTAACTAGCGTTTTAAATAATGATATAGATGTTGAAGATTTAGTAACGGCAAAAGTAATTCGGTTTAAATCTTTCGATGGCACCGAAATTCCAGCCATTTATTATTTACCTCATCAAGCTTCAACAGATAATAAAGTACCCGCACTAGTATTGGTACATGGTGGTCCAGGAGGTCAAACTCGTCAAAATTTTAATTCTTTCACACAATATATTGTAAATCATGGCTATGCTGTTTTGGCAGTTAATAATCGAGGTAGTAGTGGTTATGGAAAAACCTTTTTTAAAATGGATGATAAAAACCATGGAGAGAAAGATTTACAAGATTGTGTTGAAGGTAAAAACTGGTTAGCAGAGCAAAATGAAATTGATGGCTCCAAAATTGGAATTGCCGGAGGATCTTATGGAGGTTACATGACGATGGCCGCATTAACCTTTACTCCAGAAGAATTTAATGTAGGTGTTAACCTATATGGTGTTACTAATTGGCTGCGCACAATGAAAAGTATTCCTCCTTATTGGGAATCGTTTAGAGAGTCATTATATTTAGAATTAGGTGATCCATTTTCAGCAGACTCTGTTCGTTTAAAACGTATTTCTCCTTTATTTCATACAGAAAAAGTAACCAAACCATTAATTGTTTTACAGGGTTCTCAAGATCCAAGAGTATTACAAATAGAATCTGATGAAATTGTTGCAGGAGTAAGAAAAAATAATGTTCCTGTAGAATATGTTTTATTTGAAGATGAAGGTCATGGTTTTATAAAAAAAGAAAATCAAATAGAAGCTTACAGCAGAATTTTAAAATTTTTAGATAAATATCTTAAAAATGAAACTTTACCTGTTGACGGTAAAACTACTAACATCGAAATTCCAGTAGTACAAAAAGAATAAAGCAGCACTATTAACTATAACATTGTCTCATGCTGAAGTTTAGGAACAACTATATATAATTGTTATTGATTAATAATAAAACATTCTCACATGAAAAATGTTTTTGGTAAATGCTTACACGATTAAAACAAACAATTTTCAATACTAATATCAAAGCTGTTAGGCTTCGTTATAATGAACACAGCTCTATTTAGAAATAAAAATTAAAGAACATATAATTATGAAAACTAAAAAAACATTGAAGTTATTGATGCTTTATACAATGCCTTTTCAACTGGAGATATGCCAACCGTTCTAGGATTTATGCATTCTAAAATTACATGGAACGAAGCCGAAAGTAATTCACTTGCAGATGGCAATCCATATATTGGTCCAAATGAAATTTTAGAAGGTGTATTCGCTTGTCTTGGAGCCAATCAAGATCACTTTACCCTGCAAAATAAGTTCACGGCATGATCGATAACATGGTGCTGGCCACTCTAAGATATGACGGTAAAGTAAAAGCAACAGGAAAGACATCTAATGCGCAAGCCTCACATTTATAAACGCTTAATGATGAAAATAAAATTATTGCCTTTCAGCAATATATTGATGCTAAAAAGTTGGCGGTAATAAGAAAAAACCATAGAACTAATTAAGAACATATGAAAATATTTAAGAAAACAGGAAAATGGTTTTTAATTTTACTGGGAGCAATTGTTGCGTTTATTTTAGTTGTATTGCTAATAATCCGAATCAATAGTTCTGGAAATGAAGAACCTTTTTTAGACGAAAAGGGTAATGTCCTTCCGAATAGTATCGCTACGCACGAGGATATGACAATAAATGGAGTACCACAAAGGATTACCATTAGAGGAAAAGACAAGAATAATCCCGTGCTACTAATAGTCCACGGAGGACCAGGAGCACCAATTTTACCCGTAATTTACAAACTCACAGGAGTTGATTTAGAAGATATATTTACAGTTTGTTATTGGGAACAAAGAGGCTCTGGACTAGCTTATAATGACAGCATACCTGATTCATCCATTACCTTAACCCATATAGTAGATGATGGTTTGGAACTATCAAATCACTTAAAAAAGACTTTCAAAAAAGATAAAATTTACATCGAAGGTTTATCGTGGGGAACTGCTGTAGCTGCTTATATGGTTCAAAAAAAACCTGAATTATATCACGCCTATATTGGTAGTGGTTTGATGGCTAACCTATCGCTTTCAGAAGAATTATCTTATGAATTTGCTATGTCAGAATCCCAAAAACATAATGATAGCATTTCAATCAATCAATTAAAACAAATTGGAAAACCACCTTATATTGAAAATTCAAAAAACACAGTATCTGAAGCCTTTGAAATAGAACGACAGATTGTAATGAAGTATGCACCAATAAAATTAGACACCGATTTTAATTTTATTAAAAATATGTTTTTAGATAATGGGTTGACGTTTAAGGAAAAATTTACTGATATGATAAATAGTCCTGAATCTTACTATCCTGCATCAAAGATTTTAGAATCTACTGCCATCGATATGAATCTAATGCGTGATATACCGGAATTTAAAGTGCCCGTTTATATATTACAAGGAGACAACGACCATTTTACCGAAACACCTGTAGCAAAAGCGTATTTTGATTCCATTGTTGCACCGTCTAAAAAATGGTTTTTATTTGAAAATGGAACACACGGTGTGCAAATTGAATATCCCGAAAAATATCGTTCAATATATATCAATGAAATACTTAAAAAATAATTACTACAGCCAACCATGCCTATAAGTAATTGCTTGTTATGGCCTACTTCTAAAAATCCTCGCGGATTTACAGTTCGGCGTGTACTTGCAAAGTTAAGAGCAAATCCAAGCAACTACTCATAGCCGAGATCGCTACACACTATTTAAAACACCTAGAAAATGACAGCTAAAAGATTTTTACTCATACTCTTTTTACTTTTGACCTATCAATTCGGTTTCCCGCAAGCAGATAATTTTAAGTCCTATTACATACCTGCCGTCAATGGAACCAAATTGGCCATGGACGTTTACTTTCCAGAAGATTATAACCATCAAAAACTTCCCGTACTCTTTGAGTTTACACGATACTGGAGAGGCAAGGAAGACCCGAAAACAGGAAAGCCAATTGCTTCACTCAACAAATTAGACAAGTATTTTCTTGACCATGATTACATCCTTGCAAAAGTTGATGTTAGAGGGACGGGTGCCTCATATGGAGTTCGTACAGCAGAATACTCGCCTACGGAGGTGAAAGATGCTTGGTACATTGTTGATTGGGTCGTAAACCAATCATGGTCCGATGGAAAAGTTGGAGCCTATGGCACCTCTTACTCTGGAACAACTGCAGAGCTTTTATGTGCTACCGAACACCCAGCCATTAAAGCTGTAATTCCAGGATGGTCCGATTTTGACGTATATGAAAGCCCTACACGTCCTTATGGAATGATCGCAACTAGTTTTATAGCGACATGGAGTCAATTTGTTGATTGGTTGGACCAAAATTCCGTGGAGAATCTGAGGGCAAGTGTGAGGCGTGTGAGTGAAGATTTTCCAACAGATGCCATCAAAGAACATAAAAACAACCCAATCGTATTAGAAACTGTTGCTAAAGCACCTTACAAGGATTCCAAATTTGGGGGTTTTAAATTCGAAGAAATTGATCCTTTGCATTGGAAAAAGGAAATTTCAGAATCAAATGTACCCATGCTTGTTCTTACGAGTTGGCTTGATGCTGGAACCGCTGAAGGCACTTTATTAAGATTACAGCACTTTACTAATCCGCAGAAAGTTGTATTGATGCCTACTTCACATGGCGGGAGGTCTCATGCCAGCCCATTTCTTGTTTCTGACAGTATTGTTGCCCCTGTTCCTTCGGTGACTGAACAACTTAGACTGCAACTGGACTTCTTTGACCATTATATAAAGGGGAATGATAAAGGAGTTGACGATTGGCCAACCATCAAGTACTATAATTTTGGGGAAGAATCATTTAAACAATCCGATATTTGGCCACCAAAGGGACAAGAAAGAATTAAATACTATTTAGATGCCAACGGAGAATTAAAAGCTTCAACCCCTAATGAACCTCAGGGTATGGATGAATATATCGTTGACTTTTCGGTAAGTACTGGTACAAATAATAGGTGGACAACCCAAATGGGAAAACCCATTCTTAACCTTGATAATCGCAATGCCTCCGATTCTTTAATGCTAACGTATACCACCGCACCTCTTGCAGAGCCCCTTCAAATTACAGGAACATCGGTAATCTCGCTCAGTTTGTCGTCCACACACGAAGAAGGGGGTATTTTTGTCTACTTGGAAGATGTTGACCCAACTGGAAAAAGCAGATATATCACTGAAGGAGGGCTTTTGCTTGAACATCGAAAATTATCCAAAAATGATATGTTCAAGGAGATACCGTATCATTCATTTAGAAAATCAGATGCATCACCAATGCCCATTAATAAAATTGAAGAAGTTAGTTTTAAATTACATCCAACATCTATTCTCATCAAAAAAGGACACGCTATAAGAATTGCTATTTCTGGGGCGGATAAGGACACATTTGATATAGTACCGACCGAAGGAACACCAACTTTAAACATCTACAGGAATAAAACAAACAAATCTTTTTTAGAATTACCAATAATAAAATAAAACATATGCATAACAATGGTTATAGGTAATTGCTTGTTCTCAAATACTTTAGAAAGTTAATCACTAAACCACGCAACTACTCATAGTCGAGACTGTTACCTTTTATTTAAACCGTTAATCAAAAATAAACTTCGTTTCTAAACTCTATATAATTATGTCTTTTAAAACGCCTATTGATCCAAATAAAAGAATTGCAATTATAGATATTCTTCGTGGATTTGCACTACTCGGAATCATTTTCATGAATATGAGCTTTTTTAGTGGTTACATGTTTATTCCTTTTGAAGAGCTAAAACAGATATCGAATTTTGGGTTAGATGAAAAGTTATATAATCTTTTGGCAATTGCGGTTACAGGAAAATTTTACACTATATTTTCAATATTGTTTGCTGTTGGTTTTTATATACAATTCAACAAAAACAGAGATAGTACTATCCATTTTCTAAAAACGTATCGGAGAAGATTGTTCATTTTGTTAATCATCGGGATCCTACACACTCTATTTTGGTATGGAGATATATTACTTACATATTCAGTATTTGGGTTTATTCTTATTTTATTTCGTAATGTAAAATCCAAAAATTTACTTCGATGGTCTTTATTTTTTCTGTGTGTACCATTTTTCTTGGATTTTGCTCTTTTGCCATTTACTGAAGCCTTGCTGAAAATTAATCCTCCAAGCACAGCACCATCTATAGCTCACGTCTCCTATCCGGACATATCCAATTCAGATGTTATTAATACTTTTAGAGAAGGTTCTATTGTTGAAATTTTCATGTTAAATATTCATAATTTTATATGGAAGAATTTAGCTTATATTCCATCAGGAGGCTATTTTAAATTTCTTGGTATTTTTCTTTTGGGCTACTATTTAGCATCAGTGGATTTCTTTAAGAAAGCATCGAAACCTACAGGGCTAATATTGGCCATATTAATCAGTGGGATTATGATTACCATTGCCTCAAAACTTTTAGGAGGCAATCCATATGGGGTACCAACTTTGCAAAACATTCGGTACAAATTCTTAACACTAGTTGCGCAACTGCTTATGAGTATTTCTTATATTATGACAATAATTAAAATTGCTCAAAATGTAATTGGTAAAAGAATACTTGAATATTTGATACCTGTGGGCAGAATGGCCTTGAGTAACTATATTATTCAAACAGTTTTAATGGTTGTCATTTACTATAATTTAGGATTTGGTCTGTTTGGTAAAACAGGATTAATCTCAACGTTTATTATTGCTATTATAATCGTTGTTTTTCAAATAATTCTGAGTAATATGTGGTTGAAATACTATCGATTTGGGCCTCTTGAATGGGTTTGGCGAAGCCTAACCTATAAAAAGTGGATAAAAATTCGCCATGAAAGAAACATATGAATTGAATTAAATAACGTCAAGCACAATTGAAATACCTTTAACAAAACTTTAAACAAGTCTAATAATCTTGGACTCCAAAATAAACCCACAATGAAACAGACACAATTAATTATTTTCTTTTTACTTATCACCGTAATCTCAAAAGCACAAACTAGTGAACTTGGCACATTTGCAGATCAAATTTATTTTAATGGAGAGATTTATACCATGAACGATAAAAGCCCAATAGTGGAAGCTGTGGCCGTAAGAGCCGATTCAATTCTATCTGTAGGAAGTAAAGAACTTGTCATGAAGTTAAAAGGGGATACAACCCAACTCTTTGATTTAAAGGGCAAGACCATGGTTCCTGGTTTAATAGAGGGGCATGCCCATTTGTATGGTATTGGAAATAATTTATTGGAAGTTGACTTGGGTGGAACTAAGAGTTATGAGGAGGCTATTGAGAAAGTGGCTAAAAAAGCAAAAAACACGCCGAAAGGAGAATGGATTATAGCTAATGGATGGCATCATGATAAGTGGGATACGCAACCTACATTAATCAAAGGGTATCCTACAAATAAGATGTTATCTGCTGCTATACCAGATCATCCTGTTATTCTTGTACATGCTTCTGGACATATTATAATTATAAACCATAAAGCGATGGATATTGCAGGAATCAATTCAAAGACGCCTCAACCAGATGGCGGGCAAATAGTTTTAGATTCAAATGGTGAACCAACCGGAATTCTTAATGAAACTGCAGGAGATTTAGTGTTCAAGTTTTTACCCGAACCTACAAAGGAAGATGTAAAAGAGACAATAATTCTGGCTTTAGAAGAGTGTTTTAAAAATGGTATCACCGGATTTCATGATGCTGGTTCAGGTGGCTACATGGTAAACCTTTTTGAAGAAATGGCCGCGCAAAACCTAATTAAACTAAGGCTTTATGTTATGCTTCGCGGAACACACCCTGAACTTCTAAAATATTATTTTAAGAAAGGTATTCAATTGAACTTATACGACAATCAACTAACCATTAGATCTATTAAACTAATGGCAGATGGGGCTTTAGGCTCAAGAGGCGCCTGGTTATTGGAAGAATATACGGATGCACCCGGAAAACATGGTCATAATGTTACTCCAATGGAGGATATTAATAGAATTGTTAAAAACGCCTACAAAAATGGTTTTCAAGTTGGTATACATGCCATAGGCGACAGAGCAAATCGTGAGGTTTTGGATATTTATGAGAGCACATTTAAGACTAAATCTACAAATAGTTCACAAGACCCAAGATTTAGAATAGAACATGCCCAACATTTCGACCCAGCAGACATTCTTAGGGTTGCTGAATTGGATGTTATTCTAGCAATGCAGGCTATTCATATGTCATCAGATAGACCTTGGGCCATTGATCGTCTAGGAGAGAAACGTATTACCGAAGGTGCCTATATATGGCAGACCTTATTAAAGTCTGGAGCAAAGATTGTGAACGGAACCGATGCACCTGTAGAACCCCTTAATCCTATGGCTGGCTTCTATGCGTCAGTATCCAGAAAAACCCTAAAAGGGTTGCCAGATGGTGGTTACGAACCTCTGCAAAAAATGACAAGGAATCAAGCGCTCAGATCTTATACATTGGACGCTGCCTATGCGGCATTTCAAGAAAATGACAAAGGAAGTATTGAAGTTGGAAAATGGGCAGATTTCACCATACTTGACAGAAATATTATGACAATTCCAGAAAATCGAATACTAGAAACTAAGGTCGCTATGACGATTATTGGAGGAGAAGTAGTTTTTAACAGTAAAAAAAATTGATTAAACATTCTCTAATCGATATAGGAAGTTGATTATTATAGATTGGTTTGAAAGTAGATACCTAAAATAATGTAAATTCGAAATCGATATTTTCAAATTATACTCAATGAAAACTTAACTAAACATTTTTCTTGAGAAACGTAAAACGATAGGGCTATTTAAAAAAATGAAATTATTAAGTCTACCTTCAAAACAAATATCAAAAGTTTCAGCAAAGGCATAGAGCTTATACTTAAACTTGTTTATATCATAGCTGAATTTTGTCCAATCTTTTTGTTGCTAATTATAAGTCATGAGCCGATTGCATTATTTAATTGGCTCAAAAACACACAAAATAATGAGCCGATTATCTAAATTAATCGGCTCATTATTAAACTATGCCTTCTTAAAACACAGTATTATTTTTACTATAAACTAAATATATAACAGACAAACCCCTTCTTACCTCCTATTAATTTAAACGAAGCTATTGAGTATTTATAAATTTTTCTGAATTAATAAACTCGCATTCATAATAGAATCGGAATCCTATTATTAGGATTATAAATTTTTTAATAAAAAACTAAAAAATCTTTACAGTTTATTTTTTTTATTTATATTTAAACTCCAATAAGTTGTAAGCAAGCTTATTACCCTCTCCCCCTATTTATTTTCATAATTATAAGCACAAGTCAATTTTAGTAATTAACGCTAAATATTGTCGATGAGTTATGTGTTTTTTACAGGCTCTTTGATTAATGTTTAGATTAAGGTAAATAGAATTATTTTATTCTGTTAAAAAGTAAAAATATCGTTTAACATAAAACCAATAACATGAAGCATTTTACTTATAAAGTATTTTTAATTTTCGCAATATTTGTAGTTTACCAACCTCTTTTCTCTCAAGACAGAACTATCATAATGGGGACCGCAACAATAAAAAACATTTGTAAGGATGGGAAAGTTTCTGGTGAAGGCGGTAAATGCGTTTTTGAAGTAAAATTTTACCCTCAGGATAATTTAACTCTAGATCAAGCTAAAGCTAAAGCTGCAGAATTTGGTTTGTCTTTAGCAACCCCAGAAGAACTAACCGAAGCTTATACATATTTAAAGTTAAATCAACATTCATATGGTCTATTAGCAAATGGCCAAATGGCAGTTCCAATTCAAGCTGATATCAGCACCTTTAAGAAAGGACCGAATATTGGCATTACAGGTGGTAATCAAGGTTTCTTTTATACTATGAAACCAGGTACGCCTATTGTGGCGCCTCCAAAACCAATTACAACTACAAATTCTGGATCTAATGTAATAAAACTTAGCGGAGACGCAGGTACCCCGGTAGTTATAGACCAAAGTAAAGATGGTTATTATAACCGTGAGTTTTTTAAATTAAATGGTATTAACTATAGTGATAGTCAAGCAGCAGTTTATGATGCATACGAAAAAAAATATGCAAATGGTGTAGGTAATATTATGCAAGATAAATGGGATGATGCAAATTATCAGCATATTTTGAACCGTTCGCTAGATCAATATATAAATGAAAAATTCCCTAACCGCTATAAAAACAACACGACTCACTTAAAAAGTTACCTAAAATATTTAATTACCAATAAAGATAACACCTGTAAATCGTGTAAATTAACACGATATGAGTTTGTTGGTTTTTTTGTTCCTGAATATTTAAAAACCCTAAGAACTGGAGCAAACCCAGTACTTAGCAAGCAATTTTCAGAATATGTAAGTTTTCATTTAGCTAAAGCAAATAGATATACGCTAGAATCTTGGAAATACTACTCTAGAAGTACAACTGCAGAATTAAATGATACTCCATTTATTCCGGGTTTACGTTTTAATGACGGTCCTACTCTTATAGATAGAGAAGATATAGAGCCTATTGTTTATGATGACACTGGCAGAGGAAGGTTTATAAAATCAGGAATTCCCTTAGGAGATAAAACAGTAAATGAGTTTAAGAGTAAAGGTATGCATGGTAGTCCTATGTATTTTACCCATAAGCAAAATATGACAATATTAGATTTTTCAATGCCACTTGTAGCCCAGTCATTTCCTGATGATCCTGAAGTGAGTGAGTTATTAAGTGTCCCAAATTACCTATCAAAAAATTTGAGTGCAGAAGCACAAGCCTTAAATATAGTATCAAGTCATGCTCAGAAAGCAGGAATTAGTTTTGCAACAGGAGCGGCAGTATTATTTTCAGCTCAGGCATTAAATGCCTTTTCAGTAGCATTAACTGCAGCAACGAATATATCAGGAGCTACTATAAATGGTGTTGTCATGACTTATACTATTCAAAGTGCTTCATTAGGAAGCAAAGCCATAGGGCCAGCATTATCATCGGCAATAGGGCCAGTTGCTGTAGGCGTAAGTGTTTTTATGGTAGGTTTTATGCCCACTGGCGGAAAGGCTATTGAAATTGCAATTTTTGAAAACAGTTTAAAAGAAGGTTGCTATATAAAACCTCGAAATGAAAATTGGCAAACAATGAGTGATCAAGAAAAAATTGAAAATTTTACTTTCTTATTCAAAATGCTTGTTCTTGATGCTAACGACTTTACTTATTTAATTCCTGATCATACTGCTAGTATAAGTGAGCAACGCAAACTAGAAACTGAAGCTGCAAATATGGTAAATAATGCTCAGCTTAAAAGTCAAATACTAGCGAGCATGGATACTCGATATAATACCCCTAACATGTACTATTATAGAGAAGCAAACCTTACATTAGAACAAGCTATAAACAAAGCAAACTTTAATCGTTGGCAATTAGCAAAAGAAGATGAAGTAAGAGAAGCTTGGATTTCTGGTTTCGACGCTTATGCGTTTCTACGCATGGCAGATGGTCGTTTTGCTGTACCTGCTCAATCTGATCACAGTAACTTTAAAAGAGGCGCTAATATAGACGCAAAAGGTGGTAATCAAGGTTTTTTGTATACTGTAAACAGAAAAGACTATAAGCGAATACAAAGCAGATTTAAAAAGCATTTATACATTGCAAGTCAAAATAATTCTCCTCTGGAAGTAATTAAATCAAATGAAGACGAGCAACTATGGAAAGTTATACCTGCTGGCAATGGCTGGGTAAGAATACAAAACCTAAAAAACCCAGAATTGTATTTAAACTTCAGCGGTCATAAATTAGAAATTGTTAAAATCTTACCTAACTGGGCAAGTGCTTTGTGGAAATTTCAACCTGGTTATGGTGAATATATTAGAATACAAAATAATTGGTATCCTGATAAATATATTCACAATGAAAATGGAAAATTAGAGGTAGGTCCAATAACAGATAATATGTGGAGTGCGATGTGGAAATTTGAATAACTAAATTATTTTATTTATAAATATTATCAAAAAATGATAATGAGCCGATCAACAAAATTAATCGGCTCATTATTAAACTATCCCTTCTTAAAACACAGTATTATTTTTACTCTAAACTAAATAAATAACAGACAAGCCCCTTCTTAACTCATATTAATTTAAACGAAGTTATTGAGTATTTAGAAATTTTTCTGAGTTAATAAACTCGCATTCTTTATAGAATCGGAATTATATGTTTTTTTAATAAAAAGAATAAAAAATCTTTACAGTTTATTTTTTTTATCTATATTTAAACTCCAATAAGCTATAAGCAAGCTTATTACACACTTTCCCTATTTATTTTCATAATTATAAGCACAAATCAATTTTAGTAATTAACGCTAAATATTGTCGATGAGTTATGTGTTTTTTACAGGCTCTTTGATTAATGTTTGGTGTTGTTACGAGAATAGAATTAACATGAACCAGCTATTATGAAAAACATTATTCTCGCATTTTTTTCGCTCTTATCAATCAATATTATAGCACAGGAAATTAATATTAACAAATCGCTTAAAGGTTTTGATAAGTATATGTCTAATGTTTTGACTGACTGGAATGAACCAGGTGCAGGTGTTGCAATCATTCATAATGGAGAACTTGTATTCGTAAAAGGATATGGCTATAGAGATTATGGAAATAAACTTCCTGTTACAAAAAACACGCTATTTCAAATAGCCTCTAACACTAAGCTCTTTACTACAATAGCTGCTGGTATGTTAGTAGAAAAAGGAGTTTTTAATTGGGATAAACCTCTTACAGAATCTGTTCCAGAACTTCAGTTTTACAATGATTTCTTAAACAGTAATGTTACACTTAGAGATATGTTGGGGCATAAAACCGGTATTTCTAGGCATGATATGATTTGGTTTCAATCCGATTTTTCACGTAAAGAACTTTTTGAACGTATTAAATACCTAGAACCATCTATCCCCTTACGCCAAGACTTTATATACAATAATCTCATGTATACAGCCGTGGGTTATTCAATAGAACTCAGAACCGGAAAGACATGGGAAGAATATGTCAAAGAAAATATTTTCACTCCACTTGAAATGAATAACACTGTTTTTTCCATTGACGAAATGCAAAAATCAAGTGATCATGGAGTTCCTTATAATGAGATAAAAGACACTACGCTTCTATATAAAATTCCTCTTAAAGAAGATGGTGCAGGTGTAGGACCCGCAGGAGCTATTATAACAAGTTTAGATGATCTTTCTCATTGGGTAATTGCACTTATGAAAGATGGAAAGTATAAAAACAAAGAGGTAATACCCGCCTCCATAATTAATGAAACCTTGAAACCAGGTATTGCGTTTAGAAATTCAGATCTAGAAGAAAAAGGCTATAAAGAAAAGCTAAATTCCACTTATGGTATGGCAAGAGAAATTGAGATTTATAAAGGCAATGTATTAACAAAGCACGGTGGGGCAATGCCAGGATTTCACTCGCAAGTAATAATACTTCCTTATGATGATATAGGAATTATAACGTTTTCAATAGGTGATCATGGGGCAAGTTTAGGCAATACAATTATAGCATATAACCTCGTAGATAGGCTTTTAGGATTGAAGCAAACAGATTGGAATGGTCGATTGTTGGCTGATCACCTTAAAAGGAAAGAAATGGGTAAAAAAGCCAGAGCTCAAGTTGGGTTTGATAATGTTAAAGGAACCTCTCCAACACATAATATAAATGACTATTTAGGCACTTATGTTAACGAGGTCTATGGTGAGTTCATTATTGGAAAAGAAAATGACTCCCTTTATTTCAATTTTAGGAGAACAATTTTACCTCTGCAACATTATCACTACAACCGATTCGACACGCCAAATGATGAAATTCTAGGAAAATGGAGTATTAATTTTAGCGTTAGTCCACAAGGTGAAATATCTACAGCCGTAATTTCAATTGATGAAGGCCAAGTTACATTCAATAAAAAAACAGATGAATCTCTATCTAGCCCAGAAATATTAAACCTATATACTGGCACATACGAATATGCTGGCTCCGAGTTTGAATTAAAAATAAAAGATAACAAGCTAACCATGCTAGGAACTACAGACGAGGTACTTATCCCTTATAAAAAACACATATTTAAAGTGGAAAAATTCGACGATATGCAAATTGAATTCACAGAAAAAAACAATAAGATTTCTGGTTTGAAATATAAAGCACCATCTGGAATATTTGAGTGTAAGAAGATAAAATAACTTTAATAATATCATGAAAAAGTAGTATAACCCTTAATAGATATATAGTTAAAACTAACTATTTACAATTGTTACCAATAATTAACCAAAAATCGAAGAAATATGAAAACCACTAACCAACTATTACTTGCATTACTATTTATTTCCTTTTCTAATTTTACTTTTGCACAAAAGCCTGGAGATATAATAAAATTAACAACTTACAATAAAGTATTAAAATTTGAGAATATTATTGGAACGAATAAAGATACTGTAAGATTTTTAGCCCCAAATATTTTATTCAGAGTTAACAAAGTTCTCAATGATTCTATTCAGTTAAAGGCTTTGAATTTTACAAACAATGAGGAAAAGAAAAAATTATATAATGATAAAATTTATTACATAGATAAAAATGACTTTGAAAGAAGTTATGAGGAATACGTGCCTGAAGATAAATTATCAGTTGGATTATTAACATTACCATTTAAAGCAAGACCACAAGATGACTTTTCTTTCGATACAGAATTTAATTTAAGTACAACCTTAAATTATAATTTTCACAAAATATATAACGCAAAATTAAATGCACAAATAGGAGCTGGAATTGGAAGCGTAAATTTGAATTCTAGCAACGCTTCTGGAATAACAGATGATAAAGCACAAGATGTAGCTACTTTGAATTTTTTTGGTGGTCTAATGCTTGAATACAAAAAAGTACAAGCTGGAATTTATGTAGGAGTTGACCAAATAAACAATCAAAGTGAATATAAATGGAATTCAAATGGTAATTTATGGTTTGGATTTGGAATAGGATTTAATGTATTTAAAATTTCGCTTGGGGAAGAAGACGAACAATAACTATTGGCAATAACGTATAAAAATAATAGGGCAATTATAGTAAAACCGAATGGTTTGGGCGCATTTGCAAAGTCGCCAAATTTTTAAATTTGGCTTATTGAGAAAAGAAAAATAATAAGAAAAATTTAAAAATTCGACTTGTGTTTCATCCGAATGGTTAGCGTGCAAATCAGCCCTACTATTCTTATACTAAACGTTATAAAAAATAATCAAATAGACCCATGAAAAATATAATATTTGTAATCTTCATTTTCACATCTGCGTTATGTAATGCTCAAAACTACTCGTTTGTACCAGATAGTTTGCGACTAATATCTTATGAGGAATTAATGAAAAATCCACCGTCTAATGTGGGATTGGTATATTACGAAAACGGAACACCTACAACATTTAAGGAGGTTATTCCATTAGTGATGCAGAAAAAATTGACACCTCAAATGTTTGTTGACAAGGATGGAAATCATAAGATACTTGTAGTTGTTAAAGCTGAAGTAAAAACAGAAAATATAACCATAGCCTATGAAGGCATGCCAGAAAAGTTGAAGAAATTAGGATATTCGTTTGGGAACTCAAAAAGTGATACAATAGTACTTATTACACAAGGAGGTCCTTTCCCTGGATTGTTTACGGATGAAGTGAAAGCTATTTTTAAAGATAATGGAGGAATTGATGAAAACAAATACTTCATTATAAACAGTCATCAAGCTCAGACTATTGAACCTCAAATGATGCTTGAAGAAGAAATGTCGTTTGAACAAGCCAAAATGTTGGGAATAAAAACTTCCGAAATGTTGAATGAGCTTGTTAGTTATTTTAAGTCCGAAAATAAAAAGGTTTTTATTGTGGGCATTTCGTATGGTTGTTTTGCAGGGCAAGACTATATTTCCAAGTTTGGTAATATTGCCGACGGTTATTTACTGATGGTAGGCAGATTAGACATTGCGGAAGAAGTTTGGATGGCATATTCTGAAGGTATAGACGCTGCTTTCGAAGAAGATGCTGTTAGTACAAAGGTAGAACAGAAAGCTGAGGATTTAATGATGATTAATTCACACAAGATTGCTGCTGCTTATGGTTATAAGCGATATTCCGAATTGTTGAAAAACACCGACCTATCCAATCTTATTTATTATCATGCCTTGAAGGATTCAAATGTTGGAAAACTAACTACAGACGAAATTGATTTCCTTAAGACTAAAGGTGCTAATGTTGTTGCATTTGATGATGTGCATACAGCTTGGAGGAAACATTTAAAGGAAGCTTTGGAATTGCTATTAGCTAAATAATTATAATCAATATTACTCTTTACAACAATTTATATTGTGCATAGCTTCCTATCGATAGTTACGACACTATATACTAATCGTAAATAATCAATATATTGCCCCCTAAATAAAGCTATATAACATGAAAACAGCACACTTTATAATAATACTTTTTTTCATTAGAGTTAATAACATTAATGCTCAAAACCCTGATACCGAAAACAACTCTAACAACGAAAAATTAGCATCAAAAATTTAATCATTAGGTTATGGTTCATGGAGCAATACTAATCCAACTGATGAGTTTGACACAGCAATTTTAAGAGAGGTTAGAAGTGATTTAAACGACCCTAAAAGAAAGAAAAAAGTGTCTGATTATTTAAATAAATATAGTCATATACTAATCTGTGGCGATGATGGTGTTGAAGGCATACGCGAAAGAGAACAATTACTTAAACGATCTGTTTCTAGTGGTTTGTATGGATATTTACAACAATTAGCAATCGACGAGGAGTATTCAGTTGATTTTAATAAATATGAAATTATTGATGGAAAAAAAGAAACCCTTCTAGATTTTATTTATCTCATTATAAGCGATGAAGAGTTAGCTGAAGATTATAATGTATACGAACTTGAAGGTTTAGCACGAAGTATAGTGAAGCGTGGTGGAAAAAGAGGAAAAGGATAATAGAATAACCTTGCACAACCAAATACCAAGGTAAAAGACAAAGGACATTTACACTAAATCGAAAGATCTGTTAATATTAATAAAGTCCGCTAAATTTGAAATTTAGCATTTATAATACAAAAGTCTCAAGACAGTCTGTAATGCATTTTCATTGCCATAATATTTCCCTTCTACAAATTTAAACAGCCATATTTTCTATTTACTTTCCGATACAGAAATAAACTTTTCTTTATTTACAAGGCTCAAGGAGAAATGAGGTACAAAAAGACACGGAAAGTCACCGGAAATTAGCACCTCGATTTCAAAGGTAATAATTAGTGCTATTTTTTATGATTAAAATGACTAAAAAAATTAATATTTCTATACCACATGAAATATATCATGAGAATTAGAAAAAGTTTACAACCTCAATTTTCACTACTAAAAATTAAAAGAGAAAAATTGACTCTAAAATTTCAGCGGAACTAAGTATAATAATTATATAACAACTATCAGTTTATATAGCTAAACGACTTCAAAACATGATAATTTGAGTTCGGTTTCGTCTAATCTTTATAATTTCTTAACTTTTAGAAAATAGTATGTTTTCAGATTTAATATAATTTTGATTGCAAAATTAATAGACTCCTAAATTGCATACTATCTCTGATAATTATTTACTTGATCGTATAAAACAGGATGACTACGATGCCTTTAATCAACTTTACAATACATATTGGGAAGAACTATATCTTTATGCTTATCGCTTAACAGGAGATAAAGAAAATGCCTTTTTAATTATACAAGATTTATTTGTAATGCTATGGGACAAAAGACAAACACACAAAATAACGTCATTAAAAAGCTATCTATTTCAATGTGTTAAATATCAATTTTTTAAACAATACAAAAAGGCTCGGGTAAATTTAGAAACACTTACCAATGAACTAGAAAATTTTGTATTTAACAACTTTGAAGAAACCAACCCTGAAATACTAGATTTACTAGGAAAAGGGTTAGATGAGTTACCTGAAAAACGAAGAGAAATTTTGATAATGAATAAATATCAAAACATGTCGGCTCAAGAAATATCAGACACATTAAATATTTCGATACAAACCGTACGAAACCAACTATCCTCTGCTCTTATTCAATTAAGATCTTTTTTTTCTAAGAACATCAAAGATATAGAATTAGTGATTTTTTTATTATTCTATTTCAAGTAATTTTAGACTTAACAATTAGGTAACCTTTCCTTAATTTTCAAACATAGTATAAATTTCTTTTCTGAACACTTATAGGTGAAAAGAAACATTATATGAAAAATAAAAACCCAAATTTTTTCTCGAATATATTAATAAAATATATTAATAATTCATCCTCCAAATCGGAAAAAAACATTGTTGATGATTTATTTAATTCGCTTAAGAAAGACTTAATTTGGGACGATAGTAAGTTAGGAAATAAAGTATTTTTAAAAGACCGATTAAAACATAGTATTCTAAGAGAAACCAAAACCACTAAACGACATTCAAATAGATTTGTATACTTTGCTGCAGCTGCTTGCATAACTATTCTGTTTGGAGTATTTAATCTAACACATTCTACTCCTCCCCCTAAAGTATTTGCTACAAATAAAACAATCGATAGTATATTATTGAAAGATGGTTCTAAAATAATTTTAGGTCCTAATTCAAGTATTGAATATCCAGAATCTTTTGCAAACACCCACAGAACAGTATCACTAAAAAAAGGTAATGCTTATTTTAAAGTCGCTAGAGATACCTCAAAACCTTTTACTGTGCAACACGATAAATTGAACACACAAGTTCTAGGCACTTCATTCAATATTAATTCAACATCAGATGATATTTGCGTATATGTTATAACAGGTAAAGTATCCGTTAAATCTCACCGTAACCAATCTATTACTTTGTTACCCACTGAGTCCGCAGACTTCAACTTTCAATCAAAAGCCTTAATCAAAAAGGCACAGGTTAATCATTTACCATGGTATAATAAAGAGCTTAATTTAAAACAAGTTTCCTTAGGGAAATTATCCTATATCATAAATAATAGATTTGGATATAAACTCAACTTCAATAACTCTGAACTTAAACATGATTTGGTAACCGTAACCATTAGTGCCCAAGATACCGTCGAAAGTTTAATGAACCAATTATCATATATAACCAATTTAAAAACAAAAATTAATGCCAATGATATAGATATCCAGAAATAAAAAAACTCGAAGTTGTTAGAGCAACTCCGAGCTTATATGTATAAGTATTGAAATAGTTAATATAAAAATTACAACACCTAAAAATGAATTACAAAAATACAAATTTTCTAACAATTATTTGTTTGTGTCTTGCATTCGTCACGGCAAATCTAAATGCTAAACCAGCAAATACTCTCAACTTTGAAAAAAGTACAGTAAGAGTAATATCATCAAACATTACATTAAACAAATTATTTGAAACTCTTGAAACTCAAATTTTATATAATTTTAGCTTAGGAGAAGAAATTATACACCATTCAAAAAAGTTTAATGTAAACTACAAAGATTGGAACTTAGAAGATGTTTTAAATGACATATCAATTCGAGCGAATTTAGAATACAAAATTGATGCTAATCTAATTCTAATAAGGCCAAACCCAAATTTCAAACAAGAACAATTAAATACGCAAGTTATAATTAACGGGACTGTTATCGATGAATTAGGAATACCTCTTCCCGGCGCCAATGTTTTGGAAAAAGGAACTTTAAATGGAGTATATACAGACTTCGACGGAAAATTCACCTTAAATTTATCTACAACTAACCCTGAATTAATAATATCATTCGTTGGGTTTAATTCCAAAACAGTTCCTGTAAATAATAATTCTGTTTTAAATATTACTTTAACTGCAGACACTAATGCTTTAGATGAAGTAGTAATTATTGGATACGGAGAGCAATCAAGAGCTAAAAACATTGGAGCTGTTGGAAAAATTAAAGAAGAGGAATTATCGAGAGTTGCATCATCTTCTTTTGAAGGTCAAATAGCGGGTAAAATGTCTGGTGTTGTTGTAAACCAATCAAGTGGACAACCAGGAGCTGCTTCTCAAATAGTAATTAGAGGAACTGGAACATTAACAGCCGGAACTAATCCATTAATTGTAGTTGATGGCTATCCTCTTACCGAGGGAAGTTCTCTTAATGACTTAAATCCTAACGATATTTCTGATATCAATATTTTAAAAGATGCAGCCTCTGCCTCTATTTATGGGTCAAGAGCTGCAAATGGTGTTATTTTGGTAACCACTAAAAAAGGTAATAAAAAATCTGAAACAGTAATTACTCTTGATACTTATGGTGGTATTCAAGAAAAATCTACTGGTGTGGAACTCGTCGATGCTTATCAATTTGCACAATTTATTACCGAAGCAAGAAACTGGGGTTATGTCTCTAAGGATCCTTCAAACAGAAATGAAAATGATCCAAATTATGTAAGAGTCACTAAAACAGTAAACGGACAAGGAATAGATGGAAGAGAACTTTATTTAGATTTTTTACAGCCGTACTTAGATGGTGAAGCAGGATTAACTAACACAGACTGGATGGATGTGGCTTTTCGTACTGCAAAAATCACAAATTATAATTTATCTGCCACTGGAGGAAATGATAAGACGAAGTATTATAGTTCTATAGGGTATTTTAATCAGGAAGGTATTGTAATTGGCACTGATATGGAGCGATATTCTTTTGCGACCAATTTAGAAACTCAATTAACTAAAAAAGTTAAAATGGGCTCTAATATAAAAACGACTTATATTGATCAAAATGAATTTAATCAAAGCAGTCGTAGTTCTGGAGCTATTGCTTTGGTTCCTCTTAACCTACCGTATTATAGTGCATATAATGCAGATGGCACAATAAACATTAGTGATCAAATTATAAATGAACAACGTGAAATCGAAGGAGTAAGAATAAACGGAACACCCGTGGAAAACTTACTAGCTACAGCTTCTAAAGTAAAAGATAACAGAACAAATTTTAGAACTTTTGGTAATGCTTATGTTGAGGCAGAAATATTTAAAAACTTAAATTACAAACTGTCTTTGGGTGGTGATTATGATAACTATACCCGTAATTATTACTATCCTTCTGATGTAGGCTCTTACAGAACCCCTGCTCCAAGATCTGATGCCAACGCATCTCAAACAAAACGAACGCGTTTAAACTACATCATAGAAAACACATTAATTTATGATAACACGTTTAACAAACACCACATTAATCTTTTGGGAGGTCATACTTTTCAAAAAGAAAAAATTAGTACTACTGTAGTCGATGGAACTGGTTTTGCCGACA
Organism: Algibacter sp. Ld11; assembly: GCF_045066735.1. Classification (NCBI taxonomy): domain Bacteria; kingdom Pseudomonadati; phylum Bacteroidota; class Flavobacteriia; order Flavobacteriales; family Flavobacteriaceae; genus Algibacter; species Algibacter sp. Ld11. The sequence goes on along the minus strand of NZ_JBISHH010000026.1, from coordinate 366,694 downwards.
ATAATATTCAAAACATAGCTGGGGCAAGTGCAAATACTTCAACATACGACTTAGGTATTTGGACTTTAGAATCTTATTTTGCAAGATTAATTTATGACTATGATTCTAAATATTTGTTTTCTGCTGCAATAAGAAAAGATGGTTCTTCTAGATTTGGAAGTAATAACAGATGGGGTAATTTCCCATCTATATCTGGAGGATGGATATTTAGCAATGAGGACTTTTTATCAAATCAAAATGTTTTAACCTTTGGTAAAATTTCTGCAAGTTGGGGAAAAACGGGAAATAACCAAATAGGTAATTACGGATCTCAAGCGCTTGTAACCGAATCAAATTATGTCTACGAAAGCTCCTTAGCTCCTGGTTATATTACCACCTCATCACCAAACCCTAATTTAGGTTGGGAAATCGCTTCCTCAAACAATTATGGTTTAGAATTAGGTTTTTTTAATAAGCTAAACATAAGTGCTGCTTACTACAAAACAAACACAAAAGACCTTTTACTAGAAGTCCCTGTACCTCAACAAACTGGATATACTAATGTATTAGCAAATATAGGGGAAATGGAAAATAAAGGTTTCGAGCTAGAGTTAAGCTTATACAATTTAAGTTTAGGAGATGTTAATATTGGGTTTAATGCAAACATGACAACTTACCAAAATAAAGTTTTAGCCCTAGGACCTGGACAAGAACAAATAGCTACGGGTACCGATCAATTGTTTATTACCAAAGTTGGTGGCTCTATTGCTGAAATTTATGGTTACGAAGTAAATGGTGTTTATAAAACTCAAGCCGAAATCGACAATTCACCTCACCTATCAGGAACGTTAACTGGCGATTATATTGTAAAGGATATTAATAGTGATGGAGTTATAAACGATAATGATAAGGTTTCTAAAGGTACTTATACTCCAGACTTTACATATGGATTTGGTTCTACTATTACGTATAAAGGATTTGATTTTAGTTTTAATTTCACAGGCGTTTCTGGTCGTACAATGATGGATGGTGATATGGCTTCTTTAACAGAATCAGGCGAAGGATTTGCTGTACCAACTACATATTATTTTGAGAATAGATATCATCCGGACAACAACCCTAACGGATTTTTAGGTCAACCTAATTTCGGTAACTTTTCTAACTCTAGAAAACTTCTAAATTCTTCTGTTGTTGTAAAAGAAAATAATGGAGATTATATCCGTCTTAGAGACACAAGGTTAGCTTACAACTTTCAACCTTTATTATTAAGTAGACTAAAGCTAAAAGCATTACAAATTTACCTTTCAGGTAATAATGTATTTACTAAAACTAAATATAGAGGATGGAATCCCGATGGTACCTCTTCAAATATTCTTACCTCAGGGTACAACAATGGATCTAATTACCCTGTAGCGAAAACCTACCTGGTTGGATTAAAAATTTCTTATTAAATCATTAAAATAAATAATAATGAAAAAAATAATATATACAGTACTTGCTCTGACCTTAGTTATAACGTCATGCGAAGACCAATTAATACAAGAACCAAATACAAATAAAGTTTCGGAAGGGTTTTACACTAATGAAGCAGAACTGGAAGAGGCCATAAACTCTGCATATGCGGCTTTACAATTTAGTGGAAATTATGATATTGGTATCCCTTCTATAGGTGAAATTCCAGGTGAAGATGCCTATGATGAAACTCCTGCAAATGACGGTGGAAATTATGGAGAACTTGATCAATACTCTGTAATTGCCCAAAATTCAATTATTGCAAATATTTGGAATCATTCCTATCAAGGTATACAAAGAACTAATATCGTTTTAAACAGAATATCAGACATAAGTTTTGATGACGAAAATGTAAAAAATTCTCGCATGGGTGAAATGCTATTTATAAGAGCTCTTTTACATTTCAACTTAGTAAGGGTTTATGGAGATGTGCCGTTAGTGACTGAAGAAGTTAATAACCCTCAAGAATATTTTGGACAGACTAGAACGCCACAAAGCGAAGTTTACAATCAAATTATTAGTGATTTAATCTCTGCTATTGATTTATTACCAGTTAGAACTCAAACCAATAAAATGCGTATTGTAAAAACTGCTGGACAAACATTATTGGGCAAGGTGCAATTAACATTAGGTAATTACAATGAGGCTAAAGCACAACTACTTTCTGTAGTAAACTCTGGATCTCATAAGTTGTTACCTGTAGAAGATGTTTTTGCAGCGGATAATGAACTAAATGATGAAATTATATTCGCTGTACAATTTGCTTCCGGCATTAATGGAAATAGTGAAGGTACCGATGCTTATAGAATGTTCAACCCTACAGGAAGAATCGAAGGTAACATGACAGGAACTAAAGGTCACGGTGTTTTAAAACCAGATTTCTACACTTTGTATAGTGAAAATGATGGTAGAAAAGGTGTATATGTTGATGTTTTAGATTCAGGAATTGCATATAATAATAAAATTGCAATTCCATCTACCGTAATTGGAGATTCCGAAAGTGATTGGGTCGTATTACGCTATGCTGATGTTATTTTAATGCTTGCAGAAATAGATAACAACTTAGGAAACACAACAGAATCAATAAGCTACTTAAACCAAATAAGAACGCGTGCCAATCTTGCTAATTATGCAGGAGCAACAAGCTCCACAGAAATTTTTAACGATATAGATTTACAGCGTCGATTAGAACTTGTTTGGGAAGGTCATCGTTGGTTTGATTTAAAGAGACAAGGAAGAGCCTTAGATATTTTAGAGCTATCTGATGTAAATAGATTATTAATGCCATTACCTGCTAGCCAAATAGCAACAGATAATGCATTAGAACAAAATCCAGGATATTAACTATAAGCACATGAATATAAAATTTAAAATTTTAGGAATAGTAACAACAATGTTACTATTCCTAAACTGTAAAGAGGATACTAAAGCACCTTTAATAAGTGTTTCTAAAAATATAAAACCTGAAGAAATAGAAGGTACTAGAATCGAAAAATTAATAGCTAATTTAGAAGATTCTGAAAACAAAGACATCATAGTGATTGCTCATCGTGGAGATTGGAGACATGCTCCAGAAAACTCTCTTCAGGCTATTCAAAACTGCATAGATATGGGACTTGATATGGTTGAAATCGATATTAGAGAAACTAAAGATGGAAAACTTGTTTTAATGCATGACACTACTATAGAAAGAACTACAAAGGCCTCTGGCTTAGTGAAAGATTGGACTTTGGATAGTTTAAGAACCTTAAAACTAGTCGATGGTTTAGGTGTAGAAACCATGCACAAAATCCCTACTCTTGAAGAAGCTCTTTTACTTTGCAAAGGAAAAATATTAGTTAACCTAGATAAAAGTTATGAGATTTTTGATAAGTGCTTTGAAGTTGCCAAACGTACAGAAACCTTAAAACAGGTTATAATAAAAGGGGATAAAACAAAGGCTGAAGTCAAAAAAGAATTTGGAGCCTACTTAGATCAAGTCTATTTTATGCCTATAGTTAGATTGAATAACCCTAATGCAAACCAAATTATTCAAGAATATTTAGCAGAAGAAGCTCCTGTAGCATTTGAATTTACAGTGCCACAAGACACTATTGCGATTATAGACCAATTTGATGATTTTAGAAAATTAGGATCCGGGGTTTGGGTTAATTCGCTATGGACACAACATAATGGTGGTCATGATGATGAAAAAGCAGCCATAGATACTTCAATTTATGATTGGTTTATCGATAATAATATTGATATGATTCAAACTGATAGACCTGCGCTACTACTTGATTACCTTAGAAAAAAAGGCTTACACGATTAAAATCACAAAATAACAATATGAAAACACCAAAACTATTAATCCTAATAATAATACAATGTATTTGCGTACTAGGGTTTTCGCAATCACCTAAAGAATTAAAGACAAGAGCAGATTCTATCCTTAATCAATTACATCATCCATCAAAAAGCAAGGTACTTGCTGTTTCACACCGTGGCGCATGGAATTATGCTCCAGAAAACAGTCTTCTTGCCGTAAAAAGATGTATTGACTTAGGAATCGACATTGTAGAAATTGATGTAAGATTAACAAAAGATAGTCAACTGGTTTTAATGCATGACAAAACTATAGACAGAACAACTAATGGAACAGGAAAAGTATCGGATTATACTCTAGAAGAATTAAAAACGTTCAGACTTAAAAACGCCTGTGGAGTTCGTGGATCTCGACAACAGATTCCAACATTAGAAGAAGTTATGATTTTAAGTAAAGATAAAATAATGATTAATCTAGATAAAGTTGAAGGCGAAACGGTAAAAGAAGCTTATGCTGTTTTAAAGAAAACAGGTACTGTTAAGCAAGCCATTTTTAAAGGTAGAGAAAACGTAGCCACAATGATGAAAAAATATGGAGATATTATGAATGCTATAATTTATATGCCGATTGTTATAGATAATGTAAACGATCCATCTCAGTACGTTCAAGATTACAATAGCATCTTAAAACCGTTTGCTTACGAAGTAACGTTTGAATCGGTTGATTCTAAAAAATTCGAATTAATTAAAACTTTGAATAATGAGAATATTACTGTATTAACAATTCCACTATGGGATGCTTTAACAGCCGGTCACACCGACGAATTAGCCATGATTGAAGGCCCCGATGCAGCTTGGGGATGGTTAATAGACAATGGAGCTAATGCCATTATGACCGATAATCCTGATCAATTATTAAATTATTTAAGAGCCAAAGACTTGCATGATTAACTCATTAATCAGAGCCAAACGTTAGTTTATTTTTAGTTATATTATTTCTTTTATATAGGGTACGGAACTAAGTTCCGTACCCTATATTATTATCTTAATTTTAATCTATTTGAATAGATATCTCAAAAATAAATAGGAAATAATAGTAGAATGCTACAAAAATTGAAATGCTTTTACCATCAAACTCATTTACAACCAATACCCCCAGCAATAACCAGATCTATTTTAGCTAAATCATGATCTACTTTAAACTATACTAGGTTATTAAAAATTAATGTGATAAGATGTACTACGTCCATCTCCTTCAACTTTAAATATTTGTAAATCTACTAATTTTTGTAAATCTCTTGTAGCTGTTGGTTTAGATGTTTGACTAATTCGCATATACTTTTTAGCAGTCATACCTCCTTCAAATCCTTTTGGCCCTTCTTTAAGCATACGTTTAACCGCTTTTAATTGCCTATCATTTAATTGGCTCTCATAGCGGTCAAAAAGTTTAACTTTTTTCAAGGTAAAATCAATCAAGGATTCTGCTTCATCTTGTGCTTTCAATATAACATCTATAAAATACTCAAGCCAACCAGTAATTTCATTACTACTTTGCCCCTCTTTCAATGCATTATAATACGCTTGTTTATTTCCTTCTATAGTTGCAGAAAGACTCAATAGAAGTGGGTAGCCTATAGACTGTGATAATGCTTTTTCTGCTATAGAACGTCCAATACGCCCATTGCCATCTTCAAATGGATGAATAGTTTCAAAATAAAGATGAGAGATAGCACATCTTATAGCGGCATGTTTAATCATTTTAGCCCCATTAGGCGCCGTTTCATTAAACCAAAAGATAAAGTTATCCATCTCTAATGATACCTGCTTAGAAGGTGGTGCTTCAAAATGAACAACCGGTTTATCTATTCTTCCAGACACAACTTGCATAGGATCTTCATGTACCCTCCATCTGCCTACATGAATATTCGAAGCTGTGGGGAATATCATTTTATGCCAATCAAAAAGTTTCTCTTTGGTCAGTTTTTCTGCATAGCTATTTTGTACATCTGTTATGAGCGTTGCCATACCCTCTGCATTTTTGTCTTTAATATATTCTGGGTTAACATTAAGACCTAGATTATTACGGATTGAGGATAACACATCTATTCGACTTAAATACTCACCTTCAATTTCGGAAGTTTTAATGGCTTCAGAAACCATAATATTTATCATAGCCTGCACATGATCTTCTCTTGTCATGGCTTTTAAAATACCACTGATACGTCCTGATTTTTCAATAAAGGTATAGAGCTTATCCTCCAGCTTGTTTATATCATAGCTAAATTTTGTCCAATCTTTTTGTTGCCAATTATAAGTCATGAGCCGATTATATTACGTAATTGGCTCAAAAATACATAAAATAATGAGCCGATTAACAAAATTAATCGGCTCATTATTAAACTATGCCTTCTTAAAACACAGTATTATTTTTACTGTAAACTAGATATATAAAAGATAAAACCAATCTTACCTCCTATTAATTTAAACGAAGCTAATGAGTATTTAGAAATTTTTCTGAATTAATAAACTCGCAATTAAAATAGAATTGAAATTCTATGTTTTTTTAATAAAAAGACTAAAAAATCTTTACAGGTTATTTTTTTTATTTATATTTAAACCCCAATAAGCTATAAGCGAGCTTATTACACTCTCTCCCTGTTTTTTTTCATAATTATTAGCACAAGTCAATTTTAGCAATTAACGCTAAATATTGTCGATGAGTTATGTGTTTTTTACTGGCTCTTTGATTAATGTTTGGTGTTGATAAGATAATAGAATTAACAATAACGAATTTATTATGAAAATCAATATTCTAGTCACTCTATCTCTAATAATTTCCAAGAATAGTTCATTTGCAAAAAAAGAATTATGCACATTAGTTTAGATACCTATTATTATTTGGAAATCCCAACTTTCATCAGCAGGCCAAATTTAGTGCCATCTATAATGAATAATGTCATGATTAATTTTTCTTCTAAAGAACTTTCTTTGATAATAAATAAAGGATATCGAGATTTATTAGAATTAAATGAGTGTTTAGAGCGATTATATAAACAAGTTGTAAGTAATTTAAAAACAACCATTAATATAAATTTAAAACCAAGAAAAGATGAGCGACATTGACAAAAAAATTCAAGAAAAAATCAAAAAAAAAGAAGCTCTATTAAAAGAAAAAATTGAAGCACTACAAAAATCAGCAAAGAGCAGAATAGATGATTTAGAAGAACCAAATCCAAATGACTTTGAAGCTACAGTTGATTTACAATTTGATATTAAATGGAAAATCACTTCTATTAAATTTGATATTCCTAAATTCTCAATGGAGCTTGAAAAAATAAGCTTTGACGTTCCAGAAGTAAAAATGGAAACCGAAAAAATAAGTTTTGATGTTCCTGCGGTAAGAATGAAAAGAACTTGCCTTTTCAAAAAACCAGAATTCCACGGTTTCCCGCCAAAAGTTTATATGAAATGTGTCTATGGCGATAAACCAGAAGTTTACACAAAAAGAGTTGAATTTAAAACAGATATTCCAAAATTTAGCTCAAAGAGAGTTGAAATAAAATTTGACAAACCAGTCGTGAAAATGGAAACGATTGAAATAAAAATGCATTTACCACAATTTTATTTGACATCTGTTGAAGGAGAAATTAATAATTATTCTGAAGATGTCCAAGAAATAGGAAATGATATGAATTCTGAAGTTAAAAAACTATCTGATAATTTCAGTAGCGAAATAAATAAAGAATTAAAACAAGACATTAAAGACCTATTTGACGAAATTCAAAAACAATTAATTCAATCAAGAGATGAAATTTCAGCTAATTATAATAACGGGATTGCAAACATAAAAACATCAATCAAAAGGCTAAAAGAAGCTAACGCTACCGATAAAGTAAAAGAACTCGAATCACAACTTTCTCAATTGATTACTGAATTTGATAATGCTCTTAAAATGATAGATGCAAATTTAGAAGATTTAGCAAAGGAAGAATCAGAAGTATTTATGAATTTTAACGCAAGTATGTAAAAAAACCACTTACACCACTGTGTATAATTAATTGCTTTTTAGGCTTACTTACGAAAGTCCTCACGGACTTTCGTGGTTAGTTTTTATTTGCTAAATTATCTGATTAACCACGCAACTAATCATACACAAACACGTTATGTGTTATTTCAACAAACGAAAAATATGTCAGAAAACACTAATCATTTAAGATATATAGAGACCCAAATCCGACTGGGCAACTATCATGATGCGCTTGAGTCCTGTAGTAAAGCTCTTGGTGTGCTAAATGATATAAAATTAGAAGACAAAAAACCTACTACATATAAGCAACCTTGGTTATTAAAAGCTTTAGGACATAAGGATATTGAATCTGTTAATACTCAAAGAAACGACAGCTTAATTCTTGAGAAATTTAAAACGAAAATTTTTGAATCCTTATGCTTATTCTATTTGCATAAAACTGAGGCAGGAGTAAAAAAACTAGATAATACATTCAACGAGATAGAAAAAATAAAAAATCAATTATATCCAAATTACAAAGAAGATTTAATCAAGTTTATTGATAAAATTAACGAAGAGATTCAGGAATTATATCTTTTAAGTAATTATGTTAATACTTCAAGAAATAAACAAAAAAATGAAAATGAAAATATAAATATTAAAAAGTATTTGAACTTATCAGAAGATGAACTCTACATTAAAATAGGTGATTTAATAACTAAAGAAGTAAGAGATAGTTCAAAAATATTAAATAGTAGGATTTTGTTATTAAAATCAAATAATAGCATTTTACTTCCTCAATCATCTGATATAAAAAATGACAAGTTAGTTGAAAGTCATACATTCGGAAAGAAACTAACAAGTGCGTTAAAAAAGAGTTTGTATAATATTTTATGTAACCCTAAAGACAGAGTTGGTAAAAAATACGTAACAGTTGATAGTATTAAGACACTAGTTTCTGGAGCCTTAATTTCAATTGGACTAAAATATAATGCAGTGATAACACCTTTTGCTGCACTTATTTTGATGTTCGGAATAGAGACATATTGTGAAATGTCAAAACCAAAAGAAATAAACAACACATAACAATGGCTATAAGTAATTGCTTGTTCTCGCCTACTTCTGAAAATCCTCTCGGATTTTTAGTTTGGTGTGTACTTGCAAAGTTATGTGTTAAACCACGCAACTACTAATATCCGAGACCGTTAGGGTGTATTAAAACGAACATCTTTTCACCTTTATTAACTAAATTTAAGTTACATATTAAGTGAACAAATAATTAATTAGCTATTAATAAAGTTAAACTCTTTCTTCTATGAAAATCAAATATTACTTATTCTTTTTTATCTTATTGTTTACTTTAAACGGTTATGCTCAAAAGCCAAGCTATAAAAACATAAATATTAGATATGTCCAACCACCAAAAGAACCACTTCCTGTAAACGTTAAAACTTATTATACCCAAATTCTAAATGAAATTCCTGAAATAGTAGATATTAACAATTTTACTATGACAAAAATCACTCATACAGATGTTACTCTTGCTGGCTACAAAAAAACAACTGAAACAACTAAAGCACACATTCTCTTAAAAATGAATTTTCATTCAGCCAATTTTGTATCTAAAATTCATAAAACTACTACAAGGATAAAAAAAGATGGCAAACGTGTGGAAGTACCAGCAGAACAGTTAGTTATTACTGCATCCATTAAATCTGATATTTTAATGCGCGATGTTCTAAATAATAAAGATATAGTTATTCAAGATAATTTTGTTTTAGAACAAGTTTATGACTCAGGCGCTATTGAAGAAATTGGTTTAGCGTCTAAAATATTAAAACGTGATGGAAAACGTAAAGCATATGGAATGTATCGTAATATGTTAGATAAAAGGGTGCGTGAATTTTCAAATATGATTGACGAAAAATATGGTTATCCTATTAAATCAACAAAAATGAAAATTACAATAGGTAAAGGTAAAAAATATGATTATTCAGATTTAGAACAAGCCTATGATTCAATTAAAAAATTAATAAAAAATAACCCTAATAGTTTTCGCAGATATCAATATAATGAACAAATACAGACTTTAAATTATTGTATTAAAATTTGGAAAAACGCTATAAAAGAATATCAACCAAATTCCAAAAAAGCAAGAATAAATGATAAAATTGTTGGTGGTTTGTATAATAACATTGCTTGGGCAAATTTTCTTTTACGGGATTGGGACAATATATATAAAAGTACAGGGCAGAGCCTGTTATTTAAAGAATCTAAAAAAAATTCTGAAAGTATATCAAAATTCTTTAGGAGAATTCAAAAGTTAAGAGCCTTGAGTCCAACACGGTACGAAAAAAATTAGAAGTTTTGTAGAAATTAGCATTTGACAACTAAACGGGAAAAAGCGGAATTGAAATTTTTGCTCAATTAGCCGAATAAATTAAATAAGAATATAAAATAACGCACCCTAACATCGATTCTATTCAAATGTTATTGATTCTGAAATTAGAGTTCTAATTCAAAAATTAGCAAATAACTACTATTATGATTCATTAGTCAATTTAGATAGGTATAAACCCAGTGAAAAAGAACTTAAGAATACTAACGGTCCATTCTCAATGTATTTCAGAAATATTTCTGGAACTGGTGTCGATGATGAAAGATGGAAGTTTTATAAAGAACATATAGAAACAATTAAGCAAATTAAAATATTAAATGACAAAACAATCGCTAAATATAAATAAAGACATTGCGCTAACATTGCAGAAAAAAAAGCACATATTTTACTACTCGATTGATAATATATGCCCTTTTGTTAACTTCCGATGTTTTTATCAGAAGCTCCTTTCATAGAAAACAACATATAACATTGAAAGAACAAGTTTTAGTATATTTGAGAAAGCAAAAGAAATGACACAATTTCAAATAAACGATCCTAGTTTAGAGTCTCAATGGAGAGCTTTAATTCTATTTGGAAAAAATAGTGCTACATATAAATTTGCTTTTGCCAAAAGTTTACTAGAATTAGTAGATAAAGAAACCACAAACATTTCTTTAAGTAAATTATCTCAACCATTTTCTAAAAATATCGTTGAGCACTTAAAACAAAATGATAAACAAGGAAATGCAAAATCAAGTAGTTTTTTAAATGTATGTAGAAATCATATCAATGGGGAAATTTCAGATGAGGAGTTATGGTTAAAAACCGAAAAATTAGGTTTTGTGAATGTAGTAGATGCTTTTCAAAACCTTAACGGATCTCAAATTCCTAATATTTTTTATGAGAAAAATTATCAATCAGGTAAAAAAGAAATAGTTATTAAAGACAATCTCTTAAAATTGAAAGAATCTTTTCATTTTCAAAACTTTAATCAGGAAGTTGAGGCTCGTTGGAATTTAGTAGAAACCGCATGGAATCTTAATATAAACCCGAACCTACTTGAGGTTAAATACGACGAAAATAAATCCTTATTCTTCTTAGAAAATAATTTTATGAGAAGAACGGATATAACATCTGTTAGAGATTCTCTAAATGGATACCAGAAAGGTAAATGTTTTTTCAGTTTTAAAGACATTTCTGTTGTAAAAGGAGCTCCTAACTTATGTGAAGTAGACCATTTCTTCCCTCACACAAATAAAACGTTACACAATAGTTTTGGTGCAAATATAGACGGTGTATGGAATCTTGTGTTAGCAGATAAAGACGTTAATAGAAATAAGTCTGCTAGAATTCCAGAGAAAAGATTTTTACAAAGGTTATTTAACCGAAACGAATTTTACATTCAGAGTAAACACCCTTTAGCAGAAACAATAATTAATCAAACAGGTAAAACAACACAAAAAAGAATCGAATTTTTAAATAAACAATATCAATTAGCCTTAAATTCTACAATTATAACTTGGAAACCAGAATTTGAATTAAACGGAAATTTTTAATGAGTGTATTTAGCAATATCAAAGAAGACAAAACTATATATCAAGGAAATTACTTTTTCCTAATAGAAGATGGATACCCAGTTTCACCTGGGCATATTTTAATTATTTCAAATGCAGAAAAGATAGATTATTTTGAATTAAATAAGGATGAACGTATTGAGTTAACAGAACTAATTGAAAAGGCAAAAGAAATAATAGAATCCAAATACAAACCTGATGGTTATAATATAGGGATGAATTGTGGAGAAGTTGCCGGACAGTCTGTAATGCATTTTCATTGTCATATTATTCCAAGGTTTAAAGGCGATATGAAAAATCCAAAAGGAGGAATAAGACACTGTGTAGAAGGAAAAGGAAATTATTAAGTTACCTACCCAATTAAAAAACAAATTATAGCTTTTCCCCAAAAAACAAATATCAAAAGTTTCAGCAAAGACATAAAGCTTATCCTCAAGATTGTTTATATCATAGCTGAATTTTGTCCATTCTTTTATTGCCAATTAAAAGTCATGAGTCGATTAAATAATGTAATCAGCTCATGACTAAAAAATCCACCTAAAAATATATTAAATTTGCAACTGGAGAACTCATTCCTCACTCCGGTAAAACTAATAAAGCTATTTGTTGTTTATCAATTTTCACCTTAAGCTAAACTTATATACAATACTATAAATATCATATTATTTAGATTATTTTTTAAATAAAAAGACTACAAAACTCAAGGAGCTCAAATATTTTAACTATATTTAAATCCTTGTAATAGAAACTATTACATATCCTCCCTACGCATTTTTACAATTATTAGCAGAAGTCAATTTTAGTAGTTAATACTAAAAATTTTTAATGAGTTCTATTATTGAAACATGGACTCTTTAACATAGATACGATTTTATTTCAAAAAAAACCAACAATTATATAGAACAATAAACTTATTTTTATGAAAGTAAAAAAAATTAATATTCGAGATTTTATTTTTTTGATTTTTTTGTTTTCGGCTGTTCCCTTACAAAGTCAAAATAGTATTAAACAATTAGAATTAGAAACGCAAAAAACAATAAGAAAAGTCATCTTAAAAAATAAGAACCTGACAGAAGAAAACAGCGAATTGAAATCTAGTTTGGGTCTTTTATCAAAAACAACTACAGAGTTATATAAAAAACTAAAGCATGCAGATAGTTTAAAATTCGAAACAGACTCTTTGTTATTCCAATCTTTAGAAAACTCGCAAAAAACACTCGAAAATCTACTTACTCATTGGGAATCAAATTCCAAATCAAAAATCGTAATAGATCTAATTCAAAAAGACTATTTTTTAAAAACTTCAGCATCACCTTTAGGTATAAACTCGGGATTATTAAGCGTAGTACATGTATCTGTATTCACAAAAAATAAAGGTAGAGATTATGATGGCTATGATGTAAAATGTAATTACATATGGGACTATTCTCTTGAAAATGCCAAGTTTTCATTTAACAATCAAACAAATAATGCTTCCATGAATCTATCTCCTGGTTACTATACAATTTGGATTGAAAAAAAAGGTAATATAATTCAAAAAAAAGATAAAGTAGAAATTGGAAATCTTCAAGAAGAAAAAGAATCTATAATATTTCATCTATGAATACTATTCAAAAAAAAATCAATTTATTACAAAATTCTTGGAACCAAATAGCAGCATTGGGTGCTTGGTTAGGTACAATTGCTGGAGCAATACTTATTCCATTACCTGAGTGGGGAGATAGTGACCAATATTCTTCTCAAATTAAGTTCATATTATTTATCTCAACAGTTATAGCTGGTTTCATTTTAATATTAACATATTATTTTAAAAAAAAGCGTACATGGTTAATCATTTCAATTTCTCTTTTGTTTAGTTTAATATGTTCGTACTGTCTCTATAGTGAGAATATTGATAAAAGAACTATGAAATACTACAATTCAACAATTGTAATTGGAAACAAATTGAAAGAGCCAAACAAACTTGAATCAAAAATGAAAATATTGAATATAGATAAAAGTGAGCTTCTTAAGGCTGTCGGTGGAAATGCATCCAAAATTTGGACAGATCAAAGCATTAAAACTAATAAAAATTATTTAATATTTCTTCTCGCCTTTAACTACTGTCTATTTGCAATTTTTCTAGTTAGTTTTACGAATATGATTAAGCTATACACGTCAATAAATGAATAAATTATTTATATACTTTCTTTTTTTAGTAAACTCTTTGTTTTCTCAAAACGACTCAATCGTAGCCATAAATGAGCTTAATAAGCTCAACCAGACGTATGGCCACCGAATAAAGATGGATATAACTAAATCTGGGAATATAATCTCATTACCTAATAAGACCATTCGGCTAAATATAGATAAGATTAACAGCATTGTTAAATCTAGTAATTCCATTGTTAAAGAATATATCATTCGCTTCATAGTAGCACATGAATTCGCACATCAAATGCAATATCAAGCTTATAAAGATCATCCCAATTATATGAATAATGATTTAGTTTCAAGAACAATTATTGAAACTCAAGCAGATATATTAGCAAGTCTAATGTTACTTTATATTAATTTTGAATTGTTTGATTTCATTAAACAAAAACCTTTACTTATTAATGAAATATTTGAAGAGTTGCTAAATGTAGCTATTGAAATCGGTTCAAATGAGCATACAATTGGAACACATCCTAATAAACGCGACCGCGCACTTGCTTTTAGACTTGGATTTACAAATGGACTAGGATATATATATGACCAAAGAGTGAAAGCAAATCCCGCATTAAATATTAAAATGGGATTAACTCCTGAAATTTTTAAGAAGCAGATGGATTATATTTTAAATTTTGTTGATAATAAGAATGATGAAGAGTTATTTGCTTGGTCATATAGACAAGCTAAAAAAATCTTAAATTATGATAGAAAGGTATCGAATAATTTAGTTTTAATAACTCCTCCAAATCAAAGAATTACTTTTCACACCGGTAAATCTCACCCATATGTAGACTATGATTTAACATATAAAAATATTGGAAACAAAAGTATTATTATTGAAATGGAAGTTTTTGTTTCATTAATTAACCGAATTAACCCAAAATCAGCAAAATCATTTAGAAAACTAAATGTTAATCATTACTCATTTTACTTACCTCCCCAAGGAACTTACAGAATTCAAGATAAACTAAGATGGGATAAAGGCGAAAATGATCCTCATGGAATACTTGAAATATCTAAAGATCAAATGCCTTCAATTATTTACCCTAATATAAACACTCCTGATGCTATATACTCATGTAGTTATGTTAGTAAAGATTCTTTAAACAAGGTGCATCAAGAAAGCATTAAATATTTAAACCTACTAGAAAAAGAAGATATATCCTTAGATTTTATGATTTATATAAATTCAATTTTAAACACATGCTTAGTTGAAAATGAAGATATTATACAAGGACTGGGTGAGAAAAATTTCTTTCTTAAGAACACTCTGCTCTATGATTCCTCTATACAATATGGTCAAAACACAAAAACTACAGTTATAACAGATTTACAAAAACAAATTTTAAAGGTAGAATTGGACTTCCCTCATTACTCTTCTCAAAATAATCATGTGAAAAATTTTTATCAAAATTTAAAGAATACATTAGATACTGAATTCTCTGATTGTAATAAAACAGAAGGTCAAGATAGCTATAGCTTTTGGGTCACGTACAGATGTGACTCTTATGAACTTTTTCTTCAAGGAAAAAATAATAAAAAAGAAGATTATCCATTATATTTTAGCATTAATTTAAAATAGTAATAACAAGCAAAAAACATTATTATCTAGTGCTAAAACGGAAGTTTTTTTTGTGGGTTTTCAAAGTTATCGAGTCTTAACCGCACATAGAGCTTTTTTAATGTTACTTCTCTAGCTCTAGACGCTATTCTCGAAATGACGAACAACTAGAACAAAGAACAACAAGAAAACTAAAAACAGATTAAACTAAGCACCTAAAATCAGCACAGGTAAAAAAACTAAAGTAATCGAGTTCATTATTAAATACGACGACTATTAAATTTGATAAATGAAAACGTCTATCTCAGAAAGTAATTCTTAATACAGTTTATTAAATTATGGTAAGTAGTAAAGACAATGACTGTAAAACAGTATATTTATAACTTTAGAATAATAAGTGCTATTGCGACCTTTCAAAAACATTTTTTCATTATACCAATAAACCATATCAAATTTAAACAATACTCATCATCCTAAAAAACATAACAGTCTCAATTTATTGCGTATGAATGTAACATTTTTAAAAGCCTTTAATGGTGATTCGATATGGGTTTCTTTCAAGAATAATGAAAGTCATAAAAACATTTTAATTGATGGAGGAGTTGGCGACACATATAAGAGTACATCAAATGTAAAAGGTGAACTCTTTAACGTAATTGAACAAATCAGAAGAGATAAGCAATTCGTTGACCTCTTGGTTTTAACTCATTTTGATGATGATCACATTGGAGGGGTTTTGAGATGGCTAAATAAAGACAAAGAGGCTTCAAAACTTATAAAAAAAGTCTGGTTTAATTCAGGAAAAGAAATAGCAAAAAAGTTTGACATCGAAGAAAACAAAGATTTAGATATTGAAATAATCGATGGAGTAGACGATTTTAACACAAGTGCTAGACAAGGAATTAAATTTGAAAAATATCTTAGAGACAATAATTTATGGGAAGGGAAAATTATTGAACAAGGTGCAGAATTAGACTTATTTGGGTTACAATTCAAAATTTTGTCTCCAAACAACGAAAAATTAGATAGGCTTTTAAAATTATACAAGAAGCAAAAAGATTATTTTACAAGTGGTACTAAAAAAGATTTCAATACTTTATTAAAAAAATTTATTGATGAAGAGAATCAACCTGATTTTAAATTTAAAGAAGACACAAGTGTTGCCAATGGTAGTTCTATAGCTTTTATAGTGGAGTATGCAGATAAAAACTATCTTTTCTTGGGTGATGCTCATCCATCGGTTGTCATAGAAGGCTTAAACAAATTTGGTTATAATAAATTTAATGTATTAAATACAGAGTTTATGAAAGTGTCTCATCATGGAAGTATGTATAACACTAATAAAGAACTTTTGGAAATTGTAAAAACGAATAATTACGTGATAAGTTCAAATGCAACTAAACACGGATTACCTAATAAAAGGACTATTGCAAGAATTATTAATAACAATTCTGATGCTTTTATATACTTTAATTATAATTTAAAGGATGACATTTTTTCTGAGCAAGATTGGACAGATTACCCTTCTTTTAAATCTAAAATGCAAAATGATTTTTAATGGACGAAACCGACTTAAAAAAATACACTATCATTTTAGAAGGAGGTAGTGGTGTTTTATTTCAACCTTTAGATAAAACTAAAACATACATACTTTCTGCTAAGCATGTTTTTTATACGGATGTTCCTAATGATAGTGGGACAAACGAAAAGAAATTAAAAGAGAAAATTAGTTATTCTTTCTCAAATAAACAAAATGAACCAAATGAAGTTGAAATTATAAATAGCAAAAATTATTTTGAGCATTCTGATCCGAATGTAGATGCTGCTATTTTAATTTTAAATAAAAACTTAGGCTTCAATCAGATTTTTATTGATAATGACTGTATTACCTTTAATGAATGTTTGTTATGTGGTTACCCTAGTAAAATAGATGCTAATAAAAATGATCGATACAGTAATCATCAAATTAATCGTAAAATCGATAATACTAATAATGGGTACTTTAGATTAGAGACGAACTTTGGAAATCTAAATCACGAGGATATTAAAGGCTTTTCTGGAGGAGGTATTTTGAGGTTAAATAGAGGAAGCATAAATGTTATAGGAATTCAATCATCAAGCATTACTGATTACGCAAACGGTCAGATAGATATTGTTCCTATTCATAAGTTTATAGAAATAGTTGAGAAAAATAATTTATCGGAAATGATACCTTCTTTTTTAACAAGCTTTAATTTCTTAAAAGACAAAGCCTTTGATTTAGATGCGGGGATATTAGATCAAAACATTTCTTTTACAAAAAAGTTTCTTAAGGATAAAACAATCGAAGTTATTAATAGTAACATTACTCCACTTTTCATCAAAGATCTTTTTAATGATAGATTATTAATCAATGAAAAGAATCATGCTATACTTAATGACGAGTTAATTTATATTACTTGGTTAGAGTTCTTAACATTAATAAATATTGCTAAAGAAATTAGTTGTAATCAGGATGATCTTGAAGATATTTTTTCAATGACAAGATTGTTATATAAGAACACAAGTGATGATTGGCAAAGTGGTGATTTTTTAGGAGACTGCATGTCATCAAATTATTTGGGATTAACTGAAAATGGAACGGTCTTTATAAAGACAAAAAGCAATCCTATTGCTGGTAACATTGCTTATTATAAGTTAGAAAAAGGTAGTTTAGTACCGAGAATTAATACCATCAGAAACGAGTATGAAAATGGAACTTTAGAAGTTAACAATATTGGGAGTGCTGAATCAGAAATAGAGGAATTTGTTTTTGATAAGTATAATTTTATACATTTTGAATATTTAAAAAAATATATGCTCATTGAGAATAGTGAAGATTTTAAAACCTTTAAAAAATCTAATGAGGAAGAATTACTAATTAAACTAAAAGAAGAATATGGAAAAGTATTTGAAATATAGTAGTGACCTTATAGATCAATTAAAAGAAAAGCATACTACTTGTGATTTTGAATTTCATTTAGCAAGCTTCAATGTAAATATATCAGTGTTTTTTGTATTCGCTAATAGTTTGACTCTCTCTGAAGAAAATCTATGGAAAAATATTTCAAAAGAAATTGCATTAAAATATCAGTCAAAATTAGAAACAGTATATGATAAATGGAATCTCTATATTATATATGTTACTAGCGATGAAGTTCCTAAAGATGTCAAAAAACAAATTGAGAATGATAAATTTTCAAGTAGAAAAATTGTTGAAGATTCTTATGATAAACAATTTAATGAAGACGAAGCAAATCGTTTAATTGTAGAGCATATTACAAATACCGACCTAAAAGAAATTGTAGATGCAACTAAGCAAGCACCTATCTCAAAATACACTCCTAAAAATGCAGAACTATGGAAATTACTTATCAAAGAAGAAAAAGTAATTAGAGATAGAGAAGTACAAAAAGAAATCATTCAGAAAATAAATGCATTATGAAAATAAAAAGTGTTAAAATCACAGGATTCAGAGCATTTGAAAAAGAAGAAAACTCAACTTTTGATTTTACAAAAAATGGAGAGATAATGAATTTTGCTTCAATTTATGCTCCAAACGGTTTTGGGAAAACTTCATTTTATGATGCTGTAGAATGGGGCATTACCCATAAAATTCAACGCTTTGATAAAATGATTGATTTTGATAAAGTAAGGAAAGATAATAAAGCACCATTATTATTGAATAAGGATTCTAAAAATGGAAAAGTTATAGTTCAAACAAGTGAAAAATCTTTTGAAAACATAATAAATTTACGTAAAGTATACAGTGATAAAACGGAGATTGAGAATGAATATTTTAAGGATCAAATATTAACACAAGATTTAATAGATACATTTCTAAAAGAAGAGAAAGCGGAAGATAGATATGCTAAATTCCTCAAAATAGATGATGATTTAGAAAAAAAAGATTCTGCGTATAAGAAGATTATCCATTTGTTAAAATACATAAAAGACGAACGTAAATTTTTAACTGATCAAAAAGGAGAAGAACAAAATAAATTGCAAGGGGAGATTGATTTTGAACAAGAATTTCAAAAATTTGATGAAATTAATGAAGTAATTAGTTCACTTAACCAAGAAAATGAAAACTTAAAATTAATCGATCAAAAAATATTTAATGATGCTTCTTATGATAATTTATCTACAAATATTGATGTAAGATTATCTTCATTAGAAGATGAATTAATCAAAGCTAAATTACGTATTGAAACAATAAGTTTAGCAAGGGATGGAGAAGAATCTGAAGATGGTAAGTTAAAAGGAGGTGTGTTATTCTATCTTGAAAATAAAAGTAAAATTAATAAACTAGATGACCAGTTAAAAGAATTAGATCAAGTAGTAAAATGGTTTAATGAAAAAGAAAAGCTTACTAACGAGTCTAATGGCAATGATATAAATATAAAAAATAAGCAAAATAGATTAGAGAGAGCTCTAAAAATTGAAAGACAGTTTCAATCATTCCTAAACATACAAAAAGAGATAGAAAGTTTAAGTAACAATCTTGCAGAGTATAAGGATACATTACTTAAGGTTGAACATGATAAACTTAATGCGGAAAAGGAGAAAAATGATACATCAATAAAACTTAATGAAATAAAAACCTTACAAGAGGATAATAGATTTAAGCTTAATAATATTTCAGCTCAACAAAAGGAATTTGAATTAACTTCTCAAATTGTTTCAAATGCTCAAAAAACTCTTGAAAATTTATCAAAATCAATTGATAAAGAAGAAAAGAAAAAGAATGATTTAAAAATAATTTTAGATGAATTTGGATATTATGAAAATAAGATTAATGATGACATTGTAATTTTATCAGAATTTAAATTATTTGAAGAATATAAAGACTTAATCACAAACTATATTCTTAAGGAAAAAAATCTAGATGAATTAAAAAAAGATATTGAAGAAATTCAATTAAAGATTAATGATCAAAACCAGTTAAATAAAGAACTGAGTGAGTTTGTGAATTCAGGGTTAGAATTAGTAAATAAATCAAAAGAACCAGATTGTCCTCTATGTAAGCACAACTACTCTTCGTTTGAAGAATTATCTAAGAATATTTTATCTAATAAATTATTAGGTAGTCAGATACAAAGATTTTTAAAAGAAAAGACTACAAAAGAATCAGAAGTGAAAAATCTAATACTTGATTTGGCTATTGATAAAGAAGATATTAAAAAAAATATTTTTAGAGTTAAAGATCCGTATTCATTAGAATATAAAAACACACTAAATAGAATAGAAAAACTAAATTCTGAGAAAAATAACAATTTAGAAAAATTAAAAAAGAATCAAACGGTTTTAAACGATCTTAATTTATTATTAGGTAATTTAAAATCATTTGATGAATTGGCAACCAAAATAGAAAATGATTTAAAAAAAACAGAAAAGGAGGAATTAGAGTTATCTAATCAAATGAAAGAAAAAGAAAGGTCTTTTAAAGAGAAAGAAGCATTAATTAAATCAATTAAAGAAAAAATAGAAATTTCTGGACGTGAAATTTTAAAATATCAATCTTCTAGTGATTATAAGGAAATTAAAGAATATTTTATTAGCGAGCTAAATTCTAATGTATTTGAAAAACCTACATTGTCTAAATACATATCTAGTAACCAGTTAGATGTTTTTAATCTAAAAAAGGCTAAAGAAAACCTAATAAATTCATTAAATAAGTTAAATATAAAATTATCTAATTATACTTTATCCAAAGATTATTACGTCAAGAAAACTGAAGTCCTGAATAATGCTAAAAATTTAGTATTGAGAATTTATGACAAGTATGAAAACTATGTTCAATCAGAATTTAACTTAATACTAAAAGATAAAGATAAATCTCAAATTGAAAAAGAATTTGCCAATTTAATAGATGCTCAGAAAAAAACAGAAAAACAAGCTGAAATAAAAATAAAAAAATATAATACCGTTAGAATTTTAAATGATGCTTGTATAAAAGCTACAGAATCTAAAAAAATACAAGACCAAATTGATAAAATCAATGAAAAGTTAAAAGAACTAGCTAAGGGAGAAAAACTGTTATGTACTGAAAGAGATAATCTGAGTTTACACTTAAAAACTTCAATTGAAGCTTATTTTTACACGCCTTTAATTAATGCTATTTATAGAAAAATTGATCCTCATCCTGATTATAAAGAGATTTATTTTGAATGTGGTTTTTCTAAAGATAATAAACCTAGATTACAGATTTATACAATTTCTCATGATGAAGATGGTAAAAAAGTAAAATCAGTGCCTTCATTATATTTTAGTACAGCTCAAATAAACATTTTAAGTTTAAGTATTTTCTTAGCTCGTGCATTGAAAACCAAGAACCCTAAAACAGGTGATTCTGTAGATTGTATATTTATTGATGATCCAATTCAATCAATGGATAGTATCAATATTTTATCGTTTATTGATTTATTTAGGGGAATAACATTATCGTTAAATAAGCAGTTGATTATTTCAACTCATGAAGAAAATTTTCACCTTTTATTGCAAAAGAAAATTCCTTCTGAGTTGTTTAAATCAACATTTATAGAATTTGAAACCTTTGGAAAAGTAAAACTAATTGAGCCCTCAAGTTAACACCTCTCTTTGCTAATAATATATTAAACGAGTAATTATATAAAAACAGCAAACAAAGGACAGATAGCTTCAAACTCTTCATTGTATAATATATTAAATGTGTTTAATATTCTCATGAGATTAATAATTAATTTATAAATTCTTCCCTCCATATTTTAGCTCAAACATTAAACGTTTAATTTGTTTCATCTCTTCATTTAAGAGTAAAATATCATTTTTAGTTGCTGGTAGCGTATTTGGCATAAATGTTTTTTTTAATCCGTAAGCTATACTATCTGCTGCTGCCGTGCCAATCATAGTATTTTTAATGGAATCTAAATTTATACCACTTATTCTTTTTTCAATAGCAGCTAATTTCTCTTCAAGAACAACAGAATTATTAAGAGTATTTTCATCTGGTATTTTTAGTCCTGTTTCTTTTTTTTGATAATGACCTGATATATATTTATAATCATTTCGTTTATAACTCGCTTTTGTTTTGCAACTATTTGTGCAATACACATGGTTACTTCTTCTTGCTTCAAATTGCTCATGGCAATGTTTGCAGTTTTTTATCTTTTTCATAGGTTTTTGTGTAGTTTTTGGTGATTTAATGTGGCTAAAACGTTAAATAACATGTTATTTAACGTTTTAGCACTTCTTTATCTTCTTAAAAAAAATCAATTTAGTTCTGTAATTTGCCTTTATTGAACAATGCCTAAGTAGCTTGCATGTATTTAGATCCCTATACCACTCCCACTCTACAAGTGTTCGAAATAGCTTAACAAAGCCACCTTGTTCTATATTTACCATATCTTATGCTAATCTATTGTTTAAAAGATATTGATCGGCTTTGTTTTCTAGAGACGACCTTGTCTCTGCCTTCCCAGATTTTATCCAATCTAAAAGTT
This sequence comes from Algibacter sp. Ld11, assembly GCF_045066735.1. Classification (NCBI taxonomy): domain Bacteria; kingdom Pseudomonadati; phylum Bacteroidota; class Flavobacteriia; order Flavobacteriales; family Flavobacteriaceae; genus Algibacter; species Algibacter sp. Ld11. The sequence goes on along the minus strand of NZ_JBISHH010000026.1, from coordinate 343,686 downwards.
CTGATTTTTGGAAATAAAGGCGCTTTCCTTTTTTACTATAAGGAATCGACTTTTTGTGCACCAAACCATAAAGTGTTGGTTTGGATAACTTGACTAATTTTGCTGCTTCATCAATTGTTAAAAATTCGTTTTCTTGAATACGATTTTGAGATTCGTAACTCTTTTTTAAATTGTTTGTAATACGCTCTACTAGGTTTTCTATTTCGTCCTCTGTAAGCATAAAGAATTGTTTCTTCATTTATCATTTGTATTATAGTTAATAATACTGCAAACTTACTCCCGAAATCAGCTTTTGTCTAGAGACTGCGGAAGACCCGCGGAAGAACTACGGAAGAACTAAACCACTAAAAAACAATTACTTAAAAAACACAAAACGAACAAAAACAACACAAAACAACTATAAAGATTGATAAGAAAATATTAAATCAACTAACTTATTCTTCGTTTTTGTAGGTGTTTTGTTTTCATACGTTCTAATTCTGCGATTAAAATATCTATTTTAAAAGCTTGAAGTTTTAAAATTGTAGACTCTAGAAGTTCAAGCCGTTTACTAACACCATAATAACTTATTCCCTTTGCAACCTTACTGTAAGAAGTGTTACTTTTAGAATCTTGAGAAAAGATACTATTATCATTAAATGTACCAGCTAACCTTATTATCTTCATCATATTTGCACCTGTAATGTTGGTATACTGCACTTCCTCGTCTTTAACATCATTATTAATCAATTTATATAAAACATGAATAATTAATAAACGCTCATTGTCAGAAAATTGATTTATTAGCGACTCAACATTTGTCTGCTTTTCAGATTTTAATTTATCATCTTTAATTTCCTTATTACTATTAGGTTCTACTATTGGCTTTTTTATTGGCTCTAAATATTGTCCATTTACAAACTCTCCGATTAAATGATTAATATCAATATTGTACTGAGATTTATAATCCTTATTTTTTAAGACCTGCAAATCATTATCATTTTTCAAGCTTTCCTGATGATTCTTGAAGCCTACGGAAGACATGGACTTATACTCCTGAGAACTTTCAAAGCTGCAGTCAACAAAGTCCTTTAAATAAAAATAATGATAACAACCGTGCTTATAAATCAACTGGTAATAATTATAATAATTGCTAAAGTGCCTTCCAACTTCATTTAAACATTCACGTATAGCTAAGTCTTCTATAAAAGAACTATAAGGGTATTTAACCGTTTTAGAAAAAGCCTTTAAAGCTTCATCTTCCAATACCCAAGATATAACCTCACTTTTTTCTCCTTCATAAAGAGAATATCGATCTAAAAACACTAAGTAAGACTTTACTGCATACTCTTTTATACGAGCTTCAAACTTTTGGTCTCGAAAATGATTTAACTGCCGAAGGATATTATTAGCCATTGGGAGAAATGGTCTGTTTTTAGCTTTAGCCTTTTTAAACTCATCTATAAAAATAGATTTAACAGCATAAAATGTTATGTTATAATGATAATTATATACTTTAAGATAACCCATCTAAATCTAAATTTATTCTGTTAGCTGCTTCTACTTTATTCCTATCCATTACCTTGGTGTATATTTGAGTTGTGGATACATTTTTGTGTCCAAGTAATTTAGACACTGTGTAAATATCTGTTCCGTTAGCTAATTGCAACGTGGCATAACTATGTCTAAAATTATGGAAAGATATTTTTTTATTTATTTCAGCATCTTCTATCCACTTTTTTAAAGGTCTGCCTATTTGCGTATACTTTATACCTGCAAAAACAAAGCCTTCTATAGTTGGTTGAAGTTTTAAAATAGCATAAGCTGACGCTGATATGGGATGATTATTTATATTTCCTGTTTTTTGCTCTTTCAATTGCACATAATCGCCAAGATGCTTGTCTTTATAAATTTTCTCCCAGGTTAAATTTTTAATATCAACGAACCGTAAACCTGTTAAAGCAGAAAAAACAGCCATATGTTTTATTATATCGTGTTTAATATCTGTTTTCCACAAAAGTCCTAATTCTTCTTCTGTTAAATAAGCACGATGGGTTTCTTCTTCTTTTATATAATCGGCATGCAAAGCTAAGTTTGTAGTTGTTAAGTTTTGCTTATAAGCCTCTTTTAAAACGTAAACAAATTTTTTATAATAAGATGAAGCCGTATTTATTGCTAGATTACCTTTATTCGTTCTCAGGTTTTTAGTTGATAGTAAAAAAGCACGGTACTTTTTTAAATGCAAAAGACTTAATTGATGTGTACTTATTTTATTACCAGCAAAAGCTTTAAAGTAATTAAGTGAAGCTTTCCATGATAAATAATTATTATGGCTTCCTTTGTTTAAGTAGCCGTCAATGATAGTATCATAAAACGCTATAAAATTTACACTGAAATTAATGTTTTCTTTAAATCCGTATTCCTTATCTCTAATTTGAATTAATCGTTTAGATCTAATTAATTCTGCAAACTCTATGGTTTCTTTATTATGAGCTTTCTCTAATTCATTTTTAGGAGCTGCATGAATTTGAAGTTTTAAAAACTCCCTTCGTGTTTCTTTACCCGTAGTTGGGTTTATGATTGCAGGATAATAATCTAAGTATAAACTTAACTTACCATTTGCAATCGCTTTATGTCTTAATGTTACATTAGCCATTTAGTTCTTTATATTTGGTGCTCCGTATAATTTTCGAATATCGCTTTTTAGCACATAATTAAAACGACCTTTCTTTATTTTCTTTATTCCTTTTAATTTTAAATGCCGTTCCACGGTTCTCTGAGAAATTTTATAATAATTTGAAATTTCTCCCATAAAATAATAGTTCTTCTCATCAAACTCTTTTTCCTTTTTAGCTACCTTTTTCACTGTAGTTTTATTTATACTTTTTTTACATAGGGCATCTAAATCTTTTCGAGAAACCAATACGCGACCGAGTATTTTAAAACTTAATAAATCACCCTTCGAAATTAATCGCTTTATTGTTGAAGGACTAACATTTAATAAAATAGCACAATCATTTATACTCAAAAACTCTTTGATTTTAATGAGCTCTAAACGCTCAGAAAAGGGATGTCTCTCCGTAATTTCATCGGTTTTGGCGAGATGTTGTCGTGCTTTTTTCTCCTTATGCTTGTAATGCTTTTGGTTACAAGAATGGCTGCAATACTTAGTACTTACAGACTTTGCTTGAAATTTATCTCCACAATATGTACATCTTTTATTTACTAACATACGACACAATTTCACTTTTATTTTTAATTCTATTCGATTCTAACAAATTACAAAAAACCTCTATATGAGTCAAAAATATACGACATACGACAACTTTTAGACAAACATAACAAAAAAACAAAAACGAGGTACAAAATAGGTACAAAAAACAAGTAAAAACCACCTATTTTAACAAAACAACGAAAAACAAAAAACCCTTATAAAATAAGGGTTTTGTTTGTTTTATTATGTTTTGTTTTGTGTGATTATTTGCCGATACAGAAATTAGCAAAAATATTACCCAGCAAATCATCATTTGTAATTTCTCCGGTTATTTCACCAAAATAATAAAGTGCTTGCCTAATATCTATAGCCATTAAATCTCCAGATAAACCAGTTTCCAAACCTTCTTTCACCTTGCCTATTTCTTCAAAAGCTTTTAGAAGTGAATCGTAATGTCTTGTATTAGTAACAATAGTATCGTTATTTCTCAATGCGCCTGTATTTACGAAGCTTAAAAGTTTATCCTTTAAATCTTCGACACCTGTACCTGTTTTAGCCGAAAGTAGATGGATGTTTTCAATTTCTGCCTTAACGATATCCACTTGCTTTTCATCAAGCTTATCTACTTTGTTTGCAACAATCAATAATGGTTTTAGCGGATATTTATTTTTAATTTTTTCTATTTCAATTTTAAAAGATTTTAGAAAAGAAGTCTCTTTAAAGTTGCTACTATCAGCAAGAAAAACAACAACTTGAGCCTGATCTATTTTTTCAAAAGTCTTTTTAATACCAATACTCTCAACAACATCGGTTGTTTCTCGAATACCAGCGGTGTCGATAAAACGGAAACCAATACCACCTATCGAAATTTCATCTTCAATGGTATCCCTTGTGGTTCCTGCAATTTCGGACACTATGGCGCGTTCTTCATTTAAAAGGGCGTTTAAAAGCGTAGATTTACCTACGTTTGGCTCTCCAACAATCGCGACCGGAATTCCATTTTTAATCACGTTACCAACCGCAAAGGAATCAATCAATCGTTTTAATACAAACGTAATACGCTCGGTTAAATCTTTAAATTGTCCTCTATCAGCAAACTCAACATCTTCCTCTGCAAAATCGAGTTCTAATTCTATTAACGATGCAAAATTTAAAAGCTCCTCTCGTAACTTTGCTATTTCCGAAGAAAAACCACCACGCATTTGCTGCATCGCTATTTGGTGAGACGCTTCATTATCACTTGAAATTAAATCGGCCACAGCTTCTGCCTGACTTAAATCTAACTTTCCATTTAAAAAAGCACGTAATGTAAACTCACCAGGCGATGCTGTACGGCAACCTTTCCTGATAAATAATTGAATAATTTCTTGCTGAATATAATTAGATCCATGACACGATATTTCTACAACATTCTCTCCTGTGTAAGAATTTGGGTTTTTAAAAACAGATACCAAAACCTCATCTATAGTGCGCTTATTATCTATAATATGACCTAAATGTATGGTATGCGTTTTTTGAGTTAAAAGCGACTTGTTACTTTTAACAGATCTAAAAGCTTTATCAGCCATGGTAATGGCATCTTTTCCGGATAACCGAATTACAGCAATGGCTCCTGCACCAGATGGTGTTGCTAATGCTACTATAGTATCGTCATGTATCATTCAGCAAAAATACTAAAATTGTAAAGCTTACTGATATAACTTTATGCTCAAATTAATACACCTTCAACTTTTAATTTTTTTAATTAATGGGCTTTAACTCAATAAATTAAAAACCAACTTTAAAACTTAACTAAAAAATGTGACTTATCGCATATATAAGTGTCTCAATAATAAGTCCCTACAACTTAATAGTAAAACTTAATCCATTAAAAGTATGAAAATTATTGAATCTGATTTCTCTCAGCATATTGTAAAATCTGATAAATTACCTTTAGGTGACATCCATTTTTTTAACCACATCGCTGTTATTGAATTTAACGAAGGTGTGCACATAGATATTAATAATATATCCGAAATTTTTAAAAAACTTATATCGTATTTCGGAATTTCGAGACCTTTTGGCATTATTGCAAATCGTGTAAACTCCTACTCTATTAACTTATTAGATATCAATAGTTTTAAAGAAAAAATGAACAATTTATGTGCATACGGTGTAGTAAGCCATAATTCAGCTAGCGCCATGAATGCTGAAATAGAAAGCAAATTTTGCTCACGTGAAAATATACATTTCAAAAACATAAATTCCGGTGTGAATTTTGTTTACAGACGAGTTAAAAACAAAATTTCGGTCTCTTTAAACTAAATAAATACCGTCTGGTTTAATTTCGATTTGGCGTTGCTTGTAAAGTGTGCCAACGGCCTTTTTAAAATTCTTTTTACTCATTTGGAGCTGCTCTTTAATTGCTTCTGGACTAGACTTATCGGTTAAATTGATAAAGCCACTATTATCATGCAATTCATGCATGATTTTTTCGGCATTTGGCTCTATATTTCGATAGCCTATTTGACCTAAAGCAATATCTAATTTATTACCAGGGCGTATCTTTTTAACGATTCCTTTTAATCTATCGCCAATACTTAAATCTTTAAAAATTTGATCTTTGTAAATTAAACCAATATGCGTTTTATTTACAATAACATTCATTCCAATATCCGATGGATGAGAAACAATTAAATCTACCTCATCAAACTCACCAACGGTTAATTCACTATTATCTAAAAAACGCATCGTTTTACTAGAAGCTACTAATCTTTCGGTTTTTTCATCTAAATAGCAATGCACCAAGTACCAACCACCTGGTTTCATTTTAAAAGCTTGCTCTTGAAACGGACAAAACAATTCTTTCACTAACCCCCAATCTAGAAAGGCACCGTATTCGGTAACTTGATTACAACGCAAAAGTGCAAAACCGTCTTTCATGATATAAGGCATATCGGTCGTTGCAACCGGCCGCTCGTCATTGTCTAAATACACAAAAACCTCTAGCTTGTCGTAGATTTTAAACTCCTGCGGAACATATCTATTTGGTAACAAAACTTGGTTATCTTCATTATCTATTAAATAAGCACCATGCTCACTTTCACGAAGAATTTCTAATGTATTTACTTGTCCTAAATGTATCATGCTGCAAAGGTAATGATATTAGAAAAAAGAAACGAGGTTAAAATTATCAGAAAACAAAAAAAATATAAATGCAAAAAGGCGCTACACATATGTAACGCCTTTAATATCATAGAGAGATTTATACTGTAATATTAATATACAGATTCTTTGCTAAAATGCTTTGTTAATAGGTAATAAACAACAGCTCTGTATTTACTTCGGTTAGATTTTCCGTATTGTTCCAATACTGACTCAATGGCAGCATCTAAGCTAGCATCATCAGCTAATCCTAATTTTTTAATTAAGAAATTGTTTTTTACAGTAGCTAATTCAGACGCATCTGAACCAGAAACCGTAGAAGAGTCTTTGTTATAAATTGAAGGACCACAACCAATAGTTACTTTTTTCAATAAATCCATGTCTGCTTCTACACCACATTTCTCTTTTAAATCGGCTGCATACTTTACAATTAATTCGTCTCTTTTACTCATGTTTAGAATGTTTTTAAAAAGGGTTTATAAATTAAGTTATTAAGATAACTATTTTTAAGACACAAAATAAATCGATAGGTCACATTCTTATTTTAATTTTTTAAAATAATTAAGTAAAATCTCATCATTAATCGCTTTAGGCGTAAACACTTCCAATATTTTTGGTTGCTCACTTACTTCATAAAAAGTAGACAAGGTTTCTTTCAATTCTATTTTATTTGAAGCCGTTATATAGTCTAAACCATACATTTTAGCTAAATGTTCGGCCGTAAGATTATGTTTTGTTTCAAAATACGTATCGAAATTTTCTGTGTTTTTATGTCCTGGTAAAATTCTAAAAATACCTCCACCCTGATTATTAACAATAATAATTCTAAAATTTTTAGGAATATAATTATTCCAAAGCGCATTGCTATCGTACAGAAAGCTTAAATCGCCCGTAATAAAAACCGTTTGTTTTTCATTAGCCACGGCAGAACCAATAGCAGTACTAGTACTTCCATCAATCCCGCTTGTACCGCGGTTACAAAATACCTCTAAGCTTTTATTTAAATTGAATAATTGCGTGTAACGAATAGCCGAGCTGTTCCCTACTTGTAAAACAGTGTCATCTGGAATAGATTTTAAAACCTTATGAAACACTGTAAAATCGGAAAAAGGAATCTCCTTTAAATACTGTTTATGCTTTACCAATCGGTCTTGCCTTACAGCACTCCAAACGGCACTATAATTACTCTTTACGTAATGTGTTACTTTGGGTAAAAATTCCGAGAAAAACTGATTTGGAGCAGCTTTAACATGATTGTTTAAACAGAAAAAAGTGTCGTTAGCATCCTTTTCATCAATATGCCAATGTTGTTTTGGTTTATACTTTCGTAGGAATTGTTTAATTTTTTTAGATACAATTAAGCCTCCAAAAGTAATTAATATATCAGGTTGAAGTTGCTTTTGCTCCTCTTCTGATAAAGGCGCAATTAATTGATCGATGCTATTGAAAAAACTTGCTTGATGCAAATTTGAAGTGCTCTCTGTTAAAACAATAACACTATCATCTTCCGATAATTCATCTAGCCATTTTTGCTCAATACTATTCGGTTGATTTACACCAACCAAAATCATTTTTTTCGAAGCCGAATTCCAATCCTCAAAACACGATTTTAAAATATGCTCTTCAATTTCTGTTTCTTTAAAAGGAATTTCAATAACTTTTGGTGTAACACTCAATACTTCAACCATATTGTAAAGCGGCTCATCAAAAGGAATATTAATATGAACAGGTCCTTGTTTTAATTTTGCGATATTTATAGCTGTATTAATCTCCTCTTCATTAAAAGTCTGAATACCTTTTTGCAAACCTAATAAACGTTCAAATTTATCTTCTAAATTTTTAAAAATCGGCAACTCCTCATGGTTAGGCACATTCTTTTCATCTTTTAAATCGAGCTTTAAATTAGCTGAATATAAAATATGATTTTCAAATACATTCTTCTGGTTAATAGTTTGTCCGTCACCAATACCAATTAAATGTTTTGGTCTATCGGCCGATAACACAACCAACGGAATATTACTATAAAAAGCCTCTGAAACCGCAGGATAATAATTAAGCAACGCACTACCCGATGTACATACTACAGCAGTTGGCTCTTGCGTTCTTTGAGCAATACCTAATGCAAAAAAGGCTGCACAACGCTCATCAACAATACTGTAACTCTCAAAAAACGGGTCGTGAGTAAAACCAATAGTTAACGGAGCATTTCTGCTACCTGGAGATAATATAATATGTTTAATTCCTTTCGCTTTACACAACTGAATAACCGTTTGCGCAAGCGGAATTTTTGGATACATCATAAAACTTATAAATATCCTCAAAAATAAGAATTACTGCAATAAAATATGTGGTTACAGAACCTTTTTAATTACCAAAGATTTAGATACGGTTTCCTCCCATTCATTTTCAGGGTTAGAACTCTCTGTAATACCGCCACCAACATAAACCATGGCTTTGTTTTCTTTAAGCTGCATACAACGCAAGTTTACGTATAATTGCGTACTTTTTTTAGTAATAGCGTAGGCTCTATTTTCTATATTTCTTTTTCCGGAGCGTGGTGCCGAAGTAATTTCTAAATTTAATTCACCTAAAAAACCCGTGTAAAATTCACGGTTATAATGTTCTTCTTCTAAAATAAACTGTTTTGCAACCTCTTTAGGTAAACCACATACGGCTGGCGTTGGGTGCAAACTATATAGTAAATCTTTTAGGCTAATAGCATTGGATTTTAAAACGCCCCAAATTCTTGTTTTTAGATGCAGTAAATTACCAGCCTTTACGGTTTCTATTTTCGATACATTAATATTTTCGATGGTAGTCGCTATACTATCTAAAATAAAATCGGTTACATATTGCTGTTCTTGTAATTCTTTAGCCTGCCAAGTTACATCTAAACTCCCTCTATAATTTTGCGTACCTGCCAAAGCCATAATTGAAAAACGTTGTCCTTCAATTTTAACCAAAGTTTCGGGTGTTGCGCCTAACCATAAACCAACTTTTGGATGATACCAACAATACACAAATGCCGAGGCATAGTTTTGTAATAAATTATTAAAAATAGCAATAGGATTGTTTTCTGAAAGCGAAACAGATTCCGCTCGAGATAGTACTACTTTTTTAAACTGATTATTCTTTATAGCCTCTACGCCTCTTTCAACAAGCTTGATGTGTTTTTCCTTTTCAAGTGTGTTATCAATGTTAGAACGATTTTCAATACTATCAATAGCCTTGGATTCTGGAACAGTACTTTTTAATATCTCCGAAAGCTCCAAAGGCATTAAAACCGATTTTTCTGTGTTATCAAAAGGAGAAAACACAAAACCTTTTTCTGTAAAATTTTCGGTAAATATTAAATCGTTTGTTTCTTGCAGTAATCCATTAACAGCACTTTCATTTGGTTTTCTATAAATTACAAATGGTAACTGTGCGTTGTATTGCGTATCAATACGTTCTAAAAACTCGTTAAATGTCATCCTTATCTTTTAGGTAACGATATGGTTGACAGACGACAAACAGAAATTAAATTTTCATCATCATCCGTTACTTTAATATCTAATAATTGCGTTGTTCTACCTTTATGCAAAAAAGTTGCTTTAGCATAAACAAAACCACTCTTTACACTTTTTAGATGGTTGGCCGTAATTTCTAAACCACGTACAAATAATTTTTCGGTATCTACAAATACATGCGTAGCAAAACTCCCCACACTTTCTGCTAAAGCTGCGGTAGCGCCACCATGCAACACACCATCGGGTTGATGCACTCTAGAATCTACAGGCATTCTGGCTGTTAAGTAATCTTTACCAAAATCTACCATTTCAATTCTTAATGTTTCCATTAATGTATTTTTACAAGCTAAATTAGCTTTTTCTAAAACTGCTTTTTTAGATAATTCCATAAGAAATTGTATTTTTAATCGCGATTGCAAAAGTACAAAATTATAAGGGCATTTGGCTTTAGATGGCGAGAGCTTTTTATTACAACCACATCCCTATTAACACCCAATATTTTAAACGTTTTAATTATTTTATGAATACTCCAACTTTAGAAAATAACCGTGTAAAGCTTAGTCTTTTAACTTTAAATAATTATTCTGAAATTCTTAAAATTGGACAACAAGAAAACCTAGTACTTTATTCACCAAGTAAAATTGCAACACCCGAAGATTTAAAAAATTACACCGAAACAGCTGTTGCTGGTTACCAAAATCAAACCGTAATTCCGTTTATAGTTTTCGACAAACAAACCAATGCTTACGCAGGAACAACTCGCTTTGCGCATATAGATTGGCACAACAAAGTTTTACATATTGGTTGGACCTGGATTGGCCATGAGTTCCAAGGCACAGGTTTAAATATGAATATGAAATTTTTAATGCTTCAATATGCTTTTGAAGTCTTAAAGTTTGATAAAGTAGAATTCCGTGCCGATGAGCGCAACATAGCATCCCGAAAAGCCATTGAAAAAATTGGAGGCACTCTTGAGGGACTTCTACGAAAAGATATGCTGATGCTCGATGGTTTTAAAAGAAGTTCTTGCTGTTATGGTATTTTAAATGAAGAATGGCCTGTAATAAAAACAACCATTTTTAAAGATTTTGAATAATAATATAAACAAAAAAACTCAGAAAATATCTGAGTTTTTTATGTTCAAAATTATATTTTAACCGCTTAACGGCTACTTCATATATTTTCCTTTTTTACTGCCTTCATACATTACGTATTTAACTAAACGTGATTCCAATTTAGCATTAAATAAATGTATTTTTCTTGACGGACGTAAACCAACATGCTTTAAAGCATCGAGATTTGAAGTAATAAACCACGCATCGGTTCCTGGATAGTTTTGCTTAAGTGTATCTCCTATATTAGCGTAAAACTCTTCCATATCGATATTTAAACGTTCGCCGTATGGCGGATTAAACACCATGTGTAGTTTTTCGTCGCCACCTTTTTGGGTTTTAAAGAAATCTTCGTGTTTTATCTCAATAAAATCGTCTAGCTGAGCGTTTTTTACATTCTCTTTAGCTTTAGTAACTGCACTTGGTGCTTTATCAAAACCAATTATTTTATGATGAAAATCGCGCGTTTTTTTAAGTAACGATTCTTCAATTTTTTCGAACAACTCGACATCCCAATCTGGCCAACGCTCGAAAGCAAATTCTTTACGCATTAAGTTTGGTGGAATGTTACAAGCAATCATGGCCGCTTCTATAAGCATAGTTCCTGAACCACACATAGGGTCCATAAAATCCGTTTGTCCGTCCCAACCAGAAAGCATAATAAGTCCGGCAGCTAATACCTCGTTTATTGGTGCAATATTGGTTGCTGTTTTATAACCACGCTTGTGCAGAGAATCTCCAGAAGAATCTAAAGAGATAGTACACTTACGACGATCGATATGCACGTTTATTTTTATATCTGGAAATTTTAAATCAACATTAGGACGCACACCTTCTGTATCTCTAAATTTATCGACAACGGCATCTTTTGTTTTTTGTGCAATGTAGAGCGAGTGCGTAAATAAATCGGAATGGATGGTAGCATCTACAGCTAAAGTACCTGTAGCTTTAAGATATTTTGCCCAATCCATGGCATAAATTTTATCGTAAAGCTCTTTTTCGCTGTTTACATTAAAACTATGTATGGGTTTCAAAATTTTTACAGCAGTACGTAAACCTAAGTTACATTTATACATAAAACCTTTATCGCCTGAAAAAGAGACATTTCTAACGCCTTTTTTCACGTACAATGCGCCTAATTGTGTGAGTTCGTCTGCTAATAAATCTTCAAAGCCAAATAAGGTTTTGGCAACCATGTTGAAATTTTCTTCCATTTTTTTCGTCTACGTCTAATAGATTGCAAAAATAACTTAATTTTGCAGAAAGCAAGAGATATTAGCGGATAATGGGTTAGGGATTGCAGCGGCATCCTTTTTGCAAAGGTTTTAAAGCCTATTTTTAGGTAAAACCTGATGTTTAATTGGTGTTTGATTCTTAAAAATAATTAAAGAAGGCTTTGTAAAAAGATATAGCGGAAAGCCCGACCTCGCCCTAAGGCGTGGTAACCCCCAAAAAACAATATGGAAAAACAAGAAGAGGAATGGTTTACATCGTGGTTTGACACGCCGTATTACCATATTTTATACAAAGACAGGGATGATACAGAGGCGCATGCGTTTATGGACACCCTTAGTGATTATTTGAATATGCCTGAGGGCGGGAAAATTTTGGATTTGGCCTGCGGAAAAGGAAGGCACTCGGTATATTTAAACAAAATTGGTTATAATGTTACTGGTGTTGATTTAAGTGAAAACAGCATTAATTATGCTAAACAATTTGAAAACGATAGCTTGAAATTTGAGGTTCACGATATGTGCAACCCTTACTCTGAAACCTTTGATGGCGTTTTTAACTTGTTTACAAGTTTTGGGTATTTTGATGATGAAGCCGATAATTTAAGAACCATAAAGGCTATAAAAGCCAATTTAAACGATTATGGTTTTGGTGTTATTGATTTTATGAATTCGGATTATGTCATTGATAATTTAGTGCCAGAGGAAGTAAAAACGGTTGATGGTATCGATTTTTATTTGAAGCGCTACGTGGAAGATGGCTATATTATTAAGGATATTGCATTTAAAGACGATGGTAAGGATTTTAAATATCAGGAGCGCGTACGTGGTTTTACTTTAACCGATTTTGAAACGCTTTTTGAACAAGCCGACGTGCATTTACTTGATGTTTTTGGAGATTATAAATTGGGCCAATTTAGAAAAGCCTTCTCGGAACGTTTAGTAATGATTTTTAAATAAATAATTGCAACGTTTTTTGATCTAGAAAAACTTAAACACTCATTTTTTGAGCTTATTTTTAAATGAATAAATTTATATTTCCTGTAATTGCTGTTATTTTAGGCGTGCTAATAGCGACTATTACCAAGAATAAAAAGTCTTGGAACATGAAGCTTATGCTCTCTTTTAGTGGGGCTTTTTTATTGGCTTTAACCTTATTTGAATTATTGCCTGAAGTCTATGCGCATCTCGATTCTAAACAAACGGGATTGTTTATTATGATCGGGATTTTACTGCAAATTATTTTGGAGTTGTTCTCTAAAGGTGCTGAGCATGGGCATGTACACATACATAAAAACGAAACGCTTTTTCCTTGGTGGTTATTTGTAAGTTTGTGTTTGCACAGTTTATTGGAAGGTTTCCCGATACACGAGCATAACGATATGGTTTATGGTGTTTTAATACATAAAATACCAATTGCGACGCTTATAAGCATGTTTTTATTTCAGTCGAGTTTTAGTAAAACTAAAATTGCTGTGTTTTTAGTGATTTTTGCTTTAATGACACCGTTAGGAACTTTAATTTCGAATACAGCTAATTTAACAGAAACCTTTGCTCACGGTATTAACGCTGTGGTTATTGGTATGTTTTTCCATATATCGACTACTATTCTATTTGAAAGTAGCGACGGACATAAGTTTAACCTTAGTAAATTTGTGGCTATTATTTTAGGCGTTGGAATTGCTTATTTGATTTAGAATCTAAATCAAATAAGCATTCTGATTTTTATAGCATTCTGCCTAAGGCTTTGCAGAAATTGGGATAGATGTATATTTCTTAAAATGTCCAAGCTAGAATACGAGACACTTTATTTCCTTGTCCCATATTAATCACTTTAACTTCTGTAGCGCCTAGTTTTTTAAGCGATTTTTGCATTCCTTTTACTAAATCTTTTTTAGACACTAAGGTTGTAAACCATTTACAGCTTTCTTTATGCAATGAGCTTTCATATAAGTAAGTATGTAAAAAAGCTTTCTCGCCACCTTTATAACAAAGCTCATTATTGGTACCCGAAAAATTACGGACTATTTTATCTGTCTTTTTACCTAAATTCTTTAATTTTCTAGTGGTTGCTTCGTCAGCTTCTTCTTCAGAATTAAAAAACGGAGGATTACATATGGACACTGCAAAAGTCTCACCCTCATCTAAAATACCATTAAAAATTTCGGCACTATCTTCTTGATGGCGCAGCTTAATAGCATTACCCATCTTGTTTTTATCTATTATTCTTTGCGCATTTTTTAACGAAGCGCCATCAATATCTGTAGCCACAAACTCCCAGTTATATTCTGCATGGCCCAAAAGTGGATAAATACAACTTGCACCGGTACCAATATCTAATATTTTAACGCCGTTTTCTGTGTTTGCTTTTTTAACTAAATGTGCTATATGGTGCAAATAATCTACGCGGCCAGGAATTGGTGGACATAAATTCTCCTCAGGAAACTCCCAAAACTTAATACCGTAATCTTTTAGTAATAAAGCCGTATTAAGCGCTTTTACAGCCTTAGGTTTAGCAAAATCTATAGTTACCGTTTGGTGTCTATTTTCGAAAACAAAGGGCTTTAATTCTGGATATACATTACATAAAGCCTCTAAATCGTAACCCGATTTATGCTTATTTTTTGGATGAAAATTTGGAGTTGTTTTGATAATTTCTAGTTTAAAATTTCTATTATAATGCCAACACTACTAATAACTAAACACAACGGTGCATAATAGGTTGTATCCATGGTGCCAAAAGTAGTCTGTTTTACGTTCTTAAAAAAGCCAACATATTTAAAATCGCCAATAGCACGAATAAAAAACAACAATGCTATAATCCAGCCAGTGTACTCCATAACCCAATGGGGTAAATAAACCCTTACTACGCCCGACTTATAAAAGTAAAAACAACAAAATGATAATAGTGCAAAGCCAACAATAGCACTATCCATTTTTTTAGGATTTAAAACTCGCTCACCGTTTTCTTTCGTGGGTAGTGATACTTCAAAACCAAATGTTCCGCCAGAAAACCAATTAAAATGAATAACCGTAAGTACAAGAAATACAACACTTAATAATAGAGATAAAACAGCAACCATAATAATTAACGGAGTTTATACTACAAATTTAATAATTTGAACCTCGTTTTAGATATTGAAACGATTTCTTTTATCTTAGCTCCTAAATAAACTAGTTGAGATGTTAAAAGCTGTAATTTTCGATATGGATGGTGTAATAATAGATAGCGAACCACTGCACCACGCTGCGTATCACAAAATGTTTAGTGATGTTGGTGCAAATGTTTCTAATGAACTATACGAATCTTACACTGGGCAGTCTACACTTAACGTGTGCAAACAAGTTAAAGATCATTTTAATTTAGATGAAACCCCAGAAGCTCTCGTAGCGATAAAAAGAAAACATTACGAATACATTTTTGAAAACGATAAAGATTTCGATTTAATAGATGGCGTTTTAGATTTAATTAAAAACTATCATGCTAATGGGCTTACTCTGGTTTTAGCATCATCGGCATCTATGCCAAGTATTGAACGAATTTTTAAACGTTTCGATTTAAACCAATATTTTAAGGCCAAATTAAGTGGTGCCGATTTAAAAGCATCTAAACCACACCCAGAAATTTTTGTAAAAGCAGCCGAATCATCAGGCTTTAAAGCATCGGAATGTATGGTTATTGAAGACTCTACCAACGGTATTAAAGCTGCAAACGATGCGCATATATTTTGCGTAGGTTTTGATAGTGTACATTCAAAAAACCAGGATTATACCAATGCTAACCTAAAAATTGAAGATTTTAAAACTATTACCTTCGATAAAATTACGACGCATTTCTAGAACCTAATACCTAAATAATAGATTTCCTCTACCCTACACATTATAGATTTGTATGTTGCTATTATATGTTCTAATTTTAAATTTAGAGCTTTAATCTTCTTCTATTTTCAACTCCATTTTACTCGAATTTTCAATTAAATTTAAATTTACACAACCTAATATTTAAATTCGACACCCTATTTTATCTTAAAAAATAAAAATAACAACCTAATTATCAAAGCACTAACACTCACTTCCGTTTTTTGGCACGCTGTTTGTAATTACCTAACTGTATAACATTAAAACATACAGATATGAAAAAGTATATATTCTTATTAGCCGGATTGGTCCTTGCAGGATTCACCGCTAGTGCAGACACAACAACCGCCAACCAAACAAACGAAGCATCAAATATTAACAGAGGTTATGGCAGCTCTTTCATATTTGTTGAAAACGGAATAGAATTTTCGGTATTTGCTGATGGTCAATTCGACTTCAATTTACAACGTCAAACATCAAACGTAAATGTATCATTACATTCTAGAAATCTAGATTTAAGTTTTAACTCTGGGTACGATTATAATGCATATGTGCAGTACGATGAGTATGGTGCAATTATTCAAATAGAAAACACACCTATTTATTACGATTATTACGGTAGAATTTCTCAAGCCGGAAACGTAAACATAAACTACAACAACAATGGTTACATATCTAGAGTTGGTGGACTATATGTACACTACGATCGCTATAACAGATATTCTCATTATACTGGGTTTATCAACGTGTATAACCGTGGTTACATTTACCACCCATGGCACAATTATTACCGCACGCCATCAGTTAATTTCCGTGTAGTATTTAATCGTCCTTACCGTCAACATTATGCTCCAGTGCGTTATGTGTACAACCGTCCGTTTTACAATAACCACCGTCCATCATCAGCTATATATAGCCGTCGCGGAAACACTGTTGCCAGAAACCGTAATTACGCTACAGTAAATAGAAGTTCTAGAAACGTTACAAAAATTAACCGTAACGCACAAACCAGACGTAATGTAACAACTAATAATAACCGTCGTTACACTACAACATCACCAAATAGAAGTTCTAATACAAAAAGCACAAACCGTAATTATACACAACGTGATAATAGTCGTGTGGCAAGAACAACACCAAACAGAACGGTTACTAAAACAACAACTACTAGATCCACTAGACCTAATGCAAAGAGCACAAATACTAGAAATACAACTCGTACGAAAATAAATACGACATCTAAAAATCCAAATACAACTAAGGCTCGTACATATACTAGAAACAGCAATAATACTAGAAGCACTAAACGTGTAGCTACCGTTACTAAAGCACCAAGAACAAGCAATAGTAAAGCCACACAAAGTAGTCGTAAATCTAGCAACAATACAAGATCGACAACCACTACGCGTAGACGATCATAAAAATTTTGGTTGGTTAGTACGAAAATCCCTGTGAACAGTTTGCCTCAAAGCAACATCACGGGGTTTTTCATTTTTAATAGTTTGGGCGTTACCACAAGGGTCGGGCTTTACACTATATCTTTTTTTAGCTCGGGCTACTTTAAATAAATTTAGACTTCTAATTAAAACAAAAGCAAAACCAATACTATTTTCTTAATTCTTAAAAAAAGGATGCCGTTGCAATCCCTAACGCGGGATACGGCTGTGGTGACATATTTTAGAAAGATTACATTATATCCACCACACTCACTCCATTATTCTTTTTAGTAATTTGAATTTGGGTAGAAATACGCTCTTTTAAATTTTCAACGTGAGATATTATACCAATCATTTTACCTTGCGATTGCAAAGTTTCTAAAGTAGAAATAACCGTTTCCAAAGTATTTTTATCCAAGGTTCCGAAACCTTCATCAATAAACAACGAATCGATTTTTACATTTTTACTAGCCAAATCAGACAATCCTAAAGCTAAAGCCAAACTAATAATAAACTTCTCACCACCACTAGATGTGTCTACCAATCTGGCCTGATCTGTTTGGTAATGGTCTATTAAATTAAAATTAAGTTCCTCTTTAGGTTTGTAAGCCTCTTCCATTTTTAAAGAATAACGTTTATTCAATTTATACAAATGGACATTGGCAAGGTCTAATAAATGCTTTAAAGTTAGGCGTTGCACATATACGTTAAAGGCATCTTTAGAATTTCCTATAATTTTAAATAGCTCTCTCCAAACATTGCAAACCGTTTCTTGAGCATCTATTTTTTTATAGATTTCTTTATTTCTATCTCTAATTTCCTTATCCTTTTTAAAGGCTTGTATAATCTCACCTTTTGCCGATAGCAACGTTTTATTAGCTTTATTTAAGTGTTCTAAAGCCAATTTACTCTCGGCCTCAGTAATTTCAAATGTTTTAGATTTTTCTAAATCTACTTTAGCTTTTTCGTTAGATTCTCTGTAAGCTTTTAAACGAAGTTGCTTTTCTTTTATCGCTTCTTTGTGTTTAGTGAACCTCACCAAATCGGCATCTAGAAGTATTGCTTTCTGTACCAATTCTCTTGTATCAAAATCGCTAACTTTTAATTGAGTATTAAAAATAGAATTTAACGTGTCTAGCTTTTCTTTTAAAACTAATACTTCCTTATTCGTTTCTATTTTTAAAGCTTCTTTTTTGTTTTGTAAATCTAAAAACTCCTGGTGTTTCTGTTTACTGAACTCTACCTTTTTAGACAAAGCCATTCGTTCTGTTTGTAAAAGTTCTCGCTTCTGTTCTACAGAAATAGCAATAGGTAAAATAGCTTCACGCTGTTTTTTTAATTGTTCTATTTTAACAGTAGATACTGTAATCGTTTTAGAACAAGTTTCTTCTGCCTTAAGTTGTATTTCTAACTTCTCTTTGTTGTTTTCTAACTTAGTGTTTACAACCGATACACTCGATTTTAATAAGTCTAAATTCTTCTCCTTTTTATTAAAACCAGTAATTGACGTTTTAAGGTTTTCAATAAACTCATTACTCTTTTCTGTTGAAGGTAATTGGTAATTAAATTTAGATAATTTTGCTTCTAACGCGGTCTCTAAATTATTACAGATTTCTTTTAAATCAACAATTAGTTTTTGCTTTTCTGCAATATCCTTATTGCTATTTTTATTCTTTTCAACAAGCGTAGCTACACCATTTTTAATCTTATTAAACCTCTCACTTTGTATTTTAAAAGTATCGTTTAATTTATTACTATCCTTTTGTAATTGTTGAGCTACTTTCAACTTTTCATCTAATAATAAAATATCCTGCGTTATTTGTTTAACCTCAATTTCAATTTGAGCTGTATTCGATAACTCGCAATCTATATTTAATTGTTTCGTCTTTAATTTTAATGCTTTTACTTCATCATTAATTAGACCGTTACGTTGCGTTAAACCATCGATGGTTGTGTTCGCTACAACTTCTTTTTTCTCTAATTCGTTTTTTGAAACAATTAACGCTTGGAGCTTTTCTTTGCGTTTATTAAGTTCTAATTCCGATTTTGAAACACCTACCGAAACCAAATTTTCGGTAAACGGATGCTCTAATGAACCACACAATCCACAAGGTATTCCTTCAGTTAAACTCTGACGATCAGCTTCATATTTAGAAATACTTTTCTCTAAATTTAAAATTTTATCCGCATCTGCAACCGACTTTTCTTTAACTTCAATTTGCTGCTTAACCGCTTGTATTTCCTTTTTACTAACCTCTAATGCCTTTGTAAGCGCTTTTTGTTTCGTTAATAAATCAGTTTGTTCTTTTTCAATTTTAAGTATTTGCTCAGAAAGCGTTTTGAACTGTTTCCAGTTTGTTTCTTTAGTAGCTAATTTCGTTTTAGTAGCTAGTAAATCGGTTAAATTATTTTTAGATAATTTTAAAGTAATTTCAGCTAATAATTTTTCTGTTTTTTCAATTTCGTCAGTTTCAACTTTTAGTAATTTGTTACCATCTTTTAAGCGCGCTTCTGTTTTTTCTACCTCTTCTTTTTTTACAGAAACAAAATCTTGAACTTCTTTTAAACTTTCTTTTTTAGCTTTTAAAGCAGTTAATTCACTTGCCCAATTGGATATTTGTAAATCAACATCCTTCAATAATTTATGCTCAGAAATAAAGCTTTGATCTATTTTTATTTTAGCTTCAGTATCCGCTAAATCTTTATTCAATTTGGTTTGCTCTTCTCTTAAAAGCTTAATTTGGTTGGCTAACGCTTCTAATTCTAAAATTGATTTTTGCTTTTTTTCAGCTTCATTTTTAAGTTTACCATCTAAGCTATTTATAGCATCAAATTTAGGTAACCAATCCGCGAACGTTTTGTCTGCTACATTTAACAAATCCGTTTCTTTTTGAGTTTGTAAACTTAATTTTTCAATCTCTGGTTTTAAGGTTTTAAGCTCAGACTCTAAACGTTCTAATTGTTTAGATTTATCAACAAAATCTTGCTCTGTTCTCTTTAAATTACCAAGTAGCTCCTTAAAAGGTGCTGCTTTTTCATTTAAATCTAACTGTTCTAGCTCTTCTTTATGTTTTTCGATGAATAGATCAAGCTCCTTAGATTCTATTTCTAACTTTTCCGATTCATCAAGTATTTTCTGGAATTTCTTATACCATTCTACAATACTTTGAGTGGTTTTTATCTCCTTTTCAATCTTTAAAATTTCGGTATCGAGTGCTTTATCTGTTTGAGTTAACTCAACCTTAGCTTCTTCTGATAAAACATCATCAGAATTAATTCTAGACTGAATATCTTTAAGCGCATTTTCTTCTTTAGCTTTTCGTTCTTGAATGCTCTGCCCTATCTTTTTATAAATTTCTTCGCCGGTAATTTGTTCTAGCAGCTTTCCTTTCTCCGGGCCTTTAGCTGTTAAAAATGAAGCGAATTCGCCTTGGGCAAGCATTACAGAACGTAAAAACTGATTGTAATCTAATTGAGTCACTCGAACCACTTCTGATATTAAACTCCGTTTCTGACTCGCCAAAATAGCGCCTGTTGTTAAGTTCTTTAAACTAACTTCTTCCTTTGGGTTTTTATACTTTTTACCAGATTTATCGGCAACCTTCATACCCCAAAAGGCATCGTAAATTACATTATCATTTTCAAAAGTGACTCTACTAAAAGCATCATCGGCACCATGGCTAACCACATCTATCAAAGTGCCCTTAGAACCATTAAATCTTGGTACATTATGATATAACGCAATAGTAATAGCATCTAAAATAGTAGTTTTACCAGCTCCTGTAGAACCTGTAATAGCGTACAACCCCACATCTTTAAAATGTTCACTTTCAAAATCTATAACAATAGAAGTATCGGAGCGTAAAGAATTTATATTTTGTAATTCTATTTTTAAAATTTTCATAGTCCTCTACGCTTACTGATTTTTAACAGATTGTAAAATTTCATTAAAAGCATCTTCCACCTCTGGCCGGCTCTCTAAATCAAAACCAATTTCTTTACATTTCAATTTAAAAACTTCAGCTGGTAATAACTCTTTTATCGATTTTGTTTCTTCTAATAACTCCTCAATACCTTTTTGCCTACGCTGCGTTTTCAAAGCCATTTTTAATATTTCAAACGGATACTTTTCTGCTGCTTTTTTTAAATCATCAGTATTTATGGTATGTGTCTCATTAAGCACAATTTCTACCCATGGTGTTAATTGAAATGTATTAGAAACTATCTCTGGAAATGCATCTATACACTCTGCCATGGTGCCTGCCAACTTATAAAACTCTCTAAAACGCGGAACAACAACATCGTCGATGGTGCTTATTTTATTATCTTCAACGGTTAAAACAATAATGTTTTTATCATAAGTTATTTCACTGAAACTCAAAATATTTGGTGAACCTGAATAGCGTACTTTATCATTTTCTCCAATTATTTGAGGTCGATGCAAATGTCCTAAAGCAATATAATCGAAGTACTCAGGGAAATCTTCGGCACCAATATGGCCCAATGTTCCTACATAAATATTTTGCTCACTATCTGAAACAGAGCCTCCTGTTGCAAACAAATGCCCCATAGCGATGACGGGAGCATCGGTGGTATTTACTAGCTTACATTGCACGGCAGCTGCTTGATAATGATTAATTAATGCTGTTTTATATTTATCAATAAGTTCGTCGAAAGATTCTCCTGCAACGGCTCGTCTAATATCACCATCACGCAAGTATGGAACTGCAGCAACAACTACTTTTTCACCTTCGATATCAATTTCAAAAACTTCATCTTCTATCTCTTCAGTTGCTTTACCAACCACTTTAATAGATAAAGCATCCAGAATGTGTTTTGGTGCATTTAAAGTTCCTGCAGAATCGTGATTTCCTCCGGTAATAATAATGGATTTGCAACTTGTGCCTTTCAACTTGACCAAAAAACTATAGTACATTTCTAAACTTTGATTGGAAGGCGAACCCGTATCAAATACATCGCCTGAAATTAAGAGGACGTCTATTTTTTCGGTACTGATATACGTTTCAATCCAACTCAAAAATAAAGTTTGTTCGGCTACTTGAGATTGCTCGTGTAATCTATGTCCTAAATGCCAATCGGCTGTATGAAGTATTTTCAAGTGATGTATGTTTTGTGCTATTTTGGAAAACTCTAAAAAAAATAAGGTAGACAGTCTAAACCATCTTATTCAACGAATTTAGACAAATAAAACCTCAAAATCAAGTTTGAATTAAAGCTTCAAATACTTCTGAAGTAACTTAGAAATATCATCTGAAAATTTAAATTTGAAAACAATAAAACCATAGAGGGCCGCTATTATAATAGACTTTAATGCAATGTTTAAAATAGGGTGAAATGGAAAGTCCCAAAAGTAAAAAAGAACAGCAAAACCTGCAATAAACAAACCTATCTGCAAGGTTTTTGGCGAAAATGGTGAGATTTTAAATTTTGTATGAACAAAATATAACTTAATAGAATTGTATAAAAATACAGCTAAAAACGTAGCTAAACCGGCACCATTGATACCAAGAATAGGAATAAATAAAATATTAAAAGCTACCATAACAATAACTAGAACAACACCTAAAACAAGTACCATTCGGTAATAATCACTATTAAAAAGAATAGCATTGTTACTTCCTAAAAGTGAATCGTATAATTTAACAACACTAATCATAAATACCACGTAAAGACCAACATTAAACTCTTCGGGAATGATTAAATAAAGCTGATTAATATTTAAAACAATCAATAAAAAAATAAAACCACCAACAATAAACAAGTTCAATGAGCTCTTCTTATATAAATCTTCCAAAGCATCATAATCATGTTCGTTTAAAAACTTAGCCGTCATAGGCATGAGTAATTGATGCATAGCACGTTGCGGCACCGCAATAACCGCCGTGATAAATATAGCCACATTGTAATATGCAATTTCTTTAATTGGTATGTAATGCCCAAGCATTACTTTATCCACATCTAAAAGCGACGTGGCTATAGCTCCGGCAATAATTATGAGTCCTGAGTATTTTAAAATTCTACTTAAATCATTAATCTTTTTAAAAGTAAACTTTGGAAACTTTAAGGTAAAAGCATACACTTTCATAATCAACATTCTCACAAAGTAGACAGCAGCCAAACCCGCCATAAATGCTTCTAAATCTATGTAATTAAAATGAAAAGCAAATAACAACAGCATAGTACCAACACGGTGAAAAACTTCTTTCATGAAGTTACCAAAAACCGTTTGCATTTGCACTTTTGCCCAAGAAAAAAACAGCTCGAAATACGCCAAAGAAATCGCTATAACCACTGTATGCCATAAGTATTGTTTAATTATAGGATTTTTATTTGATAATAAATCGCCTATAAAACCATAACCAAAATACGTAAGTAAAACAATAGGAATAATAACGACAATTGGCATTAATAACATAAGTGTTAAAAAGCCATTTAGTGATTCGCGTGTTTTGAATGTTGTATAAAATTTAACTAAAGTATTATGCGCTCCAAAAGCCATTAACGGCATAATAACATAAGCTAAAGAAAGCATATAGCCTACCATACCGTAGTAATCATCACTTAAAAATTTAGTGTAAAGAAATAGCGTATTTATTGCCCCAATTAAAAACCCCAAATACGTAGAGATTATATTTTTAAAAGATTGAGAAGCAACTATGCCCATTATTTTTGATTCAATTTCATTATTAGTACTACGAAGTAAACGCGCAAAATGATAGATTATTAGGGCTTTTTTATAACCGAAGCTAATTTAGAAGTCAAGTTTTTTCTACTATATTTTTGCAAACCAATAACATGTACTTCTAAATTTTTATTTTGATAGCTCTTATAATGCGCCAAGATAGTCGATTTTAACGATTTATAATCTGTGTAGTTAAAGTAGTTTCCGGTATTGGTTTCTTTTATAATATTTTCCACATCGGAATCTTTAGGACCTAAAGCCAAAATAGGACGGTTAGACACCATATATTCAAACAACTTTCCAGGAATAATACATCGAGTTTCTTTAGAATCTATCTCGACTAACAATAAAACCTGCGAGCTTTTTTGATAAATAATAGATTCTTTATGCGATACGTATCCTACGTTATTAACATGCTTGATTAACCCTACTTGCTCTATTGATTTTAAAACGGTCTCACTTACGGCTCCCACAAAATTTAACTGTAAATCTTCCGAGAAATCTTTATTTTCCTGAACGAGTTCCGAGAGTACTTGCCACAGAATTTCAGGATTTCTTTTTGATAATAACGAACCAATATGAGCTATTGTAAATTTAATATCTAGTGGTTTAGCTTCTACCAATTCATAATCGTAGCCATTTGTAATAACCTCAATTGGCTTTTTGGTAATAGCTTCAAATTCTATTTTTGTTACAGAACTAGTAACAACAATATCGTCGGCAGTATTTAAAACCTGCTTTTCTAAAGCTTTGTGCTTTTGTTTAGATTTTTCAGTTAATTTTAACTGCTTATGGTAACCAATAGTAGTCCAAGGGTCTCTAAAATCTGCAATCCATTTTACACCTAATTTTTCTTTAAGCTTTAAACCAATAAGATGCAAACTATGCGGAGGCCCGGTGGTTATAATAGTTGAAATATTTTCCTGTTCTATATAATTTGAAAGATAAGCTACCGATGGTTTTACCCAACTTTTACGCGCATCTGGAATAAAAAAATTTCCACGAATATAAAGCATGGCTTTTTCAATAAAACTTTGCGTTTTCTGTTCGGGAATAATGCCTTTACTAATAGTGCTTGATGATTTTTTTGAAAACAAACTAGCCACCTTATAAGGTTCACTTATAGGCTGTTTTATAATGGTAACATCTTTTGAAACTTCTGAGATTAAACTCGCATCAATTAAAGGATAGTTAGGGTTTTCGGGAATATAAACAATAGGTTCAACATTAAAGTCGGGTAAATATTTTACGAATTTTAACCAACGCTGCACGCCTGGACCTCCTGCAGGTGGCCAGTAATAACTTATTATAAGTACTTTTAGTGCCTTCATTAAAAAAATTTCGATATGCGTAGAAATAAAAAACTATTTCTTTTGAAATCCGTAGAAAAGTCCGCCTAGTAATAAAAGTCCGAATAAAACAGAACTAGCAAGTGCAATTGAGCTTCCTGTTTTCACTACATCTGGATCAAACTTAAACACAATTTCATGTTTTCCTTCCGGGATTTCTAAACCACGTAGCGTATAATTAACACGTATATGCTCGGTCTCTTCACCATCGATAAACGTTTTCCAGCCGTTTCCGTAATACACTTCAGAAAACACTGCAAAACCTTTATTTGCGTTGCTAGAAGCGTATTTTAAATAGTTTGGTTTGTGCTCAACAATTTTTATACTTGCTAAAGAATCAACATTAAACTTTTTTGTTTCCGTTGGAATTATGTCATCTTTTCCTTTAGCAAAAACAGCAACATGCTTATTATCTAAACTATCCAAAGCTTTAATTTCTTCGTTAGCAGAATCTACCTTTTTAAGTTCGCTAATAAACCAAGCCGCACCATTCGCATCTCTATTGGTGTATGGAAAGGTTTCTCCTTTTTCACCTTGAGCAATAATATATTTGGTATTAAACATATTAAGCACATTCATATTATTTTGAGAAATATAAAAATCGAAAACCTCACGATAGCGCTTTAACTCAGCGGCATTATAACCATTTAAAGAATTATGAAAATATGATGGTTTTGATCGTCCTGAAACTAAATCGTAAACGCGATAATAACTTTTATCTTGTAAAATAGCTTTATCAACCTCGTTAGCTTCAAAAGGCTTGTTCATTTTAATAGAAGATACAAAATCGTCACTATTTACATATCTTTTATCCACTCCAATTAAATCGAACATTAATAGCACAGCAAAGCCTATAATCAGTAAGTTTTCTTTTAATTTTCCTTTTAAATAGTTCCAAATTAAACCAGCCGATAGCAGTACTAAAATTAAACTTCTAAGTGTATCTGTTGTAAAAACACTTTTTCTATCTTCTCTTATGGCATCTACAAAATCTTGTCCGTAATTCTGACGGTAAAAACCATCGTTAACGCCAACAAAATCAAATAAAGACGATTTCATTACTAAAAATAAAAGCGCTAAACCACCAGTAATTATTGTAGCATACTTTAACGCATTTAGCTTTTCTTCTTCTTTTTCAAAAGTATTGAACAAACGCACCAAACCAAAAATCCCTAATACTGGTATACATAACTCCAATAAAACTTGTATGGAAGTTACCGCTCTAAATTTGTTATACATTGGTACGTAATCGATAAAAAAGTTGGTTAAAAACCCTAAGTTTTTACCGTAAGACAATAATAAAGAAAATAGCGTGCCGCCAACAAGCCACCATTTTAAACGCCCTTTTACTAAAAATAAAGCAAATACAAACAGAAATAAAATAACAGCTCCTACATATGCCGGTGCTTCTACAATGGGTTGATCACCCCAATACAAGGGTGCTCGTTTTGCCTCCTCGGCGGCCTGAGTTGTTGTAGCTCCTAATTTTCTAAAAGCTTCATAAGTAGCAGAATCTTTACCAACATTTTCACCATTACCACCTCCCATAAATCGAGGTATAAATAGGTTAAAAGTTTCAGCAAAACCATAACTAAATTGCGTGATATAGTCTTTATCTAATCCGTTTGAAACTACTTTTGGAGATCCATCGGCATTAATGGTTAGTTCCGTTTTACCACGTGTACTTTCTTTTACATACTCTTGCGTAGCCATTACACCTGTTGCATTTAAAGCAATAGCCAAAATAACTGCTGCGAATAAAATACCAACCGATTTAAAAAAATGAGGTAAAACTTGCTTTTTATAGGCATCGACTAAATAAGCTATTCCTAAAATAAGCACGAGTAACATCAAATAGTAAGTCATTTGGAAGTGGTTCGATACAATTTCTAAACCCATTGCCAAAACGGTTAGTAAAAAACCAGCTATATATTTCCGCCTAAAAGTGAGTATTATTCCGCTTAAAACTAACGGCATATACGCAATAGCATGCGCTTTACTGTTGTGGCCTACACCTAAGATAATAATTAAATATGTTGAAAACCCAAAGGCTAAGGCACCCAAAGCTGCGAGTTTATAATCCACTTTAAGCACTAATAGCAGTACATAAAAACTCATTAAATATAAAAATAAATAATCTGCAGGACGAGGTAAAAATCGTAGTGCAGCATCAACTTTTTTAATGTAATTATGAGGATATCTTGCGCCTAATTGATAGGTTGGCATTCCCGCAAAAGCCCCATTGGTCCAATAGGTTTCTACGCCAGTTTCAGCTTTAAAATCCTTTTGCTGCTTGCTCATGCCTATAAACTGAACAATATCACTTTGATAAATTTCTTTTCCTTGTAAAACGGGGCTAAAATAAGCCAAAGACAATATTACAAACCCTAGAAGTACCAAGATATGCGGAAGTATGCGTTTAATTGAAAATTGCATAAAAGTAGTTTAAAACAATGAATGTGAAAATTAGTAATTATTTTCTTAGCATAGAAGTTCAACTCTAATTTTAAGAACATTATGCTTTCGCGGAAATAAAAAAAGAATTTGCCTTAATCTACTTCTTCGTAATCCACATAGTCACCAACATCTTTATTAGACGTTCGTGTATTCGGGATTTTATCGATAGTCACTTCTCCTTCTTTCTTTGCAGGCTGTTGTTGTTGTTTTTGAAACTGACCACCAAAACGCTCTTCTGCTTTTTTTACAGCAAACTTCATTAAAAAAGGTGCAAAGATTCTAGAAAGCACTTTAAATAAATAATAGACTAAAACAATTATAAATATGGTTCTTAATAAACCCATAAGTCAAACTTTTGATTAAAACTAACAACAAAAATACAATTCTATACGTTTAAAAAACATTGAAAAATGATAAAAAATATATAAAATATCTATATTTGAAAACCCTTAATCATTAGTACTTAAAATTATAAAATCTGCGCGTGTGCACAACGCGTTAAAAATTTCAACTATGAAAGCTATCAAATCGATTTTAATTCTCCTACTCACATTTTTTTCAACCCAAGCATTTTGCCAATATACCGATGTTATAAACTCTAACAGACCGGGTGTTTCCAGAAGTGCGTTTTCTGTAGGAACCAATGTAGCTCAATTTGAAGTTGGCCCCTATATAATTGAAGAAGAGCGCACGCCAGCCATAGGATATAAAGTCTCAGGATTTGGTGCCGATTTTGCTGTACGTTACGGGTTATTATGGGAACAATTAGAATTAAATTTTGAAGGAAACTACCAAAGTGACAATAAATCTTATTTTTCAAATTTAGATAACAAAGATCGTCGTTCTAATTTTAAATATTTAACTCTTGGAGCTAAATATTTAGTTTACGACCCTTACAAAAACGCAGAAGATGATAAACCGAACCTTTACAGTTGGAAAGCAAACCACACCTTTAAATGGAAATCGTTAATTCCTGCCATAGCAATTTATGCTGGTGCAAACTTTGATACACCAGATAATCCATATACTGCAGATGCTATAGAAGGTTTCAGCCCTAAAGTAATGATTGCTACACAAAACAACTTTTCTGGAGGCTGGGTTTTTGTAATGAATTTAATAAAAGACCGCATAGGCACAGATCAATCGGACTTTTCATACATCCTAACCTTAACGCATTCTTTTAGTCCACAATGGGTTGTTTTCGGAGAAACACAAGGTATTCAAAGTGATTATTACGCCGATAATTTGTTTAGATTTGGTGGCGCTTATTTATGGGGTAAAGATTTTCAGCTAGATACCGCTTTAACATTCAATACAAAAGATACACCATCTGTTTTTAGTGTAAATTTCGGAATGTCTTACCGATTAGATTTCCATAAAGATAAAGAAATTGATAATGGAAACTCAATTGAAGATACCGCTAAAAGATCAGGAAATAAAAAGAAAAAAAGCGGCAAAAAAGCAGCAAAAAAAACTACAAAAAAACCAAAAAGAGACGCTATAGATTTTGAAGATTAATTAAGATAAATCTATCATAAAAGTATTATGATTACACTAAAAGAAGTAAAAACTAAAAAAGACTTAAAGGTATTTGTAAAATTTCCTTTCACACTTTATAAAGACTGTAAATATTGGACACCTCCTATTATTAGTCAGGAGATGAACACCTTTGATAAAAATGAAAACCCCGTTTTTAAAGACGCCGAAGCACAGTTATTTTTAGCTTATAAAAATAATATTATTGTTGGGCGAATTGCAGCTATTACTAACAATTTAGAGATTGACAATCAAAACATAAAAAAAATGCGTTTTGGCTGGTTCGATTTTATAGACGATTTAGAAGTTTCTAAAACTTTACTTGATAAGGTTTCAGAAATCGGAAAAAGTAAAAACCTAGAATTTACAGAAGGCCCTGTTGGATTCTCTAACCTTGATAAGGTTGGTGTTATGACGGAAGGTTTTGATAGCATTGCACCCATGGTTACCTGGTACAATCATGCCTACTATATCAAGCATTATGAAGCGGCTGGATACGAGATTGAAAAATCTTATTCAGAAAGTCGTTTTCCTTTTGAAAATGTAAAACCAGAATTTTTTAAAAAGGCACAAGAACTAATAAAAAGACGCTACCAACTAAAAGCTTTAAAATTCACTAAAACGAGTGAAGTAATGCCTTATGTCGATAAGATGTTCGATTTATTTAACGCAAGCTATGCTTCGTTATCATCATTTGTAGCTATAAATGATATTCAAAAAGCATATTTTAAAAAGAAATTTATCAGTTTCGTAAATCCTGAATACATCAAATTTGTTGTAGATAAAAATGATGAACTGGTAGGTTTTGCTATTGTTATGCCTGCATTTGCCGAAGCTTTAAAAAAGATGAATGGAAAACTCTTTCCTTTCGGCTTTAGGCATATTTTGAGTGCTAAAAAAAATAGTAAAGATGTTATTTTCTATTTAATAGGAATTCATCCAGACTACCAAAACAAAGGTGTACATGCCGTAATTTTTAATGAGTACTACGAGACTTTTAAAGAAAAAGGTATACAAACCTGCTTTAGAACTCCAGAGCTTGAAGATAACCACGCCATACACCAAATATGGAAACATTTTGATCCGGTAGTTTATAAAAGAAGAAAAACTTATAAAAAGCTACTTTAGATTTATAATAAAACTAAAAAACCGATTCAATTAAAATTGAATCGGTTTTTTTATAATCTATTTTATTTGTGAAACTACTCACCCATTGCTGCCATAACTGAAGCAGATAAACGTTTGTAAGTTCCATTTTCTAAACGCTCTCTAATAGCATCAAATGCATTTAAAGTTTCAGAAACATCTTCTAATGTATGTGTTGCAGTAGGAATTAATCTTAATAAAATTAAACCTTTTGGAATTACAGGGTAAACAACTATTGAACAGAAAATACCGTAGTTCTCTCTTAAATCTTTTACTAAAGCCATAGCCTCAGGAATAGACCCTTTTAAATATACTGGTGTTACGCAACTTTGCGTTGTACCAATATCAAAACCACGCTCTTTTAATCCAGATTGTAATGCATTTACGTTTTCCCATAATTTTGCTTTTAATTCTGGCATAGTTCTAAGCATATCTAAACGCTTAAGAGCTCCAGCAACTAATTGCATTTGCAAAGATTTTGCAAACATTTGAGAACGTAAATTATATTTTAAATAATCGATTATTTCTTTATCACCAGCAATAAAAGCACCTGTACTTGCTAAAGACTTAGCGAAAGTTGCAAAATATACATCAATATCATCTTGCACGCCTTGCTCTTCTCCAGCTCCTGCTCCTGTTGCTCCCAAAGTTCCAAAACCGTGTGCATCATCAACAAATAATCTGAAAGTAAATTTCTTTTTAAGCTCAACTATTTCTTTTAAACGTCCTTGCTCTCCACGCATTCCAAAAACACCTTCAGAAATCACTAAAATCCCTCCTCCAGTTTGTTCTGCCATTTTAGTAGCACGCTCCAAGTTTTTCTCTAAACTTTCAATGTCATTATGTTTATAAGTAAAACGCTTACCCATGTGTAAACGCACACCATCAATAATACAAGCGTGAGCATCTACATCGTAAACAATAATATCATCTTTAGAAACTAAAGCATCAATGGTAGATACCATACCTTGGTATCCAAAGTTTAATAAATAAGCAGCTTCTTTACTTACAAAAGACGCTAATTCATTTTGAAGTTGTTCGTGTAAATCTGTATGACCAGACATCATTCTTGCCCCCATTGGGTAAGCAGAACCATATTGTGCTGCAGCTTCCGCATCTACTTTACGAACTTCTGGATGATTGGCTAAACCTAAGTAGTCATTAATACTCCATGTGATTACGTCTTTTCCTTGAAACTTCATTCTATTAGAAATTTCGCCTTCCAATTTTGGGAATACAAAATAACCTTCAGCCTGAGACGCCCACTTTCCTAGTGGTCCTTTGTCTTTATAAATCTTTTCAAATAAATCCTTCATCTATTATAAATGGTATTGCTATTAAACTTTAGATATAACTATAACCTATTAAACAACTTTTCAGGAACACAAACAGAACGAGTTGTTTATGAAAGAATCAAGAATGTTTTGGTTTTAGTCAGTCCGTGCAAAATTAAATATTTATATGGTTTGAACATAATTTTTTACCATGCATTTACGAAATATAGACAATAAAGTTAAAAAAATGAGCTATATCGATTTTTTAAAGCATAAAAAAAGTCCATATTTTACAAATTTGTAAATTATGGACCGGTATTATATTCTGTATTTAATTATTTTATGTATTGAATACTTTGCGCTGCTGCTTCATTTTGAGAATCAAAGAAACCTTGATCGCTCATCCATTTATCACTATAAACTTTGCTCATATAACGAGAACCGTGATCTGGATAAATTACAACAATTTTATCTCCCTTTTTAAACTCACCTAGTTCTCCAAGTTGTTTAATAGCTTGTGTTGCTGCACCAGACGTATAACCAACAAACATGCCTTCTGTTCTTGCAATTTCTCTAGCCGTATGCGCACTTTCTTCATCGGTAACTTTTACAAATTGATCTATTATATCAAAATCTGTAGCACCGGGAATCAAATTTTTACCTAAGCCTTCTATTCTATATGGATAAATTTCTTTTTCGTCGAATTCTCTAGTTTCATGATATTTTTTAATAACCGAACCAAAAGCATCAACACCAATTACTTTTATATTTGGGTTTTGTTCTTTTAAATATTTTGCTGTTCCAGAAATGGTTCCTCCAGTACCACTACACGCTACTAAATGCGTTATTTGCCCTTCTGTTTGTTTCCAAATTTCTGGCCCTGTAGAATTGTAATGTGCATCAATATTTAACTGATTGAAATACTGATTGATATAAACTGAACCTTTTAACTCCTCATGAATACGTTTTGCTACTTGGTAGTACGATCTTGGATCGTCTGCACTAACATGAGCAGGACAAACATAAACTTTAGCCCCCATAGTACGCAACATATCAATTTTATCTGGAGAAGATTTTGAACTTACTGCTAACACACACTCGTATCCTTTAATAATACTCACCATTGCAATACTAAAACCAGTGTTACCAGAAGTAGTTTCTACAATTGTATCACCAGGTTTTAAAATGCCTTTCTTTTCGGCTTCTTCTATAATATAAAGTGCTATTCTATCTTTTGATGATTGTCCTGGATTAAAACATTCTACTTTAGCGTAAAAATCTCCTTCGAACTTAGAGGTAATTCTATTTAGCTTTACTAAAGGTGTATTGCCAACTAACTCTAATACATTATCAAATACTTGATTTCTGTGTTTCATAAATTCAATTTACAAGTTGCACGATATAAAAAATCTATGCTTCTTAAAACTTGACAAAAATAAGACATTTTTTTTTATTAGCGCTTAATTCCCTCTAAATCTAGTAAAAATGCGTATTCTAGCGCAACTTCCTTAAGACTTTCAAAACGTCCGGAAGCGCCACCATGACCCGATTCCATATCGGTTTGCAACATTAATATATTACTATCTGTTTTCAATTCTCTAAGTTTTGCAACCCACTTTGCAGGTTCCCAATATTGCACTTGAGAATCATGTAGACCTGTTGTAACTAGCATATTGGGGTAGTCTTTAGCCTCTACATTATCGTAAGGTGAATACGATTTCATGTAATGGTAATACTCCTCATTATTTGGATTTCCCCACTCATCGTACTCGCCTGTCGTTAAAGGAATTGTATCGTCTAACATGGTAGTAACCACATCTACAAATGGTACGGCTGCCAAAACTCCATTGTACAATTCCGGATTCATATTAATTATAGCGCCCATTAATAAACCTCCTGCCGAACCGCCATAAGCATATAAATGTTTATTTGAAGTATAATTTTCTTCAATTAAAAACTGAGAGCAATCTATGAAGTCGGTAAAAGTATTTTTCTTGGTTAATAGTTTTCCAGTTTCATACCAATGGCGTCCTAAATATTCTCCGCCACGAATATGGGCAATGGCATAAACAAAACCACGGTCTAGTAAACTTAAACGAATTGTAGAAAACGAAGGGTCTGTTGTTGAGCCATAAGAACCATATGCATATTGCAATAATGGATTAGTACCATCTAACTTTATTCCTTTTTTATAAACTAAAGACATTGGCACTTTTACACCATCGCGTGCTGTTGCCCAAACACGCTTAGATTCGTAATTTTCTTTATTAAATTTCCCTCCTAAAACCTCTTGTTCCTTTTTAACTTCGCTCGTTTTAGTTTTAAAATTATAATCCATTACCGAACTTGGGTTGGTTAACGAATTAAACCCATAACGCATAACATCGCTATCAAAATCAGGATTATTACCAATGTAAGATGTATAGGTCTCTGAGTTGAAAGGTAGGTAATAATCTTCGCTCCCATCCCAACTTATTATTCTTATGTTATTTAATCCATTTTCACGCTCATTAACAACTAAATAATCTTTAAAAATCTCGATATCTTCTAATAAAACAGCTTCTCTATGTGGTAATAAATCTTTCCAATTTTCTTTCTCTGTAGCTGTTTCACTTGTTTTTAACAGTTTAAAGTTAGTAGCGCCATCACAATTAGAAATAACGTAAAACGCATCATCATAATGTGCGATACTATATTCCATATCATCAGTTCTTTCTTGAAACATTTTAAAGTCGGCATCCGGAGTATCTGCACTTAAAATTTGATACTCTGAAGACAATGTACTCGAAGAGCCTATAACAATATATTTTTTAGATTTTGTTTTGTAAACAAAGGTATTAAAGGTTTCATCGGCTTCCTGATAAACCTCAATATCTGCTTTAGAATCGCTATGTAGTTTATGCTTAAAAATTTTATGAGAACGCAATGTAACAGCATCCTTCATGGTGTAAAATAATGTTTTATTATCGTTTGCCCATGTGGCACTTCCGGTAGTATTTAAAATTTTATCGCTTAAAACTTCGCCTGTTTCTAAATTTTTAATTTGAACCGTATATTGCCTTCTGCTTACAGTATCTGTAGAAAAAGCTGCCATTTTGTTATCAGGACTTATAGAAATCCCTCCTAAACTAAAATAAGATTCGTTTTTAGCCATTTCATTACAATCGAATAAAATTTCCTCTTCAGCTTCTAAACTTTCTTTTTTACGAAGGTATATAGGATAATCTTTCCCCGTTTCATAACGTGTAATATACCAATACCCGTTTAACTTATAAGGTAAGGACGAATCGTCCTCCTTAATTCTACCCTTCATTTCTTCAAATAAATCTTTCTGAAAACCTTCGGTATGCTCCATCATAGCTTTAGTATAGGCATTTTCAGCATTTAAATACTCTATAACCTCAGGGTTCTCACGATTGTTTAACCAATAATAATTATCGATTCTAACATCATTGTGAATTTCTAATGTTTTTGATATTTTTTTAGCTGAAGGCATAGCGACTTCATTTGTAGATTTACTCATATTTATATTTTTACACGAAGCGGCAAAAGTAAAACTTAAGCATAAAAGAATAGTCGAAATTTTCATTTTTCATTTAAAATACAACAATTTGGCTTAGTATTTGATAAATTTGCATCACCAACCCCCTTAAAAAAAAATTAAAATATGTTTGGAGACATGATGGGCATGATGAGTAAACTCAAAGAAGCCAAGAAAAAAGTAGAAGAAACAAAAGCGCGTTTAAACACGGTTTTAGTAGATGAAGCCAGTAACGACAACAAGCTTAAAATTACATTAACAGCCAATAGAACTATTAAATCTATTGACATCGATGATGCTTTATTAGAAGATAAAGATCAACTCGAAGATTACCTTATTCTAACGCTTAACAAGGCTATTGAAAAAGCAACTGAGATTAGCGAAGCTGAACTTGCTGCCGCTGCCAAAGACGGCATGCCAAACATACCTGGTATGGATATGTTTAAATAATCTTGCGTATTAAAGTTTTACCAATTCACTCAAAAGTTTGTCGTGCATAGTATTAGTGTAATCTAAATGCGTTACCATACGCAACTTATTACCGCCCATACTTATAATGTGTATATTTTTATCGGCTAATTTTTGAGTGAATTCTTTTTCATTAACATTGCTATTTAATTCGAAAATAACAATATTAGTTTCTATAGGTTCTACAGATTTAATAATAGAAAGCGCACTTAAAACATTTCCAATTTCTTTTGCTTTCTGGTGATCCTCAGTCAATCTCTCTAAATTATTATCCAAAGCATATAAACCGGCTGCCGCTAAATACCCAACTTGGCGCATATTACCACCAAATATTTTACGGATTCTAATCGCATTTTTCATGATGGCTTTATCACCTACCAAAACAGAACCAACTGGGCAACCTAATCCCTTACTTAAACATACCGAAATGGTATCAAAAGCTTTTCCATACTGTTCCGTAGTTTCATTTTTTGCAACCAAAGCATGCCATAAACGCGCGCCATCTAAATGAAATCCCAAATTATTATCATCGCAAACGGTTTTAATTTTAAGTATTTCATTATAATCCCAACAGGAACCTCCTCGTCTATTTGCCGTGTTTTCAATTTCAACTAAACTCGTTTTACTGTAATAATAGGCATCTGGATTAATTGCATTTTTGACATCTTTAGCCGAAAAAATACCATTATTAACATCTAGCAAATTACAAGACACGCCACTATTAAAAGATGCGCCACCAGATTCGTAATTAAAAATATGTGCATATTTATCGCAAATAACCTGATCTCCAGGATTTGTATGTAATTTAATAGCGGTTTGGTTAGCCATCGTTCCACTAGGGAAAAACAATGCCATTTCTTTTCCAAACATAGTAGCAATTCGGCTTTCCAATGCGTTAACCGTTGGGTCTTCTCTAAACACATCATCGCCAACTTCTGCTTGCATCATCGCTTTTAACATGTCTTTAGATGGTTTGGTAACAGTATCGCTTCTTAAATCAATAATCATATCTTCAATTTGTGGATAAAGCTATAAAATTATATTCAGATTTGTTTTCTGCTGGGATAAAGAAATCTTATTTTTGTTCTAAATACATGATACATGATAACTTCCGATCAAATTAAAGATCTTAATACCCGCCTCGATAAACTTAGGCACTATCTTTGACATAGACGCCAAACTGATAGAGATACAAAACGAAGAAGAACAAACTTTTGACCCCAATTTCTGGAACGATTCTAAAGCTGCAGAAATTATAATGAAATCACTACGTGTGAAGAAAAAATGGGTAGAAGATTATAAAACAGCAAAAACCAGATTTGAAGATCTTGAAGTTCTCTATGAATTTTTTAAGGAAGATGAAGCCACAGCTGAAGACGTAGAAACACAATACAACATTTTAGCAACGCAGCTAGAAGATATTGAGTTTAAAAATATGCTCTCGGAAGAAGGTGATAGCTTAAGCGCCGTGCTACAAATTACAGCTGGTGCAGGCGGAACAGAAAGTTGCGATTGGGCAAATATGCTTATGCGTATGTACTTAATGTTTGCTGAAAAAAGTGGGTTTAAGGTAAAGGAACTCAACTTTCAAGAAGGTGATGTTGCTGGTATAAAAACCGTAACGCTAGAAATTGAAGGCGATTTTGCTTTTGGTTGGCTAAAAGGTGAAAATGGCGTGCATAGATTAGTACGTATTTCTCCTTTTGATAGTAATGCCAAACGCCATACTAGTTTTGCTTCGGTTTATGTATATCCGCTTGTCGATGATACCATTGAAGTGGAAATAAATCCTGCTGATATCGAGATTACAACTGCGCGATCTAGTGGTGCTGGTGGACAAAATGTAAATAAAGTTGAAACCAAAGTACAGCTTACGCACAAACCTACAGGTATTCAAATATCATGTTCGGAAACACGATCTCAACATGATAACCGATCGCGCGCTATGCAAATGCTAAAGTCGCAGTTATATGAAATTGAACTGCAAAAACAATTGGCACAACGTGATGATATTGAAGCAGGTAAAATGAAAATTGAATGGGGAAGCCAGATTAGAAATTATGTTATGCACCCTTATAAATTAGTTAAAGATGTCCGTACTGCCCACGAAACGGGTAATGTGGATGCCGTTATGGATGGTAATATTGACAGTTTTTTAAAGGCCTATTTAATGATGATGGGACAGAAAGTTGAAGACGACGGACAATTATAACAAACAATATAAATACAGCACGAGCTTTAAAACTCATGCTGTAGAATAACATATAAATAGCATGATTAAAATTTATCATAACCCACGTTGCTCAAAATCAAGACAAGGGCTAACTATTTTAGAAGAATCGGGAAAACCTTTCGAAATTGTAAAATATTTGGACGATAACCTTTCCGCGAAAGCATTAGAAGAAATAATAAGTCTTTTAAAAATAAAACCTTTAGAATTGGTTAGAAAAAACGAAGCCATTTGGAAAAGTAATTTTAAAGGTAAAGACTTAACTGACCTGGAAATTATTGAGGCCATGGTGCAAAACCCGAAGCTTATTGAACGCCCAATTGTGGTGAACGAAAATAAAGCTGTTATTGGAAGGCCACCTAGCTTGATTGTTGATATTGTTTAAATAGGATTCGTTAAGGATTATATATGAAAATATAATAAAAACTAATTTGGAAATCATAGAAGTTCATAATAACGAATACACTATTTCGACCGATAAGAATAAACTTGATGTTGCTGCAATTCACACTTTTCTTGCAAATGAAACCGACTGGAGTAACGGGATTCCACTAAACACGCTAAAAACATCTATTGAAAACTCTTTAAATTTTGGGCTTTATTACAAAAATAAGCAAATAGGATATGCTCGAATAATTTCAGACTATGCAACTATTGCATATTTAGGCGATGTTTTTGTACTAAAGGAGTATAGAGGGAAAGGGCTGAGTAAATGGCTAATAAATGAAATCATGAATCACCCTAATCTTCAAGGGTTAAGGCGCTGGATTTTACTAACAGATACGGCAGAATGGCTTTATAAAAAATTTGGCTTTACAGAATTACCTAATCCTGAATTTTATATGGAAAAACACATTCCGAATATTTATAACGTAATAAAAAAAATATAACTATTAGAAGCTTATGATAATTATAGGTGCGTCTAAAAGCTTCATTGAAGGCCTTTACACTTCCCTATCTACAAACGTTAATTTCGGTCATGTTAATTAACAAAGCTTTAACTGAAACACGCTCTATCAAGCCATAAATTTGCAGTCTAAAATTTTCAACCAAAATTATATAGACCTCCATGGTAAAACAACTATTTTTATTTTTTTTATTCAGCACATTCTCAACCATTGTTACCGCTCAAAAAGAAGTTACAATAAGCGGAAAAGTAATAGATAAAGAAACCAATCAACCTTTAGAATACGCTACAATTGCATTTTTCAACAAAACGGAGAATAAAATAGAAACTGGCGGCATTACAGATTTAAAAGGAAACTTCTCTATCCCTGTTCCTGTAGGTTTTTACAATATTACCATTGAGTACATCTCGTTTAAAACCATAACAATAGCTGATAAAAAAATAACTAAATCGGAAAATATTGGATCTTATTCTTTAGAAATTGATACCGAATCTTTAGGTGAAGTTGAAATTATTGCAGAGCGTACCACTGTTGAAATTAAACTTGATAAAAAAATCTATAACGTTGGTAAAGATTTAACCGTAAGCGGAGGATCAGTAAGTGATGTTTTAGATAATGTACCATCGGTTTCTGTAGATGCAGAAGGAGGTGTCGCTTTACGCGGAAATGACAATGTACGTATTTTAATAAATGGAAAACCATCTGGATTAGTTGGTTTAAATTCGGCAGAAGCCTTACAACAATTACCTGCTGATGCTATAGAAAAAGTTGAAGTTATTACTTCACCATCCGCACGATATGAAGCTGAAGGAACGGGAGGAATTATTAACATTATACTGCGTAGAAGCAAATTATTAGGATTTAACGGTTCTATAACAGCTAATGTGGGTCACCCTGATGCAGCAGGATTATCTGGAAATATTAATTATAGAACAGGAAACGTAAATATTTTTAATACAACCTCATACAGATACAGAGAAAGTATTGGTAAGTGGTATAACGATGTTAAATATTTTGATGATAATACACCAGATTTAGATGAAAAGCGAAACTGGACAGATACTCGAAAAGGTATTACAACTAATACTGGAGTGGAATGGTACATTACAGATTCGGCATCTTTAACAAACTCTGTTGTTTACAGCGATAATAATAGCCAAAACAACTCGGTGAATAACCTAGTGCAATTTAATAAACTTACCAACGAAACTAATACAAGTGTTCGTAAAGATCCTGAAAACGGTGACAGTAACACATTTCAATATTCTTTGAATTTCACCAAAGATTTTAAAACTTCTGGACATAAATTCTCTTTCGATTTTCAGTTTGAAAATTCGAATGATGATGAGTATTCATTAATTAATGTTGATGATATTGATACAGATATTTTGCAAACCTTAGAAGACGAGCAGCAAGTTTTATTACAGTCTGACTATGTATTACCATTAGGTGATAATAGCCAGATTGAAGTGGGATATAGGGGTGATTTTAGTACCACCGAAACAGATTATGAGGTTTCCTTACTTAATGAAGATACAGGAGCTTTTGAAATTAGCAGTGACTTATCAAACCTATTTAATTTTAAACAATATTTAAATGCAGCTTACTTTCAGTTTGGGAGTAAAATTGACAAATTCTCATACCTCTTAGGTGTTCGTTTAGAAAATACTAAAACCACTATAGACCAACCAACGACAGGAGAGTTTAAAAGGAAAAATTTAACCGGACTATTTCCTACTGTAAATGTAAGCTATAAATTTACAGAAGACGAAAGTATGACTATTGGCTACAATAGAAGGCTAAGAAGACCTCGTGGTTTTCAATTAAACCCATTCCCATCACGTTCTAGTTTAACCAATGTTTTTCAAGGAAATCCAGATTTAGACCCAACTTACTCTAGTGTTTTTGATATAGGGTACTTAAATCGTTTTGGAAAATTCACACTTAGCTCATCTGTTTACTACTCACACTCTACCGATGTTATTTCTTTTGTGAGTAGAAACAATGGAGATATAGTTACTATAAATGGTGAAGAATTTCCAGTAATAGAGCGTGGCCCAGTAAACCTAGCAACCGATGACAGGTATGGTTTTGAGTTTAATTTAAACTTTAGTCCTTCAAGAAAATGGCGTGTAAATACAGATTTTAATATTTACAAATTAGAGCGAGATGGGCGTTTTGAAGATATTGATTTAACCGCTAATAATTTAACTTGGAACGCACGTTTAACAAACAAACTTACACTTCCATATGCTATGGATTGGCAAACAAATCTAAACTATCGTGGTGCAAGTGAAGACTCTCAAAACGACAGACAAGGTAGCGGAACTGTAAATACAGCACTGAGCAAGGATATTATGAAAGATCAAGCATCAATAGCCTTTAATGTTAGAGATGTTTTCAATACAGGGGTGTATAGAAATGATATCACTGCAGATACGTTTACAGCATACCAAGAAATTCAATATAGAGGTGGCACAACCTATAACTTATCATTTACGTACCGATTTAACCAACAAAAGAAACAAGAACGCCAAGGTGGCTATGGAGAAGGTGGTGATAGTATGGAAATGTAAATCGACTTTATATAACACATTAAAAAAAGCGTTAAAGTATATACTTCAACGCTTTTTTTTAATTCTTAACGAAGGGTCTACCAACTTTAAGCAAAATAAAAAAGGAAACTCAATGA
Source organism: Algibacter sp. Ld11 (assembly GCF_045066735.1). Taxonomy (NCBI): domain Bacteria; kingdom Pseudomonadati; phylum Bacteroidota; class Flavobacteriia; order Flavobacteriales; family Flavobacteriaceae; genus Algibacter; species Algibacter sp. Ld11. Next base: position 301,898 of record NZ_JBISHH010000026.1, on the reverse strand, counting down.
GTTTCCTTTTTATTATATTTTCAATTAAGTTTTAAGCATTTAATCGTTTTGCTTTCTTCTCTTCTTTAATCTCTTTTAATCTTTCAATTAAAGCACCTCCAACCCAGTAAGGAATTATAAAGGTTACTAAGAAAATCATTAACCAAAATCCTAAAGTTAATATACCTAAAAATGCTAAAAAGCCTAAATATTGATCAAAATCAAACATAATTGTTGGTGTCTTTTATAAATGTGCCACAAATATAGTATAAACCATTTTGTTTTCCAATAACAATATTAAGATTTATCAACAGGTTATTCACTAATCTAAATTAGGTTGTGGCGTCATGCGTAAATAAGGTTTTACTTCTTTAAATCCTTTTGGAAAAATTGCAGGAATATCTGCCGTTGCAATTGCTGGTACTACCACACAATCGTCACCATTCTGCCAGTTTGCAGGTGTTGCTACTTTATGATATGCTGTTAATTGTAGAGAATCTACAACACGTAATAACTCATCAAAATTTCTACCTGTAGAAGCTGGATAAGTAATCATTAATTTCACTTTCTTATTATTATCAATTACAAAAACAGAACGCACGGTAAGTTTGCTATCTGCATTTGGGTGTATCATATCATAAAGTTCAGAAACCTTTCCGTCTTCATCTGCAATAATTGGGAAATTTACTGTGGTATTCTGTGTTTCGTTAATATCTTTTATCCAACCGTGGTGAGATTCTACACCATCTACACTCAATGCTACAACTTTTACGTTACGTTTTTTAAACTCATCGGTATATCTAGCTACGGTTCCTAACTCAGTAGTACAAACAGGCGTATAATCTGCCGGGTGTGAAAATAGTATTCCCCAACTATCACCTAACCATTCATGAAAGTTAATTGTTCCTTCCGATGTTTCTGCTGTAAAATTCGGAGCTTCATCTCCTAATCTAATTGTTGCCATTTTTATATTTAGTTTAAAATTAATTACTATTTAAATTCATTATAAAGATAATTCATTTTTAACAGGGCAAATAATTTTAAATCTTATGAATTTGTTAAAAAATTTACGAGAAAAACTACGACATTCCTCATAATAAAACAGACTAAAACGATTAACTTTGTAACTTATAATTAAACCATTAATGTTATGAGTTACAGAATAGAAAAAGATACTATGGGTGAGGTAAAAGTACCTGCCGATAAACTTTGGGGCGCACAAACAGAGCGTTCAAGAAATAACTTTAAAATAGGACCGGTTGCATCTATGCCGTTAGAAATTGTTTACGGTTTTGCTTACTTAAAAAAGGCAGCCGCTTATACAAATTGCGAATTGGGTGTTTTAGATATTGAAAAAAGAGATTTAATTGCACAGGTTTGTGATGAAATTTTAGCTGGTAAACACGACGACCAATTTCCTTTAGTTATTTGGCAAACAGGTTCTGGCACACAGAGTAACATGAACGTTAATGAAGTGGTTGCTAATAGAGCACACCAATTGGCAGGAAAAGTTGTTGGCGAAGGCGATAAAACTATTCAGCCTAACGATGATGTAAACAAATCGCAATCATCAAACGATACGTTCCCTACCGGAATGCATATTGCAGCTTATAAAAAAATAGTTGAAACCACAATTCCTGGTGTAAAACAACTTAGAGAAACATTAAAGAAAAAATCTGAAGCTTTTAAAAATGTTGTAAAAATTGGACGTACGCATTTAATGGATGCTACGCCTTTAACATTAGGACAAGAGATTTCAGGTTATGTTGCACAGTTAGATCATGGCTTAAAAGCTTTAGACAATACTTTGGCTCACTTAAGCGAATTAGCTTTAGGTGGTACAGCTGTTGGTACAGGTTTAAATACACCTAAGGGTTACAGCAAACGTGTTGCTGAATATATCGCAGAATTTACAGGATTACCATTTGTAACGGCTCCTAATAAATTTGAAGCACTTGCTGCTCACGATGCTTTTGTAGAAACGCATGGTGCATTGAAACAACTTGCTGTATCATTAAACAAAATAGCTAACGATATTAGAATGATGGCCTCTGGACCACGTTCTGGTATTGGTGAAATTATAATTCCGGCAAACGAGCCAGGAAGTTCTATTATGCCAGGTAAAGTAAACCCAACACAATGTGAGGCTTTAACTATGGTTTGCGCTCAAGTTATGGGTAACGATGTTGCAGTATCTGTTGGAGGCATGCAAGGACATTACGAACTAAACGTATTTAAACCAGTTATGGCTGCTAATGTTTTACAATCGGCACAACTAATTGGTGATGCATGTGCTAGTTTTGAAGAAAATTGCGCTGTTGGTATTGAGCCAAACCAAGAAGTAATTACAAAGCTACTTAACAACTCGTTAATGCTTGTAACAGCTTTAAATACAAAAATTGGTTACTATAAAGCTGCTGAAATTGCAAATACAGCACATAAAAACGGAACAACTTTAAAAGAAGAAGCTGTTCGTTTAGGTTATGTAACTCCAGAAGATTATGATGCCTGGGTAAAACCAGAAGATATGGTTGGTGCTTTAAAATAGTGAACAATCTTTTTATATATTAGAAAAGCCGATAACATTTGTTATCGGCTTTTTTGTTACCGTAAATCTAAGGCTATTAAATTGTACAACTAAGTTCTTTTAGAATCACTTTAAAGCGCTTAATAGCTCTTTCTTATCACTTAATACAAGTCTTCTTGACATTCTACCATAACAGCAAATTCGGGACTTTATAATTGCAGCATTAGAATACTTCCTTTTTTAATTTTAATGCATAAAAAAAGCCCCTCATTTCTGAGGAGCTTTTAATTTTATAAATAGATTTCCGTTTTCACAGAAATTGAAAACTCATAATAAATTATGCTTTTCCGTCCATTTTATCTTTAAGCGCTTGTAAAGCATCATTAGCATCACCTAAAGTTGGTTTAGATTCTGCTGCTTGAGATTCTGCTTTTCTTACTGCTTGCTTAACCATTTTAGCTTCTTCTGCTCTAAATACAGCAGTGTGAGATGCTACAACTCTTTTGAATTCTTTGTTGAATTCAATAATTTTAAAGTCTGCAGCTTCACCTTTCTTAAGCTTAGTTCCATCTTCTTTCTCTAAGTGACGAGATGGTACAAATGCAACGATATCTTCGTTAAACTCGATAGTAGCTCCTTTATCAACAATCTCAGTGATTGCAGCGTTGTGAACTGTTTCTAAAGCAAACTCAGTTTCGTATTTATCCCAAGGATTAACAGTTGTTTGTTTGTGTCCTAAAGATAATTTACGACCTTCAACATCTAACTCTAATACAACCACATCCAATTTATCGCCTACAGCGCAGAATTCAGATGGGTGTTTAATTTTCTTAGTCCAAGATAAATCAGAGATATAAATTAATCCGTCAATTCCTTCTTCTAATTCAACAAAAACACCAAAGTTTGTAAAGTTACGTACAATACCTGTGTGCTTAGAAGCTAATGGGTATTTAGACGTAATATCTGTCCATGGATCTGCAGATAATTGCTTGATACCAAGAGACATTTTACGATCTTCTCTATCTAAAGTTAAGATTACTGCTTCAACCTCATCTCCTACAGAAACGAAATCTTGAGCAGAACGTAAATGTGTAGACCAAGACATTTCAGAAACGTGAATTAATCCTTCAACACCATCAGCAACTTCGATAAATGCACCGTAATCAGCGATTACAACAACTTTACCTTTTACTTTATCACCTACTTTCACCTCTTCTGCAAGAGCTTCCCATGGGTGTTTAGATAATTGTTTAAGACCTAATTGGATTCTAGATTTGTTTTCATCAAAGTCAAGAATTACAACATTTAATTTTTGATCTAACTCAACAATCTCATTTGGATGGTTGATTCTAGACCAAGATAAATCTGTAATGTGAACTAATCCGTCAACACCACCAAGATCGATGAATACACCGTAAGAAGTAATGTTTTTAACAACACCTTCTAATACTTGACCTTTTTCTAATTGACCAATAATTTCTTTCTTTTGGATTTCAATATCAGCTTCAATAAGAGCTTTATGAGAAACGACAACGTTTTTAAACTCATGGTTGATTTTCACAACTTTGAATTCCATTGTTTTGTTTACATACTGATCGTAATCTCTAATTGGCTTAACATCAATTTGAGATCCTGGTAAGAATGCTTCAATTCCGAAAACATCTACAATCATACCACCTTTAGTTCTGCATTTTACAAAACCGTTAACGATTTCTCCAGTTTCGTGTGCTTTATTTACACGATCCCATGCTTGGATTACACGAGCTTTTCTGTGAGATAATACTAATTGACCAGTTGCATCTTCACGCACATCAATTAATACTTCAACTTTATCTCCTACAGATAAACCTGGGTTGTAACGAAATTCGTTTAAAGAAATAACACCTTCAGATTTTGCGTTAATGTCAATAATAGCATCTCTATCAGAAATGTGTACTACTGTACCTTCAACAACCTCATCGTTTAATGTGTCAACGAAATTTTCAGCTACTAATTTTTCAAATTCTTCTAATTGTTGGCTATCAACTTCATCAATTCCTTCTTCGTAATTGTGCCAGTTAAAATCCGCTAAGAATTTTTCAGGGTTTGCTTTTGCTTCAGATACAACTGGAGCTTCAACATTGTTTGCTTCAGTTGCTTCAACTTCAGCTGGGTTTGCGTTTTCCGCCATTTAATTAAATTTAATAATGTGTTTTAAATACATCGCTTTCGCGGAAATAAAACAGCACTATGTTTTTGTATTCTATATGTTTTGGAAGATTTAAGCGAGTAACACACAGAAGTGTTATTTTTATATAAAGTTTCATTCCTTTTATCTGTTCCAATAAATCGCTAAAAGGAGTGCAAAAATACATATTTTCAATCAATTAGCCTAATTTCAATAAAAAATTTTAAACCACTGATTCTTAGCCAAATAATAAATATATAATATTTCTTCCAATTTGGCACCCGTTTTGCTATATTGAACCTGTAAAACAAACATAAAATCTACACTTATGACAATGAAAGCAAAGTACCAACCTGTATTAGATTTAGGCGAGGCCTTAAACATTCAAAATGGTGATGTTAAGGAAGAAAACGGACAACTAAAAGTTTACGGAACTGCCAATACGCCTTATGAAAAGAACCTAATTTGGGATAAAATAAAAGAAATAGGTGGTGAAAACCCATCGGATATTATGGCAGATATTAAGGTTGCCGACGAAACTGTTTTCCATAGACATACTGTAAAAAGTGGTGAAACTTTAGGAAAAATAGCGATTCAGTATTATGGTAAAGCTGCAAAATATCAAGATATTTTTAAAGCAAACTCTGATATTTTAAAGAATCCAGATGTAATTCACCCAGACCAAGAGTTAATTATTCCTAATTTATAAGGAAAACAAAAACGTTATAATAATAAAAAACGCCTCTCTAAATAATTTAGAGAGGCGTTTTTTATGTTTTATTTAAACTTTTATTTACGCGAGTTCGATTAATATAAATTATTGGTACTGTTTTTACGCTTATAGAATTTGGTATTAAGTATAAAAAAAAGGATTAATCCAATTTCTGAACACCTATTTTTTCAATATCAATAGGCACAATTCCCATTTTAAAAGCTGGAGACTCTTTTTTTAATCTAAAATCGTTTGTTTCAACATTATAAAATTCAGGATTAGCATACACATTGTGCTTTGCAAACTTATTGTTAAACTCTTTTTGCCAATCACTCGCACTTAATATTATTTTTTCACTTCTATAATTATAGGTCCCTACTTCACTAAATATTAAATTATAATCACATTCGGCTAATTTGGTGCTATTCCAAGTTCCAAAACTATAGATGTCTGCTTCACCTTTCATATAAATAATATTTCTTTTGTAAATATGAGATTTAACTTCCTCGCTATATTGAGTCACATTTCTTATTGCTGCTCTATTTGATTTTTCACAAATAATATAATTGTTTATTACAGTATTGTGAATGCCTTTGGCAAGTATTGGGTAAATCCAAGATCCTGAATTTATATTGTAAATAATATTATTTTCAACTTGCACAAAATCGGTAGCATCATCTAAATAAATAGCCATAGTTCCTCCTTCAACAGCTCTGTTTGTAATATCATGAAGCTTATTATTATATACAACGTTATCTTTTCCGCAGCCCCAAAAAGAAATAATGCCATTATCTTCAGAGTCTTCACTCACTTGGTAAATATCATTATATGCAATAAAATTTTCTCGTGAGTGAATAAAATCCCATTTATTATCTTTTGTAACAATCTCTCCTGTATTAATTTTTATAGGAGACTCGTCACCAAATTTGCCTCCCCAACGATGCCCTTTTACACAAATACCATAACGTGGCATATCATGTATTTCGTTATTGGTTAATTTATTTTGTCCACTAGCCCAAACAAATATGCCCGCACCATGACCAACAAGATCACCACAATGATGCAAATGGTTATTTGTTATTACATTTTTTTTATTAAAATCCGCTTTCGAACCAAATTCAGCTCTATAACCAGACAATAAAACAGCATGGAAACCACAATTTTTAATTTCAGAATTTTTAATGATGTTGTTTTGAGCATTCCAAACCATACTTACACCATTATAACCTGCATTACTTACAAGACAATTATCTAAACTACAGCTATTAACATTTTCAAAATAGATTAAGCCTTCTTTATTTGCGGGCTCGTTCCAGCCATTCGTTCCATGGGTTCCCTTTTTTGTTTCTGTAAAGAAAGCACCAAAACGTGATATGGTAAATTCTATACCACTAAATGTTATATTTTTAACAGGCGTATTTTTACCTACAAGCCTAATAACTGATTTAACAAGCGGAATAATAATTTCGCTATCATTAATGTTTTCAGAAATGGGACGGTAAAACAACTCCTTGTTTTCATTGTCATAATAAAATTCACCCGGCACATCTAAAGCTTCTTTAATTCCGGTAAGGTAATAACGTCTCGGGCTTCTCTTGTTAATATCCGTAACATGTAAAGTATCACTAACACTGATAATTCCTTCATTTTTATCAACTGCTGCTATAGGTACAAATGCAGAAAACCAATCGTTACCTGGCCATAAATAAATTCTACTTCGGTTATTAAAAGTAAAATCAGGTTTTATATCTTCTGGATTAACTGACAAATCGAGAGCATTATTTTTTACTTCTTTCTTAGTTCCTAAAAGATATCCTTTATTAGGATATCGCGCCTCAAAAGCTCTTTTTCCATTTTCGTAAATATGAAAAAATGCATCATCATTAATATCAACTGTGGTTTTAAAAAGTCCGTCGCTTACTTTTTCCCAATTGCTTAACGGTTTACCTCCTATAATTACTGGTTTTTCGCCTCCATAGGCTTTATATGTTACTTTAAACCCATCTTTAGCAGAATCTAATTCATCAAAAACAATAGGTTTATCCATATAATAGCGTCCGCCACGTATGTAAACAACAATATCTTTATCTTTTTTGCTAAGGCCACGAATAGCCATTTTCGCTCTATTAATAGTTGCAAAAGGCCTTTTTTTAGTTCCAGGATTTGTATCACTTCCGTTAGTAGCTACAAAAAAATGCATCGTTGAAAGTTCATAAGCTTCACCTGCAGTAAAGCACAAAAAACACAAAATAAATAATACGGCTTTTCTCATTTCTATAATTGAGTTAGAATTTGATTATTACTCCGAATTTCTAAAATAAATTGTTAAGAAAATTGTTTTTTAGATGAGTAACAGCTATTTTAATATAAATAACCATTTTAGAAAGTAAGCAAGAATATGAATAAATTGGGTATTGCTTTGTGTAGTAATTAAAAAACGCCTCAATTAGTTATAAAGTCTTTTTATTCGTGTTTTTTTTTAATGCTTAGTACTTTTTTACCACAGTCACTAGCCGAACGCTAACTGTAACGCGTAGATATAGTTGCTTAAATTTTTGTTGGCGTATATTGATTTTATGACTTAAATATCTAATATTAATCGAACTCTGCTTATTTCATCCTAATACTGTAATTGAAAATTTTATTTAGAGTCCTGAATCACTTTTTTAGTAATCGCCAAAATTTTATCGAATTGTTCTTCCAAACTCATATCCGAATTATCAATTTCAATAGCATCAGCAGCTTTAACTAAAGGTGAATCTTCGCGAGTAGAATCTATATGGTCGCGTTCTTGAACGTTTTTCAAAACATCTTCATACAAAACTTGATCGCCACGTTCAATAAGTTCGTCGAAACGACGGATAGCCCTTTTTTCCGCGGAAGCGATCATGTATAATTTAAGTTCAGCATCTTTAAAAACTACGGTCCCAATATCTCGACCATCCATAACCACGCCTTTATCTTGCCCCATTTTTTGTTGTTGCTCAACTAGTTTTTGTCTCACCTCCGAAATGGCAGCCACTTTACTTACAAAACTAGAAACCTCTAATGTTCTAATAGCTCTTTCTATATTCTCGTTATTTAAATATACTTCAGCAAAACCTAATTTATCATTAAATTTGAAGGATATATTGATGTTATTAAGCTGATAAATTAAAGCTTCAACATTAAAATCTTTTTTAGAAATTAATCCGTTTTGCATGGCATAATAAGTCACCGCACGATACATGGCACCAGAATCGACATAAACGTAACCCAAATATTTTGCTAGTTGCTTGGCTACGGTACTTTTTCCGGTTGAAGAAAATCCGTCGATGGCTATGGTAATTTTGTTCATGTATTTTTTTAAGTTGAAACGTGACTATTATAATGTACTTTGAATGGCTTTATTTTCAATTTTCAAAAATACTTAAAGAAATATAAAGCGAAAAGTAAAACGGTTTAAATTAAATAGAAAGTGAATGGCTATTGCAAATCTATTTGTAAACCAAAAAAGTTAGCATTTGCAGCACTAGTGTATTTGGCGTGGGTATAACTGAAACGCATTTTATTCATTTTAATAGAAATACCCGCCGAAATGCCCGAGAAATTTCGCTGATCCACAATACGCAACTCTTCACCTCTTCTAAAATTGTATCCTAAACGAATGTTAAAACCACTTTCGGGAAAAAGCTCGGCTCCTAAAATAGTATGCCTAATAACCTGACCTACAAAACCTATTTTTTCTGAAGAGCTTACTCCACTTAAATCACTTGTTTCTCTTGCTGGATTTGGTCTCCCAATGGGCCATTCTTGTAAATTCTCAAAAGTAACATGCCAACGTATAGGCACATGTTCTAACTTTTGAGATAAACCTAAACTAACCTCAAATGGCAACGACTCATTTAAGCCTGCATACGTGGTAATTTGCGACCCAAAATTCCGAACTACCAAGGCGGCAGTAAAATCCAAATCTTCGTCTATGTAAATCAAGCCCAAATCTACGGCCGCACCAAGTGAGCTATATTGCTCTAACTTAGAAGTTATTAATTTTAGGTTACCCCCAAAATAAAAATCTGAATATCCAATTTGCGTAGCATAACCAACAGATAGAGCTGTTTCACTTCCGCTGAAGGTTCCTGTAGAATTCCCTTCTTCATCATAACCATCAAACTGTCCATAATTTACATAAGTGATTCCTGCATGTACAGTTTGTGTGCGTCTATCTATAGTGTAAGCATAAGCCGCCGTTCCATAACCAATGCCTCCTAAATAACTTACGTAATTTAAAGCTAATTGATTATCCATTTCTATATTTATAGTTGCCGGATTATAAAGCCCTTGGGTTACATCGTAATCTACATTTGTTAATACCTTACCTCCTAATGCAGCTTGGCGAGGAGAAGATATTAAATTTAGAAATTGATATGTAGACTCGCCTCCTACTTGAGCGCTAGTTACAACACTAAATAACAAACAAAAAAGTGCAATAATTTTTCTTAACATATAGCGTACAAAGTAACTAAATCTATCTTAAAACGCTGGTATATATTATTTATTTTATTGCACTTTTAAATGTATAAATGAAAATATAATAATTCTAGTCTACATCTAGTACTTCTAAAATTTTATGAAATACTTGATTGTTTTCGTAAACACCTGTAAAATTTAGAGATCGTGCTCCATAAGCAAAAACAGGCACCATAACACCTGTATGATCGTGAGTAGAAAAATCGCCTTCAATAGTATGATTCGCAACATCACCATTAGGCATACTAAACCCTGAGGTTTCATGGTCGGCTGTAACTATTACCAACGTATCTTCATTTTCTTCAGCAAATTTTATAGCTTCAGTAATGGCTCTATCAAAATCTATAGTTTCAGAAATAACTCCTGCCGCATTATTTTCGTGCCCAAAAGAATCTATTTGCGCAGACTCTATCATTATAAAAAACGGTTTTTGTTGATGCTTAAAATATGCTAAACTCTTTTTAGTAGCTTCTGCTAATAAATTACCGCGTCCTGCTAAAACAGATAAAGGCTTCTCTTTAGAAATAAAAACCCCTACTTTTTTATTTGTATCGCTATTAAAAGTGTTTAAATCTGAGTGCAACTCAAACTTGGCATCTAGCTTTACCGATTCAAAATCGTTTGCACCACCACCAATAAATAAAGATAGCTTTGATTCTAATAACTCTTGAGCAATGGCACTACTATAATCTCTATCTTTTTGATGTGCATAAAAAGCAGAAGGCGTTGCTCCCGTCATTTTATCGGTTGTAATACATCCTGTTAAAAAACCTTTAGTACCTAAAACCTCCGTAATGTTTTTAATAGCGTTTCCATTTACATCTACACCAATGGCTCTGTTATTTGTTTTCTCTCCTGTTGCTAGCGCTGTGCCTGCTGCTGCAGAATCGGTTACAAAATCGTCTGCCGATTGGGTTTTTATTAAACCAATGTGCTTTAACTGCGTTACCGTCAAACCTCCTGAATTGGCCAAAACTGCTGAGGATATTTGAGATAAGCCATTACCATCTCCAATCATTAAAATTACATTTTTAATTGAAGATTCACTGCCGTCTTTTTTAAATGATGGCTTATATACTTCCGAAAAAACCTTTGAAGTATAAGTACGGCTTGATAACGTTTTTAAGTAGGCATGACACTCGAAAGGCATATCTGTGTTAATAAAATCTACCCCCATATCTGTAAAAAGTTTCCAGGCTGTTTTAGAATCTGGTGTTCCCCAAAAACGAAATGGTTTTTGTAAAACTTTGGCTTTTGCTATAACTGCTTTAACACGTTTCTCATCTTCGTGTGTTAATCGCCCTTTACCATTCCATACCGAATAGGATTTAAAATCTACACTTGTAAGTGCTACTTTACTTAAAACTTCATTTGTAAATGTTTCGTTTATATTTTGATTATCAAAATAAATATAATCGGGATAATCTACATATTGATTAACATTGGGTCTATTTCCCGAGATTACAATTTTTATATTTTTATTCTGAATAATACTTCGATACTCTTTTAATAGTTTAATTAAGTTTTTTAAAGTTGAAGTAGCCTCCGATTTAATATCGAACATTAAATAGAACTCATTAAACTTATTACTACTTAGATGTAAAGCATTTTCTAAAGGTTTTAAATATAGGGTTTCGACGGTTCTATCTTTTACTATTTCATCTAGAGTATGACAAACAAAAAGCTCATTATCTTTAAAAAAAACATCAATTTCTATTGAACGCGAACCACTCGAAAAAGCGGTCCAAAATGGGGTGTTTTGTAAATAATCGTTATGTGAGTGTATAATATAATTAGACTCATTTTGAGAAAAACTAAGTTGAAAAAATATAAGTGATATATAAAATATTATGATTCTGTGTGACATAAATAATAACTAATTAAAAAAGGTGCTGTACAAACACAGCACCTTTTAAGACTAAACTAAATAAAAAACTACCAATTTTGGTTTTGTGGAATCCCCGAAGACTCTATCGATCTGTTCGGTATTGGCCAAACATGCATAACATTGGGGTTAAATGTTCTCGCCGGCCAAATCTCTTCTACAGTGTATGGTGAATCTGGGTTCGATCTATCTGCATGTATTCTACCGTGTAAAGGTTTTGCATAGGTTGCTTGTGCATCTCCCCATCTTACTAAATCGAAATGTCTATTTGCAAATTCTCCAGCCAACTCTACACGTCTCTCGTGCTTTAAGTCGGCCATTGTAGCATTTGTAATAGGCGATAAACCTGCTCTATCCCTAACTAAATTTAAAGGTGCATCTCCATTTTTACCCTGCATAATTAAAGCTTCTGATTTTATTAAAAGAATCTCTGCATAACGTAATAATGGTACATTATAATCTGTAGTTGGGTTATCTCCGTTAGAGTTTACAAGGCTTCCTATAGCATCTTCAAACTGAAACTCGTACATGTATTTGTTAAATTGAAATCCAGATAAAGAATTCTCTGATTGATACCTTCTAGTTTCTCCGAAAAACTGAAATTCATCTCCAAATTTTAAAACAGTTACTGCACGTCTTGCATCAGCTTCTTCAAACTCATCATATAGTTCTGCAGTTGGCTGAAAATAGCCCCAACCGTTGTATTTACCCCAACCTTTGTTTTCTAACATTACGCCAGATAAAATGCTTCCGCCTTCCTCGCTTGAGTTAACAGACCAAAGATATTCGCTACCCCATTCGTTTACAGAGCTATGTAACATTCTGTAATCTGTACTTGGGTTATCTGTATCTAATAATGCTCTACCAGATCCCGAGTTTGTAACTGCATCTGCGTAAATAACTGCATCTGCATATTTAGTATTATCGTATTGTGCCCAATATAAATAGGTTTTTGCTAAGTATGCCAAAGCAGCATCTTTATGCGCTCTACCATACTCTGCTGCATCAAGATTTGTAAATAATGATAACAAATCTGCAGCCATTTTTAAATCTGCTGCTATTTGCGCATAATTTTCTGTTACGCTTGTAGGTCGAGAAAAACTACCAGCAGGATTGTTCATGTTGTCTACAGTAATAATTGGTACACCTCCATTTTCTCCATCATCTCCATAAGTGTGTGCCACCCAAAACGCACTAAAACCACGCATAAAATAAGCTTCGCCTAAAACTTTATTTTTTACAGTTTCAGAAATATCCATATTTGGAACATTTGCTAAAATGGCATTTGCTCTTCTAATTACTTTGTAGTTATCTACATACATGGCGTTAAATGCACCTTCGTCTCCTGTTAGGTTAAAATTCTTTGCATTATCTGCATAAGATTTTATTCTTCCTGTAATCATATCATCTGATGCATTCATGTACCAGAAAAAACCACGACCAAACACATTTTGAGATTTCATCTCTACATATAAGCTATTTGCAGCCTCTTCTGCATCTTGTTCTGAGCTCCAAAAGTTACCTGAAGACACGCTACCTATTGGTTCTAAATTTGTAAAATCATCAGAGCAAGAAACCACTACTAAACTTGTCACTAAAGTAAATAGTGAAACCATTGCTGATTTTATTATTGTATTTTTCATTTTATATTCTCTTTAAATGGTTTTTTATAATTTTAATGATAATCCTGCTGTTAATGTTCGAGACAACGGATAATTTGCAACATCTAATCCTTTTCCTCCTACTTCTGGATCTATCCCAGAATAATCTGTTATTGTAAATAAATTTTCTGCTGAGAAATAAACACGCAAAGACGAACCTTCTATGAATTTATCCATTGTTTTTACAGGAAGATTATAACCAATTGTTACGTTTTTAAGTCTTAAATACGATGCATCTTCTAAATACCAACTCGAGTTTCTACCAAAGTTATTATTGTTATCGCTTCTAGAAATTCTAGGAATATCTGTATTTGTATTTGTTGGTGTCCATGCGTTTAAAACTCTACTATCTAGATTATAACCTTGTAAAGCTGTATTATAAGTTGTGTATTTATAACCGTTAAAAGCTTCTGCTCCACTTACACCCTGAAGAATCATACTCATATCGAACGCTTTATAATCTAGGTTTAAGCCAAAACTATATGTAAAGTCTGGTTGGTAGCTTCCCATATACTTTCTGTCGTTACCATCAATACGCCCGTCGTTATTTGTATCTTCAAATTTAAAATCTCCAGGAACCGCTTCTGGCTGAATTAAGTTACCATCTTTTGTATAAGCATCAATCTCTGCTTGGTTTTGAAAAATACTTTGGTAAGGAATTAAAAAATAAGAGAACAACTCTTCGCCAACTCCTGATCTATATGGTCTTAAAACCCCACCTCTTACTTCTTCTTCATCATGAAGTACAAACGCAGTACCACTCTCACTAAACCCTTTAAGGTTTAACAACTTATTTTCTAATAAAGAGAAGGCATTTGCACTAACTCTAAAGTTTAAATCGCCAATATTATTACTGTAATTAATAGCAAACTCTAAACCTTTATTTATAACCTCACCACCATTAACTTTACCTGCTGTTATACCTAAATGGTCGTCTCCATCGCCATTTAAAATCATATCTTTTGTGCGTTTCTCAAAATAATCTATTACAAAAGACAAAGAATTGTTAAGTAAAGATGCATCTAAACCAAAATCTATAGACTCTGAGCGCTCCCAACCTAAACCTTCGTTAGACTGTATTTCTTGATAAAGTGCTCTATTATTATCTGTAGCTCCATCTCCTAAAAGCACTGTGTTACTTCTTAAAGGCACGTTAAAAGAATATCTATTTACAGAGTTTACGTTACCAATTTGTCCCCAAGATGCTCTTATTTTTAAATCGTCTATTAAATCGCTCTTAAAAAAATCTTCGTTAGATATTTTCCAACCTAAGGTTGCTGAATAAAAAACATCTGATTGGTTTTCTATAAATAATCTAGATGTTTCGTCTCGCCTTACACTACCACTAACAAAATACTTGCTATCGTAATTATACATTACCCTACCAATTGAAGATGTCAAAGCTTCCTCGTAAGCTGAAGAAATTGGTGTTTTAAAAATAGTTGCATTTCCTAAATACTGGTTAAAAGGAGCCTCATTACTAAACTCTTCCCCACGCTGACTTAAAGATTCGAATTTTTCTAATTGAGCTGAATAAATTGCGGTTAAATTCAAATTATTTTTACCAAAAGATTTTACATAAGATATTTGATTATCCCAAACCCATCTATTAGTTTCAGATTCGCTTTGCACTAAAGAATTACTTAAACTTGTTCTTCCTAACTCTGGTCTTCTAGGATTAAAAGATTTAGAATTAGAATTTGTTGAAGCATACGAATACGTTGTTTTAAAGTTTAAACCTTTAACTATTTCGTAATCTAAATATACATTCGCATTAATATACGTTGATGGTCTTTCGTTTACTGGCCTTAGTAATAATGCTAAAGGATTATAAACATCGCCATAGGCCCCAGCAAATTGAGATAAACTGTATGGTGCTACACCATGAAACTCGCCAAACTCATCGTAAGCAGGCGCAGCAGAAGGCATATATATAGCGTTAATAATAGTACCAGAATAACCGTTTTTAGTATCTGTACCTAAAGCTTCGTACTCTGAAAAGTAAACATTTTCTCCAATGGTAATTTTATCAGTTAAATCAAAATCAGATTTTACTCTAAAAGAATAACGTTCTGAATCTGTTCCTTTTAAAACACCTTCGGTAGAATTATACCCAAAAGATGTTAAATAATTAAAACTATCTCCTGCACCACTTATGTTTGCATTTAAATTTGTTGTGCTTGCATCTCTAAAAATAGTATCTACCCAGTTTGTTCTTGTTACTTGTCCCCAAGGGTTTTGAGCAGCATCGTGAGCAGATTGTCTTGGCGCCCCTGCTGCATCTGTTGCCATATTATAAACATCTGCCTGTTGCTTTGCATTTAAAGCTGTTGGCAAATTGGTAGCAGACCTAATACCTGTATAAGTATCAATACTAACTCTTGGCTTTCCTTTTTTTCCTTTTTTAGTTTGAATTACAATAACACCAGAACTTGCTAAAGCGCCATAAATAGAAGCTGCTGCTGCATCTTTTAATACAGATACAGATGCAATATCGTTGGGGTTAATTGCTGGTCCATAATAAGGTACACCATCTACAACTGTTAAAACACTTTCTGATCCTGAGTTTACAGAACCTAGACCTCTAATAACAACTTTACCACTAGAAGACGGATCGCCACCAGATTGTAAAACAGTTACACCAGGTACATTACCTTGAATAAAATCTGTTAAGTTAGAAACTGGTCTACTAGCAATACTTTCTATATTTTCAACTTTAGAAATAGCTGAAGTCAAATCTCCCTTTTTAGTAGAACCGTAACCAATTAATACAACCTCGTCTAAAAGGCTTGCTGATTCTTTCAAGATAATATTTAAAGCCTGATTCCCTTTATAATTTACCTCTTTGCTCTCGTATGTCATTGAGGAAACTTTTAAAACCCCTTCAATTTCATTTGTTTCTATTATAAACTTTCCATCAAAATCTGTAGCAACACCACTAAGTGTGTTTCCGTTTGCTATTATAGATGCTCCCGGAATAGGCATGCCATCGACTCCAACAACAGTACCCGTAACGGTTGCTTGCCCATAACCTATAACGGATATTAAAATTGTAATAATAAATAAATAAAGTTTTTTCATTTTTGATTTTCGTTTTAAATTCAGTCCAAAACTATCTTAACGGAAAACATAAAAGGGGTACAATTGTTTCAGAAAAAGGTGCAAATATTTCAAAATACGTGGGTAATTGCGTCCAATTCTACTACTATTGTTTCAATAATATTTAGGTAACACTGGGTTAATCTAGACGTAATATTTTTTATTGCATTTCTTTAATATAAGCCTTAGGCGTAATACCTTTATGCTTCTTAAAAGTCTTACTGAAATATTTAGGGTCATTAAAACCGCACTCAAAACCAACTTCAGAAATATTTAGTTTCTTTTCTCGTAATAAATACTCAGCCTTCTCTATTCTTAAACTCAATATAATTTCAGAGGGTGCTTGCTTAAGTGTATCTTTAAAAACGCGATAACATTTAATTCTAGAAATATCTAATAACTCAACCAAACGCTCAACATTAAAAGCTGCGTCACTTAAATTATCTTTTATAAAAAGTAGACCTTTTTTTACTAACTTTTCGTTTACACTTAAAAATTCATTATTCACGTTTATATGTTCATACAAACTTTCTTTTTCCTGCTTTTGATTAATTTTTTCTTGTTTTGCAAAAACTTTTTTCATCTTTTTTTGAAACACGTCTTCAGGAATAGGCATAGTTAATTTTAAATCTAAGTCTAACTCATTAAATTGCTGATCTTGAATAAGGCTAATTTGCTCAGATACATAAACTATAGGTATATACAGCTTATCTCTATTTTTATTCAAATTACTTAACAACGATACTAAACCATTAGTTAAACTAGTATTATAAAGAAAAAGCATAGACACTTTTAGATGACTAATAGCTGAAATTAATGCACGTTCTTCGCTTTCAAAAATTAATTTGTTATTACTATTATCAAGAAGTTGTTGAACAACATTAAAATCAGAATTATCAGAAAAAACCAAAATATTCTTTTTATTGATGGGCAATTCCTCATCTAATTTCATGTGTTTCCATAAAACAACTTCGGGTACTTTTTTTTCAGTAGATAAAGCCTTTACAGGAATTTTTAATTGTAAATCGAATCCGCTAGCCAAATCTAAATCTACAATAGCATCAATATCTACCATTAAAATTTTAGACGCCTTAAAGTATGGGCTGTAATGCGCTATTATATCCCAATTATCTATTAAAACACGACTGTTACTTTCTATTTTCAAGATTAAACTATCGTCTTTAAAATCAACGTTTAGATTTAATTCACTTTGGGACTCTGAATACTTAAAAATATCGTGAAATAAGTACTGAAACAAAAGTTTAAAACGTAAAGTATCTATTTCTATATAAGAAACCGACGATGTTTTTATTCGGTAATTAAAATTAATATCTGTTTTTTTAAGTTTAACGTGTAGAGCATTTATTACGTTGCTTAAAAGTTCCTTCAATAAAACGGAGGTTGCTCTAGAAGCAGCCAAATCTTTGGTATGATCTAGATAAAACCATTCATTTATTATATTAATAAATTTTTTAGACTCGCTGCTTATTACATCTTTTAACAAATTAACATCTTCAAGCTTATTTGCTGCTTTTTGAATTTTAGATATAGGTTCTTGAAACTCAGCAAAAGCAAAGGTTTTAAATTTTTCTAATTCGAACTCTTCAGTTTTTAAATTATTATGTACCGCTAAAAGTTGCTCTTTCTGCTTCAAAATTTCTTTATTCTTTTCATCTAGCTTAGCATTAGTTTTTTGAAGTGATTCTTTTTGCTTACTTATAAAATTTGTACGCTCTAAAATTTGCTCTTCTAAGTCTTTCTGCCTTTTTTGATGATTTATATTTTTTCTGTAAATAAAAATACCAAGCACCAAAACCAAAAACGCTGCAGAAGATAGGTAAAACCAAACCGTGCTATAATAGGGGTTGTTTATAGTTAAAACCAATTTAATTTGGGAAGAAGAATTCGCTTCTCCTTTATTTTTAATTTTAAATTGATAAGACCCTGAAGGTATATTGGTGTAATTAATTTCGGCAAAATCGGATGTTTCTTTCCATGTAGAATCTAAACCTTCTAATTTATACAGAATCTTCAAATTATGATCGCCAGAAAAATAAATTGGAGTGATTTCAATTTTTAATTTATTATTTGAATATGGCTTTACTAATTGGTCTTCAAATTTATCTTTTCCATCAATATTTAACTTTAATCTTGTTTTTTTTTTCGATAAATCCATAGCACTAGGCTGAAAATAACTAAAGCCATTTATACCTCCATAATAAATAAAACCTTTAGAATCTTGAAAATATGCTCCCTCAGAAAACTCTGCTGCTTGCCAACCTTCATGAGCAGGAAATCGTTTTACAGAATAATCATTTTTATCAATTGTAGCTATACCTTTTGAGGTGCTTATCCAAAATGTAGAATTATTTAATATTAAACTAAAAACAACATGACTTGGAAGCCCATCTTCCTCAGTAATATTTTTAACTACACCTTCCTGTTTATTAAAAACACTTATACCTCCAGAAGTTGCTATCCAATAATTATTAGTTAAATAATCTTTATAAACATAATAAACACTATCGGCCAAAATATTATCCGAGACTGAAATATGTTGTGTATCTCCCGTAATTGTATTTAAAAGAAAAACACCATGTAATTCTGTAGACACAATAACTTCATCTTCAAAAAAGCTAACGTGGCGTACATTGTATTCTAAAAACTGATTTTGTCCCTTAAAACTTTCAAACCGATTTGTTCTAAGGTTGAATTTAGCCAAGCCACTCCAACAAGCCACCCAAAGGTTTTCAGCATTATCTTCTACAATACTATAATTTCTATTATTAATAAAGTAAGCATGATTAGAGGCTGGAAATAATTGATACGTTTTATTAGAAATATTAATTAACCCAGCATATGTACCAATCCAAATAGTACCGTGGGAATCCAAAAACATACTTCTAATTCTATACCAATCGCTATTGACTTCGGCCTCTTTGATAGAAAACTGTTTGTATGCGTTTTTTAAATTATCAAAATAATAGATACCCTTTGTGTAATAACCAAGCCAAAGCGAATTATCGTTACTCTTTACTATTGCACGAACAGTTTCGTTAGGTAAAATTTTATTTTTTATGGGGTGTGGAGTAACTGTAGTAATTTTATCAGAATTAGCAAAAGCCATACTCAAACCTCCATCTTTATGAGCCAACCACACATGCCCCGTGTTATCTTCAAAAAGCTTTTGTATTTCGTTACTTTTAAAAGAATATGGGTTATAGGGATCGTGAACAAAGTTTTGCAAATTTTCTTTGTTGTTGGCATTTAGCTCAGTATTAATATAAAATAACCCGTGGTTTCTGGTAGCATACCAAATATTCCCTCTACTATCCTTTAAAACGTCATTTATAAGAACATCTGGTCGGTTTTCATTAAGTATTTTACGAAGCACTAAATCCCTACTAACGTAATAGCTACTAACCTTCTCAACTGGTATAAACTTGACACCATTGTATTCGTAATACTCGTTTTCACATACAACAGTAACTTTCTTGTTCTTAGAAATAAATATATCACTAGGAACACTTTTAAATTCAAAATTTTCAAATTTACCATTGCCAATATATTTACTGACTGACTTTTGTTTATTTTTAAGCCATATAAAACCATCGTGATCACGTAAAACATTCAAAATAAAATTACCAGATAACGATGAGCTATCGCCTTTTACATGTTTAAAAACTTTAAAAGTTGAACCATCATAATAATTTAAGCCATCGTTTGTGGCAATCCATAAACCACCATCGACATCATTCACTAAATCTCCTACCGTGTTATTAGATAAACCTTCGGAAGTTGTAAGCGTTTTAAATTTTATTTGCTGAGAGAAAATAGTATTACATAAAAACATGCAAAAACTTAATACAAAAAACCTAACCATTCAATTTTAAATTAATCTACTATAATACGACTAATCAATTATTGGAATGTTATCACTAGATTATGTAATTGTTGTAATTCTTTAACCTTAAAAACTACCTCAGAAAAATATATTCTATAACAAACAAAAAAAAGCCCCGACTAAGTCGAGGCTTTTTAGTATAAGCTATATTTTAACTATAACACTTTCGCATTTTTAACTTTTTCATCGGTAATCGCGTACTTAATAACGTCACTCATTTCTGTAACATAATGAAAGGTTAAACCTTTTAAATATTCAGGTTTAATATCTTCTATATCACGACGATTTTCTTCACACAATAAAATTTCTTTAATTCTAGCTCGTTTTGCTGCTAAAATTTTCTCTTTAATACCTCCTACAGGTAAAACCTTTCCACGTAGTGTAATCTCACCCGTCATAGCTAAACTTTTCTTTACTTTTCTCTGAGTAAATAAAGAGACTAATGATGTTAACATCGTTACACCTGCACTTGGTCCATCTTTTGGCGTTGCACCTTCTGGCACGTGAATATGTACATTATACTTATCGAAAACCGCAGGATCGATTCCAAACTCATCAGCATAAGATTTTATATATTCCATAGCAATGGTAGACGATTCCTTCATGACCTTACCAAGGTTTCCGGTAATAGTCATAACGCCCTTTCCTTTAGAAATTATAGATTCTATAAATAGAATATCTCCACCAACACTTGTCCATGCTAAACCTGTTACTACACCAGCAACATTATTATTTTCGTATTTATCACGTTCCATTTTAGGGCCACCTAATACTTCAATAATATCTTCGTTAGAAACTTTTACATTATAATCTTCTTCCATGGCAATGTTTTTGGCCGCATAACGAACCATTTTTGCCACTTGCTTGTCTAAACCACGTACACCCGATTCACGTGTATAACCTTCAACTATTTTTTCTAATTGAGGTTTTCCTATTTTTAAATTATCGGTAGTTAAACCATGCTCTTTTAATTGCTTTGGAAGTAAATGGCGCTTACCAATTTCTACCTTTTCTTCAATAGTATAACCTGTAACGTTTATAATTTCCATACGGTCGCGCAAGGCAGGCTGTATAGTGTTTAAACTATTTGAAGTTGCAATAAACATAACTTTAGAAAGATCGTAACCCATTTCTAAAAAGTTATCATGAAATTCACTGTTTTGTTCAGGGTCTAAAACTTCTAGCATAGCCGAAGATGGATCGCCTTGATTAGAATTTGATAACTTATCAATTTCATCTAAAACAAAAACAGGATTTGATGTTCCGGCTTTTTTTAAACTCTGGATAATACGGCCTGGCATAGCACCAATGTAGGTTTTTCGATGTCCGCGAATTTCAGCTTCGTCTCTTAAACCACCTAGTGAAATACGCACATACTCGCGCCCTAAGGCTTCAGCAATAGATTTACCTAAAGATGTTTTACCAACTCCAGGAGGTCCGTATAAGCATAGAATAGGCGATTTCATATCGTTACGAAGTTTTAAAACGGCTAAATATTCTATAATTCGGCGTTTAACATCTTCTAAACCAAAATGATCGCGGTCTAAAATTTTCATGGCACGCTTTAGGTCGAATTTATCTTTACTAAACTCGTTCCATGGTAAATCTAAAAACAGCTCTAAATAGTTGCGTTGTATAGAATACTCGGCTACTTGCGGATTCATACGTTGCATTTTAGCCAATTCTTTAGTAAAATGCTTACCTATTTTTTTATCCCATTTTTTTGTTTTAGCCTTCACTTTCATTTCGTCAATTTCCTCATCATGACTTACACCACCCAATTCTTCTTGGATCGTTTTCATTTGTTGATGAAGAAAATATTCACGTTGCTGTTGGCTCATATCCATTTGAACTTTGGACTGAATATCATTCTTAAGTTCTAATTTTTGAAATTCAACATTCATGAATTTCAAGGTTGCCAATGCACGAGATTTGAGATCGTCCATTTCTAAAAGTGACTGCTTCTCGGCCACCGACAGATTCATGTTAGACGACACGAAATTTATTAAAAACGAATTGCTTTCAATATTTTTTATAGCAAAAGACGCCTCACTAGGTATGTTCGGACTTTCTTTTATAATTTCTAAAGCTAACTCTTTTATAGATTCTATAATTGCAGAAAACTCTTTGTTTTTAATCGCAGGTTTAGCCTCTGCCATGTCGCGAATAGTCGCATTCATGTATGGCTCCTCAGTTAAAACCTCCGCCACTTTAAAGCGTTTTTTACCTTGAATAATAACCGTTACGTTGCCATCAGGCATTTTTAAAACACGTAAAATACGAGCTACAGTTCCTGTTTCGTGAATTTCACTTGCAGATGGATTTTCTACCGACTCATCTTTTTGAGCAACCACACCAATAACTTTTCCGCCTTTATTGGCATCATTTATTAGTTTAATCGATTTATCACGCCCTGCAGTAATTGGAATTACTACACCAGGAAACAAAACGGTGTTTCGTAATGATAGAATAGGAAGTGTTTCCGGCAATTCTTCATTATTTATAGCTTCCTCATCTTCAGGCGTCATTAAAGGAATTAATTCTGAGTTCTCATCGAATTCCTGTAGTGACAAACTGTCAAGAGTTGTAAATTTTGATTTTTTCATATATAATTTTGAGTCAATCTGTCATAAAAACACATTGAACTTTAAGTTTAACAATTTACATAAAATATTAAGCAACTAAAAATCAAGTTATTAAAACCGAACCTTTCCGCTCAACATTCATATAAATTCAATAGCTATGCCAATAATGATTTTATGAATTATTAGATTTTACCCATTTTTTTCATTACAAACAATAAAACAATTGGTAATGCCAATAAAACAACCATTAGCAGATTAGTCTGAAATATAGCAGGAACTAATAGTAAAGTAATAACATAACCGCCAATAGCACCCCCAAAATGGGCATCGTGACCAATGTTACCAATTTTATTTTTCATCCCATAAATAGAATATAACAAATAACCAATACCGAAAAGATAAGCCGGAATTGGAATTGGAATCATAAACATATATAGGCTCATATCTGGACGAAATAAAATAGCAGAATAAATAATACCACTTACCGCTCCACTTGCACCTACAGCACTATAATGATATTCGTTTTTATGAAAATAAAGAGACAATAAGTTACCAAACATAAGGCTACCAATATAAACCGCTAAAAACCCTACAATACCCAAAGCACTAGCTACACTACCTGCAAAAAAGTAAAGCGATACCATATTAAACAATAAATGCTGCATATCTACATGTAAGAATCCAGCACTGAAAAACCTTATTTTTTCTCCACGCTGTATACCACCAACATTGAATTTGTATTTCTCGAAAAAAGTATAATCGTTAAAACCCTTATAAGAGATTATTACATTTGCCGCAATAATAACCATGGTTATTAAATCTAATTTCCCCATACTCACTTTAATGTTTAAAATTGATTAACATATATTTGCAAATCTAAAATTATTTCATGCAATTAATAGCTTATATTATTCTTTATCCGTTTTTATGGTTAATTTCGATGTTGCCTTTTAAATTGCTTTACTTGGTTTCCGATGCGGTTTATGTTTTAATTTACCATATCATTGGCTACAGAAAAAAAGTTGTAACTAGTAATTTAAAGCTCGCGTTCCCTGAAAAATCTACAAAAGAAATTGCTTTAATTCAAAAAAAATTCTATCATCATTTATGTGATATGATTTTAGAGGCGGTTAAATCGATAACTATCTCTGAGGCCGAAATAAAAAAACGTTATATTTTCACTAATCTCGAAGAAATACATGAATTAGAAAAAGCAAATAAAAGTATTATACTTTTAATGGGACATTATGCAAGTTGGGAATGGATTTTTATTCTACAGGCGCACGTAAACCATAAAGGGTATGCTGTTTATAAGCAACTAAGCAATAAGTATTTTGACGCTCTAGTAAAACGTATTCGAGCAAAATATAACAGTCACTTAATTACCACAAAGGAAACTGTCCCAACACTTTTAAGAGCTAAAGTAAACAAAGAATTAACTTTAAACGGTTTTGTTTTCGATCAGTCTCCAAGATTAAGCAGCGCTTTACATTGGCAAGATTTTATGGGAGTAAATGTACCTGTACACGTTGGCGCAGAGGTTTTAGCTAAGCGGTTAGACATGGCCACTCTTTTTTTAAAAGTAAAAAAAATTAAACGTGGCTATTATGAAGCCACGTTTATGGATATCATTGAAGACACAAAATCAATAGAAAATTATGCCATAATCGATGCTGCCCTAAAGCGTGTAGAAGAACAAATTTACGAAGCGCCAGAATATTATTTATGGACGCATAAACGTTGGAAACATCGTAATAAAAAACCTGCTTAAAATAAAACAGGCCTTTTTACTGAACTTTCTTTTTTTTACTCTTTAAAATCAGGATTGACTAATACCTTCCCTTCTTTTTGAGCTTGCATATATACCGCTTTAGACGGTCTAGGACGAATACGATACTTTGTTGGTAAACCAGTAGCTCTAAAAAAATCGTCTGGAGTTCGTTGTTTAGGCATATAATCTTTAGTACTTGTTCTTATAGTTTCTAATCTTGAGCGCATGTTGTTTAACACATCAAAATAATCTTTATTTTGAGCGAGATTATTTAATTCATTAGGATCTGCTATAACGTCAAAAAGTTCTTCTTCTGGTCTTGGCATTTCAAAACAACGCATTTGAGCTTCGTTTAAGTTTCCTTTTTTATGTTCTTCCACCATACTCTTCCATGTTCTATCTCTTAAAACATCTGCAGACGGTGTATTTGGTAAATCTGGATAATAGTTTTTTATATATTTAAACTGTTGTGTTCTAACAGCCCGTGTATAATCTTCAAAATCATGAAAATGATCTTCTGCATAAATCTCACTATGCAATGCTTTGTTACCACCTAGCAACAAAGGCATAATATCCTCACCATCAAATTCTTCCAAAGGTTTTAAGCCTGCAGCACTCATGAACGTTGAAGCAATATCTGCGGAACTTACTAAATTATTATTTACACTACCTGCTTTAATTTTAGCTGGCCACTTAACAATCCAAGGTGTTTTAATTCCTCCATCGTAGAGTGTTGTTTTATCTCTTGGGAAAGCTCTACCGTTATCGGATATAAATAAAATCAATGTGTTTTCCGTTACACCCTGTTCATCCAATTCTGCAATAACCTGACCTATATAACTATCCATTCTAGAAATCTCATCATAATAAAGTGAAAAATCTTCTTTAACTTTATCCGTTTTAGGCATGTAAGGTGGTATGATGACATCTTTAGGCCCATAAGGATTATCTGATATCCCCGTATAAAAGGGTCTATGCGCATCAAAAGAAGCCAACCATGTAAAAAACGGTTTTCCTTTAGGTCTGTCTTTTAATAATTTAATCCATTCATCGCAACCGCTTCCATCTCCCACAAGTCTTCTATCTAATCCTATTGGTGCATCTTTCCACTGCATTTCTAATAATTCATCAAAATCATCTTTTGCAGGTTCTCCCATATGATATTTACCCGCTAAACCCGTCCAGTATCCAGCATTTTTTAATTGTTGTACAAATGTTTTTTTCCCTTCTGGCAATGGCCATGAGAGTTGTTCGGCATCTGTATTATGCGGATATAATCCAGAAATAATACTGGTTCGACTTGGACTACAAGAGCTTGTGGTTAAAAAGGCTTGATTAAATAACATGCCCGCTTTTGCCATTTTATTAAGATTTGGTGTTTTAATATTGGGATGTCCGTAAGGTTCTATATCGTTCCAACTAACGTCATCCGCAATAATTAAAACAATATTTGGTTTTTCATTGGTGTTTTTTTTCGGGACTACTTTTTCTTTTTTTGATTGACAAGACACCGTGAATATCAAGAGAAATAATAACGTAATTCGCGTATAGTTTTTTAAGTTCATAACCTTATTAAAATGTTTAGTTAATATAAAACTAGCAATTTCAAACCAAATCTTCTTTTGTTTTACCTCAATTGACCATTAGTTACATGGATTTGAACATAGATTACCTATTTAATCTAATACTGAGATAAAACCCTACTTTTTGAAACAAAAAAAAGCGCAAATAAATTGCGCTTTTGTAAACTTTTCAATGTTTTTAAATATTAAGTATTTGCTATAGCTCCAATCTCTTCAATAAATTTATCGGCTAAAGTATCTGCTTCATTTTGCGATTTTGCTTCAGTATAAATTCTAATTATTGGCTCCGTATTACTTTTACGTAAATGTGCCCAACTTTCTGCAAAGTCAATTTTTACACCGTCAATAGTTGTTAATTGCTCATTTTGGTAACGTGTTTCAATTTCCTTTAAAATACCATCAACATCTAAACCTGGAGTTAACTGAATTTTCTTTTTACTCATAAAGTAATCAGGATATGTCGCTCTAAGTGCACTAACAGACATTTGCCTTTCTGCTAATAAACTTAAAAATAATGCAACGCCAACAAGCGCATCGCGACCATAGTGAGAGTCTGGGTAAATAATACCTCCATTACCTTCACCTCCGATAACTACTTTATTCTTCTTCATTAAATTAACCACGTTCACTTCGCCTACTGCGCTTGCTTCGTAAGTTCCACCATATTTTTCGGTAACATCGCGTAAAGCACGAGTAGAACTCATATTACTTACCGTGTTTCCTGGAGTTTTACTTAGCACGTAATCTGCACAAGCAACCAAAGTGTACTCTTCACCAAACATGTTTCCGTTTTCGTCCATAAAGGCCAAGCGGTCTACATCAGGATCTACAACAATTCCAAAATCGGCATTATGCTTTTTAACTTCTTCAGATAAATCTGTTAAATGTTCTTTTAAAGGTTCTGGGTTATGAGGAAACTCACCGTTTGGCTCACAGTAAAGCTTAACGACTTCAACACCTAAACGCTCCAAAAGTAAAGGGATTGCAATACCTCCGGTAGAATTAACACCATCTACAACCACTTTAAATTTAGCGTCTTCAATATTATTAACATTAACTAAATCTAAATCGAGAACTTCAATAATATGTAAATCTATGTAAGCCTTATTTTTAGTGATTTTCCCTAAATCATCTACTTCAGCAAAATTCATGCTATCGCTTTCTGCAATATTCAATATTTTCTCACCTTCAATGGCATCTAAAAACTCGCCTTTTCCATTTAATAACTTTAAGGCATTCCATTGCTTTGGATTATGACTTGCAGTTAGAATAATACCACCATCGGCATGCTCTAAAGTTACAGCAACTTCAACAGTTGGAGTTGTAGAAAGCCCAAGATCTACTACATCAATACCTAAGCCTATAAGGGTATTCATCACTAAATTTTGCATCATTTTACCCGAAATACGAGCATCTCGACCAACAACAACTTTATAATTTTCTTTTTTACGGTTTTCTTTAAGCCAAACGCCATAAGCCGATGCAAATTTAACAGCATCTATTGGTGTTAAATTATCACCTACTTGTCCGCCAATGGTACCTCGAATCCCTGAAATTGATTTTATTAGTGTCATAGTTTTGTTTAATTTTAAACGACAAATATAGTATTTCAAATTCGGAATTCGTAAATTTCCACCATGAACTATTTAGCACATATTTATCTTTCAGGGGATAACGAATTAGTAACTGTAGGAAATTTTATTGCCGATGGTATTAAAGGAAAAAATTATAAAAAATACCCGAGAGACCTTCAAATTGGTATTTTATTACACCGCAATATAGATACTTACACCGATGCTCACAAAACAGTAAGGATAAGCACTAAAAGACTTCATGAAAATTACGGCCATTATTCTGGTGTAATTGTCGATATACTTTACGATCACTTTTTAGCTAAAAATTGGAGCACTTATAGCGATATACCTTTAGCCGATTATGTTGATACTTTTTACGATTCTTTAGAAGATAATTACAGCGTACTTCCTTCCCGAATTCAAAAAATGATGCATTACATGGTGAGTGATAATTGGCTACTAAGCTATGCTTCTATCGAAGGTATTGCTCGTGTTTTAGAGGGTATGAACCGGCGAACAAAAAACAGATCAGGAATGGATAAAGCCGTAAACGAACTCGAATTTTTTTATAAAGAATTTGAAACAGAATTTTCTTCGTTCTTTGATGAGCTTATTGTTTTCTCAAAGGAAAAATTAAAAGAACTTAACCAAACTATTTTATGAAGCATATTGTATACGCGGCACTTTTGTTATTATTTTTTATCTCCTGTAAAAAAGCAGTTAAAACTCCTAAATCAGAGAAACAAATAGGATTAATAACTAAAAATGCGATGGTTGTTTCCGCTCGAATTGAAGCTTCGAAAATAGGAACCGACATTCTAAAAAAAGGAGGTAACGCCTTTGATGCCATGGCGGCAACCGAGCTTGCTTTAGCCGTTGCATATCCATACGCTGGTAATTTAGGTGGCGGCGGATTTATGGTTTACCGCAAAGCCAGCGGAGAAACGGGGGCCATAGATTATCGTGAAAAAGCACCAATGGCAGCTACTAAAAACATGTATTTAGATGAAAAAGGAGATTTGATCGCTGAAAAAAGCACACTCGGTGCGATGGCCGTAGGTGTTCCTGGCACGGTTGCAGGTGTGTTTGAAGTACATAAAAAACTAGGCAGCTTACCTATTGAAGATATTTTAAATCCTGTAATTGCTTTAGCTAAACAAGGTGTTATAGTTACCGAAAAACAAGAAAAACGCATTGCACATTACCAACCTTTCTTTAAAAAAACCAATAAAGATTCCATTCTTTTTGATAAGGCATGGAAAGCAAACGACACCATTAAATACCACAATCTAGGCGAGACTTTAGAACGCATATTAAAGTATGGGAAAGATGGGTTTTACAAAGGGGAAACGGCAAAAAAACTTGCTAATTTCCTTCAGGATAATGGAGGTATACTTACCGAAGAAGACTTAGCAAGCTATGAAGCCAAATGGCGTACCCCAATTAGTTTTTTTTATGATGATTTAAAAATTATTTCCATGTCACCTCCTTCTAGTGGAGGCGTGTGTTTGGCACAAATAATGAAAATGATTGAACCTTTTCATTTGGATGAATATGGACATAATACAGAAAAAACAATTCAAGTGATCACAGAAGCCGAACGTCGCGCTTATGCCGATAGAAGTTTTTATTTAGGTGATCCTGATTTTGTTGAAATCCCTATTGAAACACTAATTAACGAAGCATATTTAGGAGGTAGAATGGACAATTTTTCATTTGAAAAAGCAACTTCTTCCAAAGATGTATCACATGGAAACATTGCCATCATTGAAAGTGATGAAACTACGCATTATTCTATTGTAGATCAATTTGGAAATGCTATTTCTGCAACTACAACGCTAAATGGTGCTTACGGTTCTAAATTGTACTGTTCTGAACTTGGCTTTTTCTTAAATAACGAAATGGACGATTTTAGTAGCAAACCTGGAGAACCTAATATGTTTGGACTTATTGGTGCTGAAGCCAATAGTATTGTACCTCAAAAACGTATGTTAAGCTCTATGACACCAACAATTGTTGAAAAAAACGGCGAGTTATTTATGTCTGTAGGCACACCAGGAGGTGCCACTATAATTACATCGGTTTTACAAACTATTTTAAATGTTCACGAATTCAAAATGACCATGCAAGAAGCAGTAAACGCGCCACGTTTTCATCACCAATGGTTACCAGATGAAATTAACATGGAACCTAATTCATTCAATAAAACCGTAATTGAAAACCTTAAAAAACTAGGTTATTCAATCAATGAAAAAGATTCACCTGTTATCGGAAAAGTAGATGGAATTCTTGTTTTAGACAATAATACTTTAGAAGGAGGCGCAGATTATCGTGGAGATGATACAGCCGTCGGATTTTAAGTGCTAAATCTCAATAAAACTTTTAACTTAGCGTTATAAAACAACAAAATTTTTCGAAATTGAAAACAAAAAAAATAACAAAAATCGTTTTAGGTATCATTGTGTTCCTAACACTACCAAGTCTTTTGCTTTTTAGTTTTGTTTATTTTAAATATAACGAAGACCTTCCAAAAGGAATTCAGGGAGAGCAAGCAGATGTATTAGCCGAAGATATGCTAAAAGCTCTAGATTTTGAAGCATACAAAAATACAGATTATATTGAATGGACTTTTAAAAACAGACACCATTACCAATGGCAAAAAAGCGAAAACAAATGTGATGTATTTTGGAAAGATTATAGAGTAGCTCTAGATTTAAACAACCACAATTTAAGCAAAGCCTATGTTCATGGTTTTATTTCAGATAGTGACATTGCCGACGAACTTAAAAACAAAGCACTCAGCTATTTTAATAATGACTCCTTTTGGCTTGTTGCTCCCTATAAAGTGTTTGATTCCGGAACCGAACGTCGCCTTGTAAAATTGGCAAATAACAAAGCTGCACTTTTAATTACCTATACCTCAGGAGGCTCCACACCTGGAGATTCTTATTTATGGATTTTAGATGATAATTATAAACCTTTATCATTTAAAATGTGGACTTCCATATTACCAATAGACGGCTTAGAAGCCACTTGGAGCGATTGGAAAACTACTGAAACCGGAGCATTATTACCAAATTTTCATAAACTTATGGTTTTGGGTCTAGAAATAGACCACCTTAAAACTTCAAACTAATACACCTTAACCTAGATTAACAAACTATTAATTTTAAGATTATTACAAGAGTTTTAAATTAAAATATGTAATTTTATTACACCCTAAACTGGAAGTTCAGGTTTCAATAAATCCAACAACTTCGATAATTATTAGCCAACTAATTAATAAAACCGATTTACAATGGCACATAAATTTGTAGGCTTATCGAAGGATCACAAAAAAATATACCTCTACGAGCTTAATACCAATACTGGCAAACTAAAAAAAGAGCGCCAAGTGCTTTGGGGAGATTGGCTTTCTATAAAAGACAATCACGATTTTAGTGAAATTGGTACAGGTTGGCTTGCTATAAATTGGTCGCCAAACACACCAAATGCAAAAACACTTTTTATAAAAGAAACCGACACTACCGATACACGACCATTAGAAATTATTTTTGTAGATGTAGGTCAAGGTGATGGAGCCGTATTAATTACGCCAGAACGCAATGAAGAAGAACGCATTATGGTTATTGATGCTGGTGAAGGTAAAAATATGAAAACCTTTTTAGAAGGTAGGTTTGCTCACCGTGGTTTTCAATTTGAAGCTGCTATCATAACGCATCCTGACATGGATCATTACTATGGATTTAAATCTATTTTTGAAAATAAAACCGTTGGCTTTAACACCATTTTCCATAACGGATTGGTAGAACGCCCAGTAAGCGGAACTTTTGACAAGGTAGGAGGCTATTTTGAAGATCCGTCCACCGGAAAAAAATATATTAAAAATTTAGCGATAAGCAAAACTGAAATAGAGGAACATTTTAGCGACACATCAACCTTTGGAAGATATGTTTTTCCAAGTGTAATAAATGCCGCGCTTACTAATCCTAAAATAAAGGATTTTAAAATGCTTTCGGTAGATTCTAGTCAAAGCACACATGAAAACAACAGAACTTACATGCCTGGCTTTGCACCTTCAGATGGAAAAAATTACAGCATCGAAGTTCTTGGTCCAGTAACTAATAAAGATGAAGATGGCAACTTACGCTTAGAAAAAATAAGTAGTTACGGCAAAACTAAAAATGGCCATTCCATAATATTAAGGCTCCACTATGGTAAATTTAAAGTGCTTTTTGGAGGCGACTTAAATAAGGCGGCTGAAAAATTTCTGTTAAAGCATTATACTCAAAGAAAATCTTTCCCAAAATCTGGAACCGAAGCTTCGAAAACTATGATTAACGAGGCTAAAAATTGGTTTAATGCAGAAGTAATGAAGGTTTGTCACCACGGTGCGGCCGATGTTACAGACGAATTTATGCTAGCCGTAAATCCTGCTTGTTTTGTAATTTCCTCTGGAGATCAAGAAGGACACGTACACCCAAGACCCGATTTATTGGGCCGATTAGGAAAACACGGCCGAGGAGATTCGCCTGTTTTACTTTCAACGGAATTACAGCGTTCTACACGAGAGCATGAAGATGAAAACATCATTACTACCTTAAAGAAAAATATTGCTAAAATGGTGGCCAAACCTACTGATAAACTTAACAAATTAATAGAAGAAGGCATTAATCATTTAGCAAAAACCAATGTAGATGTTTACGGTGCTATTTATCTAAAAACAGATGGCGATCGCTTAATAACGGCTTTTAAAATTGAAGAAAAATCGAAATTAAAAAAATGGTTTTATTTTGAATATAAAATTGACGATTCCGGAGAACTTACTTTAATAAGTTAAACTTATTTACTTCGCTGTCCAACAAAATTATTTGCCTTCGATTTAAACAAAATATTGAAACTGGTTAAACTGCCATAGATTCTAGTAATGTACTGTTGTAAATCTATCTTACCTTGTTCATCCATATCACTAGCATTAATCCGTTGCTCCATAACACGCAAACGATCACGAACCATAGTTATTTTATGAAAAAACTTATCAATAGGCAACTCATAAGGTCTCATACTTGTATCTGCAGGTTCTAAAATTAGTTTACCACCTTTATACTTATCCGCAATAGGCACAATTTCACTTACATCGCTCCATTGCTTTAAAATTTTAACCAAGCTACTTTCCACTTCAAAAAAGCTTACCGTATCCACATCACCATCGGCCGCCTCAATAACATCAAATTCACTATCTAAATCTATAGTTTCTAATCCATTTTCTATAAATGTTACCCAATAATGCTGTGACGTTACATTCGTTACAACACCTTTTCCATAAGTTGCGTGATTAATTCGAGAACCTATACCTAATAATTTCATCTAAAGTTGTTTTTTTATTTCCAACACAATAATACTAAAACAAAATAAATTTTACATCAAATATTTACATCAGAAATTCAGTAAAATATGCATTAAATCCAAAAAAAATCTAGCTTCAAACTAAAAATCTATTTAACAGAATAGACAATTAATCTTCACAAGATTTTAACATCAAAAATCGTAACTTTGCACTTTTGCCTATTTATGAGCCAATTTGATGATTTTATTGAAGTAAAAGGAGCGCGAGTTCACAACTTAAAAAATATAGATGTTTCTATTCCTCGAGAAAAGCTTGTAGTTATTACAGGTTTGTCGGGAAGTGGAAAATCGTCTTTAGCTTTTGATACAATTTATGCTGAAGGCCAACGCCGATATATTGAAACTTTTTCGGCTTATGCCCGACAATTCTTAGGTGGGCTAGAACGTCCGGATGTTGACAAAATAGACGGTCTCTCGCCTGTAATAGCCATAGAACAGAAAACAACAAGTAAATCACCAAGATCTACGGTTGGTACAATCACAGAGATTTACGATTTTATGCGCTTGCTTTTTGCGCGTGCCAGCGATGCCTATAGCTATAATACTGGTGATAAAATGGTGAGCTATAGTGATGATCAAATAAAAGCGCTTATTCTCAAAGATTTTAAAGGAAAACGTATTAATGTTTTAGCACCAGTGGTACGTTCTAGAAAAGGACATTATCGCGAACTTTTTGAGCAAATTGCTAAACAAGGCTTCGTAAAAGTCCGTACAGATGGCGAAATAAAAGACCTTGTAAAAGGGATGAAATTAGATCGTTATAAAAATCACGATATCGAAATTGTAATTGATAGATTAAAAATTGACGACACTGCAGATAACGATAAACGCCTTACCGAAACCATTAATACAGCTATGTATCATGGTGAAGATGTACTTTTGGTTATAGATCAAGACACCCAAGAAGCAAGATACTTTAGTAGAAGTCTCATGTGTCCTACATCAGGAATTTCATATCCAAATCCTGAACCTAACAATTTCTCGTTTAACTCACCTAAGGGCGCTTGCGATAACTGTAATGGTATTGGAGAATTGTATCAGGTTAACGAAAGTAAAATTGTTCCAGACGATAGTATTTCTATAAAAAACGGAGCATTAGCGCCACATGGTCCAGAAAAAAACTCATGGATTTTTAAACAGTTTGAAACTATTGCGCAACGCTTTAATTTTAAACTAACCGATGCTTACAAAGATATTCCCAAAGAAGCCAAACAAATTATTATGTATGGTGGTAACGATAAGTTTTCTGTAGAAAGTAAAACCTTAGGTGTAACTCGTGATTATAAAATTGATTTTGAAGGAGTAGCTAATTTTATTGACAACCAGTACAAAACGGCAGAATCCACCTCCTTAAAACGTTGGGCAAAAGATTATATGGACAAAATTACTTGTCCGGTTTGCGAAGGTTCACGATTAAAAAAAGAATCGCTTTATTTTAAAATAAACGAAAAAAACATAGCCGAATTAGCCAACAGTGATATTGTAGAATTGGCCGAGTGGTTTAAAAATTTAAATGAACATCTTTCTGAAAAACAATTAAAAATTGCAGAAGAAGTTATCAAAGAAATTAAATCTAGACTGCAGTTTCTGCTTGATGTTGGACTTAATTATTTATCTCTCAACCGAAGTTCTAAATCTCTGTCTGGTGGCGAAGCCCAACGTATTAGATTGGCAACTCAAATTGGCTCGCAATTAGTTGGTGTACTTTACATTTTAGACGAACCCAGTATTGGTTTGCACCAACGTGATAACGAAAAACTAATAAATTCTTTAGTCGCTTTAAGAGATATAGGGAACTCTGTAATTGTAGTTGAGCATGATAAAGACATGATTGAGCGTGCCGATTATGTTATTGATATTGGCCCGAAGGCTGGAAAACATGGTGGTAGCATTATAAGTATTGGCACCCCAGAAGAATTAAAAACGCACGATACTTTAACTGCCGATTACCTTAATGGTAAAAAAGAAATAGAAATTCCGAAAAAACGTAGACAAGGAAATGGTAAATTCATAGAGCTTAAAGGCTGTACGGGTAATAACTTAAAAAACGTATCCGTTAAACTTCCGTTAGGTAAAATGATTGGAGTAACTGGAGTTTCCGGTAGTGGAAAGTCTACTTTAATTAACGAAACCCTCTACCCTATTTTAAACGCTCATTACTTTAATGGTGTAAAAAAACCTATGCCATACAAAAGCATAAAAGGATTAGAGCATATTGATAAAGTTATTGATATTAACCAATCGCCAATTGGTAGAACACCAAGAAGTAACCCTGTTACTTATACAGGAACGTTTAGTGAAATTAGAGCTTTATTTGCTAAAATCCCCGAAGCCATGATTCGTGGTTACAAAGCAGGCCGTTTTAGTTTTAATGTAAAAGGGGGACGCTGTGAAACCTGCCAAGGCGGCGGTTTACGAGTTATTGAAATGAATTTCCTTCCGGATGTTTATGTGGAGTGCGAAACCTGCCAAGGGAAACGTTTTAATAGAGAAACCTTAGAAATTCGTTACAAAGGAAAGTCAATCAGTGATGTCTTGAATATGACCATTGATGAGGCCGTAGATTTCTTTGAGCACATACCAAAAATATACAGAAAAGTAAAAACTATACAAGATGTTGGCTTAGGATATATTACTTTGGGCCAGCAAAGCACAACACTTTCAGGTGGTGAGGCACAACGTATAAAATTAGCCACAGAACTTTCTAAAAGAGATACTGGCAACACATTTTATATTCTAGATGAACCTACAACGGGTTTACATTTTGAGGATATTAGGGTATTAATGATTGTTTTGAACAAATTAGCAGATAAAGGAAATACCGTATTGATTATAGAGCATAATTTAGATGTTATAAAAACTGTGGATCACGTTATTGATATAGGTTACGAAGGTGGTAAAGGTGGTGGCAAGGTTATTGTAGAAGGTACTCCCGAGGTTGTGGCTAAACACAAAAAGAGTCATACAGCGCGCTTTTTAAAACTAGAGCTCGAAAATGGAAAATAAAATTTAAAAAACTTTTAAAACAGAATAATATATATGAAAAAAGAACAACACCCAAAGGGTTGGAATGAGAATAAAACAAACGATTCATGGGCCATTTTTAAAATAATGGGCGAGTTTGTTAATGGTTTTGAAAAAATGAGTAAAATAGGACCTTGTGTTTCTATTTTTGGATCGGCACGTACTAAGCCAGATCACAAATATTATAAATTAGCAGAAAAGGTAGCTGGCAAAATTGTTGAGCATGGCTATGGCGTTATTACTGGCGGCGGACCAGGAATCATGGAAGCAGGTAACAAAGGTGCGCATTTAGGAGGCGGAACTTCGGTTGGACTAAACATTGAATTGCCTTTTGAACAACATGACAACCCTTATATTGACAATGATAAAAGTCTAGATTTCGATTACTTTTTTGTTAGAAAAGTAATGTTTGTAAAATACTCTCAAGGTTTTGTTGTTATGCCAGGTGGTTTTGGAACTTTGGATGAATTATTTGAAGCGATCACACTTATACAAACACATAAAATAGGGAAATTCCCGATAATTCTTGTTGGCACAGATTTCTGGAAAGGATTGATTGAATGGATAAAAACAACACTTTTAGACAGTTTTGAAAATATTAGCCCCAAAGATTTAGACTTAATACACTTAGTAGATACGGAAGATGAAGTTATTGATATACTCGATGCTTTTTACAAAGAATCTAGACTAACACCTAACTTTTAATATACACAGGTAAAGCTTCTAAAACAGCTGTAAATACTGGTTTTAGAAGCTAGCCCTGCGTTAGGGATTGAGGCTTTGTTGAAGCTCTTTTTGTGTGGTTGCACCTATGCAACACAAAAAAGCGACTGCCGAAAGCCCGACCCTTTTCGGGTAACGCCCAAACATAGGTTTTAGAGGTAACCTCTCTCAATGTTAGTTAAAGTTAAAACTAATATTTTTAAGCCACCTTATTTTATTATATTGCAGCGCCTTAAGCACTATAAACCTTATTAATGTTAAAATAATTTGAAGCTACATTTTTTATTTATTTTCGTGTTTTCTTCCATATGCCTTTCTGGTTTTAGTCAGAATAAAATTGACTTAAAGGCCAAGTTTGATATTGAAAATAAATCTATTGAAATTGTACAAACTATTACCTACCATAACGCAACCAAAGACACTTTAAAGACTATTTATTTAAGTGATTGGAACAATAGTTATTCTACAAAAAAAACAGCATTAGCAACACGAATTGCAGATGAGTATAAAAATGATTTTCACTTAGCTAAAAATGAGGACCGTGGCTTTTCGGTAGTAACATTAGTCAAGCAAAATGATGCAGTTTTAACCTTTTCACCTTTACAAGGCCAAATGGATATTTTACAGGTTAATTTAGTAAAGGCCGTTAATCCAAACAATAGTTATACCATTACACTTCAATACCGCGTACAGGTACCAAATAGTAAATTTACAAGTTATGGAATAACTGATTATGGGGATTTAAACTTGCGTTATTGGTATTTTACTCCCGCAATTTACGATGGTGAATGGCAGTATTACAGTAACAAAGATCTAGATGATTTGTACATTCCGTTGGCAGATGTAACCCTGGATATTGAATACCCAAAAGGCTACAGTATAACTTCGGAATTAAATATTACTGAAAGAAAAGAATTAGATAGTACGCAAACTATTAAATTAGAAGGAAAAGATAGAATTAACACTAAGTTATTTTTAAGTAAGCACTCTGATTTTAATACAATTAAGGGAGAAAATTTCACGATAGTTTCCAATATAGATGATGGCGGCTTAGAGGTTATTGATAAGGTTTTATTAACCGAAAAAATCTCTAAATTCTTATTAAAAACCTTTGATAAATATCCGCATGAAAAACTGTTACTTACTAAAATAGATTACGCAAAAGACCCTGTTTATGGGCTTAATTTTTTGCCTAATTTTATAAAACCTTATCCTGATAATTTTGAGTACGAACTTAAATTATTGAAGATTGCTTTGCACAATTATTTAGAAAACACACTGCTGCTAAATCCTAGAAAAGAGCAATGGTTAATGGATGGTATTCAAATTTATTACACCATTAATTATGTGAATGAGTTTTATCCAAACATGAAGTTTTTAGGCAGCATTAGTGATTATTGGGCTGTTCGCCCGTTTCATGCTGCAGACATGAAATTTAACGACAAATACACCTTAGCGTACATGTTAATGGCTCGAACTAATAGAGACCAACCTTTAACAATGGCCAAAGACTCTCTGTTGAAGTTTAACAAAAATATTGCCAATAAATACAAGGCAGGCGTTGGCCTTAAGTATTTAGATGAATTTGTAAATGGAGATGTAGTTGAAAATACTATAGAATCTTTTTTGAAGACAAATAAGCTAAAACCAACAAGTACAAAAGCTTTTGAAAAACTTATAAAATCTAACACAGATAAAGATATTGATTGGTTTTTTTCTGAATACATAGCGACTCGAAAAAAGATAGATTTTAAAATACAAAACGTTACAAAAACCGAAGATTCTATTACGCTTACCGTTAAAAATAAAAGAAACAATAGCATGCCTGTTTCGTTATATACTTTAAATAACGATAGTATAATTTCTAAAACTTGGTTAGAAGATATTTCGGGAAGTAAAACGTTTACTTTGCCACGAAACGGTGCTAATAAATTAGCTTTAAACTACGAAAACAGTATTCCTGAAAACAACTTAAGAGACAATTGGAAGTCGCTTAAAGGCTTCTTTTTTAATAACAAACCACTGCAGCTTAGAGTATTTCAAGATATTGAAGACCCACATTACAACCAGGTGTTTTTTATGCCAATTGTAGAATTTAATAACATTTACGATGGGCTTACACTTGGAGTAAGAGCTTATAATAAAACCGTTTTAAGAAAACTTTTTAATTATAGAATAGAGCCACAATACGCTGTAAAATCGAGAACTTTTACAGGTGGTATTTCTGCTTTTAAAACGCATTATTTTGAAAACAACGATCTATATGCTATAAATTATGGTATATCTGGAAGCTATAAATCTTATGCGGAAGATTTATTTGTCAGAAAAATTCAGCCGTCTATTTCTCTAAGCTTTAGAGAAGATTCTGATTTTAGATCTAATAGACGAGAATCATTAAGTTTAAGATATTTAGATATTCATAGAGACCAAGATCAAAATAGTATTTTAACAAATACTGAGCCTAATTATGCCGTTTTTAATGCGCGTTACACAAATTCTAATAATAACCTAATTAAGTATAGTAGTTGGTATTCTGATTTTCAGGCCGCTAAAAACTTTAGTAAGCTAGCATTCAACTATGAGTATAGAAGGTTATTTGAAAGTAATAGACAATTAAATATCCGTTTTTACACAGGAGCCTTTATAAAAAATAATTTACCGAGTAGCTCAAGCTATTTTAGTTTTGCTCTAGATCGCCCATCGGATTATTTATTCGATTATTCTTACTTGGGAAGGTCTGAAGCTTCGGGTATATTTAGCCAACAATATATAGAAGCTGAAGGTGGTTTTAAATCTAAATTAGATACGCCTTTTGCAAACCAATGGATTTCAACCGTAAATACAAGTACAACCCTTTGGAACTACATCTTACTATATGGAGATATTGGTTTGGTTAAAAATAAGCATCGTGATCCTCATTTCGTTTACGATTCCGGTATTCGAATTAATTTAGTAACCGATTATTTCGAAATTTATTTGCCTCTTTATTCCAACCAAGGATGGGAAATAGGCCAAGAAAATTATGACCAAAAAATCAGGTTTAAATTCACTTTAGACCCACAAGCACTACTTGGTTTGTTTAGGCGTCGATGGTTTTGATTTCTTATTGAATTATCAATATTTAATAGATATTAATACGAAAAATTCAATAGAAATAAACTTAATCATTATTTCATCAAATTAGCAACAATATTTTAACGACTCGAAATATTGTAAAAATCGTTAATATTAACTACTTTTGCAAAAAGGATAACATACAATATGCAGACAATTCCAGACGTGACAAACGACCTCTCTTTCGAAGATTTTAAAACAGAAGTTTTAAATGATTATAAAATCGCTATGGTTAGTCGAGAGTGCAGTTTATTGGGACGACGAGAAGTTTTAACCGGAAAAGCCAAGTTTGGCATTTTTGGAGACGGAAAAGAAGTACCGCAATTAGCTATGGCTAAAGCCTTTTTAAAAGGTGATTGGAGATCTGGTTATTATCGGGATCAAACTTTTATGATGGCTATTGGCGAATTAACCACCGAACAATTCTTTGCTGGTTTATACGCTAACACAAATTTAGAATTAGAACCTATGTCGGCCGGGCGCCAAATGGGAGGACACTTTGTAACCCACAGTTTAAACGACAATGGAAGTTGGAAAAATTTAACAGAACAATATAATTCTAGTGCCGATATATCGCCTACTGCAGGGCAAATGCCACGTTTATTAGGATTAGCGCAAGCGTCTAAAATTTTTAGAAACGTTGAAGATATAAATACTACAAATTTCTCTAAAAAAGGAAACGAAGTTGCCTGGGGAACTATTGGTAATGCCAGTACAAGTGAAGGTTTATTTTTTGAAACTATAAATGCCGCAGGAGTTTTACAAGTACCTATGGTTATAAGTGTTTGGGATGATGAGTACGGTATTTCTGTACACGCCAGACACCAAACTACTAAAGAAAATATTTCTGAAATTTTAAAAGGATTTCAACGTAATAAAAATGAAAAAGGATTCGAAATACTGAGAGTTAAAGGTTGGGATTATCCAAATTTAATGGAAACCTACCAGGAAGCTGCAAAAATTGCAAGAGAAGAGCATGTGCCGGTATTAATTCATGTTGTAGAATTAACACAACCGCAAGGTCACTCTACATCCGGATCTCACGAACGTTACAAAAATGCAGAACGTTTAGAATGGGAAAGCGACCACGATTGTAATACTAAAATGCGCCAATGGATTATTGAAAGCGGCATTGCAACCAACGAAGCCTTAGTAGAAATTGAGCGTACAGCTAAACGAAATGTTCGCGATGCTAAAAAGAATGCATGGAATACTTTTTTAAGACCCATAAAAAAAGAGCAATTAGAGATTGTTAGTATTTTAAAAAAAGTAGCCTCAAAGAGCGCTAACCGTGTTTTTATATCGAAATTAGCTAGTGATTTAGAGGCTATTGATGAACCGACTAGAAAAGATATTTTATCTACGTCTAGAAAAGTACTTCGCCACACACTTGCAGAAACTCATACAGAAAAAAACACTCTAGCTAATTGGATAAACGCAAATATTTCAAAAACACAACACAGCTTTAGTTCACACTTATATTCTGAAACACAACATGCCAACGTAAGGATTAAGGAAATAAAACCTACCTATGCAGACGATGCTGAATTGGTTGATGGCCGAATTATACTCCGTGATAATTTCGATAATATCTTTAGCAGTCATCCTGAAGTTTTAGTTTTTGGTGAAGACACAGGGAAAATTGGTGATGTTAACCAAGGCTTAGAAGGTTTACAAGAAAAATTTGGAGAATTACGAGTGGCAGATACTGGTATTCGTGAAGCAACTATTGTTGGCCAGGGTATTGGTATGGCATTAAGAGGCCTACGCCCTATTGCTGAAATACAATATTTAGATTATATTTTATACGCACTACAAATAATAAGTGACGATTTAGCAACGCTGCATTACCGAACTAAAGGTAAACAAAAAGCACCGCTAATTATAAGAACCCGTGGACATAGACTAGAAGGTATTTGGCATTCTGGATCACAAATGGGTGGTATTCTAAACTTAGTTAAAGGTGTACACCTTTTGGTACCAAGAAACATGACTAAAGCAGCAGGTTTCTATAACACCTTACTTAACGGAGACGACCCTGCTATTGTTGTAGAATGCTTAAATGGTTACCGATTGAAGGAAAAAATGCCAAACAACCTAAGTGCAATTAAAACACCTATTGGCGTTGTTGAAACTGTTAAAGAAGGTACCGATATCACCTTAGTGTCTTACGGATCTACTTTACGTATAGTAGAGCAAACAGCTAAAGATCTTTTAGCACTTGGTATTGATGCCGAAATTATCGATGTGCAATCCCTAATACCTTTTGATTTAAATCATGATATTGTAAAGAGTATTGCTAAAACAAACCGAGTTATGATTATAGATGAAGATGTACCTGGTGGTGCATCGGCATATATTTTAGATGAAATATTAAATAAACAAAATGCGTTTCAGTATTTAGATAGTGCGCCAAAAACACTTGCAGCAAAAGCTCACAGACCGGCTTATGGTAATGATGGCGATTATTTCTCCAAACCATCGGCTGAAGATATTTTTGAAGCAATTTATGCTGTAATGCATGAAACAAACCCAACAAAATATCCTAAATTGAGATAGTTAAAATCTTATTAGGAAACTTAACATACAAAAGGCTTTATCGGATTCATTCTGTTAGAGCCTTTTTTTTATTAGCTCCTTGTATACTACGAGCTGAAATATAATTCGGTTATACTTTCTATATTGAATCCCGTATTATTTTATTAAATTTAAAATCTAATGTATTTATAAATGAAAGCAGTTTCGGCCGTCGCTATTAAAAAAGAATTACAACACCAATCGCAAAGTGAATTAATAGCACTGTGCCTGCGCCTTTCCCGATTTAAAAAAGAAAATAAGGAACTTCTTACCTATTTACTATTTGAATCTGCTCACGAAGACGATTACATTCAATCGGTAAAAACATATATTGACGATGAGTTTGAAACGATAAATAGAGATAGCTTTTTTTATATTAGAAAATCGGTTCGAAAAATTTTAAGAAATGTAAAAAAGTTTGCTCGTTACTCTCAAAAAAAGGAAACTGAAGCCGAACTACTTATCCATTTCTGTAAAACATTAAAAAACTTTTCGCCAAGTATTAAACGTAGTACGCAATTGGTAAACTTGTATGATCGTCAATTACTGATGATAAAAAAAATAATTTCGGGTTTACATGAAGATTTACAATATGATTATAACGAAATGATTGAAGGCTTGTAAATAAATCTACTTTCAATGAAGTTGAACAATACACATACTCCAGTCTTAAAAAATAGTTTTATGTAAACGGTCTCATGTCTTTTTAACCAAACCATAGTTAATAGCCCCGCGTTAGGGATTGATGCGGCATCCTTTTTTATGTTATTAACTAGAATATTATTAATAACATAAAATTAATTACTAAAACTTATCCTTTTTAAAACGAGACCATCTAAAAAAAGATATAGCGGAAAGCCCGACCCTTTTCGGGTAACGCCCAAAATAATACGCATAAAAAAAGTCCAACCTTTCAGTTGAACTTTAATTTTATAATTCTGTTTGTATTACCTTGAATAGTTTGGTGATTCTTTAGTAATGGTTACATCGTGCGGATGACTTTCGTTAATTCCACTTGCAGTAATTTTAACAAACTGTCCTGTTTCTTTTAGCGTTTCAATATCTTTAGCACCACAGTAACCCATACCTGCGCGTAAACCACCGATAAATTGGTGAATACTTTCATAAAGATCTCCTTTGTAAGGCACACGACCAACAATACCTTCTGGTACTAATTTTTTAATATCGTCTTCTACATCTTGGAAATAACGGTCTTTACTACCTTCTTTCATAGCCTCAACAGAACCCATACCACGGTAAGATTTAAACTTACGCCCTTCGTATATAATAGTTTCTCCAGGAGATTCTTTTGTTCCTGCTAAAAGTGAGCCTAACATAACCGTATCTGCTCCTGCTGCAATAGCTTTTGGGATATCGCCTGTATAACGAATACCTCCATCGGCAATTACCGGTACTCCGCTGCCTTTAATAGCTGCTGCTACTTCTAGAACTGCAGAAAACTGAGGAAAACCTACACCTGCTACAACACGTGTTGTACAAATAGATCCTGGTCCAATACCAACTTTTACAGCATCGGCTCCGGCTTCTACTAAATATTTAGCAGCTGCACCAGTTGCAATATTACCTACAATAACATCTAGATCTGGAAATTTTTCTTTTATAGTTTTTAATACTGAAACCACACCTTTTGTATGCCCGTGCGCAGTATCTATAACTACAGCATCGACTCCAGCATTAACTAATGCTTCGGCACGTTCTACAGCATCAGCTGTAACACCTAAGGCAGCAGCAACACGCAAACGA
This sequence comes from Algibacter sp. Ld11, assembly GCF_045066735.1. NCBI lineage: Bacteria > Pseudomonadati > Bacteroidota > Flavobacteriia > Flavobacteriales > Flavobacteriaceae > Algibacter > Algibacter sp. Ld11. The sequence continues at coordinate 257,334 of NZ_JBISHH010000026.1, read as the reverse complement.
CCATATTGATCTTTGTTTGCATTTGGTTTCTGACTTAATTTTGTAATATCTCTAAAGGTTATTAATCCCGATAATTTAAAATTATCGTCTACAATTAATAACTTTTCAATTTTATGTTCTTGAAGTATAAGTTCGGCATCTTTTAAAGAGGTTCCTACAGATGCTGTTACTAAATTCTCACTTGTCATGACTTCACTAATAGCGCGCTTACCATTGTGCTCGAAACGTAAATCTCGATTAGTTACAATACCTTTTAAAGTACCATCTTCTGCAACAATTGGTATACCGCCAATACTGTACTCTGCCATGTATTTTTTAGCATCGCTAACTATAGCAGTTACTGGCAAGGTTACCGGATCGATAATCATACCGCTTTCTGCACGTTTTACACGACGCACCTTTAAGGCTTGTGCCTCTATAGACATGTTTTTGTGTAATACACCAATACCACCTTCTTGTGCCATGGCAATTGCCATTTTACTTTCGGTAACGGTATCCATTGCAGCCGAAATAATAGGGACGTTAATGGTGATGTTACGTGTAAATTTTGTTTGAATACTAACTTCTCTAGGGAGTACTTCGGAGAACGCTGGAACTAAAAGGACATCGTCGTAAGTTAACCCTTCTCCTACTATTTTATTTTCGTGTGCAGTCATGTTGCAATTACTGTTATAATTGCGTGCAAATCTAAGCATTTTTTTTGGTTTAAATTAGCTTTATTAAGATGAAATCCTTAATAAAGCCAATTCTTAACGTTTAGCTCATATAGTACACGATTTATTCAAAAAAAGGGGATATTATCTTCTGCGTCTTCCACCTCCATAACCACCTCTACCACTTGGACCATCTGGTCTTACATTCATATTCTGACCTGCAATTCTACCAAATTTATAAGAGAACGTTAACATAAAATACTGCTCTAAAATTTTGTTTTCTATATCTTGAATATAGGTTTCGGTAACCGAACGTCTGTATCCATTATTCTTGCCTAAAATATCGTATCCTACAAGGGTTAATGTACCTTTATTGTTCCAAAGTTGCACACCCAAACCAGCATTCCAAAATACAGCATCGCCATCAAAAGCATCTCCTACTCTACTATTATATTGGTATGCTATTTTATTAGAGAAAAAAGCATTTTTGAAGAAAAAGATAGAGGTGTCTAATTTTAAATTCTGAACAAAATATTCGTTATCATTAAAAGCATCCGTATCATACAAAGTTTCATTTACAGAATAGCTATAATTAATTCCGAAATCGAATCTATTATTATAAGAATACTTAAAACCTACAGAAGGCTTATAAACAGTATTTTTTCCAGAAAATTTTACTCCATTCTGAATAGAAATATTGTTATCGTATGATGCCGCAAACTTAGCACTCATATTAATATTTGTATTTTGACTGAAATACGATTTAGAAATAGAAGCATTACCACTAAGCGAATAATCGCCGTTGATATTATCATAGGTAGTGTACTTAATTAAATCGGCATCTGTAATGGTCGAGTTAATAATTTTATCTTCTACAAACTCTGCTTTTGTTTCTGCATTAATAGTAATATTATTAAAGGCAATATTGTTTTGATATCGGAATCTTAAATTATGACTTAAACCTGGTTCTAAATCTGGATTTCCGGTGTAAATATGTGTTTGATTACTTACATTAGCAACCGGTTGTAATTGTGTTGATGATGGCAAATCTACATTTTGATTATAATCTAACGAGATATTTTTATAGCCTTTATCATCACGATAACGAATTCTACTTGAATAGGTTATATAATCGAATTCTGCATTAAAATTTCTTTCAGTAATTAAATCATCGGTATATTTTCTAAAAGTATTTGTATACGCCCCTTCTACTTCAAACCTAAAATCTTTGTACTCGTATCTAAATCTTAATGCAGGTTTTAAGGTGGTAGTTACATATTTACTATCAAAACTTTGTTGCTCATTAAAATCGGTGTAATCATTATCAATTTCATTAAAATCGAAAACGTTTTTCTCATTTTTATTATGGTAAATGGTAGCACTATATTTTGGTATAATTCTGAAATTAGTAAATAGCTCCTTAAACCAATACCCATTAAAATTAATGTTTGAGGTTGAATTATCTGTGCTTCTAACCTGATCTTGAATTTCTGTTGTATTTCTTTGGTACAATATATTCTCTGAGTAATTTTTAGAATCACTCTCTGAGTTATCAAAATTGGTGCTTAATTTAAGATTGAAAAAATCGCGTCCTTTTCCTGTTCTTACAATAGCACCTATGGTATTATCGATGCTATTACTAATAGAAGTCGATTCACTATTAGCATTATAATCACTAATATCTTCGCCATCGTCAGATTTTGATTCTGTAGCAGAATCGGAAAAAGAATCGCTAGTATCTCTATTAAAATTAAGCTCGTTAGATAGCTGTATTTTATTGTTAGATGATTTATTTTTTGATGGAATAATAAATTTTAAATCCAAATCCCCACTATGGTTATCACTATCTGTAGTACTATTACTTGCCGTTTCGGTGGTGTAATTTAAGTCTGGTAAAAAGTTATCTCTAAAACTAAAACTACTATTATCTACATTATTCGCGCTGTATTTATAATTTGCGTTTACACGAGTTTCGTTCCATTTTCCTTTGGAGTAATTGGCTCCTACAAAATCAGATTCTACATAACCAGTGCTCGATTTGGCATCGGGCAAGGCCGTAAAACCACGGCGCATATTTATATTATTGGTTCCGGAAATAAACCCAATTTGTTTACCATCTATCATTTGGAATAAATTGGCATTGGCCTGATACTTATCATCGCTCCCTACTCCTCCATTTAAATCACCAAAAAAAGCTGTATTCTTACCTTTTTTAATTTTAATGTTAATCTCCTTGGTTCCCGAGTCGGACTCTTCACCTGTAAACTTTTGTAAATTTGTTTTATAATCGGTAACCTGAACTTTACTAATTACGTTACTTGGTAAATTTTTAAGAGCAATATCTCCCATTTTTTCACCAAAAAACTCCATACCATCTACATTAATAGCTTCTACAGCCACACCGTTTACAGTAATATTTCCGTCTATATCAAACTCTACGCCTGGCAGTTTTTTTAGTAAATCTTCTGCACGATCATTAGCCAACGTTTTAAAACTATCGGCATTATATTCAATAGTATCTTTTTTAATAACAATTGGTGGTGCCTTACCTATAATAGAAACTACATTTAATTGTTCTATTTGATCAGATAAGGTAACAGTACCCATATCAAATTTATTTTCCGTAGGCACATCAATATCTTTAGAATACGGTTGGTAGCCTAAATAAGCAACATTAAATAAAAGCTTTGTTTCTTCTTCCGCATTAATATTTATGGAAAACTGTCCGGTTTTATTAGTAATACCATAAGCCATGGTAATACTATCTTTAAGGCTTTGTACATAAACTGTTGCGCCCTCTAAGGTAATGGCGTCTGGATCTTTTACTTGACCTTCTAAAGTAAAACGTTGAGCAAATAGCGAGGTACTACAAGCTAAAAAAAGTAATAGAAATGAATGTTTCAAACTGATTGGTTTATTAGTGTGAAACTTAGACTTACCCTATATTCGAAGGTTTAGTCCTCAAATTATAAAAAAATGTTAAAATTTAATCTGTAATGTGGTATACCAATTTCTTGGTGATGAAGGAATAATTCCGGGTCCTGGATAACCCGTAGCTCTACGCGTAAAGTATGCGTTATCTAAAACATTATTAATGCCTGTTTCTAGTTTGAAATTTTTATAGCTATAAGAAAGCGATACATCTAAAATATCGTACTCAGGAATTTCACCTACAACACCGCTTTCACTAGCCTCTATAGAGTTTGTAGCATCGGTAAATTGGCTTCCTAAATAGCTATATTGAATATTAGCCAATAGGTTTTTATAACCACCGTTAAGTCCCATTTTTAAATTTAAATCAGGAACAAACTCTACTTTATTTCCTTTAACACCAGCTTTTTCAGAAGCTGTATATTCCGAATTAATAACCGATGTATTTATAAAATAATTAAGCTTAATATTATTATTTAAGTTGAAAATTTTCTTCAAATTAAAATCGAATAAAGATTCTACACCATACATTACAGCATCTCCAATATTACCACGTTCATTTTTAATACTTCCATCGGTATCTACAATGGTTACAAAACCGATTCTTTTTTTATAGAACAGTCCAAAAACACCCAAATCGTAAGACACCATATTATTGAAATTTCCACGAATACCTAAATCGGTTGTAAACCCTTCTTCGTCAGTAATATCTGGACTAATTAAAAACGCAGGATTATCAATATTTATATCCGAAAATGTCACCGAACGGTAGTTTTGAGAAACATTTCCATAAGCTTCAAAGTTTGTGTTAGGCTTATAACTAAGCCCCAAGCCTAATAAAATAAACGAACGCTCGAAGTTTTGGTTATCTTCAACCGTTTCTTCAAAAATAACATTCCCAGCAGCATCGGTATTTATGTTTTTATAAAATCCTTCACTTTGTGTTTTAATATATTCGAATCTAAAACCTGGTGTTACCGAGAACTCATCTGATACATAGAAAATATTTTCACCAAAAACAGAAACATTTAAGTTAGGTAAATCGAATTGAGATTGGTTTGGATAATTAGGGTATTCGTCGTTGGTAAAATCAAAATCTGGACCAATACCATCACTAGCCGGACCTTGTTCTTGATAGTTATCGGCTTTATAAAATTTAGAACCAATTAAAAACGTAGCATCTTTATTAAACGCTTTATATTTGGTAAGCAAACGCGACTCAAAACCAAAGTTTTTAAAATCACCTTTAATTAAATCGCGTTCTTGGTTAGAATCTACTTGACTCACACGGTTGGTTCTAAAACCTAAAGCATCACGAGAAGCATTCAATCCAAAAAAGTTAAATGTAAAATTTGTTTTATCAGAAAATTTATGATCTAATTTTAAATTATAAAGTATCCAATCTACCTGAAACCAGTTTCTAGCACGGTTACTTTGGTACGGATCTTCATTAAACATCGCATCGGTTAATCCACCAGCTTGTTGGGCTAAATAACGCATATAGGTTACCTCGCCTGTTAACTTTGTTTTTTTGTTAAATTGATACCCTAAATTTGCGAATACGTTTTTAGATTCAAACTCCGAATTTGGACGAAATCCATCTCCTTTCTTATAGTTGAAATAACTGTAATAACTCCATTTGTTTTTGGTACCGCTAACACTTGTAAAATTGGTATACAACCCATAACTCCCTAAAGTATTTCTAGTAATCACTTCTAGAGGTTTATTAGGGTTTGGTTCTTTCATTTTAAAATTAATTAAACCTCCAAACTGCGTTCCATATTGTAATGAAGCCGCACCTCGAATCACCTGAATTTCTGACAAACCCTCCGAAGCCGGTGTGTAATAACTTTCTGGATATCCTAAAACATCAGCACTAATATCGTAACCATTTTGTCTAGTATTAAAGTTAGCTGTACGGTTTGGGTCTAAACCACGACCACCAATGTTTAATTGCAATCCGGCGTCGTCATTTTGATAAATATTTAAACCTGCTACTTGACTATAAATTTGTCTTGCATTGTTAGATGCTAAATTCGCCATAGACTGCTCTACCAATACCACTTCCGTTTTTTTACCGGCATAAATAGCAGTTCCCTCAACATCATTTAAACGTTTTAATTCGAAAATGCGTTGCTTACGTGCTGTAATTTCAACTTCAGATAAATTCTGAGTTAAATCTTTTAAAGTAATATTTAAGGTTGAAGCGTTTTCGGTTTCAATAGTAACTTCTTCCACAGCATATTCAAAAGAGAAAAACACTAAAGTTAATTCTTTTTTAGACGTTTCAAATTTAAAAAACCCCGAATTATCAGTAGTTGCAAGAACTCCCGATGTTTTATCGTAAACTTTTACATCGGCCACTGGTGTATTTGTTTTTGAAAAAGTAACCGTTCCTGAAACGTTATGCTGTGCAAAACCGAACGCACTAATTAAAAATGCGAGTATAATTTTAAAGTCCTTTAATGTCATCCTTAAATGGTAAAATCCAATGCTTTGGTTTAAATGATTCTTTTTCCGCATACAAATCTACGGTTTTATTGATATATGGAGCGCTTAATCTGCCATTTAATGCCACATAGCTTTCAACAAAAACCTGAACATTTTTGTGTCCTTGCTCCGTAAAGTGATCGCCTAAATAATGTGCGTATTCCAAAATAAAATCAGGTTGAAAACTCATTTGTTTTTCCTGAAAAGGGGTTAAAAAATCTTTATTATTCACGTAAAAAAATCGTCCTGTATCGGCATCGACAATCTTAAACGTTGCGATACCCATTTTTTCCATAAGCATAACGCGCCATGAAAAACGATACCCTTCTTCCGTCCAAAACAACTCGTTTGGGTATAATAAATAACGAAACGGAAATACCAATTGAATACTAAAAAACAGCACAAATAATGGAATAATGAGCGATTTAGCTTTAAGTTGAAACTGGGAATAAACATTTAATTTGCTTGCTTGCAATGACGGCTTCCGCAGAGATAACGCATTTAATAGGCGTTTTAAAAGCCTTATAATATTCTGATGAAAACTAGCATCAAAAAATATTAAAGTTGAAACAATCATAATAAATGGAAACATACCAATAGGAAATAAAACCCGAGTAAACACATGAAAAACAACCACTAAAATAAAGGCAAACCAGCGTGTTTTTTTGTACAATAATAAAAACGGAATAAACAAATCGTATAGCATACCGCTCCAGCTCATCGCGAAATGAAACCAATTTTGCTGCATAAGGTTTTCGCCAATAAACGGTAAATCGTATTTTGAAGGCAACCAAATTTTTAAAGGCATCGCTTTAAATAACCAATCGCTATTAAGCTTCGCCAAACCTGCATAAAAATAAACAATACCTAATAGAAGTTTTATGCTATCAATAGTCCACTTAGGGATGTTTTGATATGTTTTTCTTCGGAATATATTATCTACAGAAAAATGCACATTGGCAGGTAAAAAAATCATTATAAAACTCAATAAAGTAATAAAGTAGTAATGATTTAAATAGGTGGTTTTATCCATTAATTCAATGTAAGTAAAACTTAAAAAGAATGTAATAATGGCTATCCTATATTTAAAACCCAAAGCCACAAAAATGGCTGCGATACCGCAAATTGCAAACAATACATAGGTATAAACGCCTAGTGGTTTTATAAATTCAAATCCGAAATACGTAAAGTGAAACTTGGGTTGTATATACAGTAAATCGATCCAGTCGTTATACCAAAATCGCACAATACTTAAACACATCATGATACCAAAGAAAACACGAAACACAGCCAATGGGGCTGCGCTTGTAGTTTTATTTAAATATGTGCTTATACTCAGTTTCATTAAAAAGTTTTTCTATTCAATTTAGTGATACGCAAAAAAGGTTGCCTTTTTATTAGACAACCTTTTTAGTAATATTTATATGTTTTTAATCGCCATCGGCATCAACATAATCGACGCTCACATTGAAAGCCTGTAGCATATCTACTTTTAATGATACTACTACTAATTGTAAAGCATCATAAGCTTCTGTCATTTTAACATTATCGCTATTTACTTGTGAGTAAAAATTATCATCTAAAAGATTAATTTTTGCTCTTGCTGCATCTATTCTTGTATTTAATAAAGTACTTAAATCGGTACGTTCCAATTCAGTTAAATAGGTTTTAAAACTTTCGCCAGTAGCACTAGAATTATAATAAGTACCGTTTAATGTATTTTGAAAAGCTGTTAAAGCTTCTAAAGCTAATGTTTTTGAAACTTCTTGATTATAGAAAGCTTCTACCTTTTCTGGTAAAGGATCTGTTGAAAAAACACCTCCTGGAATTCCAAACTTATTCGCTCTTAAACTTTTTTCGAAGTAAAAGATATAATCGTTTACAAACTTATTTAAAGAACTCGTTACTGTATTGGAAGTCGAGCTAACAAAAGTTGCACGGTAATTAGAAGTCCAATCTGTTAAAACAGTTTCGGTTAAGCTTTCCATTTGGTTTACTAAATCTGATAAATAAGCTTTATACTTATCATCTTCATACTTAGTTAAAATAGCAGCATCACTGTCTGCAACACCGTAAAGCATATAATCTACAGCAGGGAAACCAACGGCATCGTTATTATTAACGTGCGTTAAATCGGCATTTCCAGCAGAAATATTCGCTTCAACATCTGTTGTAGAAACCGGATAGATATTCATTTGAAAACTATAGGTTAACTCTTCAGCTTTACCAATATTGAACATTTCAACATGTTGCCAAACTTTATAAGCTTCTAACCAAGATGCTCTTAAGTTATCTAAATTAGTTTGATTTGCATCAGCTACGAAAGCATCTTTATCTGCTGTTAAAGTTTCTAATTTAGCCGATAAATCTTGATATGCAGGAATAATGATATTATCTGCCAAATTGGTTAATAAGGCGCCTCTGTCAAAATTATCGGGACTTACCGATGGACTATCATCTGATGATGATGAACTACATGCCACTATAAATGTTAAGGCTATTACTGCTAAAAAAATCTTTTTAATCATACTACACATTGTTTTAATTCTAAAAGGGCTTCTAAAAACTAAAGTTCTTAGTTAGAGGCTTCTTCTGTTGTGAAACCAAATTTAGCCGAAATCTCATCTGAAATTTCATCTAAAGTATTAGTCGTAACATCCCAGAAACCATTACCTTCCATAAGTTCTGCTAAATAAGCATCTACTTCTGTTTTTGTTAAATAAGGTGATGTTGAATTTGGTTGTCTTGTAAATTGAAGGCTGTAAATAAATCCGTAAGCTTCAGATAAACCATGGAATGCTGATGCATTATCCACACCTAAATTATTTTTTCCTGATTGTAAATAGTATACCGCTCTAACTGCTGGTATTACTGAAATATTTTCTTTAATAATTTCTGCTTGTGCATCACGAATTGCATACTCATTCGCAACAATTGCAGCACGACCTAACTTAAAAGCATTGTAAATTTTAGAAGCTATACCTGCAAAATCTTCGTCTGCTTCAACGCGGTCTAAATATTCACTTAAAAACTGATCTACATCTAATACAGGATTAGCAGCATCTGCTTCGCTACCGTATAAATATCCAAAAGCTTCATCCCATTTATGTTCCATAGAAGTGTATGTTTTACCTTCTTCTAAAACCACATTGTTATTGTCTTCAACATTTGTACCTGCATCTAAAACTGCTGGGCTTAAGTAGTTATTAAGGATTTGATCGATCATTAACCCACCAATTAAACCTTTAGCAAAAGCTTGGTTGTATTCTAATCCCTTTTCGTTTAAGTAACGAGTTGTACCACCACCAGCTTGTTGTAAAGCGCCTGCCTCTCCAGCTGCTGCTGTAAAGCTCCAGTTTGGAAAAACATCATTTACTTGCGATGCAATCCATCCGTCAAAATCAGCTTTAATTTCGTTAGCTTCTGTAGTGTTTGCTGAGAAAAAATCTGTTGAAGCTGCTACTTTACTACGCACACTTTTATCTGATGCGTTTAAATCTGCATCACTAAAATCACTTGCTCCTTCTACGTGAGCAAACATAGCATCTAAAGTCGCTTCTGTATTTGTTTCAACTTTTAATCCAGAAACTAATTCTTCTGCCATTAAAATTCTTGTGGTTTGTCCGCTATAACTTACCGACGAATTTCCATCTCTTAAAAAGGTATATGTTGTTGGTGCTTCTACTTGAGAGCTTCCACCTCCATCGTCGTCACTTGAACAAGATTGAAATAATGCCGATGCTACAAAAAGACTGAATACTATTTTTTTCATTATAAGTTATTATTTTATTTAGACTTATTACAAATAATTTTTAATTTGAAGTTGCAAATATAAAACACATAATAACTTCAACAAAGTTTATTTAGAACAAATTAAAATAAAGAAATAATTAATTTTTAATAAACCTTCATTAACTCATATAAATAAAGACTTAACAAAGATTATAGTAAATGAAATAAAAACCAATTAATTATAATATGAGTTATAGCAGACCATAATAACAGCCTATTTTAAAATACTATTATTAAGATTTAACTCACTATTTACAAACTGAAAACTAGAATTAATGATAAACTTTGAAGATTTTTGAAGCTTCATTATAAGCACTTTCAAAACTAAGCGCATTTAAATCATTATTCTTTTGTGAAGTAAAATACGATAGTAATTTTTCGGTTGGCATATTTCCTGTTAATTCATCTTTTGCCATTGGGCAACCACCAAAACCTTGTATAGCACCATCAAATCGGTAACATCCTGCTTTGTAGGCCGCATCGACCTTTTCAAACCAACTTGTTGGCGTGGTATGTAAATGTGCACCAAACTCAATTTCTGGATATTTAGGAATTAAATTTGAAAACAAGTAATTAATGCTTTCTGGATCTGATGTGCCAACAGTATCGCTTAAAGAAAGTATTTTAACACCCATATTGGCTAATTTCTCTGTCCACTCGCCTACTATATCTACATTCCAAGGATCACCATACGGATTTCCAAACCCCATAGAAATATAGACTACAACTTCCTTACTAGCTTTATCTGCATGCTCTAAAATTTCAGAAAGTGTTACCACAGATTCTGCTATGGTTTTGTGAGTATTACGCATTTGGAAATTTTCTGAAATCGAAAACGGGTATCCTAAATAATCTATAACATCTTCCTGACAAGCATCTATAGCGCCACGAGTATTAGCAATAATGGCTAATAATTTACTAGTAGTTTTACTTAAATCTAACTGCTCTAAAACCTGTGACGTATCGACCATTTGTGGAATAGCTTTGGGAGATACAAAACTTCCCACATCAATAGTATCGAAACCTACCCGCAAAAGCGACTGAATGTATTGCACCTTTTTTTCCGTTGGAATAAAAGCCTTAATACCTTGCATAGCATCTCGAGGGCACTCAATAATTTTTACGGGTTTTTGCATAAACAGTTAAAAATATAGTTGTTAAAAATACTATTATTTTCTGAAAAAAGAATGGATAAAACTATTGATTTAAATTAACTCATTGTCAACGAGCTACAACCAATTTTATGGAAGTATTAAAAAGCACATTATATCTCAAACGCTACTATTTGGCACCTAGGAGGCCTTTCATGAATATAGTACTGGAATTTCAAAACTTTTTAAACCCCAATAAAACCTATTGTTTTCATTTTTAAACCATTACAATGAAAAAATAAAGTTAAAATTTAACACTTTTAAACCCAAAAACCAATCACTTAGTACGCTAAACGAGTATAATATCAACTACAACGTTTTTTTTCTTACAAATACGAATTTTGAAATACATTTGATCAAATGTTTGCCCCCAAAATGAATATTTTCTTTAAAAAAACAACTTTACTATTTCTCTTCATTGTTACATTTTTTGTTAGCATAGATAGCTATGGACAAAGCGAAGTGGTACAAGAGTGCCAAACGGTAAGCTCTCCAGAAACTTTAAATTATTTTAAAACTCATAAAGCTGAATTAGCTACCTTTAAACAGAGCATGCTACAACAACGTTCTGCTAAGGTTAAGGGAGATATTACGGTAGCCCAAGATATCCAAATAAAAGTGCACGCGATTAGATATTCTAATGGTTCTGGTGGTTTACATGCATACGATTTAGAAAAGGCTTTTAGAAACTTAAACAATATGTTTGACGCTGCTGATGTAAACTTTATACTTTATGAAGGTATAGATTATATTGACGATAGTGAATTAATGCAATTTGAAAAAGGAGATGAAAAAACCTTACTAGAAAGTCATTACACACCCGGTATTTTAAATGTTTATTTTGCTGAGTATTTATATAATACATCAAAATCTTCCATTTGTGGTTACAGTGATAATGCAGATAACAGAGATATTATAGTCGTAAAAAACAGCTGTTCTATTAACGATTCTACTTTAGCTCACGAAATTGGACATATTTTATCTTTAGTACACACACATGGTATTAGCAACACGCAATTAACTACGGAGTTGGTTGATGGTAGCAACTGCGACACCGATGGAGATGGTATATGCGATACACCTGCCGATCCCGGATTATCTAGCGATAACGTAGATAATTTTTGCAACTACACCGGTAATGCTACCGATGCCAATGGAGATACTTTTAATCCAGACACTAGCAACATGATGTCGTATTCTTTAAAAGCATGTAGAACTTACTTTTCTACAGAGCAAATAATACGCATGTATGCTTATTTTACTTTAGAAAAAAACAGATTTACACAACCCGGAATTATTCCTGAAATTGCGACAGAAGAAGAAGCTGAAATAGCAACTTTAAATGCTGTTAAACTTTATCCTAATCCTGTGCAAAATGGTAACATTTACTTGTCTTCTACTTCGATAGATACACCAATAACTTTCAGGGTAATAAATCTACAAGGACAAGCCTTGATAGAAGGTTATGTTGAAAATAATGAAATTAATGTAAATAGATTATCTGCTGGAACTTATATTTTACAACTACAAAACGGAAACGCGACAGTATCTAGAAAGTTTATTAAATAATTAAAACTTAGCTAATATTGCTTTATTAATTTGTTTCACCAAACTTGGACCTTCGTAAATAAACCCGGTATAAATTTGAACTAGATCGGCTCCCGCATCAATTTTCTCTAAAGCATCTTTAGCAGAATGTACACCACCTACTCCAATAATAGGAAAGGCTTTATTACTCTTTTCAGATAAATATTTAATAACAGCCGTACTTTTCTCCTTTACAGGTTGTCCGCTCAAACCACCATTACCAATACTTTCCAAACGCTCTTGCGAAGCTTTTAAACCACTTCTATCCATAGACGTGTTACTAGCAATAACACCATCTAAATTCGTATCTTTTACCAATTCAATAATTTCGTCTAACTGCGCATTGTTTAAATCTGGTGCAATTTTTAAAACTATAGGTTTTTGCTTTGTAAACGTACGATTGGCTTTTTGAACTGCTCCAATTAATTCTTCTAAATAATCTTTATCATTCAACTTAGCATGCGATCCTACATTTGGGCAACTTACATTAAGTACAAAATAGTCCACATAAGGATGCAAGGCGTTAAAACATTCTAAATAATCCTTTGTATAATCTTCGGGTTTTGTTTGGGTGTTTTTACCAATATTTCCACCAATAATAAGTTTTCCCTTATTCTTTTTAAGTTGAACAATAGCAGCTTGTAAGCCTTCATTATTAAACCCCATTCGGTTAATAATACCTTGATCATGTTTTAAACGAAACAAACGTTTTTTAGGATTTCCCTCTTGCGCTTTCGGAGTTACAGTACCTATTTCAATAAAACCAAATCCAAAGTTTGCCAATTCATTATATAGCACGGCATTTTTATCAAAACCTGCAGCTAATCCCACTGGGTTTTTAAAAGTTAACCCCAATACATTTCGCTCTAATTTAGGGTTATCTATAACATATAAACTTCTATATATAGACTTAAAACCAGGGATTTTAGAAGTTAATTTTACTAATGAAAATGTAAAATGGTGAATTTTTTCGGGATCGAAAGAAAAAAATATCGGGCGCAGTAATTGTTTGTACATCAGGATTATTTGTGCAAAAATAGGTTTAATTAAAAAATTGAACAATTCTAACGCCTGAAAATTTAAATATTTGAATCTTGTATCCTAATTATTTGAATGAAAACATTCGCGAATTCATGGTTAAAAATCGTATTTTTGAAGTATTAAAATCAAGAACATTTTTTCCCTCAAATACATTAAAATTTTTCTAAAATGATTTCAAAAGAACATATCATAAAACGCTTTGTAGGTTACGTAACTGTCGATACCGAATCTGATCCAGAATCTCAAACTACACCAAGTACAAAAAAACAGTGGGATTTGGCTAACAAACTTGCCGAAGAACTTAAACAAATTGGTTTAGAAGATGTTAGCATCGACGAAAATGCATACATCATGGCTACATTGCCTAGCAACGTAGATCACAATGTACCAACTATTGGGTTTATTTCTCATTTTGATACGTCGCCAGATTTTACAGGAAAAAACGTAAAACCTCAAATTATCGAAAATTACGATGGAAAAGATATTGTTTTAAATGAAGCTGAAAACATTATTCTATCTCCAGATTATTTTGAAGATTTATTGCAATATAAAGGACAAACGATAATTACCACAGATGGCACAACACTTTTAGGCGCCGATGATAAAGCTGGAATTTGCGAAATTGTTTCTGCTATGGAGTACTTAGTGCAACACCCAGAAATTAAACATGGAAAAATTCGAGTTGGATTTACTCCAGATGAAGAAATAGGACGAGGTGCTCATAAATTTGATGTTGAAAAATTTGGAGCAGAATGGGCCTACACCATGGACGGAAGCCAGATTGGTGAACTAGAATACGAAAACTTTAATGCCGCTGGAGCTGTTGTAAAAATTAAAGGAAAAATTGTGCATCCCGGCTATGCTAAAGGTAAAATGATAAACTCCATGTACATTGCTACCGAGTTTATTAATTCTCTACCACGGATGGAAACACCAGAGCACACCACAGATTATCAAGGTTTTTTCCATTTACATAACATGGAAGGTGATGTTGAAGAAACCACTCTAAAATACATTATTCGCGATCACGATCGTGGCCATTTTGAAGCAAGAAAAGAAGTAATGCTAAAACTTACTGCTGAACTTAATTCGCAATACGGAAACGAGGTGATTACTACAGAAATTAAGGATCAGTATTTTAACATGCGTGAAAAAATTGAACCTGTAATGCATATTGTTGATATTGCAGAAAAAGCGATGAAAACTCTAGATATTGAACCATTAATTAAAGCTATTCGCGGCGGAACAGATGGATCGCAATTAAGCTATATGGGCTTACCTTGCCCTAATATATTTGCCGGTGGACATAACTTTCACGGTCGTTACGAATATGTACCTGTAGAAAGCATTATAAAAGCTACTGAAGTAATTTGTAAAATAGCAGAATTAACAGCAGAAGAAGCTCAAAACTAAAAACTTAAATACATATACTTATTTATACAAATAGCGCTAAAACCTTCAGGTTCTAGCGCTATTTTAGTTTATAAAAAAAGAGTTACTACTCCAAAAGATATAATAAATATATGCTACAGCAAGCCGCGTGCTTTAATTTCTAAATATTTATTTATTGTATCAATGGTTAAGTTTTCTGGTGTTGTTAAAATAGAATAAATACCGTATTTCTTTAATTCATTTACAATAAGTCGCTTTTCAAAAGCAAATTTTTCCGCAATTACCTTATCATACGCCTGTTGCACCGTTTCTGCGTTCTCATCAATTATACTATCTAGTTCTGTGTTTTTAAAGAAAATCACGACTAATAAATGACTTTTAGCAATTCCTTTTAAATAAGGTAATTGGCGATGCAAACCATCTAAGGTTTCAAAATTAGTATATAATAAAACAAGACTTCTTTGCGTAATATTACGTTTTACATCGGCATATAATCGACCAAAATCACTTTCGTAATAATCGGTGTTCACATTATAAAGCGCCTCTAAAATTAAATTCATTTGAGATGTTCTGCGCTCCGCAACGACTCTATTTTCTACTTTTTTAGAAAATGAAAAAATACCGGCTTTATCTTGTTTCTTTAAAGCCACATTAGATATTACCAAAGCCGCATTTATAGCATAATCTAGTAAAGTTAAGCCATCAAAAGGCATTTTCATAACACGTCCTTTATCAATTACAGAATATATAGGCTGAGATTTTTCATCTTGAAACTGATTTACCATTAACTGGTTTTTCTTGGCAGTAGCCTTCCAATTTATAGTGCGTAAATCATCACCTAAAACATAATCTTTAATCTGCTCAAATTCCATGGTGTGCCCTAACTTCCTTACTTTTTTAACTCCATACTGCAATAAATTATTACTTATGGCAAGCAAATTATATTTACGCAATTGAATAAAACTTGGGTACGTAGCAATCATTTGGTCATCATCAAACCAAAAGCGTCTTGCAATTAATCCAAAAACCGATGTGGCATAAATATTAAGTTTTCCGAATTGATACTCTCCACGCTCAGTTGGGCGCAGCTTATATTCTAATTCCGTTAAGCTAGAGGCATCTAACTTTCTATCTATTTTAAAACCCCGTACTTGGAACTGCAAAGGAATTTCATCAATAATTTGAATAAAAACAGGAAATGTATAGAAGTTTTCAATAGAAATACCAATAGCATTTTGATCTCCATTTGAGAATTTTTCGGGTAAATTTCGAGTTCCCTTTATTCCCTTTTTTGCTGCAAACAATAAAATAGCATCTAAAATGGTTAAAACAAATAGGCATAACAACAGTAGCTTCACCAAATTAAAAAGCCTAGGGAACACAAAACTTAACACAAACAAGACAATTACGGCCAAGCATGTGTAAAAAAATCTATTTTGTATATAAAATGGTTTAAGACGTTTCAATTTTTTGATTATTGGTTACTACTTGTTGTTGGTTACTAGATATTAATTATTTTTTTATTGAATACTTAGTACTTAAATCCTTACCTCGGAATCTCTACGGCTTCTATAATTTGCTTAATTATTTGTTTTGAAGTCACCCCTTCCATTTCGCGCTCTGGTGTTACAATAACACGATGTTGCAGTACTGGAATGGCTGCTTGCTTAATATCTTCAGGCGTTACAAAATCTCTACCGTTCATGGCTGCAAAGGCTTTACTTGCTTTTAATATTGCAATCGACGCACGTGGCGAAGCGCCTAAATATAAAAACGGATTACTACGCGTATTTACAATAATATCTGCTATATATTTTACTAAGTGGGCTTCGATAAGGATTTGACTTACTAAAACCTGAAATTTAGAAATATCTGCTTTACTTAAATGCGTCGTAATTTTATCGGTTTTGGCACCTCCTTGCAACGCTTGTTCTCTGTTTATAATTTCTATCTCTTCTTCTAAATTTGGATAATCTACATCTATTTTAAACAAAAAACGGTCTAGTTGGGCTTCTGGTAAACGGTAAGTTCCTTCTTGTTCCACCGGGTTTTGTGTTGCTAAAACAATAAAAGGTAAATCCATAACAAACTTATTACCATCGATGGTAATTTGGCGCTCTTCCATAACTTCAAACAAAGCTGCCTGTGTTTTTGCTGGGGCACGATTTATTTCATCAATAAGAATCATATTTGAAAAAATAGGGCCTTTTTTGAATTCAAATTCAGAAGATTTCATATCGAAAACAGAGGTTCCTAAAATATCGCTTGGCATTAAATCTGGTGTAAATTGAATACGGCTAAAACCAACATCTAATGATTTTGCCAGTAACTTAGCCGAAATTGTTTTTGCCACTCCGGGCACACCCTCTATTAATGAATGCCCGTTTGCCAAAATAGAAGCTATTAGCATATCTATCATCCCTTTTTGGCCAACAATTACTTTTCCTATTTCATTTTTTATGAGTGCGATACCGTTTTGAAGCTCACTTAAATCTATTCGACTTTTAAAATCTAAATTAGATTCTTCTGTGGCCTCTTTTCCCGAAAGGGTGTTTTCAAAACTTTGTTGTTCTGCTCCTAAATCTAAATTATCGTTATTTGGCGTGTTGTTTTCGTCCATAATTATTTATTATAAAAAGCTTCAATAGCTTTGTTTAATCTTAACAAATCGGCTTCTTCCAAATGGCGTTTGGCCTTTAATTGTAAAATTAAATTAATTAATCGTTTTATAGTATCTTCTTTTTTGTTCGATTTAAGACTCAAGTTTTTAATAAATCTTTCATCTAAAATCTGTGTGTCCAAAAAATATTCACGTCTTAAATATTCTAAAAAATAAGTGATTTTTTTATCAATAATAGTATCGTGCTCCTTAGTTTCGTAATACAAATTACCAATGGTTTTAGTGAATGCCACGGTTGTATTCTCATTCGGTTTTATAATTTTTACAATACGTTGCCTACGCTTTGCATTAAAAATCATAAAACAAACTAAAGCGAACAAAGCCAAATACCAAGCCCAGCGTAAGGCCGGAGTTTTTAGAATAAACCTTAAAGGTGAACTCCCCAAATCACTACCAATTTTATTAACCGAATCGAAATGTATGGTATCATTAGCGATATAAGATAGCGCTGCCTCGGCATATTTTTTATTGTTTTTTTTAAGTAAATGATAATTGGTAAAAACAACTGGTTGAAGGTGTAAATAGAAATTTCCTGCACCATATTCTACCTTTACATAATTAATATGCCTTATAGAATCGAATTTTTGGTAACCTAAAACTGTTGTTGATGCAGAATCTAACTCGGTAAAATAGTAATTACCCAATCCTTTTTCAATAGTGATAGAATCTTTTTTAAACCCAGAATTAGCAAAACTTAAAAGCGCTTTTCCTTTAAAACTGTAATCGTTTTTGATATCAACACCTAGTGAATCTTGAATGTTTTTAGATGGAAAATTAGAAGATATAAAAACATCATTCCCATGTGCCGCAAAATCTAATAATTCTTGAGCAGAAACATCATCTAAACCAGAAAAATTATTAACGGCCATATACGTACCGCTGGTGTTATAAATACTATCATCAAAATTGTAAAGCGCATCAAAATACTCGTAAGGTGTGGCGTGTATAGTTTTTATATGGCTTTCAGGAAACAGATTGTTTAGCTGCTCATAAAAAATAAAAGTACCATACGGAATTTTATCTGTTTCATTAAACGTTCTATTCCAGTTTATAGGTTGCTCCCTAGAGAATTCGATAGCTATTGCTCCTGCAAATAAAAACACGAGCAAAGCAATATATATTTTTATGGTTTTATTCATGCTTCTATCGATTTTATAAATTGAATAAAAGCATTTTTGGCCTTAGTAAACTCCTGCTCATTAACGTCAAACTCACCGTACCAAATGTAATTGTATAGGTATGATGTATATGAAAAGTTTTCTTTTAAATCTATAGAAGTAATCTCGTTTTGATAGTCGCTATTGGTTTTTTCAACATCATATTCAATAATTTCAGATGTAGTTAACCCCTTTAAAAGCCACAAATAGTAATAACGGATTGCTAACCTATAATTCTGTTCTGCTTCCGCGGAAGCGATAAGTGTTTTAAAATCTACAGCATGAATATTGGCTTCGATATCGCTAACAGGTATAATACTTTTATCAGATCCTTTCCCGAAAACCCACTTGCCTTCGCTATTCATCACAGCTTTAAAAATAAAGAAAATGACTAATAGAATAATGATTACTGCTCCTAGTTTAATTGCTATATCTGTAAATACAGAAGCCTCCTTTTCCCCTTTCATTTGGAAAAAATCCTTAAAGAGTTCATTCAACCATTCCTTAAATCGCGTCCACCAACCCGAGCTTTCCACGGTTCTATCGTAAACAAAATCTTCGCTAGTATAAATGGTTTTTAAGTTTTCAAAAAATCGCTTCTTACCATTAGTGGTATCAATCTGCAAACTATCATGCTCTACCAAAACAATCTCTAAAGTTGTAATGCTTTTAGCAGAAATAGTTTCAGTAGAAAAAATTAATCCGAAAATTAAAAAAACGATATGTAGAAATTGCTTTTTATTCACCCAAACCTATTTGATCGATAACACTCTTGGTATTAATATTTTCTTTTTCTTCCTTTAAACTATAAAATACAACACCTTGATTGAGTTGAACAATGTTACCCAAAATAGCACTTCCCAAAAAGCTTAAAAAGAAAACTACGAGCATTACAACCGTCATGGTAGAGCTAATATCTTCGTTAGAAGGTCCGTCTTGCACTGTAGCAAACATGCTTGCCATACCAAAAAAGTAAGGTATAATTGAAATTATATTTTGTATAATATAAATAATTAAGTAAAATAAACCCACGCTCCCAACTGCTGCCCAAAATTTAGATTTAAGCAAATCCCAAGAATACACAAAACACTCCCAAATTCCTTTTTTATTTTCTAAATACTCCATTAAAGCCATGCCATAAAAAAGCATAAAAGCACCAACTAAAAGCGGAAGCGCCATAATACCAACAATAGTAACGGTTAAAATCATTGCACCAATAAAAAAGACGATAAGCATAGGTATAGCGATAGCCAAACAACAAAGTATAAATATGGCTAATTTACCTACGCTTTCCTTGTAGCTTTTTAAAATATGGCGAGTTTCAAAATTGGCACCTCCATTATAATTATATATTTTCAAATAAATAAATGGAAAGGCGTAAGATACAATTCCGGCTACCATAGCAACAATTAAAAATACAACTAGCATAGCCAAGAAAAGCACAAAATTATCGTTCATATACTCATCTAAAAGTGTTGTACTCTTACTGTTTAAAATATCACCAAAAACTAAATCGGTATAAAATGTTGTGAAGAAATACCCTAAAACTGCCAATACCAATAAAAAGATACCGTTAACAATAAAATATTCTCTAAAAAAGTGTTTTCCGTTTAGTTTGATAAACGCGAACGTATCTTGAAAAAACTCACTAAAACCCCTTGATTTATATAATTCCATATGTTTTTTTAAGTTTTTTATTTACCATGAAGGGATAAACTAAATAGTAAAATGAAATAACGCCCAGTGTTACTAAAATAATACCAACCGATAACCAATTAGGCATTATATTAGAATATCGCGTTACAAAACCTTCTAAAAAGCCAGCTGAAATAGTAAAAGGAAATGTGCTAATTAATATTTTAACACCATCTTTCATACCTCTCTTAAAGCTTGTAACTCTAGAATATGTTTTAGGAAACAAAATACTCGCTCCTAAAATTAACCCTGCCGCACCTTCGATAACAATGGCGAAAATTTCCATAGCGCCATGAATCCATATACCACGAACACTCTCCCAAAGCACGCCATGTTTTTGGAACATAAATTGAAATGCGCCAAGCATGATACCATTTTGCAACAAAACATAACCTGTTCCAAGTCCGCCGAAAACTCCAAATATAAAAGACTTAATACCCACGTATAGATTATTGAGTGTAATACCAATAAAACTCCCCCAATTACTACCACTTTTATAAACTGCCACAGGATCGCCTTTTTCGATATTTTCGAGTGTCATGTTAACATAATGATCGCCTAAAATAAGACGCACAAAAGAATCGTCGAAAGCAGCAGATAAAACTCCAATAGCTACAAAAGTTAAAAAAATGGCAAAGGCATAAAGTACATATCGCCTACTTTGATAAACAATTAAAGGCACTTCTACTTTCCAAAATTGCACAAATCTATTGCTATCTTCCCGCTTAGTTTTATAAATTTTCTGAAAAGCTTTGGCCGCTAAGTTGTTTAAATAAAGAATTGTTTTACTTTTGGGATAATAGGTTTGAGCGTAAGATAAATCGTTTACCAAATGAATATAAAGAGAAGCCAATTCATCTGGATTTTTTAAAGTTTTTCCAAAAATAGCTTTTTCAAAATCTAGCCATTTTTCTTTATTTTGTTTAATAAATGCTACTTCTCTCATGTGTAACCAAATTAAAACAATTCATGGTAGAGTTACA
Source organism: Algibacter sp. Ld11 (assembly GCF_045066735.1). NCBI lineage: Bacteria > Pseudomonadati > Bacteroidota > Flavobacteriia > Flavobacteriales > Flavobacteriaceae > Algibacter > Algibacter sp. Ld11. Next base: position 235,782 of record NZ_JBISHH010000026.1, on the reverse strand, counting down.
AATAAATACTACACAAAATGTTAATATAAATTTTACAGCAGCAAGTGTTGGGGAGCGCATTTTAGCATATGGTATAGATTGGATTATAAAAATAGCCTACATTATTGTTGTATACCAACTGCTTTTTAACCTTTTTAATATCCCTGCCTTAATTGCAGACATGGACAATTGGTCCAAAGGCGCCATATACGTCACCTGTTATTTTCCTGTTATTTTTTACACCCTAATTTTGGAAACCCTTATGGACGGACAAACCTTAGGTAAACGCATTTTAAAAATAAAAGTGGTAAAAATAGATGGTTACCAAGCCACACTAGCCGATTTTTTAATACGCTGGCTTTTCCGTATTGTAGATTTAAATATGCTAAGCGGTGTAGTTGCCTTAATCGCCATTATTACAAGTAGTAAAAACCAAAGATTGGGCGATATTACTGCGGGAACATCGGTAATTACATTAAAAAATAATGTAAATATTAGTCATACCATATTAGAAAATTTACGAGAAAATTATAAACCTACCTATCCGAATGTGATAAAATTATCGGATAATGATGCCAGAATTATAAAAGAAACATTTACCACCGCAAAAGCATCACGAGATTATCCTACCTTAATAAAACTGCGTGAAAAGCTTATACAAGTTGTTGACATCAAAGAAGTAAAACAAAAAACGGATATGGAATTTATTGACGTTATTATGAAAGATTACAACTATTATACCCAAAATATGTAAGCGTTTTGGTTTTAATTTTGTAGTGATATTTTACAGTGTTATTACAACATAAAATCGAGCTCATGAAACTTAAAAACCATCCAAAAAAGCTTTATTTTTGCAACTAATGAGAGGTGTTGTTTAAAACATTAATTACAAGGGTAAATTAACCCATATCGCTATGCTCAACTTATTAAAAAAAAGATTTTCCATATATAAGTTATTAGAAGCTTTAAGAGAATCTCGAGTTAAAAATATCAGATAAAAAAAACCCGTTTTACAACCGCAATGTTAGACAGTAGCAGCTTTGCTACATGATAAAAAACACAATGAAAAAAAGTAATAGTCAACATAGCTTAAAGACATACAATATTTTAAACACTTCATCCTTACCATTATTAATTTTGGTTTTTATGTTTGTTAGCTGTTCATCTAAAAGCGCCTATCAAAATTACGAATCTGTTGTTTATCAAACATCACAGGCTGGAGACAACCTTAAATTAATAACCAGTAATGACGCTAAACCAACTTCGACAGAGATAAAAAAAGTAGCTTTACAACTTCTTCCTAACGAAGAATTTCAGAAATACTATGGTTTTGGAGCTTCTTTCACAGAATCTTCGGCATGGAACCTAGCCACAATTCCTGTTGACTTACGCAAAAACGTATTAACAAAACTTTTCAGCCCAACAGAAGGTGCTGGATTTACACTTACGCGAACTCATATTAATAGCAGCGATTATTCTAACACCCATTACACATACATTGAAGATGGCGATGAAGACCTTTCAACCTTCAGTATAAACGAAGATTTAAAAGGGTTTACTGGTGAAGAAAACGAACAAGTACAAGGAGTTGAGCTTATAGAACCTAGTTACGACCTAATCCCCATGATTTTAGAGGCTTCTAGCATTCCTGGTGCAGACATTAAAATCATAGCTTCGCCCTGGAGTCCTCCATCGTGGATGAAAACAGGAGAAACTTTGGAAATGACTAACGGAACCTTACAACCTAAATATTATGGACTTTGGGCAAAATATTTATCAAAATACGTAAGCGCTTACGCGGAAAAAGGAATTAAACTTTGGGGAATTACACCTCAAAACGAACCTCTTCATTATCATGATGCACGTTGGGATAGCAACGGGTTTACGCCAGAACAAGGCCGTGATTTTTTAAGAGATTATCTTGGACCACAACTTGTTAAAGATGGTCATCTAGATCTTAATGATTTAGATTCTGGCCTACATGTATTAATTTATGATCACAATAAGTCAACCATGAACGACTACGTAGCACCAACTTACCAAGATCCTGAAGCAGCAAAATATGTTTGGGGAACCGCTTTCCATTGGTATGCAAATTCTGAACTAAAAGAAAACAACTGGTATGCAGAAGAGCTAAGTAAATTGCAAAAAAACTGGCCAAACAAAGGTATTATTCATTCAGAATCTAGTATTGATCTTGATGCCAGTGCGCCTATTGCCCAATATTGGAGAGAAAGCACCGATTATGCGGGTACTTTTATACCTTTTGAAACCTATGCTTACGATATTATTACAGATTTAAATCACGGAACTCAAGGATACGTTGAGTGGTGTAGCATTCTAAGCGATAAAGGCCAACCGAACCCTTATGATAATTTTAATAGTGCTCCCATACTTATTAATCCTGTTACTGATGAAGTAATTTATACGCCACTCTATTATTTATTAAGTCACTTTAGTAAGTTCATTCGGCCTGGAGCTTATAGAATTACTTTGAAAGGTGAAGAATTAAAAGGACTTATTTACACTGCGGCAAAAAACCCCGATGGCTCAATTGCTATTGTTGTTTACAACAATAATGAAGAAGGTTATGAAGTATCCATAAAACTAGAAACTAAAACCTATACCTCCGAAATTGCGGCCAAAGCAATTGAAACTATCATTTTACAAGATAAATAAGATTTGGATCATCTAAACCTAGAATAAACGTTTAAGTTAATTGCTTTTTAATGAAGATTATGCATTACAAATAACGCAACCTAATGTATATTCTCAAAAAAATGCTCAGCATCAATTTATCTAATAAATTAGGTTAAGACCTAGCTTATCCCTTAAAATTTTAAAAAACTAAAAATTAAATTAATATGTTTTACATCGATATTTTAGGTATTGTTGCTTTCTCCATTTCGGGTGTTTTAATTGCACTAGAAAAAAAAATGGATATTTTCGGTATTTTAATCATTGCCTTTGTAACCGCTGTTGGCGGTGGTACATTACGCGATTTACTTATTGGCCACACACCCGTAAGTTGGATGAAAAACATCACGATTTCTTATATTATTTTAGGATCGACCATTATAGCTATACTTTTTAGAAGTAAAATTAATTACCTGCGCACCTCTCTATTTTTATTTGACACCATTGGTATAAGTATTTACACTATGGCTGGTATTGAGCTTGGCATTGAAGCTGGTTTACACCCATTAATTTGTATTGCCTTAGGCACAATAACGGCAAGTTTTGGTGGTGTAATCCGTGATATTTTATGTAATGAAATTCCTGTTATTTTTCGAAAAGAGATTTATGCTACAGCCTGTATTTTGGGCGGAATCACTTATTTTGTATTACGAGAATTCCCTATCCAAGAAAATTGGATTTTTATAATTTCCGCAGTAGTTGTTATTTTAATACGCTTACTTGCCGTAAAATTCAAAATATCGTTACCACGCCTTTACAAAGAAGAATTTGAGAATTAATTCTATAGCATCGAGAATGAGAGTTAATTAGTTTGGTACTAACTCACCCCACTCGGTCCATGAGCCATCATAAACCGATAAATTTTTATAACCAGAAATATCGGCAGCCAAAGCTAAAACACAAGCTGTTAAACCTGATCCGCATGAAAAGATAATATCGTCGTTTTTATCAGCTAGCATGTAAAATGCTTTTTCTAAATCAACTTTAGGTTTTAAAACACCATGGTCTAACAAATCCGTAAAAGGCAAATTCACAGAGTTTGGGATAGTTCCCATTCGTAAACCTTCTCGAGGTTCCGGTATTTCGCAGTTAAATCGTCCAGCGGAACGTGCATCTATAATAGTATGTGTTTTATTTGCTGAAGCTGTTTTTACATCATCAAAAAACTGCATGAATTGAGGTTGAAGCTTAGCTGAAAAATTGCCTTTATCGCCTTCGTAATTCGTCATAGCTTCTGTTTCGTTACTAGACTTTAGCCACTCGGGAAATCCACCATTTAAAACAGAGACGTTATTATAGCCAAACGCCTTAAACATCCACCAAACGCGAGCGCTAGAATAAATCCCTTTATCATCATAAACTACAATGGCACTATTGTTATTTACACCTAAAAGTCGAGCTTCTCTTTGGAACTGTTCTTTAGATGGAAAAGCACTAGGAAACGGATTCGATACATCGCTAAATTTCTTTTTAATATCGAAAAGTCGCGTACCGGGTATTTGTTTTTGAGACGCATTAAAAACCTTGTTTATGGTGCCATCTAGAACAATGACATTTTCAGTATTTAAATGCTCTTGAAGCCATTTTACTGAAACAATTGGAGTAGGTAAACTAATAGAAGTGCTCATGTTACTTTTGTGGTTTAATCAAATATAAAAAAAATTACTCAGTTTTTGGAGCTAAGATTTACAGGAGCTTAAACACATAAACTTATACTGAGCCCAAACTAAAACAATAACCAAATACAATTAGTTAATTTTTATTCTACTAGAATTTTGTAGATTCCTGTAGTGGTATCTAGCTCAAATTCAGAATTAGATACGGTAATTGCGTTGTATTCAGTATAACTACAACAATCACCAGTTTTTCTTTGAGCATCAACATAAAAATCAAAAATGCTCGTATTAGAAACACTAATATTTAAATCTACAATTTCTGTTTTCCAACCAATGGAACTAATATCAATGAGGTTAATATTATTTTCTGCAATGAATTTAAACCCAATGGGTTCATTATTATTTAAATTATCTGTTATTTTAATATTCACAGCATCATATGTGCCATTTGTGAATAAATTTTCTCCACTTAATTTATCTAGAATTTCAAAACTAAAACTTTGAGCAGGCGTAAAACATGCTCCACAATCATCGTGGTTACAATTTTGAAAAAGTAGTGTAAATAAAACTAATAGTAAGCCGATTTTTTTCATTTGTTTTTTTTACTTGGATCAAATCACCTTTATAAGGTTGCATTAAACACTAAAATTTAAACAAGTTATTCAATCTAAAATTTAACTTTTACTAAAAACACAACCGGATTAAAAATATAATCAATAGCATGGTCCGTTTCTGTTGTTTCAGGCTCATTTAATTCTGGAAGAACTTCAGACCACTGAGATGATGTTTTTTCTTCTTTTAAATTAAAAATAGTAAAATTACTTTCTAAGCCAATAAAAACATTTTTATGAATTTTATACTGTATTCCAACTGTTGGAGATAATCCTATACCGCTAGTTTTGCTTTCTATTTCGTTATAAAGTGCTGTAATTCCGCCTCCAGAAAATCGAGAAGATGTCGATTTTAAATAGCTAATATCTAATGCCAAATAAGGTGTTATCGCTTTTTGTTTAAAAACATATTCATAGCCCAATTTAAAAACCTGTTCTTTATAATCGCTATTATCATTCCAATTATCAAAAGACTTTTCGTTAGATTTATTAACGGGTCTGTAGTAAGTAAATCTAATAGCACTTTGTTTATTTAAAAACCTTTTGAACGTTAAATGACTAAAAGGAACGAAGTAATATGAATTTTCAAATAAGATATCTTGATTTTTAGGAGATTCCGCTAAGTTGATTAGTCCAACAGATATTTCATTCTTTTTAAAATCTGAATTTTGACTAAACCCTAAGTTTAGGATAAATAAAAAACTTAAAAACGCTAAAATGTTTTTCATAATTACTTTATTTCAAGATGAGCAATTAACCAAATGGTTGCGTTAAATATTTTAGAACAAGTATTTAAACCCCAACTCTACCCTTCCAAACTATTTAAATGATTAGCCAAAGCGACACCCATACTAAAACACCCCTGTAATAAATATCCACCAGTGGGCGCATACCAATCTAGCATTTCGCCAATAGCATAGGTGTTTTGTATTTTTTTACATTGAAAATTGGCATCAACTTCATCTAAAGCTATACCGCCTAAAGACGAAATAGCTTCATCTAAAGGACCTGCCGAGGTAATAACCACCGGAACCGCTTTAATAGTTTGCACCAACACATCGGGATTCGAAAAAGTGTGTTTATCTGTAAATTGTTTTAATAAACCTATAGCGGTTCTATCGAGATTTAAATCGTTTTTAAGAATATCGGTAACTTTAGAACGTCGAGCATTTTTATACTTACTACGTATTTGATTAACCGTCATTTTAGGTTTTAAATCTAAGTAGATAATCACTTCTTTTTCTGTAAGTAATCGATCTTGTATTTTTTGACTAAGCGCATAAATAGCGTTGCCTTCCAACCCGAATTTAGAAATTACCAACTCACCTTTTGCTAATACATTATTAAAAGTAAGTGCTATATTTTTTAAAGGTTTCCCTGCATGAATGCTTATAAAATCGGTTTGCCAATTAACACCAAAAGCACAATTTGCAGCTCTAAAAGGTAGAACATTTATATGGCGTTTTTCAAATTTAGATTTCCATGAACCTGTGGAACCTGTTACTTTCCAACTTGCGCCTCCTAATGCAAAAACTACAACATCTGAAGTTAGTGCATCTTCATTTTCAAAAGTTAAATCGCCTTGTGTATTCCAGCCCGTCCATTTTGTATTAAATTTAAATTGAACACCTCGTGCTACAACATAATCTACAATGGTTTTAAGCACTTCTATGGGTTTTACGCCTTGCTTTGGAAACACTCGATTACTAGAGCCTACAAAGGTTGAAATACCGAGTTGACTGAGCCAATTTATAAAATCGTGATTATTAAATTCACTAATAATGGGCGCCATAAATGCACTAGGGTGATATTGCTGTATTAACGCGTCTGCCGAAGTACTAAACGTGAGGTTTAAGCCGCCTTCTCCGGCTACAAGAAACTTACGTCCGGCAGTTTTTTTCTTTTCGTAAATAGTTACGCCATATTTTGCTGTATCTATTTGTGCCGCAAACATAAGTGCTGCTGGACCTCCGCCAATAATGGATACCTGTTTCATCTAAAAAAAGTAAAAGGTTTTAAATGAAATGCCCCGTTTGGGAATATGGTGTTATGCTGTGTCATATTTCGAAAATCTCAAGCTGAAAGCCGAAACTTAAGCATATAAATTGACTCTTAAAAATTTAGATAGTCGAATCATGTATTAATTTCAGATTTAGCGATAATTACTCATCTCTAGTTCTCTTCAAATTCATAAAAAAAGCAAAGCTCAAAAACAATGCCGCTTTTGAGCTTTTACAATATTATTTTTATACTTACGTGTAAACGTAAACAAACAAATCTACTATATTCTCTACAACTGAAATATTTTTTCCATAAGCATCCACTTCTCGCCTTCTTTGGCCATTGGTAGTGCTTGTTGGTAGTTCCACATCAATGTTTCCCATTCTTGAACTTTAGGATTATTAGCATCCATAGCGTTCTTCTGTTCGAATGAAAAACTATCGTTTACCACCATAATCATGAATAAACGATTTCCTACTAAATAAATCTCTAAATCTTCTATACCAGAATCTTTAATACTCTCTATAATTTCTGGCCATACCTTTTGATGGGCCACTTTATAATCTTCTATTAATTTAGCATCATCCACTAAATCTAAAGCAAAACAATGTTTTTCCATAATATAACTTTTCAACTCAATTTAAGCAACAGTTCCCTCGTGGTTCTTAAAAACATGCATACCATACCAAGCAATGTAAACAAAGCATAAAAGAGGCAGTACAAATGAGAAATTAACCTCGGCAACACCCATAATTTTAGTATCGGCAACACCGCTTCCGCCAGCATCGATAATCATACCTTGTAACATTGGTAATAAAGCACCACCAACAATGGCCATTACTAATCCTGCAGAACCTACTTTAGATTGCTCTTCGGTTAAATCGTTTAATGCAATACCATAAATAGTCGGGAACATTAAAGACATACAAAATGAAATACCTACTACACAATACAAACCAAAAATGCCTTCTACAAACATGCCGCCTGCAACACATGTCATGGCTAAGAGTGCAAATGTCATTAATAATTTACCCGGACTCATAACCCGTAACATGGCGGTCCCCACAATTCTACCAACTGTAAACAACACAAAGGCTATAAACTGATAAGCAAATACATCTATTTTCTCGAAACCAGGAACATCGGCATTCGATAAATCGATAGCTTCTGCATATTGGTAAATGTACGTCCAGGTCATAATTTGTGCACCAACATATAATATTTGTGCTATAACGCCTAAAACATATTTACTGTTAGACCCTAATTTTTTAAAGGTATGTCCTAAACTTGGCATAACACCTTCTTCTTTAGACTGTGGCATTTTGCTCACTAAAAACAACACAAATACAGCCGAAATCACTAAACCTAAAACTACATAAGGATCGCGAATAACTGCTAAATCGGCTACTTTTATCATGGCTCTTTTAGCATCGTCTAATGCGCTAAAATCAGCAATATCATCAGATTGAAGTTTATCGTAAACAAAATACTTTGCTACTAATAAACCTGCTATTAATCCTACCGGGTTTACCGATTGTGCTAAATTTAAACGTTGGGTTGCAGTTTCTCTAGCTCCCATTGCTAAAATGTATGGATTAGCAGCTGTTTCTAAAAAAGCTAAACCAAAAGTTAACACATATAAACCTAAGCAGAAAAACCAAAATTGCTCTGTAATAGCAGCTGGATAAAACAATAAGGCACCACCAGCATATAAACCTAAACCTATTAAAACCCCAACTTTATACGAGTATTTACGCATAAACATAGCTGCCGGTAAGGCCATACAAAAGTACCCCCCGTAAAATGCCATTTGTACCCAAGAGGCTTGTGTATTGGTTAATTCTAATACTTTTTTAAAGGCATTTACCATAGGATCGGTAACGGCATTTGCAAATCCCCAAAGGGCAAATAATGACGTTACAAGTATAAATGGAATAAGTACTTTTTTTGATACTACAGGTATTTTTGGTGTGGTATTCATATAAATTAGTTAGGATAGCTTATTAATTTTTAATTGAAAAAATGACGAATTATATAGAACGATCGAGGTGTGTGTAACCGCCGTCTACATAAAGTAATTGCCCCGTGGTATGGCTAGATTTACTAGATAATAAAAAAGCGACTGTATCGCCAATTTCTTCAGCCGTTGTCATACGATTTTCAAAAGGAATATTTTTTGTAATGGCTTCTAGCTTTTCTTCTTTATCTGGGAATGTGCTAATCCATTTTTCGTATAACGGTGTGTAACATTCGGCAACAATTAATGCGTTTACACGAATGCTATATGGCAATAACTCTACGGCCCATTCTCTGGTTAAAGCATTTCGCCCACCGTTTGATGCGGCATATCCCGAAGTACCACCTTGGCCTGTATCGGCTGTTTTAGAACCAATATTTACAATAGCGCCTTTACTCTTTTTAAGCTCTGGTAATGCATAATGTGCCATTAAGTAATAATGTACAACATTACGTTTTAAAGACTCCATGAAACCTTCGTAATTACCGCTTTCTAAGCCAACACCATCGTTAACGCCTGCGTTATTTACTAAGCCATCAATTTGGCCATATTTTTCTACTACAGCTGCCACTGCTTTTTCGCATTGTACAGGATCAGTAAGTTCTGCTAGTGCATAAAATATATCGATACCTTGTTTAGAAAATACGTCGATAACCTCGTCTACACTGGCTTTATTTCTAGTTATAATTACAGGTTTAGCACCTTCACGAATTAAGGATTCTACAATCCCTAAGCCGATACCTTTGGAGCCTCCGGTAACTATAATAACTTTATCTTTTAAATTTAAATCCATAATTTGAATTTTAGTTTTAGTTGTAGTTCTACGTTTATAAATTGTAAATCTTTATGGCATTTTCGCCCATAATTTGGCGTTGTTCTTCTTCCGAGAAATCGATAAAATATTTTTCAATAATGTGTAAAACACTTTTATATTCCGCAGCTAAAAGACATACAGGCCAATCAGATCCAAATAGTAATCTATCGGTTCCAAAAGCATCAATCATTGTATCTAAAAATGGTGTAAAATCTTCTGATTGAAAATTAAAATCTTCCGTTTCGGTAACCATACCCGAAATTTTGCAAGCTACATTTTTGAATGTGCCTAATTTCTTGATATGCTTTACCCAATCGGAATCTAATCCTTTTGAAATTTGTGGTTTTGCGATATGGTCGATCACAAATTGCTGTTTCGGAAATTTTTCGACCAACTTGACCACATTTGCCAAATGTTTTGGAAAAATTAAAACATCGTAAGCTAAGTTGAATTGACTTAGTTTACTAATACCTTCCTGAAAATCTTCGCGTAAAACAAAGTCTTCGTTTTCTACTTGTAATAAATAGCGAACGCCTTTAAACATCTTATTTTCAGAAAAATGCTTTAAGCGCGCTTCCACATTATCTGCACATAAATCGACCCAACCAACAACACCTTTTATAAAAGGATTTTTATCGGCTAAATCTAATAAAAATTGGGTTTCAGCTTCCGACGGATTGGCTTCTACCACAATGCACCCATCAATAGCATTGGCATCTAAAATAGGTTTTAAATCCTTCGGAAGAAAATCTTTTCTTATCACTTCCATAGAAGCATCAATCCAGCTATCTCTAACTGGATTGTAACTCCAAAAATGCTGATGCGCATCTATTTTCATTATTTTTTGTATGCTTTTACCGATTGCTTAGAAACCCCTAAACCTTCAATACCTAATTCCATAACATCGCCAGGTTTTAAGTATGTTGGAGGTGTTAAACCTAAACCAACACCAAATGGCGTACCTGTAGAAATAATATCTCCAGGAAGTAAGGTCATGAATTGACTAATATGACTTACCACGTGTTGTACGTTAAAAATAAAATCGGATGTTGAGCTATTTTGCATCATTTCTCCGTTAATTTTCAACCAAAGGTTTAAATTATTCGGATCTTTAATTTCGTCTGTTGTAGCAATAAAAGGTCCTACTGGCGCGAATGTATCACAACCTTTACCTTTACACCATTGTCCAGATTTTTCTATTTGAAAAGCACGCTCACTTACATCGTTATGCAATACATAACCTGCAATATGATCAATAGCATCTGCCTCTTCTACATAAGATGCTTTTTTCCCAATAACGATAGCTAATTCTACTTCCCAATCAGATTTTTCACTGTTCTTAGGAATAATAACATCATCATTTGGGCCTACTAAAGCAGTAGTCGATTTAAAAAATAACACTGGTTCTTTTGGGATATCCATACCAGCTTCTGCCGCGTGTTGTGCATAGTTTAAGCCCACACAAACAATTTTTGATGGTCTTGTTAATGGCACTCCTAAGCGCACATCGTCTGCCACGGTTGGGCAACTATCTTGGTTATCTTTTAACCATGCTTTTAGTTTTCCAATACCATCGTTTCCAAAAAATTCTTCATTATAATCTGTTCCAAATGCCGATACATCGATTATAGTTCCATCTTCTAATTGAACACCTGGTTGTTCGCTTCCTACTGCTCCAAATCTTATTAATTTCATCTGTATAAGTTATTTTTATGTTTGTAAATATATATTTTAATTACCGTTTAATGTTACAAAACCACCATCGATAGCATAGTTAGACCCCGTGATAAAGCCAGCTTCATCTGAGCATAAAAACAGTACTAAATCTGCCATTTCCTGAGGTTTACCCATTCGCCCGATAGGTTGAGTTGCCGATAATTTTTCGAACATCTCATCTTCTTTGCCTGGGTAGTTGTTTTTAATAAACCCATCTACAAAAGGTGTATGTACACGTCCTGGTGCAATACAATTACAACGAATTCCATCTTTTATAAAATCTTTCGCTATAGAATACGTCATGGTTAATACGGCTCCTTTTGTCATAGAATATGCAAAGCGATCGTTAATACCAACTGTAGATGCAATAGATGCTAGATTTAAAATTACACCGTTTCCAGTTTTCTTTAAAGCCGGTAAACATGCCCTAATACAGTTGTAAACTCCTTTAATATTTACGTTGTAAAGGCGATCTAAATCAGCTTCTTCACATCCTTCAATATTACCAATATGAGCAATACCTGCATTGTTAATTAAAATATCAATCGTTCCGCTTTCCGAAATCGTTTGTACAATACTTTCAACATTAGCTTGGTTTGCAACATCACATTTATGAGCTGCTGCTTTTTCACCTAAAGCTTCAATTTCTTTCACTGTTTGTTCTGCAGCTTCAAGATTAAAATCTAGAATATGTACTTCTGCACCTTGCTCAGCAAACGTTAAAGATATGGCTTTACCAATTCCGCTACCTCCTCCTGTTACAAGAGCTACTTTATTTTTTAAACTGAATTTTGTCATTTCTATATGCTTAATTTATGTTTTATAATTATTAGAGAGACATACCACGTTTCCACGGAATAAAATCGTCTTGTCTTAATTGTCTTGCTTTTGTTTGTTTACCACTAGCCACCTCGATAACAAAGTCTAAAAGTTCTTCGCCAGCTTGTTCTATGGTTTTAGAACCTTCGATTATTGATCCCGTATTGAAATCGATAATATCTCCCATTTTATTAAAAAGAGATGAATTGGTTGATACTTTTACAACCGGTGTTATTGGGTTTCCTGTTGGCGTACCTAAACCTGTAGTAAACAGAATAACGTTACAGCCAGACCCAGCCAAACCCGTTGTAGACTCTACATCGTTCCCTGGTGTACATAATAAATTTAAACCAGAAGTTACAACCTGCTCCGTGTAATCTAAAACATCTCGTACTGGCGATGAACCGCCTTTTTTAGCAGCTCCCGCAGATTTTATAGCATCGGTAATTAAACCATCTTTTATATTTCCGGGCGAAGGATTCATTGAAAATGCCGCTCCTAGAGCTTCTGCTTTTGAGTTGTAAGTAGACATAATATGCGAGAATTTTTTAGCCTTTTCTGTACTTGTACAACGGTTAATTAACTCCTGCTCTACGCCATTAAGTTCTGGAAATTCAGATAAAACCGTTGCTCCGCCTAATCCTACAATTAAATCGGAAACATAACCTAAAGTTGGGTTTGCAGAGATTCCTGAAAACCCATCTGATCCACCACATTCTAAACCAATTACTAATTTAGATAGATTTGCTGGTTTACGTTCTATTTTATTAGCTTCCATTAAACCAACAAAAGTTTTCTTAACAGCTTCTGCCAATAATTCTTTTTCAGATACACTTTGTTGTTGCTCTAAAATATAAACAGGCTTGTTATTAGCATCGGCCATTTTACCTAAAGCATCTTGTAATATACTTGCTTGTGCATGTTGGCAACCTAAACTCAAAACCGTTGCTCCTGCAACATTCGGGTTATTAATATAACCTGCTAAAAGATTACAAAGGGTTATCGCATCGGATGTTGCACCGCCACACCCACCATCGTGAGTTAAAAACTTAACACCATCTACATTCGGGAATAACAAGTTTTTGCTTGTGTCTTCACCGTCTGTCAATATATTTTTCTCTAGCATCGCTTCCGCGGAAACCCCAGATTTATAATCATTAATTAAGGCATCTACATCTAATCCTAAATGTTGCTTTTTACCATATCCTAATTTTTCAACTAGAGCTTGTTTTAAAACTTCTACATTTCTGTTTTGGCAAAATACCAAAGGAATAATTAACCAATTATTCTCAGTCCCCACTTTACCATCGGCTCTGTGATAACCATTAAATGTTTTATTTACAAATTTTGATACATCTGGAGCTTGCCAAACTTCTTTATCTTCGGAAGAGTTAACGCCGTACTTTTCAGTATCATGAATAAGGTTAGTAGTACTAATAATATCTCCTTTTATAATCTCCTTTTTAGCCTTTCCCACTAAAACACCATACATATAAACAGGATCGCCTTCTGCTAAAGTTTCAGTAACAAATTTGTGCTTCGCAGAAATATCGTTTTGAAGTTGATACACGTTATTCTCAAAGGTAATTTTATCTCCCTTTTTTAAATCCGTTAGCGCGACAATTACATTGTCTTTCTCGTGTATTTTAAGTACATTTTGTTTTGTTTCCATAAATACTGGTAAAATAAATTTCAGGTTTTACTGTGGTAAAAAATTGTGCATACAATAGTACTATAAGTAACCTATGAAATCTTCCAAAAATTTGACCAACACTAATACTATTATTGCATTTGAAACAGAATAAAGTTTCAAAATGCAATTTTAAAACCTAATTAACTCTTTTTTACTGATTCAGAATATGTTTAAAACTTACAACATCTCTATTTTAAAAATAATGTTAATCATTTACAGGTTCTACTTTAAAAGTTTCTTTCAATTTAATATCTACTGAAGAAGCTCCAATTAAAACCTCAAAATCTCCTGGTTCTACCGTCCAATTCAGGTCTATATCAAGCAGTTCCAAATCACTTGGTGTTAAAGTAAAATGAATGGTTTTAGTTTCATTTGGTTTTAAATGCACTCGATCAAAACCACGTAACATAGACTCGTAAGTCGTTACACTGCTCACCTTGTCTTTCAAATACATTTGCACCACCTCATCACCTTCGCGTTTTCCTGTATTTTCTATTTTAAAAGACACCTCAATATTCGCCTGAGCTTTTAAAGATGTTCTAGAAATAACCAAATCGCTATATTCAAAAGAAGTATAACTTAAACCGTAACCAAACGGATATAAAGGCCCTAAAACACGCGTATTTCCGTAACCATTTGGTCCTGCTCCCGGTTGCCCTGCTTGAGAACCTGGTTTGTAAGGAAAGTTTAAAGGAATTTGCCCTACCGATTTTGGGAAAGTTACCGATAGTTTCCCTCCCGGATTATAATCGCCAAACAAGGTTTCGGCAATAACTTCGCCGGCTGCTGTACTCGGGAACCATGCTTCTAAAATGGCTGGTAAAAATTTATTTTCCCAATTAATAGTTAGTGGTTGTCCGTTAATTAAAACTAAAACCACGGGTTTACCTGTTGCATAAAGCGCTTGTACAAGTTGAAACTGACGCCCAGGAAGTCCTAAACTTGTTCTCGATTTGGTTTCGCCAACACGTTTTTCATCTTCGCCAACTACGGCAATAATAATATCAGATTTTTTAGCTTGTTCTACAGCAGCATCAATATCTGCTTGTTCTTTTGCAGATAATGGCGTTGGAATAATTTCACTTCCTGGCCAATCGGGATCTACAATATCGCAACCTTTTACAAAACTAACATTAGCCTTATTTCCTGCATAATCTTTCACTCCTTTAAACACCGACGTAGACGGATTAAAAGCCGGACCATATCTACTAAAAGTAAAACTAAACTCATCGGCTAATGGACCTGTCACTAAAATATTATCGATTTTATCGACATCTAAAGGCAATAGGTTATTTTCATTCTTCAAAAGCACTAAAGACTCTCTATTTATTTGTTTTGAAAACGCCTCGTCTGCAGCTGTATGTACTGTTTTATCAGCCTCTTCAGGATTTTCAACATAAGGACTATCAAAAAGGCCTAATCTAAATTTCACTCTTAAAACATCAGCAACTCTAGAATCAATAGTTTGCATTGAAATTTTTCCTTCTGCAATTAATTCTCTTAAAGGTTCTACAAAAGATTCTGGAGTTCTAAACGTGGTTCTAACATTTAAACCAGCTTCTATAACTTGGCGTACTGCTTCTTTATAATCTACTGCAACATGATGCTTTTCCGAAACATATTCTACCGCTTCACTATCTGAAACCACATAACCGTTAAAACCAAATTGCTCACGAAGTAATTCGGTTAAAAAATAAGGACTAGCCGTAACTGGAACACCATCGTAATCATTATAACTACTCATAATTCCCATAGGCGCTGCTTCTTTTATAACTTTTTTGAAAGGGTATAAATGCAGTTGAAACATTTCGCGAGGCGCCACATGCGGATCCGTTCTCGCATCTCCATCTCTGGCGCCTTTTGGTACACTGTAAACAGCAAAATGTTTTAAAGTTGATGCTACACCTTCCGATTGAATACCTAAAACCATTTGTTTTCCCATTTCTGAAATATGAAACGGTTCTTCACCGTAACATTCCAAAACGCGTCCCCAACGCTGATCGCGAGCTACATCTAAAATAGGTGCGTAAACATTGGTATAGCCCAAAGCTTTTGCCTCACGGCCCACAATAGTTCCGGCTTTGTAAACCAAATCTTTATTCCATGTACTACCAATACCAATAGGTGCTGGCAGTGGCGTTGCTTTTTCGTGACATAAACCATGTACACCTTCATTTGTGAAATCTACAGGAATTCCCATTCTGGTTTCTTCAATAAACCACTTTTGAACGGTATTTATGGCTTCTGCATGCGTGCTGTATGGAAATGCATATTTGGTATGTGTTTTTTCTTGATTCCAAATGGTATTTAAATGTTCATCGATATTCGCAATTCCATCTTTCCAGACTCTCTGTTTCCATTTTGCATTTGGCATTTCGTCCTCCAAAACACGAGAATAACCATATAATGTAACTAATTGACAGGTTTTCTCATTAACATTCATCAATGAAATTAAGTTATTAACACGAGCTTCTAATGGGGCTTTGGAGTCCTCAAAAATATCCTTGGTGCCATTTTTATTAAAATCAATCCAATCTTTATGATAAATATTTTTATTCTCTGTTTTCATTCCTATAAAAAGAAATGACAAAGCAAATACTAGCGCTATTTTGGAGTACTTCATTCTTAAATAATCACTTATTCTAATATTAATTGATATACTCTAAAATTATCTGCAGTCATATGGTTTTTTACCGTTCTAAAGCCGAAATATCCCGAAGTATATGGATTAGCATCTACAAAATCAGATACCAATTGATTATCTCTATAATATTGAACAACACCGCTGTTCGAAATTATTTTTATGTGATACGTTTTGTTAGGTTCAAGCATAAATTTAGAATCGCTTAAGTCATGTTCTGGTAATAAAGGTCGCTCTCCATTTCCCAAATAACGTCTAAATCTTGTGGTTTTATTATGATTGCCACCTAGCCCCATATAGTATAATTTTAAACTATCGTAATTCGAAAATTTTCCACCACGCTTATCTGAGTTTGCAAATAAATCTGCTGGGTTTTCAGGATCGTTTGCCATCCAAAAACAATTAAGATCTGAAACGCGATCGTTTGCTCCACCATCTTGAATTACAAAAACATCATATTCTATAACTATTGGACCTTCAAACTTTTGCTTTAACCAAACAGTGCAACCTGAAACATCGTTAATTTCTAGTTTACTATTATCAACCTTAACAATACCTTCTGGCATTTGCTCTACTTGCCAGTTTTCCAAACCTTTATCAAAATTTTCCTTAAAGATTAATTTCTTTTTAAACGTTTCTCCTTTAATCTCAATACTTTTATTAATATTGAAACATGACACCAACACTAATAATAAAAATATTACTAATCCAACAGAAAGGATACTTTTGCTATATTTAGAGTTCTTCATATTTTTTTAATTAACCTGTTTGATTAAGACTAAGCTCCAAGGTGTAATCACGTGATTAATAATTAAAACCCCATTTTTATCAGCTTTTACAGATTCTGTTTTCATAGTATTTGCATAAGCTTTCATCACTTTAATTTCTTCGCGTGTTGGAGGTTCTGGTTTACCCATAGATTCCCAAAAGTTATGAATATTGCCATGATCTCTATCTAAAATTTCAATTTCAAACAAGGTATTGGCCTTTAAACCTGTTAGAGTAAAATCTAATTTTTTAGAGGTTCCTGACTCTCTTTTATCTGCACCAAACGGCACTGCATTTTCATATTCTAGTGGATAATTATATGCCAAAGCAACTACGTTTCCTGTTGAAGTTTCTTTACTAACAAAGAGATAATCATCTTTATATAGTTTTTTATCTCCTAATTCATGTAACATTCTGTAGGCATGATATGATGGTTTTACAAGTCCTTGAAAATTGATCATTCCAAAACCTCCATGGAAGATACTAGATGCGCCTCCTTTTTCCTCAAAAATATCCGTAAATGTCCAAAAGGCTAAGGAGTTTGTTAGACCAATACAATCTAAATTAGATTTAACAATATAAGCAGCCGCTGGCAAACGATCGTGCATTTCATCGCGACTACTCGGGCTAGTATTCCATTCTGTTAAATGAATTTCAACATCTGGATAATGACTTTTTTTAATAGTTCTATTCAACCATTCCAAATCTAATTTAAGCGACTTAGTAAAACGCGTTAAACCTTTACCCTTACCTGTTTCTGGATTAAAAGCATAATCGGTTGGGTAAGGATGTGTGGTTACAAAATCTACAGGCAATTTCTCTTTATGGCAATAGGTTAAAAAATCTTCAATCCATACGCCATGCCATTGCAAACCATTAATATCTTTGGTATTAAAAACTGCTTCTGAAGCTTCATCGTCAGTAGTTTCTCCATCAAAACGGGTGTCTGGAACAAAATTACTTGTGGATGGTCCGCCTACTTTTAAACGTTGGTCTACAGATTTTACCGCTAAAGCAGATTGCTTATACAATTCAAAATACTGCGATTTAGTACCATCCCAAAATAATGGATATAAGTTTGGCTCATTCCATACTTCAAAATACCAAGTAAGCACCTCTTCGGTTCCATAACGATCTACACAATGCTGAGTAAAGGCTTTTATTAGATCGTGCCATTTCTCGAAAGAATCTTCGGCCGGTGTAATATTAGCTTTCCACCAAAATACGGTTTTGGAGTTTTCGGCTGCCATACTTGTTGGCAAAAAAGCTAATTCTACAAATGGCTTTACGTTTAAATCTAACATACGATCGAATAAATCGTCGATATATTGCCAGTTATAAACCGTTTTACCTTTTTCAATAATCACAGGAAACATATCATCATGAAACAATCCGTGAAAACGCACATATTCAAATCCGCAATTTTCTTGAACTTGCCCTAACTGCTCTAACCATCCGGCTCTTAAACCTTCGTTAGCACGACCAGCGCCTACCATTTTACTCCAATAATGATCGAATTGTTCGCCAGTATCAGTTACATTCACCGAAATATTTTGCTGTGCATTAAGTGTTAAAACACCTCCTAAAATAAGTGCGAGTATGGCTTGTTTTAATTTTTTCATTTTATATAAATTATCTTTTTTTCAATTACAAAAGCAGCAGTACGAGCTTATACTTTTTTTTTATTTGTACTATTATCTTCAGGATTATTCCGTTAAAAACACAGCAGCCGGAAGCCCTTCTTTATTATATAAATTAGCCCCTTCTGGATTGCCAGACCAAGCGTAACGCACTTGGGTTGGATGCGCTATACGTTTATTCCAAACCTCAACAGTGTTATTAGATAAAATTTTTGCACGGGCTTTTTTCCAAATACCATTTGCTCCTTTAATTTCAAACCATTTTAAAGGTCTGTTCACCGAAACTGCATCTTCTAAAAGTGTTTTTTTACCCACCATTAAACCGGAACCTGTTTCTTCAAATTCAATTTCAATTTTATTAGACTTCACTTTCATAGATTTATACAAAGGACCACTTACCGCTGGAATTTCTATATTATAATCATTCTTTAAAGCCCATAAAGCCAAGCGTTTTCCAGCATCCATTTTATTGTGTGGATGAATATCTTTAGGTTCTCCAATGTCATACAAAACAGCCATACCTGTATTTGGTAGTTTTAAAGTGCGACGTAATTCATCGTTTACAGTTGCCCACCCCTTATCAGCTTCATCATCACCTCGATTACAAGCAGCTAATTGTACCCAATAAAACGGAAAATTGCCTCGCCCCCATTCTGCTCTCCAGCTGTTTATCATGGCAGTAAAATAAGTTTCATATTCGTTAGGCATAAATACCGCATTACTTTCTCCTTGATACCAAATACCTCCTTTTATAGCGTATGGAATTATGGCTGAAAGCATCGCATTGTAATCCGATGCTGGCAACTGTCTATCTTCTCTTGGGTCTATCGTTGGTTTTGGCTTTTTACCTTTTCTACCTTTTGCATTCCATTTAGCTAATTGCTCGTTATAAACCGTATCGACATAGTCTTCGGCATCCATAATATTTATGGTTTCTTTAGATTCTTTTCGGCTAGCTTCAAAATAAGCTTTCATATTCGGATCGGACATATAAGTTTCTTCTGAAATCCATGGTTGAATTTTTGTTCCACCCCAAGAGCATTCTAATAACCCGATAGGTACTTTTACATGGTTACGTACTTCTTTTGCAAAAAAGTAGCCGGTTGCCGAAATTTCGCCAATTTGTTCTGGGTTTGCACTTCGCCAATGATCTTCAAAGTTTAATTTCTTTTCGAATAAAGATGTGGCTTGAGGTACTTCAATATGTCGAATCCAATCATCGTTAGCCGTTGCAACTTCATTTCTAATATATTCTACTAAAGGTTGATGTTTTGGGTCTCTGGAGTCTCTAACAAATTTAGACATAGAAAAATCCATATTACTCTGTCCTGTGCAAATCCAAACATCGCCAGATAAAACATCTGTAATTTCGATTGTGTTTTTTCCGGAAACGGTAATTTTATGAGGCCCACCTGCTTGAGGTGTTTTTATATCTGCGCGCCACGTTCCATCTAAGCTTGTAAATACCAATACACTTTCTCCCCAACTTGTAGAAATTTCTATTTTTTCACTTGGATCTGCCCAGCCCCATATAGGTACATTAGCATCTCTTTGTATTACCATGTGATCAGAAAATAAAGCATTTAGTTTTACATCAGCAAAACTATTTTTTGGTAACCAAACAATTAAGAATACTAATATTTTAATACTGAATTTCATTTGTGGTTTTATTTAATTTAAACAATATAAAGCATACTGCAATTTGGTTAAAAAAACGTTATTAGAGTATAACTAGATACTCTTACACTATAAACAATGATTCATATTGCATATTTACACCTTAAAAGCCAATATTTTAATTGTAATTCACCAAAATATATTATTGAATTTCTAACATAACTACTAGCGCTATTTCTAAACTAACATCTCTAAAAAGCATCTTTATCAAACTAAAAATAGACTAATAAAATAGCCTATCTAGAATTAAAGTGCTCTTTAAATTCTTCTATTGCACACTTAACAAACCGACATTAATAATTACTAGATCTATATTTAGCTAAATTATTTATATGGCTTTTTATTTCATAAAAAGCACCTTTGTTCGATGTAAATTCTAGTTCATTTGCCATTAAAGCATAAAAACAACATTAAGAGTTATCTTAATGCTGTTTTTTTTTAATAAATATAACAAGACAAAACTTCGCTATAAACGTTGTTATTGTTTTACAATACGCTTAATAAACTCGTTGTTTGCTACTTTAAATTTAAGTAAATAAATTCCACAGGAAAGTTCTGAAATATCAATTTCTGATGATGTTCCATTAATACTATTCGTTGATAGAATTCTTCCATTTAAGTCATAAATACTAACGCTTGCATCGTTAAGTTGTTTGCTTTTTATTGACACCACCCCACTTGTTGGGTTAGGAAAAATGTTTAAATCTAACTCTCGATCAAAATTACTTGTACTTAATGTTATGGAGACCATGATATTTCCAAATTCCTTCCAAACATCAGCCGCTTCATAAGCCGTTTTAGCTTCTTCATTAGGCACAAATAATGTCGCATTAGCAAGATTGACACCTGAAAATTCAGAAGCTGTTATTGCAGCTGGAACTGGGTTTAAAACTTTCACTGTGCTTAAATTATTAAGATTTAAAAATGCACTAGCACCAATAGAAGTTACATTTTCTGGAAGAATTATAGATGTTATACCTGTGGCATCTCTAAAAGTTTGCGATGGAATTTCGGTTAACAAAATTGAAGCCGATAAATCTACTATTTTTAAATTTGTCATCCCTCTAAAAACACTTGTACCCATAGTTGATAATGTATTGGGTGTTGTTAGAGATGTTACACTTGAATTACCATTAAACGCTCCGCTACCTAAAGATTCTGTTTTACTTATAATATCGGTTATCTCGAGAAGTGCAGTAGCAACAAAAAAGCCTCTACCATCAATTACCGTGATACCGTTTGTTGTGGTAAATGTTACCGCTTTTAAACTTCCTCCTCTAAACGCTTGATAGCCTATTGATGTTACTGTAGTTGGTAATTCAATAGTTTCTGTACTACCACCGTTGAAGGCATTATCTCCTATTCTGGTAACCGTAAAAGGCGTATCTGTTTCTGGGCTTGTTGCTGTACTTGGCACAACCACATTAACTAATGAGCTAGATATAACTTCTGCCTCGTAAGGATCTAAATTTGTTACTTTATATTCTATATCTTCAACTGTAAATGTATCACCAATACTATTTTGCTCTGGTTCTACAACAACAATATTATCACAATCGGATACCGTATTAATAATATTTCCTGTTCCATTATCCGTAACTGTTCCGGTGGTATTAATAATGCAAGAGCTCACTGTAGATAAAATTTCAACAGGCATATCTGTACAAGTATTTAAAATGGTTCCAGAAGTTGATGTACTTCCTAATGGTGAAAACGGATTAGCTCCCGATGGTCTAGTAGCTCCTAATAAAATAGGATGTACTTGTGGCCGAGTTACATCGTTCCATTTTTTTAATGTTACGTTATGACTATTTCCACCAATAGTTGCAATAGCATGTAACGTAGTTGTTGCAATATTTTCCATTAACGAAAGTTCTACGGTTGAAGCGCCTCCGTTAAGATATAGTAATGGTCCATTAACAGCATCTCCTCTACTGTTTTCAATAGTTACTTCTTCAACTTGATAACCTGCTTCGCAACCTGTAGCTTCACAGTTTTGCATTAATACATCGCCACCATAACGCGTAAAAGCAAAACCTGAACGTGTGTTTTTTGCAACGCAATTAATAAGTGTAATAGCGCCTGTAGTATGGCCATCAACTCCACCTGCACCGTATGAGCGATAACCAACTTCACTTAACGACTTAGTATAACCTGGGGTGATGACTTTATTTCCTTCATAATTAGTATAAACTGCTGCAAAATCTCTATCGAAAGCAGGCCCTGATGTCTCAGCTAGCATATCATCAGTTGTTCTTGTTGCTGATTCCGCATGGCAATCTTCAAAAACCACATTTCTTCCGCCTTGTATAAAGAATAAATGCCCAAATGCCTGCGAATAAATAGAGCAACCTTTAATAGTTATATTTAATCCTTCGACCAGTAAACCACTATGTTTACGTAATGTAACTAGGTTACCGTCTCCTTTCCCTAAAAGATCTCCATAACCATAAGGGTAAGAACCGTTTATGTTTAGCGTTACATCTTCCATTGTGTTATTTTCTCCTGCAATAGTAACAGATTGCATTCCAGGACTCGAAGGTGCAGAATTCCCAATATCGGTTAATGTTAAGCCTTTAATGTTGACAAAATTCCCTGTAACATATAACTCGATAATACGCGTACCATAATCATTTAAAAGTTCTGAGTTTATTTCAATAGTAACACCTGTTAAATCGAAGTTGTTATTACTTCCGCTAAATTCAAGCATAGCGTGTCTATTGTTAGCATCAGGAATCGTATTGCTAATAATCTCCGGAGTTAAATAATCTTCCATTTGATAAACACCAGGTTCCATAACTATATTTTGGTTTGAATTGCCAGCCGCAGCAGCTAATTCGACAACACTAGTGATATTGGTTTGACCTATTACTCCAAAAGTAGTTAAGAGTGATAATGAAAAAAGGAGTAATGTTTTATTCATTTTAAATAATTGTAATTTTGTTTTCATATGTTTAGTTTATGGTTATTTAGTTAACAGTAATATTACTATTAACCACTCATTTTTTGTATAAATTATAACTTCATCACTTTAAATCATTACCTATTAAAGGTTTGTAATCTTGGTTAATCAGATAAAATTCTAAATAAAAAAGTTCTACCAAATAAATTTGATAGAACTTCTCACTTTAAATAATGATTGAATTGGTTGGTTAATTTGAATTACAACTTCACTATTTTTCTTGTTATATTTTTCGATGTATCGGAAATCATAAGCATATAAATCCCGCTGTTTAATTGAGACATATCTAGTTTTACTTGATTAGAACTCGGTTTTGTTTCCATAACTTTCTGACCACTTAGAGCAAATACCTCAATATGTGTTTCATTTAAATTCAAGCTTGATGAAGCCAATGATATATTAAGTTTATTTGATACCGGATTTGGATACATTTCTAATTGAAAATCTTCTGACTCATTGCTTAATGGAATACTTGCATATTCGATAACCAATACTGGTGTAAAATCACCAGAATCAAACTCTTTAGAATAAAAATCAACACCTTTTGCACTAGCTTCAGGGTCTATTGGATCTTTAACAACAGCTGTTATTATTTTGTCATTATTATATTCTTGAGCGGCGTATGAAGAAATATCCCATTCATTCCAAGTTGAATTTGTTGTAATACGAGCACGTTCATTCTCAAACGCTGGTTTAGTGTTCCAAGTAATTTCTGTTTCTTCCCAATTATCATCAGCAACATCATAAATACTACGATTATATTTAAAACCTGTTCTTTGATATATCCTTAACTTAGCAGATATTATTGGCCCAGGAATAGAGCTTAAATCAAACTTTAAATACCCGTAACGTCCAGACGCAACGGTTACTATTACTCCATCTGTGCCATAATTTCTATTAGCATTCCCTGCATCTCTAACATAGCTATCGTCAATTACTTCTAAACTCAGAGTACCTGCAACATTACTTACAACACGTAATTCTTGAGAAACACTGGCAGCAGCATTATAATAAGTATCACCATCTTGTGTAGCCGTAATTGTAGCAACTCCTACACCAACAATATGTACCATACCGTTTACAATAGTTGCAATTTCTTCGTTTGAACTTGTGTAACTTACTGGTAATAGAGCACTAGCTTTTGCTTCTGGATCAAAATCATCGCTGCCTATTACTTTGTTTGATATTGTGAAAAACTGAATGGTTTGATCTTCTTTTACAATGCCCGTTTGTTCTAAAGAAATATTATCTAATTTAAAAGCATTAGACACTCCAGAAAATGCAATTTTTAAACTTTGAACACCTTTTTCTAAAACTACATTATCTGCAATAATATAATTTTTCCAATCGGAATCACTAGTAGAGTTAGGAGTTCCAAAAGGCACCGTTTCGTCACCTGTTTTATCCACCCCGCCAAAGCTAAACTTTACGGCTCCGCCAGCTTGCAACGCTGCATACTTAATATTAATACTGTATTTAGCTGTTTCTGGAATAGACACTGTATACGTAAGCCATTCACCCGATTCTATAGAAGTTAAATTATAACCTCCATCTACAATAGCTTCAATATCTACATTATCCATGGCACGATATGCACCGCCCATGTTACTTGAGCTTAAGTCGTGATAAACGCGACCTTCTCCATTATTCAAGGGATCGTAATCAAAATTTTCGGCTTCAATTATGTTTTCTGCATCAGGATTATTTGTAATCACATGCATATTATAGACAGGTAAATTATTAGAATCGAAGCCAGTTATGGGATCACCGTAACAAAAAGCTGGTCTACGTGCTGTAAGTCCACCCCAACCAATAGCGTCATTGGTCCATCCGGCTTTTTCATAACCACTTAGCTCAATAGATTTATCGCGTGCGCGTAAGGTCCATTTTGCCTCTTCTTCTGTTTTAAAACCTCTACCAATATAATGAGCGACTGGCATTTCGAAAACGGTTCTAATTCCAGAGAACTCGCCAGCTCCAACCGGGCTCATTGCTTTTGAATACCAACGCCCTGTTCTATCAAACTTTTGAATAAATTCTTCTCCTGTTGGAACCCATGGAGTCGGTTGGTCTGCGTAGGTTTCTATAGCCGAAACATTATATCTCATATTATACTCTAAGCCAAGTAGCAATCTATAGTCTGCATGACTATATAGATCATCTCCTTGATTCCATGCCATTTCTGCCATAGACGTAAGTAAACCAATACCAAAAGCTGTATGCTGTTGGTCTCTTGAACTTTCTTGGCATTGTCCATTTTCCCAAATATAATTGGTCATAACTTCATTATAGCCATAATTAGGAATAGTATAACCTCTTGAAACATTATAATCGTCTGCATATTCATTAGAAGATGCTTCTTTTATGGATGTACTTGTATTTGGACCTGCGGGATAGGCTATATCATCTAGGTGAAGATCCAATTCTCCTGTTATATAACGATAAGCGCGGTCGTACATTTTTTCATTATCTAAAAATATTCCCATAGCCATAACCGTACGTAAACCAGATAAACCTTGATTGCCATGACGTATAGGATCTCCTTGGAAGGCCATCCAATAGAAAGTAACTTCTCCTGTTGGCTCGGTAGTAGTAGAATATCCTGGATACACCAACATGTCTTGAAAAGCTTGCAAATCGCTAGATTCCCAACCGGCGTAAGTACTTTTAATAATTTCGGCAGCTTCAATCATAATATAACCAATACCACCGCTTAAAGCATCTGTTCCTCCACTAGTAACCGATGTTAAATTAGACCAAGCTTTAAATATTTCGATAGCTTTTTCAGCGTGTCTGGCATCTCCCGTAATGTACCAACCAATAGCGTTGTAATAAGCGGCTCTAATATCACTATTCCATGCGCCCTCATTAACACCAGAATCTCTGCCAAGCTCAGTAAAGGTTTCATCTCCTTGTACAACATAATTGTAACTCGATTTAGTATCGGCAACCATATCCTGATACGATGTATACCAAGGCTCCTTTTCGGCTTCAACCATATATTTCATACGGTCTAAATCAGATTTTTTGTGTGTAATTCCGGGGTGAATAAATTGTGCCTGAGCAGCTGTCGCAAATAATAAAAGGAAAAACAACATATTTATTGCTTTCTTTTGTTTTAAGGGATTGGTTAATTCCTTTTGAGTAATGTTTTTGTTCATTTCTTCTAGTTTAGTTATAAAGTTATACCCTGATAATTATATTTTATTTCATCTAACCCAAGGCCTCTATAATGATAATGATTTAATAACAAGCTACTTATAAATTATAGGTCTTTACCTATAAATCAAAGTTCTTTTTTAGAAATTAATTCTTACAACAACTGATATTAACAAAAAAAAGCCCACTTATAGAAAGTAGACTTTAACATTTGATTTTTTTTGAGAATTTTATTTTTGAAAATCAGTCGTTTTTTAAACGACATTATTTTGGGTTTCACTAAGTTTAATCCTGCTCTATTTTATATTCGTAGAATTCGTAAAAGTAACTCCAACTATATGTTTCACCTGGAGCTACTTTTATATCAATATAAGTTTCCGGACATATCGTTGTTGCCGTTCCCCAAAGTCGGAATCGAGAAAGTGGTTGATTTCCACTAATTTTTACGCCTGCTCCCGTTTTAGCATTATGTATTCTAACATCAAAATTATCGACATTGTTATTTAATCCTTCCAAGTGTTTAATAGCGATAGATTCATCACCAACAATATCTCGCTTAAACACTAGACGTTTGTCTACAATGTCAAAAACATCACCTGAACCACGTCCTGTTCCAGTAACTTTAACAGGAAAAACCATTTCAAAATCTTTACCTATTCTTTGATTATCGATTACCAAAAAATTATGATTGAAACCGAAAGTTTTAATTTGCATCTTCCCAGTGTTTTTTAAAACATGAGAAATTACCATTTTTTGTTCATGTTCTATAAGCCGAATGGTTTTGGTGTATTGATACGATACCTTGTCGGTATTTAGCATATGTGTAAATTTAACTTCGTTGCCTTTAACTTTTACGCTGCGTTTTCCTGGATTTACAATCTCGTAATTTTTAAAATCACTGTAATTTTCATTTGATGCTTTTCTAAGTGCACCAACTCCTATTTTCACAAAGCTTTCGCCAACTGGAGCATTATTATAATTTACTGGAGCATAAGCTTCAACAGGCCCCATAATTGTAGCAAAAGGTGGCGCTTTATCTGTATCGAACCATTGTCCGAAATAAGTATGCTCATTAAATTCTAAGTTAGAAATAACGCCAGACCAATCAAACCGAGTGCCTTTGTAATAACCATTTTCAGCATCAGGTAAATATAAATTGGCTTTAATAATTCCGTTGCTAATTTCAACCTCTGGGTATTTTATATCCTGACTATTTCCGTGGAAAACACCGAATAATATAGCAAAAAGAATATGAAGACCTTTCATTTAAAAATACCTCGTTTAATTTCTATCTTTTAAATATTTCTTTTATTCCAAATTATATATAGCCTAATGGGTCTCTCCTAAATGAGAAAGCATAAAACTACTGCAACGCTCTGCAATCCCCTCGAAAGATGGAGATATATTTTTACCAGACATGCTATGCCCTGCATTTTTAACGGCTAACAATTGCGCATCGGCATTTTTTTCTTTAGCAACTTGCATCATATAAATTGAATTAATAATAGGAAGCGTAGTATCTTTTTCGCCGTGTACTAATAAAATAGGCAAACTGTTTTCATCTAAAAACTCAGTTGGACTAAGCAAACGAGCCAACTCTGGTTTTTCTTCTAAAGTTCCACCTAATAAACGATTAAATAGTTTACCATCTTCAAAAATAGAATTTGGTCTAATATCAGGATTTAAGCATGATGTAAACGGGAAAAAGGAAGTTACAAATTTATATTCCGGATGCATATCTGCTAAACTCGGTTCACCGGGAAAAGGTGCATCGGGAGCTAATGCCGTAACTAAACTCAGGTGCCCTCCTGCAGAACCTCCCCAAATACCATATTGCTCTTTATCTAGTTTAAATATATCAGCATTTTTTAAAAGAAATCTAGCTGCATCTTTACAATCTACCACAGACTCGTAGGATGTTACGGGTTTTCTTGCTAATCGATAATCTATAGTTGCACAAACCACACCGTTTTCTAAAAGCGTTTTTAGTGTCCCTAAAAAAGAATCTCTAAAAATATTCTCTTTAACACCGCCGGCCCAACCACCACCGTGCACAAAAACAACCCATGGGTTTTCATTTTGAAGCACATCGGCATTAGGATATAGAATATCCATAATTAAGGGTTTACCATCTACATTTTTATAAACCACATCTTTTTTATAATTCTCCCCTTCTACAAAACCAAAATCGCTAGCTACCTGAGCATGAAGCATAGACATAATTGAAAGAAAAAAAGAAAGAAGAATAGATATTTTTATTGATTTCATATCATTTGAGTTAAAGTAAAAAAAGTCTCAACTTTATTTATGTTGAGATTTTTATAAATATTATGATTTTTGATTCCAAAGACGGTAAGGATCATCATTAGCAACCATTTGCTCTAGTAATAAAGCTTCCATTTCGGCTAATTTCTCAGCATATTTTGGGTTTTCGGCTAAATCCGTTTCCATTTTACCTGTTTTTTTATGTTCAGGTAAATATTCGTTTGGATTTTCAGCTAAGTTAAAAAGTTGAGTTTCTCTAACTTTACCATCCATTACGTCGTACTTAATTAATTTCCAATCACCTTTTTTAACAGATCTCATACCTGGTTTTGTTCCGCCTGCATAAACACCGTACATCACGTCGCGAACCGTTTCTTTTTCTCCTTTAAAAACAGGTACCATACTTTTACCTTCTGCAGTTTCTGGAGCGGTAATTCCTGCTAAATCGCATAACGTTGGTAATACATCTAAAAGATACATATTCCCTGTTACACGTTTTCCTGAAGGAATCCCAGGGCCTTTAACGATAAATGGCACTCTCCAAGTATGCTCGTATAAGTTTTGTTTTCCTTGTAAACCATGACGACCAATAGCCATACCGTGATCTGAAGTATAAACAATATAAGTATTATCTAGTTCGCCCATAGCTTCTAATTTAGCTAAAACTTTCTCTAATTGATTGTCTACATTCTCTGAACAAGCATATTCTCTACCTAATTCATTTCTTATCGTTCTTTCATCTCTATTTTTCCAAACACCACTTACACGTTCCTCATCTCTAAGTTGTGGATGTCCATGAAAAAATGGGTGTGCCGCTAAATAATTATCCTGAAGTTCTGGTTGCTTATCATTTGCAGCAGGCAATGAATTTTGATCTTTATGATTGGTTGCTCCATACTTTTCTAACAATTCCGGCGTACCATTTCGAGTATCATGTGGGTGAGAAAATCCGAAATAGATAAAAAATGGATCTTCTTCTTTCGCAACTTCTCTATCTCCTAAATATTCTAGCACTTGCTTTGCATGCCAAGCACTTCCTGTTTCTTCTGTTCCGCCACGTTTTGTTGCATCGTGAACCACAGTAAATTGCTTATTTGCTCCTGGATAAGAGTTTCCTTTTTTACAAGTTCTCATGGTTTTATAACCCGCACGATTAAAAACAGCACCAATAGTTTGGTCGTCAATCTCGTTTGGATCGGTTTGCTTTTGAAATTCTGCACTTGGCGGTAAATGCCATACCGTTCTTCCAGACATAATCATGTGGCGAGATGGCGTACACACCGCTCCATTCATAGATCCCATGTGGCGTGCTTGCTCAACAACAACACCTTGGCTAGCTAACTTACTAATGGTTGGCGTTTCTAAAATTGAATTAGGATCGTAGGTTTGTAAATCAAATGGAGATTGATCGTCTACCAATACAAATAGAAAATTTGGTCGTTTTGGAGCTTCTGCAACTTCCGATTTTGTTTCTGCTTTATCTTTACAACTTGTAAAAGCTAAGACTAAAACTCCAGCTAAAAGGGTGTGTTTAAAAAATTTGTGCATATTAGTTATTGTTTGGTTTTTTAATTTTTTGATATTTCTATTTAAATGATTATTCAGATATATTTTTTTTGTTTTTCAACTTAACGAAAATGCAGTCAATTCGTCTATTAATGAAAGTATTTTTTATAAAACCTCATCAATAATTCGAGCCACCTCTTCACCTTGTTTATTAAAACCTATAGCTTTATAATGCACATTTCCGGGTGCTTGCTCCCAAGCTTCGCGATGTGGCTTGGTAAAAGTGTACAAATCGTTAATTATAATATCCGGATGATTTACTAAAACTTCTAAAGCTGCTTTATTGTACTTAATACTATCGCCTTTAAAGCGCCCTTTTGCATTTTCGGGAACCGGTGTTGTGGTTGCAAAAATTAATTTTGCCTTCGGAAATTTCGTTTTTAGATATTGACAAATACCCTCTAAATTTTCTTTGTATGTTTTAATGGACGCCACTTGCTTACCACCTTTTTTACTTAGATGCTTTCCTTTTAGGTACTTTAAATCGTGCAAACCAACATTGAAATGAATAACATCCCAATTGAATTTCCAACCTTCCTCTAAGCCGGGTTGAAACATACTTTCTTGAAGCTTTTCCATGTTTGGAATGAACTGATCGCTAGAACCACCATTCTTGAACAAGCGATATACATTCGCTTTTTCTCGTAAAAGCTTCATGACTGTAGATGAATACGCTATGGATATAGAATCTCCATAAATAAACACATTTGGTATTCTGTTTTTAGGGTGAACATACACAAATGCATCAGTTTTATAGATTTCACCTATTTTACCACACAAGGTATCCCAAGTGAGTTTACAAATGGCTTCGTTTGTTTTCTTATAAGTATTTTTAGCAAAAGCTAATGGAGCTATCCCCATGCCTAAAGTGCCAAAACCTATAATTTTTAAAAACTTTTTACGTCTCATAATTTCAATCCTTCAAACTTAATTACTCCAAACTTTAATTCTATTCTCTCCTATTTTTAAATTCTGAAATGGGCCCACTAATGGCTTTTCTGTAGTTCTTTCGCTTCCAAAATAATCTTCATTGATGATGAGTGCAGAGCCATCAGGATTTTCATATGGTGTCTCAGATTGAAAAGCAGCACCTAAAATAGCCGTATTTATAAATTGGGTTTTAACTTGCCTAAAACTCGCGTCTGCGGTAATATTTAAGTAATAACCATCGGCCGATTTAGTTAAACGAATAGCCGGATTTAAGGTTTTATTTTCAACAAGATTTGTTTCTATATTGGATGGTTTAGCTCTATTTAAATACAAATTAGCATCTATAAAAACGGGGAACTTCTGTGCATTATAGTTATTTAAACTACCAGGTGATTTCCATTGGTATGAAGCCGAAGGAAAATCGTTGTAAGCATCCAAACCATAATATTGACTCTTCTCTAATGACTCATTATTGGCCGCAAAAATATTATTATAAAAACGATCGTCACCAAGTATAACCGTCATCATTCCTAAAACTTCCGTAGAATGTGGGAAATGATAATGTGTAAACCTATTTGTTGCCGTTCTCATGTGTATATTTCCTGCAATTAAATTATTTACAAACGCTGTGCCTTGAGACGCATTAAGAATCCCTCTTTCTGAAAGTAAAATATTGTTATCAATTATCATAGGCCCGTGATTCACTTCTACAAACAAATCTTGATCTTCATTATTAAATAAAAGATTACCCGATACCCGAGCACCTTGTGCTTGCCAATCGAGCCAAATACCTCTGTGGTTATCGTGTATAAAATTGTTTTTTATAAGAACATCAATAGCTGCGTGCAGTTTAATTCCGGCAATTTCCCAACCATCAAACTGCTTTTTTACATTTATATTATAAATATGATTGTTCGAGATTTTACTAAAAACACAACCTAGATGACCTATTATTCCGCCCTGTTCACAATCTTTTATGGTATTGTTTCTAATGATATGAGAACCAATTGTTTCCTTAGACCATCCCATTTGTAGGGCTTTGAAAACAACTTCGCGCTCTCGTTGTGTACCATGCTTCTTTTTATCGCGACGCCAAGCATTTTGACCAGAACCCCGTTCTTTTCCTATAACAATTCCTGCACATTTAGAGTCTGTGATGAGGTTATTTTCAATAACCCATCCCTTGCTCCAGTTTGGACCTATTAAACCTTGTTGTTCTGCTGTTGGTGGAGCCCATTGCGTTGCTGCGTGTGCCATTTTAAATCCACGAACGGTGATATAGTTAATTCCTGTTTTCTTCGGAAAAAAGACAGTAGACCTCACGTTGATTTCTACGAGCTCTTTATTTGGGTTTTTATCGTGAAAATTGGCATATATCGTCGTCGTTTCGTTATTAGTTTCACAATACCACTTATATTTAGAACCTTCAACATCCGTTGCTCTTTTTAAAGGATTTAAAGACGCTACTTTAGATAAACTATCAATCTCATACAAAGCCTTTCCATTTACGTAAACCTCCCCTAAATGATGATCTCTGCCGTAAGTTTTTGTTAGCCAATCGCCATAAAGAATTTCTTGATACGGATTAAAATCTCCGAAGAAACTATTATCAATCACGACTTTCCAAACAGAGCCTTTATGCTTTTTCCAAGTACTGATAACTTCGGAACCTTTAATCCAAACCTCTTCGTTTTCGGCCGCCTGATAAACAATTCTGTCCCTTTCGTTTCTTCCTCCATAAAACGGATCTATGCGCTCCCTATAAACACCTTTGTGAACGATAATAAAATCGCCTGGTTGTGCTAATTTAGCTGCTTTGGAAATAGTTTTAAACGGAGCGCTCTGGCTTCCTTCATTAAAATCATTTCCTTTTTTTGATACATGAAAATCTTTTGCTTGAACCATAAAAGAACAAACAAAAAATAAGACTCTGAAAATGCTGACTTTTGCTCTCATTCTATTTATTTATTAGAATCAAATTCTATTATTATTTTAGAAATAATTTTATTCGCCAACATCACTAACTTCAATTTAAAAATTTCAATATAAGCTTACTTAATTTAAGCTCATCCATGTTAATTGTTCCCAATTTTCTTTTACAAAAGGTTGTGCTTCACCTTCAGTAGATCTTCCGCTTTCGATTATATGAGTGATTTTGGCTTTTAATCGTTCTACAACTTCTGGTTGTTCAAAATATAAATTTGTAGTTTCCCCAGGGTCGTTTTCTATATCGTATAGTTCAAACGGTGCTTCGCCTTCTTTTGGTTCTATAATTACAGGTTTTAAAGAACCACCAGAACCTCTAAGCATGTTTAACTTCCATTTCCCTTCGCGAATAGCGAAATGTCCTGTGAATGAATGGTGAATCACTGGTCTATCTGCTTTTTGTTTAACAGCTTCATCCTTAATCATTGGCCATAAACTATAACTGTCTTCTCCTGCATTATCAGGTATTTTAGCCCCAACAATATCAGCAATAGTAGCTAAATAATCGGTTTGACAAACCGGATCGTTTACTTGTGTTCCTGCTTTAATGGCATTTGGCCAACGCATTAAAAACGGTACCCGGTGCCCACCTTCATAAATATCACGTTTTCCCCCTTTAAAATTCATACAACTGTAATGTTCGTAGGTGTCTCTCTGATATTCGTAATTAGACTCGGCTCCATTATCCGATGAAAAAATAACCAAAGTATTTTCATCTAAACCATTTGCTTTTAAAGCTTCCAAAACTTGCCCGATGCGATAATCTGTTTCTTCCATAAAATCGCCATAATTTCCGCAATTACTTTTCCCTTGAAAATCAGGATGTGTACAATGCGGTAAATGGGGACTTGTAAGTGGTAAGTATAAAAAGAAAGGTTTTCCCGATTTGGATTCATCGGCAGCATTACCAATATATTCAACAGCCTTATCTGCAAACGTTTTAATTACCAATTCATCATTAAAAGAAGGTGCTACCTCAACATAACCTTTAGCTTTTTCTTCTTGATATGGCGGTGTCATTCTATAAGTTCGTGGTGTGACATCCATTTTCTTTTTTGTGAACAACGTTGGTGGATCTAGAACACGATTGTTTTCTAAGAATGTTAATATACCATAATTCATGGAGGCAGCAATTCCAAAGAAATAATCGAAACCTTTTTCAATGGGACCATCTGTAAAAGGTTTAGACCAATCGCGACCACCTGTTTTTACATCACCTTCAAATTCCATTTGAAGATGCCATTTACCAATCATAGCAGTACTATAACCTTGCTCACGAAGTAACGAAGCAATCGTCATTCTATCTTTTTCAATTAAACATGGGCCATCTGCACGTAACACATTTTTTTTCAAACTCGTTCTCCAACTGTAGCGTCCTGTTAACAAACTGTATCTAGACGGCGTACAAACCGCATCGCTACTGTGGCCATCGGTAAAAGTAACACCTTCGTTCGCTAACTTATCCATATTTGGGGTTCTAAATTTCGCTTCTGGATTAAGCGCACCGACATCGCCGTAACCTTGATCGTCGGTATAAATAATGACTATGTTTGGTTTTGTTTCAACATGTTTAGTTTGTTGTGTTCTACAGCCTACTAGTCCTAAAAAAGTTACTAAAACAATACAGCTTACTATTAACTTAATATTGACTTTTTTAAATCTTGATTCGATGTGCTTCATTGCTTTATACTTCAATTTCATCTTTATTAATACGCTTAATGTTATTATTTAAAACCTAAATTAACAGCTGGCATTTCTGCATTAACTTCTTTTTGCCATTTTTTTAGATTGGCCGCTAGTTCTTGTACTTTTATAGGATGTTTACTAAGCAAGTTATGTTGTTCTGCCATATCCTCTTTTAAATTGTACAGAAACTCTTTTTCTGTTTCAAACTCAACAATATACTTCCATTTTCCTTTTCGGATAGCTGCTCCCATTGACAACCCTTCCTTTCTATGATGTGGAAAATGCCAGTATAAAGATCTTTCTGTAAAAAAATTTTCACTATTAAATAAAGGTAACATACTAATCCCTTCTAATTTAGAGTGTGCAGTTGGATTTGCTCCTGCTAATGCTAGAAATGTTGGAAAAAAGTCCACACTACTTACAGGTGTATTACACACGCTCCCAGCTATAATTTTACCTTGCCAATTGACAATCATAGGCACACGAATACCGCCTTCATTTAACGTACCCTTTTTTCCTTTTAAAGGTGGATTGCCCCATAGACCTCCATTGTCTGAATAGAAGATAACCACAGTGTTTTCTAACAAATTTAGGGTTTCTAATTTGTTCATTACTTTGCCAACATTCTGATCTAATTTTTCAATCATAGCGAAATACTTATTGCCATCATGTCTTTCAACAAATTTATCAGGAGCTGCCAAAGGTGTGTGCACGGTATATGTTGCCAAATTCAATAAAAAAGGTTTATCCTTATTTTGTTCTATAAAAGTAACAGCTTCATCCCCCAATCTGTCTGTAAGGTATTCTCCAGTTGGTCCATCGCTAATAGTTCCATTTTTATAAGGGGAAAAATAACTATCAGGTTGACCATAAGCACAACCTCCAATGTTTAAATCAAAACCATGATAATCTGGATTAAACTTTGGATTAACTATTCCGTCTTCTGTATAA
Organism: Algibacter sp. Ld11; assembly: GCF_045066735.1. Lineage (NCBI taxonomy): Bacteria > Pseudomonadati > Bacteroidota > Flavobacteriia > Flavobacteriales > Flavobacteriaceae > Algibacter > Algibacter sp. Ld11. The sequence continues at coordinate 199,588 of NZ_JBISHH010000026.1, read as the reverse complement.
ATAGACCCTTCTCCTCCTAAATGCCATTTCCCAATATACCCTGTAGAATACCCATGTGTTTTTAAAGCTTCAGCAATGGTGATTTCTTCTTGTGGTAAATGATCTAGAAAGAAAGCTTCTTTCAACTTTTTACCTTTGTTTAATTTCTCCAAATATTTATCCATTCCCATTCCTGGAATATGACATGTAATTTTAATGGCTGCAGGAGATTTCCCTGTAACAATACTCGCTCTGGTAGGAGAACAAACTGGTGCCGCTGCATAAGCGTCTGTAAACAGCATTCCCGTTTGAGTTAACTTATTAATATTTGGTGTTTTAACACCTACTTTTTGATTCATATATTCTACATCAGAATAGCCTAAATCATCCACTATAATGAAAACAATATTAGGTTTTCTTTCTATCGATTGAGAAACTTGTGACGAACAAATCGAAGAATAAAATAACAAGACTAATACAGTCTGTATGGATAAAAAAACACGTATTTTATACATATTTATTCGTTCATTTTTTTTATTAAAACACTTTTTTATTTCTAAAAACTAATTGATAACAGGTCTAATCCATATCGCATGTCCGCCACCTGGTGCCATCTTAATATTTAAAATATCTCCTTTTTTTACGATAAATTTTCTTATTTGATAAGCTTCCGGATTGGTTTCGCAATGTGTATCTTTGGTATCTTCATAAAAAGTGGCATCATACATTTGGTTCTCTTTTAGAAACTCTAAATTAATATCTAGTGCTCCTCCTTTTTGATTATAGACTGAGCCAACAAACCAATCATCACCATGTCTTCTAGCTGTTGAGATATATTCGCCTATTTTAGCATGTAACACCTTACTATCATCCCATTTGCCTACTGGCATTTTTTCTATAAATTCAAACAAATCCGCTTTTTTTGCATAGGCCTCAGGGGCATCTGGGATACACACTAATCCGCTATGAATAATTAATGTTCGCGCTACTTCTGAAGCTACTGTAGAAAAATAAGAATGTGTTTTTCTCGGGCCCTTTTGCCTGTTACCATTATTAATGTCTACTAGTGAAAAGTTACCGTTATTCATATCCAATGGTCCTTGCACAGCGTTAATTAGTGCCATTTTGATAAAAGTTTCAGGCGTAAAAGCTCTTCTAGAATCTTGCTGAGCATGGCAGTACTCTTTAGTTATTGCATTTGGCAATGTGCGCTCTATACCAGTGAAAGGAACTGGTCCGTCATGAAAATCGACTAACAGATGGTTTTCTGCGCTTTTTTCTATCGCATTACGCGTAAATAACACTTTACTACCCATAAAACCATATTTTATGCCACTCATACCAAGTGATTTGTAATACGGAAACAAGTTATCATCACCAAAATCACCTTTATGCCTATCATAATATAATATCAACTTTACATCTTTTGTTTTAGCATAAGCAGAAACTTTTTCTATATCAAGATTTTCTGTAATTTCAAGATGCCCACTAGTTGCTTTGGTGAACCAAAAATCGTCTATTAGAAAATACTCAATACCTTTTTCAGCTGCAAAATCTATAAAGCGCATATAACTTTTGGTGTCTATACCATAGGTAAAGCCGTCTTCTGCTTTATACCCATGAACTCGCCAATCCCAAAGGGTTTTACCGGGTTTTATCCAAGAAGTATCTTCTAATTGATTTGGTGTTGCTAGATTGAGAGGCATGGTATTAGTAACCAAGTCTCCTACCTTATCATTAACCAAAATAACGCGCCATGGGGTTGTTGTAAATGTGCCTTTTAGCTTGGTTTTGTTTGAAGAAACTAAAGTATTTTTGTTTTTATTAAAATTGAAATTTATAACTCCAAATTCTGGAGATGAATATAAATCTGACTCTAAAAGAGATAAAAATGTATTTTCAGAATTCTCAACAACCATGGGCATTACTAATTTAGGAGCTTTATCTATACTAGATAATTCTTTAATAGTAATTGGACCCAAAGGGACACCTTCCCCAGCTGGAAAATACAAAATATCTTTCTGACTTAAATTATATTCACAATAAAGCTCAGCTTCGGTTCCCTCATTATAACCATCTAATGTATATCTAAAACCAAGCCCTTCATTAAATACACGTACATAAAGTTTTGCTTGAATACCTTCAATATCTAAATCTAAAACAAGTTCATTGTATTGATTGTCAATCTCACTAAACTGCCCCCAAACTGGTTGCCACGTCGAATTTTGAGAATTTATTTTAGACCCTTTAACTTTCAGTCGGGCTCCACTTGATAAAATAGAAATTTGAGATGAAGTAATTAGCTCTTTTCCTTCTTTTAAGAGTGAATAACTTAAAACATTATTCGCTTCATTTATTAAAACTGATATTTTTCCTGTTGGCGAATTAACTTCAAATACCGTATTTGCAAAAGCACAAGAATTTGTTAAGCCAAATAACAATATAACACTAAAAATAGTTTGAAAACTTAATCTCATTCTTGATTAACACTTTATATTAATATAAATTATTTACAATTTCTCAACATAAACATAGTAAGCAGGATGCACTCTACCTCCTTCATCTATTAATTGCGCCTCCATATCGTATTTTCCAGCAGGTATTTTCCCTTTAAAGGTTACTTCATCTTCATTTGCTTTGATATCTAAAGTTTTAGAAATATTAGCAACGTATAAGAAAGCTTCTTTAAAATCCGATTTTACGCTAGCTGGCGATGTTTTATCGTACTCAATAGCTCCTTCTTGAGCCGGAAATGTCGCATTTATACCTAAGTTACTTTCTCTTGGAAACCTGCGCAAACTAATGCTGTACTCACCATCTTCTACGAATTCAATTTTCCATTTACCGCCTGCACGAGTTCCAGTAATAGCGCCATTTTGATGCCATGAACCACTATATTTTCCAACAATCATGTCGTGTGCAGAAATACGACTTGGGTTATCTTTTGAAGAGCCTACTTTAATATAGGCATAACGTTCATTTACTTCTTCATCTACAAAAGATTTCCACCATTTCTCATAGCCTACACTTAGCCGTGCTGCAACTTCCGGATGGCCCGAAATTATATTATTTTCTTGACCTAAATCTTTATCTATGTCATACAATTCTTTACCATCAACCAATCTCCAATTGGCATCCATAACGGTATATTTTTTATACTTTATAAGGTTCTGTTCTCTTTGGGTATCCATATATAAAATACGATTTTCCCAGGTAGCATGTCTATTTTCTAACAAAGGTGTTAAACTTTTACCATCCAATTTCTTGACAGGATTGAAGTCTAAACCTAACAAATCTACAAACGTTGGTAGTAAATCGTAATGTGCCACAAGCTCATCAATATCTTTTCCTCCAGTAAGTTTTCCATCTGGCCATCTAATATAAAGTGGTACACGGTGTCCTCCTTCATATTGACTCCCTTTGCCCCCTTTTAAGCCAGCATTGTAAACACTTCTTCCTGCTGCTGTTCCATTATCTGTAGTGAAAATAACGATGGTATTATCAGCGATACCTAAATCTTCTAATTTATCTTCTAACTTTTTAAAATTATCATCAATATTGGTAATCATTCCATAAAAACGCAAGGTTCTTTCATTGATATCCTTATACTTTTTACCCTGATATAAATCGAAATAATCTTTTGGAAGATTATAAGGTGAATGCGGAGCATTGGTAGAAATATAACAGAAAAAAGGCTTGTCTTTATTCGTTTCAATAAAATCTAAAGCACCTTTAAAAAACACATCTGAGCAATAGCCGTTGTACTTTTCCATTTTGCTATTATGCCAATAGGTATCATCAAAATAATCGTTACCCCAATAATCAGGACCTTGCCCTATACCGCCACCGCCATGACGAATAACTTCATGAAAACCTCTATCTTCAGGACGATAGGGATAATTATCACCCAAGTGCCATTTTCCAAACATGGCGTTGGTATATCCATTTTGAGCAAAAATTTGGGGTAAAGTCACTTCATCTTCAAAAAGAATAGAGCGTCCATTAATGGTATGAAACACATTAACTCGATTACTATGGCGCCCCGTCATTATAGCTCCTCTTGTTGGCGCACATGTTGTAGATACGTGGTAATTGGTAAAACGAACCGCATCGGAATAGAACTTATCGATGTTTGGTGTTTTAATAAACTGGTTACCTTCACAGGCTAAATCGCCTTTACCTTGATCATCGGTAATTAAAATAATGACATTTGGTTTTTGTTTTAATTGTGCAAAAACGTCATTAAAACAAGTAACTATGGCAACTAAAAGGAATAATACTGTTCTTTTTCTCATTATGGTAAAAATTAGTTTTTCAGTACTTAAAATTAAGAACTTATACCGTTTTACTTACATTTTTTCGACGAGCGTATAATACGCACCTAATTCTTTTCCAGAATCTAAAGTAAACCAAGTTTGAAGTTGTGTTTCTCCTGCTTTAAGATTTACTGTGAACTCTACAAATTCCGCATTAGGATCTACAGCTACAGACTGCTCTTCATCTTGAATTTTAATTCTAGCATTTTTAATAGTTAAAGCTTTACTTTTTACACTTTCTCTTACTGTTGTGCCTTCTAAAGTTGGGCGCACAGGAGCAATTCCGTTTAACGGCAAACCTGTTTCTATTGGCCAACGACGTAATTTTAAATTGTACGTTCCGCTTTCTGCAACCTTTACTAACCAGTAGCCATTGTCGATATAACCTTGTCTGATGTGACGTTGGTGCCACGGACTCGCCACAGCTGTAGTGTGCCAATCGTGACCATGCAAAGTGGTTGGGTTATCCATTGACGAACCAACAATAATATAGGGTTGATCTATATAACCTGGCGAGATTTCTTTCCACCAAGCATCATATTCTGCTTTAAAAGCTGTCATCTTTTCTGGAAACTGATCGGCAACATTGGTACGTTGTTCTGGATCTTTACTTACATCGTACAATTCAGTACCATTTACAAGTCTCCAATCTCCTTTCATAAAAGCGGTTCTTCTCCAAGGTTCTGGCATTTCAATTCTTTGAGAATTCGTTATAACTGCACGATCTACAAATTCTGCATTCTCACCATCAATTAATGGTCTTAAACTTTTTCCGTCGAATTTTAAATCTTCTTTAACTTCCAAACCACATAAATCGACCAAAGTTGGTGCAATATCATAATGTGCTGTAAGTTCGTTAATATCTTTTCCTGTAGTAATACCACCATCTTTCCAGTGAATGAATAATGGCACACGGTGCCCACCTTCATACATACTTGCTTTAATACCGCGCATGCCAGCATTGAATCCTTTATCGGTAAAACCATCTAAACGATCGCCTCCTTTTTCAATTTTCGCACCTGCTGAAGTTCCGTTATCCGTAGAAAAAATCAAAATGGTGTTATCCATTAAATCGATTTCTTTTAAATATTCTACTAATTTTCCAAGATTTTCATCAACGTTAGAAATTAAACCATAAAAAGCTGCGTTTGGTATATTTTCATTATCCTTATATGGATCTGAATATTTATTTTCTACAAAATATGGTGTGTGGGCAGCATTGGTAGATAAATAGCAAAAGAAAGGCTTATTATTCTTTTGATTTTCTTCCATATATTTTTTAGCATTATTGAACCAGATATCGGTACAAAACCCTTCGAATTTCTCTAGTTTCCCATTGTGCATATAGGTGTCATTAAAATAATCATTATCCCAATAATCCATAGTTTGCTCGATTCCGCCACCACCATGCACTAAAACTTCCTCAAAGCCTTTATCTTGTGGACGAAATGGGTAATTATCTCCTAAGTGCCATTTTCCAAAAATTCCAGTAGCATAACCATTATCTTTAAACACCTGAGCTATTGTTGTCTCTCTCTCTAAAATTAACGAACGTCCATTTACAGTATGCCAAACCCCTGCTCGATTAGAATGATGTCCGGTCATTAAAGCTGCACGTGTTGGTGCACAAGTTGGAGACACATGATATTGCGTAAATCGCGCACTTTTGTCGTAAAGATTATCGATATTAGGTGTTTTTATCTCCTTATTACCAAGGCGTCCAATATCACCATAACCTTGATCATCGACAACAAGTAAAATAACATTTGGTTTTTCTTGTAGTACTAATTGTTCTTCCTTCTTTTCTCTAGAACCACAACTAAAAGTTAGTAAAACAAAGCCTTGTAATAAAGCGTAATGAAATATTTGTTTGAAATTAATTTTCATTTAATTAAGTAAATTTTAATGAGAAAATATTTAAAAATGTATTACTTACGAAAATACCTTTTCGACAGAAATTATGCTATAACTTATAGTTCTTTAAGTATAAACTATCAACGGTTTTATATATTACAAGACTTTAAACTATTTTAGAGAGGTTATAAAAGTGGTTTAAATGAGATGAAACACGTCTAAATACTTAATAATTTATTTGACTGTTATGTATATTATAAAGAGTGAAAAATCTTTTATAATCTCAATATTTTTGAAAATGATAAAAGAACAGACTTAAAATAGAAACCCATGTAAAACAAAAAATCCAGCTCGAAAGCTGGATTTTTAATATTTATAATTTTAGAAAACTATGCTCCATTTTCTTTTTTAATCAGGTTTAAAGCCGAACCTTCGTTATACCATGCAATTTGTGCGTCGTTATAGGTATGGTTCAATTTAATAACATCTTTACTTCCATCGACATGAACAACCTCTAAAGTTAATAGTTTGTCTGGCGCGAATGTATCTATATCTAAGAAATTGAAGGTATCATCTTCTTGAATTAAATCATAATCAGTTTCGTTGGCAAATGTTAAACCTAACATACCTTGCTTTTTAAGGTTTGTTTCGTGAATACGTGCAAACGATTTTACTATTACGGCAGCAACACCTAAATGTCTAGGTTCCATAGCAGCATGCTCACGAGAAGATCCCTCTCCATAATTATGGTCTCCCACAACAATAGTTTTAATTCCCGCTGCTTTGTAAGCACGCGCTGTATCAGGCACACCTCCAAAATCCCCAGTTAATTGGTTTTTAACAAAATTAGTTTTTTCACCAAATGCATTAACGGCACCAATTAAACAGTTGTTTGAAATATTATCCAAATGCCCACGAAAGCGCAACCAAGGTCCCGCCATAGAAATATGGTCGGTAGTACATTTACCTAAGGCTTTTATCAATAGTTTAGCACCTGTAATATCATTACCAAGCGGAGTAAACGGTGTTAGCAATTGTAAACGCTCCGAATCTTCAGCAACTTTTACTTGCACGTGGCTACCATCGGCTTCTGGCGCAAGGTATCCATTATCTTTAACTTCAAATCCTTTTGGAGGTAGTTCCCACCCAGTTGGCTCATCGAACATTACTTCTTCACCATTTTCATTAATTAACTTATCTGTCATTGGATTGAAGTCTAAACGACCTGCAATAGCAATGGCTGCTGTTATTTCTGGAGAGGCAACAAAAGCATGTGTATTTGGATTTCCATCAGCTCGTTTCGCAAAATTTCGGTTAAACGAGTGTACAATACTATTTTTTGGTGCGTTCTTTGGGTCGCTATATCTTGCCCATTGTCCAATACATGGCCCACAGGCATTTGTAAATATTTTTGCATCTAATTTTTCAAAAATACCAAGAATTCCATCGCGATCTGCTGTATAACGCACTTGCTCTGATCCTGGGTTAATTCCTAATTCAGATTTCATTTTTAAACCTTTATCTAAGGCTTGTTGCGCTATGGATGATGCACGAGACAAATCTTCATAAGATGAATTGGTACACGAACCAATTAAACCCCATTCTACTTTTAGAGGCCACTCGTTAGCGGTAGCTTTTTCATTCATATCCTTACCAACTTGTGTCGATAAATCTGGTGTAAACGGCCCGTTTAACAAGGGGCCTAATTCTGTTAAGTTTATTTCTATAAGTTCATCAAAATATTGTTCAGGATTTGCATAGACTTCATCATCTCCTGTAAGGTAATCTTTAACCGCGTTTGCAGCATCTGCAACATCGCTTCTATCGGTAGCACGTAAATAACGCTCCATAGACTCATCATACCCGAAAGTAGATGTAGTCGCTCCAATTTCGGCTCCCATATTACAAATGGTTCCTTTACCTGTACAAGACATTGATGTTGCTCCAGGCCCAAAATATTCTACAATTGCTCCGGTACCGCCTTTTGCAGTAAGAATTTCGGCTACTTTTAAAATAACATCCTTGGGTGCTGTCCAACCAGATAATTTACCTGTTAACTTAACACCTATTAATTTTGGAAATTTAAGCTCCCATGCCATTCCGGCCATAACATCTACTGCATCTGCCCCACCAACACCAATAGCTACCATACCTAAACCACCAGCGTTTACTGTGTGAGAATCGGTACCAATCATCATTCCTCCCGGAAATGCATAATTTTCTAAAACAACTTGGTGAATAATACCTGCACCTGGTTTCCAGAATCCAATACCATATTTATTTGATACAGATTCTAAAAAATTAAAAACCTCACTACTTACACTATTAGCATGTTTTAAATCTTTTGCTGCTCCTTCTTTAGCCTGAATTAAGTGATCGCAATGTACGGTAGTTGGCACTGCTACTTTGGATTTTCCGGCTTGCATAAATTGCAATAAAGCCATTTGTGCTGTTGCATCTTGGCAAGCAATTCTATCTGGTGCGAAATCTACATAATCCTTACCTCTCTCGAAAGCCTTTGTTGGGTTTCCGTCCCAAAGGTGAGAATATAAAATCTTTTCAGAAAGTGTCAATGGTTTATTTACAATGCTTCGTGCTTTGTCTACACGCTCTGCCATTTTTGTATAAACCTCCTTAATCATGTCGATGTCAAATGCCATAAAATATTTGTTTTTTTGTTATTTGAAATTTAATTACTACAATGTACAAAATATAGAATTATTACAATCATATTTTCACATTTTGATAACGTTAAATAATTATACTACAGCACGTGCCGTTGTTAATATTCAACTTCAAAAATTAATAAAATAAAGGCATACTATGCCTTTTGCTTTAATGTCGAAATTAAACTATCTATGGTGATTTTTTTACCTTGAAAAAAAATATAATTAACTGTATTAAACAAAAAAATCCCGAGCCTAAGACCCGGGATTTTTAATAATTATAATTTAACCTTTTTTATTAGCTTACTAATTGTTTTTGAGAAGGCTTAAATTTTGTTAATACAATACCATCAACCGCAGCTTCATATTCTGCCATAGTTGGTGTTCTACCTAAAATTGTAGACAATACTACTACTGGTGTAGAAGATAATAAAGATTCTCCTTTTTTACCATCCTTATCTCTTACAACTCTTCCTTGGAATAAACGTGTAGAAGTAGCCATTACTGTATCTCCCGGTTCAGCTTTTTCTTGGTTACCCATACATAAATTACAACCTGGACGTTCTAAATATAACATATTCTCATATTTAGTACGTGCTAATCCTTTTGGTGCGCTATCATCAAATTCGAAACCTGAATATTTTACTAAAATATCCCAATCTCCTTCTGCTTTTAACTCATCAACAATGTTGTAGGTTGGAGGAGCAACAACTAAAGGCGCCTTAAACTCTACCTTCCCATATTGCGCTTCAATGTTCTTTAGCATTTGAGCTAAGATTTGCATATCTCCTTTATGGATCATACAAGATCCAACAAAACCTAAATCAACTTGTTTTGTACCTCCGTAGTATGACAATGGACGAATATTATCGTGCGTATAACGCTTTGATACATCTTCATTATTTACATCTGGATCAGCAATCATTGGTTCGATAATCTTATCTAAATCAATAACAACATCTGCGTAATATTTAGCATCTGAATCTGGCTTTAATGCCGATTTAGTTCCTGTTTTAATTTCTGTGATACGATTATTTGCTTTATCAACTAATCCTTTAAGATCTTGCTTTGGATTATCCATCCCCTTATCAATCATAATTTGAATACGATCTCTAGAGATTTCTAATGACTCAATTAAAGTTTCATCTTCAGAAATACAGATAGATGCTTTTGCTTTCATTTCAGCCGTCCAATCTGTAAAAGTAAAGGCTTGATCGGAAGTTAATGTTCCAATGTGTACTTCAATAATTTTTCCTTGAAAAACATTCTCTCCATCAAATTGATTTAGCATTTGCTCTTGAGTAGCATGTACCACATCACGGAAATCCATATAAGGTTTCATTTCCCCTTTAAAAGTAACTTTAACAGACTCTGGAATTGGCATTGTAGCCTCACCTGTAGCTAAAGCTAAAGCAACTGTTCCTGAATCTGCTCCAAAGGCAACTCCTTTTGCCATACGTGTATGAGAATCTCCACCAATAATTACATCCCAATCATCAACTGCAAGATCATTTAATACTTTATGAATTACATCGGTCATGGCGTGATATTTCCCTTTAGGGTCACGCGCAGTAACTAATCCGAAGTCGTTCATAAACTTCATTAGTCTTGGAATATTAGCTTTAGACTTATCATCCCAAACAGAAGCTGTATGACATCCTGATTGATAACCTGTATCAACAATTGGAGAAATAACTGTAGCAGCCATCATTTCTAATTCTTGAGAAGTCATTAAACCTGTAGTATCTTGAGAGCCTACAATGTTTACCTCAACTCTAACATTAGAACCTGCATGTAAAGTTTTACCTGGAGTAGTACCTACTGCATTTCTGTTAAAAATCTTTTCAACTGCAGTTAAACCTTGTCCTTCAATAGAAACTTCTTTTGAAGTTGCATATACCTGAGGAATCTCTATATCTAGAATCTTACAAGCTAGTGTTTGTAATTTTTTACCAAATACAACAGCATAAGAACCACCTGCCTTAATAAACTCCATTTTTGGTGGCGTTAATGCTGCAGAGATATCTTTTAATTCTTTGTCTCCGTTATATAATTTTTTTGTTTTTGTATTGATAGTAAGAACTGTACCTGTAGCTACAGAATACTCTTCTTTTAAAATTGCTTCTCCATCTTCATCAACAATAGTATTTCCGTCAGCATCTTTTTGCTTAACCCAGTTTTTTAAGTCAATACCAATACCTCCAGTTACCCCAACAGTTGTTAAGAAAATTGGAGCAATACCATTTGTACCAGCAATTACTGGTGCAAAATTAATAAATGGCACATACTTACTAAAAGGAACACCTGTCCATAATGCCACGTTATTTACACCTGACATTCTTGAAGATCCAACTCCCATGGTTCCTTTATCGGCAATTAACATCACACGTTTATCAGGGTGTTGTTCTTTTAAAGCTAATAACTCATTCTGCATATCTTTGTTATGCTCAAACATACATTGGCCATGTAATTCACGATCTGATCTAGAGTGTGCATCTGCACCCGGAGATAATAAATCTGTAGAGATATCACCAACACCTGCAATATAAGTTACCACTTCAATTTTTTCTTCAACTTCTGGAAGTTTAGTGAAAAACTCTGCTTGCGCATAACTTTCTAACAATTCTTTAGCGATAGTGTTTCCTGCTTTAAAAGCATTTTCTAAAAGCTCCATATCTGCCTCGTACAAAAACACTTGTGTTTTTAAAACTTTTGCAGCCTCTGCAGCAATTGCAACATCTTCTCCTAAAGCCAAATCAAGCAAAACTTCAATAGAAGGTCCACCTTTCATGTGCGACAATTGTTCAAATGCAAAAGCTGGAGTAATTTCTTTTACTTCAGATTCACCAAGAATAATTTCTTTTAAAAACTTAGATTTTACTCCAGCAGCGCTTGTGGTTCCTGGTAAAACATTATAGATAAAGAAATTAAGAGATTCTTCTCTATATTCATTATCCAAGTCTTTAATTTGCTCAATGATTTCGCTTAATAACTCAGCGCCATCAATTGGCTGCGGATGAAGTCCTTGATCTTTTCTTTCTTCAATCTGCTTGATGTAATCTTTATAAGTGGTCATAAATAATAATTTTCAATTTAGTTTATGCAAGTTTACTAAATAACTATAAACAAGGAAAACAAAAGAAACGAAATCGATATAGTTATTTGCTTAAAAACGTGTTTTTAGACTATAACCTGACAAAGCTTTTGTGTTTTTCTTTAAAATAGTTCGATATTTTAAAAACTTGTATGTTGCGCTAATTTGTTACACTGCTTTGAAATAAATAAACTTTACCAAAACAACAAAAAACTGTTTTTTTAACGTTCTACAAACATAAAAAATATAAAGCAAAGTTTTAAAAAGAATTGATGCAATACAATAAGCAGTGATAACAAATTATTATAGTATCATTAGATTTTAATATCATTAGGATTATATCAGTATTTTACAACAATCACTGAACTATTCTTAAAATATTTCAAAAATATTTCACTATAAACGAAGCTTCTCGGTATTTAGTTAAAGGCTTCTCATAAAACTTATATAATAAGAAGGACAAAATGAACGAAATAGCCCAAAAACCAATCAATATGATAAATTTAATAGAACTAGACTCCAATTCTACATCGATAAAATACTGAATGGATAATAATACTATTGAATAATTTATTAGATATAAACTATAAGACCATAAGCTAATATTTGTAATAGTTTTGGATAAAACAACTTTAGAATTCCAACTAGAAAGAACAGGAAACAGTAACAGTAAACTTATAGAAATAAGAGGTAAATAAAATACATTAAAAAATAACGATGTGGTTTCTGGCTGAATAGATTTCATAAAAATTACCCCATGCATCCCAAAGAATATAAAAAGACCTAAAGCGAAGGCTTGCACCTTATATTTTCTCCAATACAGATTAAAGTGAAATGCCATATAAGCCCCTATGAAACCATAATAAATAGAGTCTATACGATAAACCACTACTTTTCGAACTAACTTACTCCAATCTTGATTTACTTGTGAATAATGACCTAAATGAAATTTATAACGTAATAAAGCAGTAACTAAAACGATAAAACCTGTAATTCCCATAAAAACTAATTGCTTATTAATACGTTTAAAAGAAATACTAAGTAAAAACACCAAAAAAGGACCTATAATATAGGCATATTCTTCTATGGATAAACTCCAAGCTTCAGTAAAGAAATTAGGATGCGGTGATGAGAAATTTTGAAGAAAAACAAAAAACAAACCAACTCCATCAATAATTTCGTTGTAAAAAACATAGAACAAAATAATATTGATAATTAACACCAAGAAATAATTAGGAAGCGTTCTAAACCAACGTCTAATCCAAAAATGAAATAATTGCTTAAAACTTAAACAATCTTGATTAATTTCCTTTAAAAGCAAACCGCCGATTAAAAAGCCACTTAAAACAAAAAATAAATCGACACCTATGGTACCGAAAAACTGAAAAATGGTGATTACAATATGATGCGTATTTGGAAAAAGTAATAGTGTAGAATGCGAACATAACACCATTATTATAGCTAATGCCCTAACAAAATCTAATCCAAAAATTCTATGTTTTTTATTACTATACATCGATTGGTTTCAATGTACAATAATTTAGAATAAACTTTTAATAATATCGGTTTCCGAAATACCTTCGGCCTCAGCCTTGTAGTTTTTAATAATACGGTGTCTCAAAATACCTTCTGCAACAGCTTGAACGTTTTCAATATCTGGAGAAAATTTACCATTTACTGCCGCGTGTGTTTTAGCTGCCAAAATTAAATTTTGAGAGGCTCTTGGACCAGCTCCCCAGTCTAAATAATTTTTAACAATTTCTGGAGCTTGATCGCTATTTGGTCTTGTTTTACCAACCATAGCAACTGCATATTCTATAACATTATCTGCAACAGGTATACGACGAATTAAATGTTGAAAATCGACAATTTGCTGAGCAGAAAACAAAGCGTTAACCGTTACCTTATTATCATTTGTAGTTGATTTAACTACTTCTACTTCTTCTTTAAAGGTTGGGTAGTCTAAATTAATAGCAAACATAAAACGGTCTAACTGAGCCTCTGGCAAAGGGTAAGTTCCCTCCTGCTCTATTGGATTTTGGGTTGCTAAAACAAAATAAGGTAAATCTAATTTATAATGGTGGCCTGCAACCGTAACAGCACGTTCTTGCATGGCTTCTAAAAGTGCGGCTTGTGTTTTTGGTGGTGTTCTATTTATCTCATCTGCCAAAATAATATTAGCAAAAATTGGACCTTTAATAAATTTAAAATGGCGGTCTTCATCAAGAATTTCACTTCCTAAAATATCACTAGGCATTAAATCTGGTGTAAACTGAATGCGTTTAAAATCGAGACCTAAAGCTTGTGCTATAGTGTTTACCATTAATGTTTTTGCTAATCCTGGCACACCTATAAGTAAGGCATGTCCTCCGGAAAAAACAGAAATTAAAATCTGATTTACAACAGCTTCCTGACCAATAATTACTTTGGCAACTTCAGTTTTTAATGCTTTAAATTGTTTTACAAATTGTTCAATGGCAGCTACATCAGACATGGACTTACTTTTTTAACCAGTTACTAGAAAACTCACAATCTCTATACTTAGATCCAATCTTTATATAGGTATCGGCTATTTTCTCTTTTTGCCAATCTTCGATGGCTTTAATTTTCTTTTCGTCTAGTGCAAGTTCTCTAATTTTTAAGTAATCTCTAGCATAATTAGCTTCATGCTCATTTATTCTATCGGTTACGCGTAAAATTTTAAACTTAACATTTCCTGTTCTGTCTTGCTCAGTGAGCACTAAACTTACTTCTCCTTCTTTTAAATCTTGAATTTGAGAATATAATTCCGGATCCATTTTAGTTAATTCGAAGTTATAATCTTGTGTTGCTGGGTTAATTAACTGCCCACCATCATTTCTAGTTTCTTTCTCGTCACTAGCTTCTCTAGCAGCCTCTGCAAAAGTTATTGAACCACTTTCAATACGTTCTCTAACTTTTTCAAGACGTGCTTTAGCCTCTGCTATAGCTTCACTCGAAACTTTTGGTGTTAATAGAATATGACTAACATCGTACTCTTGACCCCTAATTTTATCTACCGTTATAATGTGGTAACCAAAATCGGATTTAAAAGGCTCAGAAATCTCACCTTCTTGAAGGGCGAAAGCAACTTGCCTAAATTCCTTTACCATTCTCGGTTTTTTCTTGTTTAGAGTATATTTACCACCACGACTAGCAGAACCAGGATCTTCTGAATATAAAACTGCTTTAGAACGGAAACTTGCTCCTTTCTCAATAATATCGGCTTTAAATTGCTTTAATCTGTTTATAACATCTTGCTCCTCTTCGGCAGACACTTGAGGCTCCGAAACAATTTGAGCCACTTTAAGTTCTGTACCAAACGTTGGACGTTCCTCTTTAGGTATTTTGGTAAAAAATAAACGAACTTCTTCTGGAGTTACTTCTATTTCAGAAACAATTTTAGCTTGCATGTCTTTAGCTAACTTGTTCTTCTTATTAATTTCAAACATTTCTTCTCGAACCGCTTTTTCTGTATCTTTTTCATAAAGCGCCAATAAACGTTTCATATCACCATTTAATTCAGCTAAAAACTGCTCCATTTGGTAATCTACCATACTGCGTATTTCAGCATCAGAAACTACAATACTATCTTGGATAGCATGGTGTGCATACAACTTATCTTCTAGCAACTTACCAAACAACTGGCAAGCCTCAATATCTTTTACATTAACCCCTTGTGCCTCTAATTGCAAATACGTTTTGTCAACATCAGACTCTAAAACAATAAAATCACCAACCACAGCTGCTACCGCATCTACTTTTTTCTTTTTATAATCGCTTGGCACAGCACTTTTAACGTTTTCCGCTAAGCTTGTGGAGTCTACTTTTGCAACAACATCATCTTCAATAATTTCTTGTGCAAATACTGCGTTTCCTATACATAGTAAAGCAACAGTAATAAATTTTAAGTTATTTATAAATTTCAAATTCTTTATTTTTAATAGCATCCTTTGTAATGTCTTTTTCTAATTTTTTAATAAGTTCTAATTTACGTCTATTTCTAACAATTTGATTAATTGTTGGCGTAACAAATTCTAGCGGCGCTGTATCATTTCGTAATAAAACATCATTAATTTGCATCAAATATACTCCTAATGAATCTTTGAGCTGTACAAAATTAGATTTTTTTAACAGTTGATTTTTATTTTCTGGTGTAATCGCAGGAATTTTACTAATAACCTGGCTTACTTTTATCCAAATAGAGTCGTTTAATGAATACGATTTAAACTGAATAGATATAGAGTCGAGTTCCCTTTTGTCCGTTTCATTAAATCTTTTAAATTTCTTCTCAATACCACTGTAGTCTATAATATTTTCATCTACATGAATGTATCTAAATTTAACCAACTCTTCATTCAATTTAAAAACATCCTTATTTTGATCGTAATACATTTCTGCCATGCTTCTATTTACAACCGTATCCAGACTTCTACTAACTAAAGCCTCAATGTAAGCTTTGGTGTATAAATCTGTTTTATATTGTTTTACCAATTTATCGAATGCCACCTGTTTTTCTTCACTTAAATTAAGTAAAGCTCCATCCAAAAACAACTGCTTTGTAGCCCAATTATTGATATAGTTTTGTACTAAAACGGCGCTATCTTCTTTTGAACTAGCATCAGAAACTAATGCCGAAACATCGTCTTTATATAAATATGAATTATTTACTCTAGCAATAGGCTCGCGACTATCTTCTTCTTTTAATGAAAAATCGCAAGACACCATAAACGATGCTAAAATGACTAAAATTATTATTTTCTGCATCTGTTATTTTTCTATTTCAGATTTCACCTTTTTCAAAACATCCTTATGAACAATTACTGGATATTTTTTAGCTAGTGCTTCTACCCATTTAGCTTCCTTTTCATTTTGATAGTCGGATATAACTGCCCCTTTTGCTTCTTCCAAAGTTTTTTCTGTTTTTGAAAGAATTTCTTTTACCTGAACAACTGCAAAAGCATCATGGTGTTTAAAAATCTTAGAAATACCTTTTTTAAATTTAAATCCTTTTGGAAGGGCCTGATGCTCGGCATCCATAATACCAGATGTAAAAATAACTTCTACGGCATCATTACTATTTACCAAGTTTTTTATGCGATCTAAAGACATATTCTCTTCAAGTAATTTAGATACTTTTTTCAAGGTTTTTTGTTTAGTCGAAGAAGCCACAACGGCATCTATACGTTCTGGTAAAATGTAATTCTTTTTATTAGAATTATAGAACTCTTGAATATCTAAAGAATCAGTTTTTGATGCATTCCATATGGTATTTTCCATTAAATCGAAAAGTAACAAACCATCGCGATACTCGTTAATAACATTTGCAAATTCCGGATTAACTTGATCTAAATGCGCTTCGTGATATTCTACTAAACTCTTATTGAAAAACTCTGTATATTTTGTTGAAACTATATTTATAAATGGTGTATTTTCGCGAAGATTACGCTGTGTTTTTACCATGTAATTTCCAAAATCTTTATAAGTAAAGTCCTTTTCACCTATAGTAAACAATATTTTTGTCGCTTGAAAATCTGATGGTAATTTCCATTTACGCTTGTAATAGTCTTCATTTAAAACCGAAACAAAATAATCGAGATTTGGTTGCACACCGCTCAGGTTATAGGTTGCTTTAAGTTTGTTATACAAAGCATTATCGATGCGCTTAGAACGCTCATCCCGCTTTACCTTCTGAACCAATTCTGTTTTAACATCCTCAAAATTTTCAACTGGTTTTTTATTGTATAGCTTAACAATATGCCAACCGTATTGCGTTTTAAATGGTTCTGAAACCGCTCCTACATCTTCTAGACCAAAAGCAACGTCTTCAAATTCTGATGCACTTAACTGCCCGCCAGAAAACGGAGGCATCAACCCTCCTTTTGATGCCGAACTTTTATCATCTGAGAATTGCTTAGCTAATGCCTCAAAATCTTCACCTTGATTTATTTTTTTATAAATATCCTGAATTCTAGTTTCAGGATTTTCAGTATTCGCTTCCCCTTCCTTGTTAACCACCATTATATGAGCTACTGTGCGTTCGCCACGAGATTTACGCTTCTCTTGTACATTAACAATATGATAACCAAAACGCGTTCTAAAAGGTTGAGATGTCTCGCCTACTGCTGTATTAAAAGCTGCATTCTCAAAAGCATAAACCATTTTAAAACCGTTAAACCACCCAAGTTGCTCTGCTATTACAGTTTTTCCATCGGCTTTTTTTGTCATTACATTTCCAAAACCATCAGCTAAAGTCGCTTCGCGTAGCTTGGTGATTTTATTATAAGCTGCTAAAGTATCTAATGGCGCAGCATCTTCAGATAATAGCACAAGGATATGCTGTGCTTTTACATCGTTAGAAATTCTATTATACGCTTCTTCAACTAAAGCTTCAGTCACCGTATTATCTGTCATAAAGTTTTTGGCAAGCTGTTTTCTGTAAGTTAATAATTCGCGTTTATAAGATGGTTTTTCGTTTAGACCAAGAGTTTTAGCTTCCTTTAACTTAAGCTTATAATTTGTAAAAAGTTTTAAATAGGCATCTACATCTTTTTGAGATTCGTCTTGAACTAAATCTAAATTTTTATTGTAAACATTCATAAATTCCGACACATAAACCGGGTCGCCATCAACCTCAAGTAACACCTCTTTATCTATGGTTTGAGCATTCAACAAACAACAAAAAAAGAACGGAATTTGGATAAAAAAATATTTAAACTTCATTTGAAAATATAAATTTTTAGTAAAAACAAAAATAGTAATATAAAGCTATAAAGCAAGTTGCTTTAACAAACGTTTAAAAATCATAGATATTACACTTTTTAAAGTATATTTGAAACCATAAAAACACAAAAATAAACATGCGTAAACTTAAACTTATTTGGGATTTTCGTGGACCTAATAGTCAAAGAACAGCAGAACACCACGTTATACATTTAAAAGAATATATTACCCTAGAAAAACTAGATATAAACATTACTGGTATTGAAGTTTTAAGCGAAATGCACGCCATTGCTTATTTAGTTGTCGATGAGGCTAATATGAAACCACTTAGAGATGCATTAAAACCACACCGAGGACAAGTTTATACCGCCTAACTACATTTTTACTTATCGTAAAAACCTTTAGGGTTTACATTCTCATAATTGTGGGTTAAAAACCTTAGCGTATTCTTAAGGATGTCTCCCATGTTTTTACACCTTTTAAACTCTATATCCTGAGTGTAATCGAATATTTTAGACTTTAATAAACTAATATTTTCCTCTGTAGAAATAGTATCGTCGTTCATACAAGACAATAATTCATCTATTCGATCTCTATAACTTTTTAATCGTTTTACTAAAATAGAACGCTCTTCAATTTTATATTGATCTATAGAAAATTTTTGCACCCGCTCGGTAACTAATTCTACCATTTTAAAATTTTCTTTAAAAAACTGAGGCCTATATATATTGAGTTTTCCTTCGTAAGATTGCTGATCGAAATCTATAGCACGAATTTTATAAACTACATGATCAAAATCGTGAGTAGGCACAATAACGTAGTTGTACGATCGCATATCGCCCAAAAGTCTAATCATGCAACGCTCATTAAACTTCACAAACTCTTTAGCTATTTGTGTTTTTTCAGATTTACTACATTTTGGTAAAAAGTTTTTTATAAACTCATCACCCGGAATACCTGCAATATGCTCTTCAATTAATGTGTTTTCATAAATTAAAAAATTCAAATTATAAGGAGAAAGCATGTTCTCTAATTCTAGTCCGTATACACGAGATGCATCGGCCGTTTTGATATAAAAATAAGTGTAATTATCGTTTAATACATTACGTATTTTAATACGAAAAGGTTTGGAGTTTCCGAAGGTGCAAAAATCTATGGCATCAACACTTAAAAACTGAAAAATATTCTCGTTACCATCAGAATGGAGAATTGTGTAAACCTTTTTTAAAGACTTCTCAATTTCTTGACGTTCGAACTCATTGTAATAAACGCGAATCCAAAGCGTATCATTATCGTCCTTATCATAAACCACTATCGAACCTTGAAAGCGCAACAAATCGTCATAAAAAATCGGGATTTTTGTGTTTCTATTATATTCTAAGAGGTAGTTATGTAACTTTTCTGTAATAGGAAACGATGGTTTCCTTTTAGATATTTTTAAATCTTCCATAGCTTGTAAATATATCTAAAAATAAAATATTTTCAGCGAATTAAAATAATCTACTCACTTTATTGTTCAATCTTGTTAAAAGATTAAATTCATAATGATTCTACAATTACATATATTTCTATCTTTTATTCCTTTTCTTGTAACAAATTAGAAAACGGGTCGTCGTACTAAAAAACTAACATACGCTGGCGAAAAAATGCCAGCTTTAAAAACTACATAGTTTGGAATCTATACTAACCATCAAGAATCTCACAAAAAAATTCGGTTATTTAACGGCCGTTAAAGATTTATCTTTCACCATTAACAAAGGCAATGTTTACGGCATTTTAGGTCCTAATGGCAGTGGGAAATCAACCACATTAGGTATTGTTTTAAATGTAGTAAATAAAACAGAAGGAAGCTTTCATTGGTTCGATGGCAACACCTCAACTCACGATGCTCTAAAAAAAGTGGGCGCCATTATAGAACGGCCTAATTTTTATCCGTACATGACGGCTGCACAAAACCTTAAACTTGTTTGCAAAATAAAAGGTGTTGGCTTAAATAAAATTGAAGAAAAGCTAGAAGTTGTTGGCCTCTTAGATAGAAAAGACCATAAATTCAGCACCTATTCTTTAGGTATGAAACAACGCTTAGCCATTGCTTCTGCTCTCCTAAACGATCCTGAAATATTAATATTAGACGAACCTACAAATGGTTTAGACCCACAAGGTATTCACCAAATTAGAGAAATCATTAAGCAAATTGCTGCAAAAGGCACTACTATTTTATTGGCTTCGCATTTATTAGATGAAGTTGAAAAAGTGTGCTCGCACGTTGTGGTTTTGCGTAAAGGTGTAAAATTGTATTCTGGCCGTGTAGATGAAATGATTTCGAGTCATGGCTTTTTTGAATTGAAATGTAACAGAGAAGACGATTTACTTGCTTTTATTGAGCAACATCCATCGTTTGCAAATACAAAAACAGATGGAACATTAATTACTGCTTTTCTAAAAGAACCGCTGAGTTCTGAAGATTTCAATAAACAACTTTTTGAAAAAGGTATTATTCTAACTCATTTAGTACAGCGTAAAGAAAGTTTAGAAGAACAATTTTTACAATTAACCGATAACAACTAATACAAGCAAAACACATGTTCCGACTTTTAAACCTAGAATTACAAAAGCTTTTATTAAACCGAACTAGCAAAGTTTTAATTTTTGTATCGTTTATTTTACCTTTTTTCGTTATTCTTTTATCATCTATAAAAATAAATGTTTTTGGATTTTTCACATTAGAACTTGGTGAATTAGGCGTTTTTAACTTCCCAATAATTTGGCATTTAACCACTTTTTTTGCTTCACAATTTAAATTCTTTTTTGCTATTGTGGTAGTAAGCATGATTGGTAATGAATATAGCAACAAAACCATAAAACAAAACCTTATTGATGGCTTAAGCAAAAAGGAGTTTATTTTATCTAAATTCTACGCTATTGCTTTCTTTTCGCTTATTTCAACGGTGTTAATTGGGCTTATTTCATTATGTATTGGTTTGTATTACTCAAGTTATAACGAGTTCGGTATCATTATAAGAGAAACAAACTTCTTGTTAGCTTATTTTGTAAAACTATTAGGCTTTTTTAGTTTATGCTTATTTCTAGGCATGTTAGTAAAACGTTCAGCATTTGCTCTAGCATTCTTGTTTATTTTATTTATTTCTGAATGGATTATTTTCGGGTTAATCACCTGGCAATTCGATCACCATATTGCAACTAATATTCAGAATTTCTTTCCGTTACAATCTATGTACAACTTAATAGAACAACCTTTTCAACGTGTAGCTATGTCTAAATTCCCAGAAAAGGCAGAACTAGCCTATGATTATTTAGTGCATTGGTATGAAATCGCTATAGTTCTAGGCTGGACCGCTCTATTTGTATTTTTATCGTTTAAATTATTAAAAAAGCGCGATTTATAATATATTTGGTAGCTATTGCTATTAATTAGATGAAAAAAAATATATTATTCGCTTTATTTTGTTTAGCAGGATTTAGTATCTATGCTCAAAGTGAGGCCTCTACATGGTATTTTGGCTATAACAGTGGTGTTAAATTTGATTTAGCATCTAACAACGTAACTACATTGACCAATGGAGAACTAAACACCTTTGAAGGTTGTGCAACCATATCAGATGAGTTTGGCGATTTACTATTCTATACCGATGGCACAACCGTTTGGAATAAAAACCACGCTATCATGAACAATGGTAGTGGCTTATTTGGAGATCCATCCAGTACGCAGTCGGCGATTATTGTTCCAAAACCAAATAATGATGATATTTATTATATTTTTACCGTAGACGACCACAATAATAACGAAGCACATTTTGGTTTAAATTACTCTGAAGTTGATATAACACTAAATGGCGGTTTAGGTAGAGTAACCAACAAAAACGTAAATTTATTAAATGATTGTTCCGAGAAAATTACCGCAGTTTTAAAAGATTGCATTACAAATTCTATTTGGGTAATTGCTTTTGCTCCAGAAGATGGAAACCTAGGGGTGTTAGATACATTTTATGCTTATGAAGTTGACGCTACTGGGGTATTAAATGCCCCAATTAAGTCTACATTTACACTCCCAACCCCTTTATTTATAGATTATCGTGGCTATTTAAAACTTTCGCCAGATGGTACAAAAGTGGCGTGTAGTAGTGTTCAAAACGGACTATACCTTTACGATTTCGATGTTGCTACGGGCATAGTTAGTAACCAAATGCGCATCCCTATAACTGGTGCTGCAGACAAAGCTTACGGGTTAGAATTTTCGCCAAATAGCGAGTTACTTTATGCTAGTACGTACAACGATTTTTCAGACAACAACAACCAAGCAGCTAATGAAGACCCTAATAATCACGAATCTAAATTAATTCAATATAACTTACTTGCTCCAGATATTGTAAACTCTGCCATTACCTTAGACGATAGGCGTCTTTATAGAGGTGGTTTACAACTTGCTCCAAACGGAAAAATCTATAGAGCGCTAAGTGCCACTTATAGACAAGGGCTTCCTTATTTAGGAGTAATAAACAATCCAAATAGCATAGGAACAGCCAGTAATTATCAACACAACGCTGTTAACTTATCGCCCAACTTATCCTCTCAAGGTTTACCTCCATTTATTCAATCTTTTTTCAACACAAAAATTGATATTATTAAGAATTCAAAAAGCACTGTTAACCTAGACTTGTGCGAAAACGACACCTATACCCTAGCTGCCGATGATATTGCTGGGGCTACTTATACTTGGTCTATCAATGGTTTACCACTTACTGAAACCAGTGCTAGTCTCTTTATTGATGCAAGCGGACATTATGAAGTTTATATCGATCCAAATAACGGAGACTGTGCCTTAGAAGGTGAAGCTTATGTAAACTTTAACGAAAACCCAGAGGCTTTTAATTACATCCTGCTACAATGCGATGAAGATGGCCTAAAAGATAACAGAACCACATTTGTTTTAAACGAAGCCAACGAGGTTTTAACAGGAAATGTATCAGGATTAGCAACACGTTTCTATACAGATAGCGCCAGAACTATGGAAGTAGATGGCGCAGCTTATAATAACATATCTAACCCGCAAATTATTTATGTTGAAGTTTATAACACAGAAACATCTTGTTTTGATTATTCTGAATTAACCATTGCGGTAAGCTCAACAGATTCGAAAGATGCTGAATTAATTTTATGCGATGATGATGGTAACGAAGATGGTTTCCAAACCTTTAATTTAAACGATGCTGATGTACAATTAACGGATGGCTTGCCTTCTGGGTTAACCATTTTATATTTTGAAAATTATAATGATGCGCTATTAGAAGAAAACAATTTAAATAGCACTTACACCAATACAACAGTATACAATCAAACTATTTATGCCCGTATTGAAAATGCTAATAACTGTTACGGAATTAGCGAAATAGAACTCACAGTTAACAAACTACCGGAAATAGAGACCGAAGCTTTATTCTATTACTGCTTAAATAAATTCCCAGAAACATTGGCTATTAATGCGGGTGTACTAAATGGCTCTTCAAATAATTTCACTTACAATTGGTCTAACTCAGAGAATACATATTCTATAAATATTAATGAAGCAGGCATATATAATGTTACTGTAACAAACGCTGTTGGCTGTTCTAAAAGCAGAACAATTACTGTTGAAGGCGCTAATATTGCTAGCATAAATAATATTGAAGTTAAAGATGTTTCAAAAAACAACAGTATAACCGTTATAGCTTCTGGAGAAGGCGATTACGAGTATAGATTATTAGATAGTAATAATGTTGTAATTGCTCCATACCAAAGTGACCCCGTTTTCGAAAATGTATTTCCTGGTGTTTATACCGTATCTGTAAACGATACAAAAAACGATTGTGGTACTGTTAGCGAAAAAGCGTATGTTATTGGTTTTCCAAAGTTTTTTACACCAAACAACGACGGTTTTAATGATACTTGGAGAATTTATGGAATCTCTCGAGACAACCAACCAAACTCAAAAATTTTAATTTATAATCGCTACGGTAAATTAGTAAAAACATTAAGTCCAAAAGATACTGGTTGGAATGGCCGCTTTAATGGCTCATTATTACCTGCTGATGATTATTGGTTTGTTATTCAATTGGAAGATGGCCGTATACATAAAGATCATTTTTCATTAAAATATTAACTTTTGAAAATAAAAACACTCTCCCTCTCTATCTTGATGAGCCTTGCTTTTCAACTAGATTTTTTTGCCCAAAATCCTACAGATTGTAGCGATGCCGTAATAGTATGCGGAAACTCAAACATTAACTTAGACGTTAATGGTATTGGTAAACAAGAACTAGGTTTAGGACAAAACTGTAGCAGTCAAGAAAACCAGAGTGTTTGGCTAAAGGTAACCCCCGTAACCGATGGAACACTAGGTTTTACACTAAAACCTTCTAGTAGTTCTATAAACGAAGATTACGACTTTTTTGTATTTGGCCCTAATGCTGATTGTACTAATTTAAATTTCGCGATTAGATGCTCTACCACTAACCCTTCCTCTTCTGGAGCGAGCAATAATTTCACAGGTATGAATGCCACAGAAAGCGACACCTCTGAGGGTCCAGGCGCAAATGGTAATAGCTTTGTGAGCTGGCTTAATGTAAAAGCTGGAGATACTTATTTTATTGTTATAGATAGACCAATTGGCAATAGCCCCTTTAATTTGGAATGGACAGGAACTGCAGAATTTTCAGAACCACCAACCGATGCTTCAACAGTAAGTTCTGTTTCTAAAAATCTAGAAAACTGCGATATCACAGTACCTTACAACGATGGTTTTACAGCATTCAACTTAGAAGAAAACACACCAATTATTACAGGAACACAAACCGATGCGGCAATTACTTATCACGATTCTGAAAGTGATGCAATAATAGGTATTAACCAAATTAGTTCGCCATATACAAACACTGCAAGTCCGCAAACCATATACGCCAGAATTACAAACAATTCTACAGGGTGTTTCGAAATATCAGAATTTGACCTTATTGTAAACACAGGCCCAAATTTTATAAAACCTACGGATTATGTGCTTTGCGATAATCTAGATGATGGTAATGATAAAAATGGACGAACAACTTTCACATTGTCTTCAAAAAACAGTGAAATTCTAGATGGCCAAGAGCCTAATAATTTCAATATTACTTACTATGAATCTTCTTTGGATGCTGAAACAAAAAATGCACCACACCCCAATTCATATTATAACAAAACCGCATTTAATGAAGACGTTTTTGTTCGTATTGAAGATAAAGCTAATCCGCTATGTAGAAGTATTACTTCGTTCAGTTTAATCACAAATGCCAATCCAGAAGCTTTTAATGCTTCTTTACTTCAATGTGATGAAGATGGTGTAAGTGATGGTTTCACAATCTTCAATTTAAACCAATCTGAAGCAGATTTAACAGGTAATGCCCCCGACAGATCCGTACGCTTTTTTACAGATAGCGGCAGAACTTCAGAAGTAAATGGAGACAC
This sequence comes from Algibacter sp. Ld11, assembly GCF_045066735.1. Classification (NCBI taxonomy): domain Bacteria; kingdom Pseudomonadati; phylum Bacteroidota; class Flavobacteriia; order Flavobacteriales; family Flavobacteriaceae; genus Algibacter; species Algibacter sp. Ld11. The sequence continues at coordinate 173,441 of NZ_JBISHH010000026.1, read as the reverse complement.
TTTTTTAAACACCAAAAACCCGCAAATTATTTATGTAGAAGTTACAAATACAGTAACCGGGTGTTTTAGTTACAGCGAGTTAACATTAGCAGTAAGCATAACAAACTCAAACAATGCCACACTTTCATTGTGTGATAATGATGGCGTCGAAGATGGCTTTGAATCTTTTAATTTAAACGATGCAGATAACCAAGTTATTAACGGCCTTCCTACTGGGTTAAATATTTTTTATTATGAAACCTATAACGATGCCTTACTCGAAACAAATGAATTAAACAGCAATTTCACCAACACGTTAGCCTACAACCAAACTATTTTTGCCCGAGTAGAAAATGCGAACAATTGTTATGGTATTAGCGAGGTTGCACTTACCGTTTCTAAATTACCCGAAATTGATTCTGAGGATTTACTATATTATTGCTTGAACACATACCCCGAAAACATCGAAATTAATGCAGGGTTAAAAAACGACTCCCCTGATAATTACAGCTATAGTTGGTCTACCGGAGAAATAACTTACGCTATAAACATTAACCAAGTTGGCACTTACAACGTTACCGTAACAAACGCTACGGGATGCTCTAAAAGTAAAGCAATAACTATTGAAGCTTCTAATATTGCAACTATTAACGATATAAAAGTCGAGGATGTTTCTAAAAACAACACGATTACCGTATTAACTTCTGGAGAAGGTAGTTACGAATATCGTTTACTAAACAGTAATAATGTAGTTGTGGCGCCGTACCAAAGTGAGATTGTATTTGAAAACGTCCGCCCTGGAGATTATACCGTATCTGTTAAAGACACTAAAAGCGATTGCGGTGTTATAAATGAAACAGTATATGTAATAGGTTTTCCAAAATTTTTCACACCAAACAATGACGGGTTTAATGATACTTGGCAAGTTTATGGTATATCGAGCAGCAACCAACCAAACTCCGAGATTACAATATATAACCGGTTTGGTAAGTTAATTAAGACACTAAAACCGACAGAAAACGGTTGGAATGGACGCTTTAATGGTTTTAAATTACCAAGCGACGATTATTGGTTTTTAATTAAACTTGAAGATGGTAGAATATTTAAAGATCATTTTACGTTAAAGTATTAATCTAGTAGCGCTAAAACCTTATTAAATTGTAGTTTACCTTAATTTTTTAAATTTCAATTGAAAAACAAATACTTTTAGCACATTAATAGCAACAATTCAAAACCCTGATAATAGCCTACCCAACCATGAGATCTCTCTACGCCTTTTTTATTATACTCTTATGTTGTAGCCAATTTACTAACGCACAAAAAATATCTGTAGATAGCGGGATGCCATTGCAATCTCTAGTTGAAGATAATCTAGTAGATGGTTGTGTGGATATTTCTAATGTGCAGTCGGCCATAAATGGGTCGCCATATGGTTTTAATAGTTATGGATATTTTGAGCGTGCAAGCTCTAATTTCCCTTTTGAACGGGGTATTATGCTTTCAACGGGAGCAGCAAATTCCGGAGGAAACTCTCTTGTTACACCTACATTAAGCGAAGGTTCTTCCATCTGGGGTACCGATCCCGATTTAGAAGCAGCATTAGGCACTACAAATACATTAAACGCAACATCAATTGAATTCGATATTGTGTCAATTTCAGGACAATTTCAATTTAATTATTTATTTGCATCAGAAGATTACGATGGTATAAACCCATGTCAGGTTTCCGATGGTTTTGTATTTCTTATTAAAGAAACAGGAAGCGCTGCCCCTTATGAAAATATAGCCATTCTTCCTGGGACAACAACACCCGTAAATACAAGTACCGTACACCCCAATTTATTACCTGCCTGCGCTGCCGAAAACGAGCAATATTTTGCAGGTTATAACATTGGAGATACAAACTACGTAGGTCGAACCACAGTGCTAACTGCTTCTACAACAATTACACCTTATGTATCTTATCACGTAAAGTTAATTATTGCGGACCAAACAGATGGTACTTTTGATTCTGCCGTATTTATTGAAGGTGATAGTTTTAAAATATTAGATTTAGGTGAAGATATTACAAGTTGTGAAAGTTCAGCGCTTCTAGATGGCGATATCGATAACCCTTTTGCCACATACAAATGGTTTAAGAATAATATTGAAATTCCAGGAGCTTTAGCAACTACATATACCGCTATTGAAAGTGGAACCTATAAAATTGAGGTAAGTGTTTCGTTAAATGGAAGCACGTGTATTGAAGAAGATGAAATTGTTGTGGTACTAAATACCGAAGAACAAATAACACCAATTACAGATTACGAGCTCTGCGATGACAGCAGCGGTGACGAAATAGAAACTTTCGATTTATCAACAAAAACGGCGGAGTTAGTTGCAAATATTCCGTTTACAAACTTTACCTTCTCTTATCACTATTCTGAAACAGAAGCACGAACCAACGTCAATAGAATATTAACACCAATACCAAATACATTATCAAATCCGCAAAATATTTTTGTACGAATTGAAGATTCAGATTCTGGTTGTTTCGCGTACACTAATTTCGATTTAGTAGTTAATCCGCTACCTGTTATAAATACACCTTCTACTTTAGAAGTGTGTGATACAGATAATTTATCTGATGGTTATGCCATAATAGATTTAACGCAAAAAGATGCTGAAATTAGTGCAGGAGACAGCACGCTTTTAGTAACTTACCATTACAGCCAAGCCGATGCAGATACTGGTGCAAACCCAATACCTACGCCATATCAAAACCTGAATACGCCCAACGAACGCGTCTATGTACGAGTTATTAATCCGGTTACAGGCTGTATAAATCAAACTGTACTGAATGTTGAAATTACAATTAGTCCTATTGTTAATCGTGACACTCAATATATTGATGCCTGCGACGGCGATCAAGATGGCTCTGCAAATTTCGATTTAACCCAAGCTTTAGATGATGTTCTAGAGGGCTTAACTGGCGTAACGGCTACTTTTCACGAAAGTATTGATGATGCCCAAACAGGAAGCAATCCGGTAGCAGACGAAACAAACTATCAATACACCAATGCTGATGCTGAGCCAGGATACCGCATTCTTTATATCCGTATTGTAGACGATTCTACGGGCTGCCCGACCATTGTTCCTCTCGAAGTGCATACCAATTTACTTTTAACAGGTACAGATACTGGTTTTTTTGCGCTTTGTGATACCAATGAAGATCCAGACGATTTATTACAATTCAACCTAAACTCTGTACAAACCTTCATTGCTAACGAACTCCCAAACCCAATTAGTGTAAACTTTTTTGAAGAAGAGTCAGATAGAGATGCCAACATCAACATGCTTGATAAAACGGTTTTATATACAGCAGAAAATCCAACAACATTATTTATCACTATAGAAGATACTGATAGTGGATGTTCTGAGTTTTCAGATATTACATTAGTAATTAACCCAGTTTTATTGTTCAACCCAACCATACCACTTCCTTATTGCGATTCTGATGATGACGGATTTGTTAGTATCGATTTACACTCATTAGACAGCACGGTTCTAGACGGCAACCCTGATTTTGAAGTAACCTATTTTGGAGAACTTACACACGCAGAAAATAACACCAACCAATTACCTCCATTTTATACCAACACCAATAGTTTAGAAACTATTTATGCGCGTATAGAACATATAGCAACCGGTTGTGCTACAATTAATCCTTTTGAAATTGAAATTCTTTTAGCACCAGCTGCTACAGCGCCTTCTGCTTTTATGATTTGTGATAATGATGATGATGGCTTTTCTATTATTAATTTAGAAGATAAAATGTCGGAAATTGTCGCAGACCCTTCGGTTACCGTATTTAATTATTACACCACTTTAGACGATGCTAATAATTTCACAAATCCAATAGATACACCTACGGCATATAATACCAACACTCAAACCGTTTATGTAAGAGTAGAAAGTAGTGCCAGCACCACAGGCTGCTACAACATTATTGAACAAGAAATTATTGTAAATACCCTACCTAACCCACCTACCATTACAAATTACCAAATATGTGAAGTTGATGGAGACCGAACAGCAGATTTTTTATTGGTTGAAAAGGATACTGAAATTTTAAACGGGCAATTAGGAAAAGAAGTTTTCTATTATGAAGATGCTGCACTATCTATGCCAATCGATAAAAATAGCATTTACAATAATATAACACCATCGCAAACTATATATGTTCGTGTTGAAAATATAACAGATGCCAATTGTTTTACCGACACCTCTTTCACTATACAAGTGGCGCCAGAACCGGTTTACAATGCGCCAGCGCAATATTTAATTTGCGATGATATTAGCAACGATGAAATTGCAGTTTTCTATTTAAATACAAAAACACAAGAAATTACAAACGGATCGCCAGATGTGTTGAACATTTCCTATCACACCACGCAACTCGATGCACAAGAAAATACCAACGCGTTAACAAGCTCTAATTATACCAACGTTGTAAATCCACAAACCTTGTTTGTACGTATTGAAAGTGACGACTCGTTATGTTTTGTGGTTGAAACTTTAAGTTTAAACATTATTTCGGCACCCGATATATCGGAAGTTGCAAATGTTTTAACAAGTTGTGATAATGACTATGATGGTATTACTACTTTTAATTTAGAAGATGCTGAATTTGAATTATACGACAGAATTCAATCCAACTTAGAAATAAACTACTTTGAAAACCTTGATGATATAAGTGACAACGGTTTCGATAACACCAATGAAATTACAAATCCAACAGCGTTCAATTCTGCTGCACAAACCGTATATATAAAAGTCACCAATACACTAACGGGTTGTTTTAGTGTAATACCTCAAGAATTAGAAGTAAACTTACCACCAGCTACATTAACGGTAGGTACCATTGCTATATGTGATAATGATACGGATACTTATGATTTGTCGCAAGTAGACGTGCGTTTAGTAGATGATGTAAACGCTGTAACAATTTCTTATCATGAAACAGAAATTGATGCTACTACCAATACAGCACCTCTAGCCCCTATGTATACTTACAGCAACCTAAATCAAACATTCTATGCACGAGTAACAGATATTGATAATACTTGTTACATTGTAACTTCATTCAACTTAAGAGTTTATATTAATCCACGTGCCTCTAATACGCCCGCAGATTTAACAGAATGTGATGATAATTACGATGGCTTCTTAGAATTCGATTTAACCAACGCTAACCCAATTATTTTAGGTAGCCAAAACCCAAGTACACATAGCATTACATATTACAATACGGTTACAGATGCCGATGAAAAGATAAATGCTTTAAGTAATTTTTACGTCGCAGAGAATGGGGAAACTATTTATGCGAGATTAGAATCTACCTTAACTACTTGTTACGATATTACTCAGTTTACCACTTACGTTAATCCTTTACCTGTTATTGAGTTAGATGACATAATTCCAATTTGTAATGGAACACCTATTACTGTTAGTGCAGAAACAGGACAAGCTGGAGACACCTATTTATGGTCCACAGGAGAAACAACGCCTGAAATTACAATTCAACCAGAAAATCCAGGGAATTATAATGTAACGGTCACTAGACCTTACACCTCAGGAAATTCATGCTCTAGCTCCGCAGATTTTGTTGTTGCTCAATCGGATGCTGCAATAATTGATATTGCGCCTCCAACAACTAACTTTACAGATCCAAATAGTATAATTGTAAATATTCGTTCAGGTGGCATAGGAGATTATGTATATATTTTAGATGATGGTGAACCACAAACTTCCAACATTTTTTCTAACGTACCTTATGGAGAGCACTTGGTGACTGTTAGAGATTTAAATGGCTGTATGGACGAAACTCGACCAGTTTTTATATTTGATATTCCAAAGTACTTTACACCAAATAATGACTTGTATAACGATACCTGGCATGTTGTTGGCGCCAACCAATTACCAGGAACTGTAGTATTTATTTATAATAGATACGGAAAACTATTAAAAACGTTAACACACGACTCAGACGGTTGGGACGGTACTTTTAACGGACAACACCTACCTGCCGATGATTATTGGTATTTAGCACAAATTGTTCAAGATGGAAACGCCTTCGATTTAAGAGGTCACTTCGCTTTGAAGCGCTAAAAGGAAGACATTTTCAACTTAAATATTTAATTTCTTTAGGGTTTTATTATTAACTAATAACCTTCAGGTTTTTACCCACTTTAATAAAAGCATTAACGGCTTTATCAATGTGCGCTTTAGTATGCGCAGCAGATAGTTGCACTCTAATTCGGGCCTTATCTTTTGGTACTACAGGATAGAAGAAACCAATAACATAAATACCTTCATCTAAAAGTTGATTTGCCATATCTTGAGAAAGCTTAGCATCATACAACATAACCGGAACAATTGCGGCATCTGCTCCTACTAAATCGAAACCTGCCGCCTCCATTTTACTTCTAAAATATTTTGTATTCTCTTCTAATTTATCGCGAAATGAAGTGTCTTTTTCTAACATTTCAAACACTTTTAATGAAGCACCTACAATTGCTGGAGCTAAAGAGTTTGAAAACAAATATGGACGTGAACGCTGACGTAACATAGCGATAATTTCTTTTTTACCAGTTGTAAAACCACCCATAGCTCCTCCTAAAGCTTTACCAAGCGTACCCGTGATAATATCTACACGGCCTAATACATTTTTAAGCTCAATAGTACCTCTACCTGTTTTACCAATAAAACCAGAAGCATGACATTCATCAACCATAACTAAGGCATCATACTTATCTGCCAAATCACAAATTTTATCTAGTTCTGCAACTACGCCATCCATAGAAAACACACCATCGGTTACAATAATTTTAAAACGATGATTTTGTTTATTAGCTTCAATAAGTTTAGCTTCTAAATCACTCATGTTATTATTAGCATATCGGTATCTCGCCGCTTTACATAAACGTACACCATCAATAATAGAAGCATGATTTAATGAGTCGGAAATAATAGCGTCTTCATGATTTAAAAGCGGTTCAAAAACACCACCATTTGCATCAAAAGCGGCAGCATATAAAATGGTATCTTCACAATGAAAAAACTCAGCTATTTTAGACTCTAATTCTTTATGAATATCTTGAGTTCCACAAATAAAACGAACAGAAGACATACCAAACCCATGCGTATCCAAAGTATCCTTAGCCGCTTGAATAACTTCTTTATTATTTGATAATCCTAAATAATTATTGGCACAGAAATTAATAACATCGTCGCCTGTTGATACTTTAATAACAGCATCTTGAGAACTTGTGATAATACGCTCTTCTTTGTACAAACCTTCATTTTTGATGGCTTGCAATTCTTCTTTTAATTTATCTTTTATGCTTCCGTACATGGTTTTATTTTTATGCTATTAATTTACTATTGTAATACAACTCTAACTTTTCAATCATAACTTTAGTCATGTTTTCTAAGTTATAATTAGGTTGCCAGTTCCAGTCTTTTTTGGCCTGACTATCATCTATACTATTTGGCCATGAATTTGCAATATCTTGTCTAAAATCAGGTTTATAAGTTATTTCAAAATTAGGCATTGTTTTTTTAATGACTTCAAAAACATCCTTTGGAGCAAAGCTCATTCCTGATAAATTATAAGATGTTCTTACTGATATTTTCTCTGCAGGTGCATCCATTAATTCTAAAGTTGCTTTAATAGCATCATCTATAAAAATCATTGGTAAATGAGTTGAAGCCTCCAAAAAACAATCAAATGTTTCATGTTTTACTGCCTTATGAAAAATATCTACAGCATAATCTGTAGTGCCTCCTCCTGGCATAGATTGATAACCAATAACACCTGGATATCTTAAAGAACGAACATCCAAATCATATTTTTTATGATAATAATTCGCCCAATTTTCTCCGGCTACTTTACTCATTCCGTAAACGGTTAAAGGCACTAAATTAGAATCCTGAGGCGTGTTATCCATATCAACATCTTCACCAAAAACGGCAATAGAACTCGGGTAGAACACTTTTTTAATACCGTGTAACCTCGAAACTTCTAAAACATTAAAAAATGATTTCATGTTAACATCCCAAGTATTCATTGGGTCTTTCTCACCATTAGCAGATAAAATAGCAACCAAATGAAATATTTGAGTAATCTCATATTCCAAAACCACTCTTTTAAGCGCATCAAAATCTGTTGCATCTAAAACTTCAAAATGCCCAATAAAATCCGGATTTACTCTCAAATCTGAAGCGATAACATTTTCTGCTCCATATTTTTTCTTGAGCTCAACGGTTAAAACGGTACCAAGTTGGCCACCTGCTCCAGTAATTAAAATTCTTTCGTGTTTCATAACCAAATCTATTACAGAACAAAATTACCAAAAACAACAATTACACAATTAATTAAATGCTATATAAACAATAAATAAGTATTTTTATCTTTTAAAACGAAACAGCACCATATTATTAACTAAACCAATTCGTTTTAATCTTTTTAAACAGGAAAATTATCTGCACAAATGGAAAAATTAGACGACATAGACCTTCATATTTTAAGAATTTTACAAAAAGATTCTAAAAAAACAACAAAGGAAATTGCCAAAATATTGCATTTAACGGCTTCACCAGTGTACGAGCGTATTAGACGTTTGGAAAACAAGGGCTATATAAAAAAATATGTGGCTTTGCTTAACAAAACACAACTAAACAAAGCGGTAACAGCCGTTTGCATGGTATCGCTACGGTACCATAACGAAGGTTTTATAGAAAAATTCGAAAGTCAAATTAAGGCTCTTAAAGAAGTACAAGAATGCTACCATATGGCTGGAAAAGTAGATTTTTTCTTAAAAATTAATCTAGAAAGCCTTACCGACTATCATGAGTTTGTCCGTCTTAAATTATCCAAAATTGAAAATATTGGTGTCTTAGAAAGTTATTTCGTTTTAAAAGAAATACATTCGACTACTGAGTTTTATATATAAACTGATTTAAGAAAAGATAAAGCCTCTGATTATCTCAAAGGCTCTACTAACACAATAACTAAAAAAATTAACATCAAACTACTGATGTATAGTTAAAACGGGATTGTTATGTATGTTCTCAAGTATTGAAATAACTCTAGATTTACACAACCCAATTTTTCTAAGTAGATCTGGTTTTTTGTCTACCACACACATAATGCTACTTAAATGAGATATAGCATAAGTTTTTAAATTCTCAGATTTTGCTGTAAATTCTAAGATTACAGTTTTGTCTGTTTGATTTTCTAAATGATTGCAAAGCAAACTTATGTGTCTACTAGTTTTGTTTGGCATGTCTTTCTCGTTTGTAAGTGCCAAGACAGTAATGATATAATTGGTATTTTTAAAGGTTTCTAAAAAGCTGTCAATTTCATTAGTTCTTACTTCTTCAGTAAAATTTGATGCTATGGTTAAATTTATTTTTTTGTTCCTCGAAGCATATGGCGGAACAATTAAAACGGGGCAAGTTCTAATTTTCCCAACAATGGATTCTATGTTTTTACTAATTTTAGCATTGCCCTTTAGCACAATTAAATCAACATTGATACGCTCTATATGTTTTTCCATAGCCTTTACCAGACTTAAACCTTCCGAAATAACATGATATTCGTGCTTTTCATTATTTTTTTTTACAGCAAACTCATTCAGTAGATTGCCCAAATGAAGTAGAGATTCATCTTTTGGTTCTTCAAACCATTCATCATCGGCCTGTAACATTTCTATAGCACTTAAACCTCCTGTGCCATAATTATAAACATTAAGAAAGTAAAACGCACAGACCTCATTTTTGAAGAGTTCTGTAATATAATCTATAGCCTTGTAACTATTTGTAGAGAAGTCTGTGGGAATTAAAATCTTTTTCATGTTTTCTAATTATTTAAGTTTATACCGCATTAATAATTTATAAATATGCGTTTCAAAAGCAGTAAACTCCTGCAGCAGCAGTTTATATTGTTCTCGCTTTTTTTCATGCATTTTAGATCGTGCTTCATTATACTCTGTTTTACCGTATTCAAATTCAATTTTTAAATCCTGACTATACTTGCAGAAAGTGCCCATAACTAAAACATTTTTTCGCCTTAGTGCTTTTATTAAATTTTCAACCGATGGGCTTTTAATTAGCCGTTTTTCTAAAACACTAAAGCAATCTAACTTGTTATTAAATTGCTCTAATGTATAGAGCCAAAGATTTAATTCTTTTAAATCTTTTTGAATGCAAAGTCGCCTCTGATTGTCTATTCTATATAATAAAATATGGTCCAATAATTTATATAAATTAATTACTATTACTTTTTTTACAATGTTAGTTTAGCATGTATAGCTCCAAACACCTCATCTTTTAATCGTCTGTATTTATCGATGTGGTATAGATAACTTCTTCTATAACTTTCGTGCTCGGTGATGTACACCATATCACATTGCATATCATCACATTCAATTAAATTAGAGCGTAATAACACATATTTATTAAGCGCAGTAAGCAAGGTTTGGTTTTCTATTTGTTTTTTAGATAGTTTATTTAAAACCCCATCCGCTTCTGCGTTCTGACTTATAGCACGGTAAATAGCAATTAAATTATTCAGTTCTGTTTGAATATATTTAATATGATTTATCCAATTATCGAGTTCCGTTGTATTGATTTTATGTGTAATATCCACATCGGAATCATGATCATAAATTTCTAAATGTTCTGCTTTCATTATTAAAAATTTTTAAATGATTAGGTTTAAAACTTCAGTGATTTCTTCTTGATTCACTTGGGCTATTTTTAAATGATGTCTTCCTCCAGGAAAATCCCAAATAAGAGTATCACCTTCGGCATAACCAATTAAAGCCGCACCCATAGGCGCTAAAATTGAAATTTTATTCTTGCTTACATCGCGATCGGTTGGAGTAACTAATTGCAATGTTTTCTCTAAGCCATTTTCAAAAATTAAAGTTGCCTTACTATTAAATCGAATAATATCGCTTGGCATGTTTTCATGATCTACTATTTGGGCTTCCCTTAGCTCTTCACTCAATTTTTGTAGAGAATTTTGAACTTCAAAATCTCCAGCATAACCAGACACATTTAGTATGCGCTTTAAATACACGTACTCTTTTTTTTCTAAAATTAAGCTTCCGTATTTCATTACTATATGCCTTTAAATTTTAACCAGATTGAGCATTATATTTTTATTTCGTTGGCCTCTAAAGCTTTTTCTAAACTTATAGACACATTGGATACCGTGTTAAAAAACCGTCTGCCGTCCTTACGCTTTACGCTAATTCTCGTTTCTCCATTATCAATTTTTTCTACATCTGTAATTACAACTTCCTCTCCTAAGGCCTTCTTATAGTCTGCAACTCCATTTCTTTTTATTATAAAATTTGCCCGCGGAAATTTAATGTGTTTATACTTGCTTGTTGAAGGGTGCCCAATCTCAATAACATCACCTACTTTTAGCGCTGTCGATTTACTTCCATCATCTTGAGCATTAATTGCTAAACTTCCTAAAACCATAAAACTTGCTAATACATACTTTTTCATAAATACTTCCTTTTAAAATTAATTTTTCTCTTTTTTTAATAATTACTTTATAATAGGCAACGTTTGTGCCATGAGAATTATTAGCAAGTCTAGAAATGCAAAAACCCTTTACGTATAAAGGGCTTAGCTAATATTTTAAACAAAACATATGAATTTTAAAATCGGTACAAAATTACCCAGTTGAGGAGAAACGCACCAGTAAAAAGATATTATTCTGTTAGTTTTTGACGAATAGTTTTTCTATCTATTTGAAGAATTTTTGCAGCCTTGGTTTTATTATTACCCGTTGACCGCAATACTTTTTCTATGTATTTTTTTTCAATCACTTTAAGTGGTTCAAACTCGTTATCGCTAAACTCTAAAGTGTATTTTAAATGCTCTGGCAAATGTACCACATCAATAATTTTATCGCACATAATTACAGCACGCTGTATTACATTCTCTAACTCCCTAATATTCCCTGGCCAATTATATCTATTTAAAATAGCTAAAGCTTCGGGTGTTATAGTTACATATCGATCCTTATATTCAACACCGTATTTAAACAAAAACTTATCAACTAATACAGGAATATCGTCCTTACGCTCTCGTAACGGTGCAACATGTATTTCTACAACAGTTAATCTATAAAACAAATCTTCTCGAAAGTTTTGCTTCTTAATCATATCGCGCAAATCACTATTTGTCGCTGCAATAATTCTAATATCAATTTTTTCTGCTTTTTGTGCACCAACTTTAATCACTTCTTTTTCTTGTAAAACACGTAACAAACGAAGTTGAACTGCTACCGAAGCATTGCCTATTTCATCCAAAAAAATAGTACCACCATGAGCCGCTTGAAAAAAGCCATCTCGATTAGTATCGGCTCCTGTAAATGCACCTTTTACATAACCAAAAAGTTCAGCTTCCAATAAATTTTCGGGAATAGCACCGCAGTTTACCACAATAAATGGTGCTCGAGCAAATTTACCTTGGTAATGTATAGCACGAGCCACAAGTTCTTTTCCGGTGCCACTTTCACCGTTTATAAAAACAGTAGCTTTATTATTTTTAATACGTTCAATTATTTGAATAACATCTTGTATTTTTTCAGAATGACCAATAATATCTCCATAGGCTTTATTTTTTTCTTCGGAAGGTTTAATCGCTTTAAAATCCTTTTCGTTAGAAATGGCCATCGATTTATTAATTGCGGCTTTAAGTTCCGCTCTCGTGAATGGTTTGGTTAAATAATCGACCACACGAGATTTGATAAATTTAAGAGAATCTTGAACCGACGGATAGCCCGTCACCACCAATTTCGGCAATTTAGGATAATGTTCTGATACAAATTTAATGAGTTCCGCTCCATCAATTTCGGGCATTTTTAAATCTGTAATTAGCAAATCTATTTTAGTATCACGCAAAATAGTAACGGCCTCTTTTACGGAAACCGCTTTGTAAGTATGATAATTCCAAGACTGTAAATGCCTTTGCAATAGTTCTAGAATATCGACATCATCATCAACAATTAATATGTTTTCTTTACGTAATAGCATGCCTTAATTTTTTGGTAAAGTCATTGTAAATATAGCACCTTTTTGTGGTCTGTTTTCTGCTTTTATAGTGCCTTTGTGAGATGCCACAATACCATGCACAACGCTTAAACCAAGACCAGAACCATCTTCCATGGGTTTTGTGGTAAAAAAGGGCTGAAACACTTTTTCCAAAGCTTCGGGTGTAAAACCCGAGCCTTCATCCAATATTTTTAATATAATATTATTATCTGTTTGAAATGCTTCTATAGTGACTAAACCATCTTTTGGCGAGAAGTAAATAGCATTCATAAGTAAATTGAATATTATTTGAGTCAATTGAATAGGATCTGCCTTTAACCAAAGCGTTTCATCTACTATTTTTACTTCGTATTTAACTTGCTCTTTTCTAAAGGAAGCATCGAGCAATTCGATAGCACTTTTTATAATGGGCACGAGATTAACCCGTTTCATTTCTTGAGGCATTTCGCAGGCAAAAAACATTAATTTTTTTAATACTTCTCTAGAAAAAATGGCATTATCTATAATTTTACTTAAATCGCCTGATACTTTTTTATCACCCGAAAAATCAGATTGTAGCAATTCGGCAAACCCTAAAATATTCGCTAAAGGTGTATTGAGTTCGTGAGCAATTCCAGCGGTTATTTCGCCCAGTATCGCTAGCCTATCGGCATGTTCTACTCGCCTTTTTAAAGCAGCTTCACTATTTTGAATTTCGATACGCTCGAATAAATCACCAACTTTTAAAGCCACATTATCTATCAGTAATTGTTCTTCAGTTAAAAAATCTTCAGCTTTAAAATTAGCTGCGTTTAAACTACAAACAATATGGCCTTTAACCTTGTTAAAAATTTTAATATTCGATTGAATTGAAACAACCTCTTCGCTATGGTTGCCCGTCTGCATCGTTAAACTATTCACTGTAATATGAACACCCGTTTTATTGGGATACAAAAATGCTTTTTGAAGACTTTTAGCAATAGCCTCCATAGTAGCTTCAATATATTCCGGATTAGCATTACTTATGCTCGATGATACCTCATAAAGGCAAGTGAGCTCTTTTATGCGTTCTTTTAATGCTTCGGCGGTTACTTTACTCATCTTTCATTTTTACTTTAGAAACCTTTATAATTACATGTGTTTACAAACTTCATTTTAATGTATTAAAATACAATATTTAAATGCTTTCCTAAAATAATATCGACTTGAAATTTTCTTTAAATATTACTCTTCAATCAAAAGTATTCAAACACATCTTCAATTTATTAAGTGAAAACTTAGCCTTGTTATTAAACAAAAAAAAAGACCGCTTTTTCAAGCAGTCTTTCTTCATATTAAAAAAAATATTTTAAAATACTCTTAGTTATAATTTGATGTGCTTACCTCAAAAGTAGCATCTTTAGCCGCTAAGTAACGCTCTGCATCTAAAGCAGCCATACATCCTGTACCTGCAGCTGTAACAGCTTGGCGGTACACGTGATCTGCAGCATCTCCACAAACAAATACACCTTCAACATTTGTTAAAGCACGACCTGGTACATTTTTAATATATCCTGTTTCGTCCATATCAATAAAATCTTTAAAGATATCTGTATTTGGTTTATGCCCAATAGCTACAAAAAATCCTGTTGCAGGAATTTCATGAGTTTCTTTTGTTTTGTTATTTGAAACTCTTACGCCAGTAACAACTTGACCGTCACCTAAAACTTCTTCTGTTTCCGTATTGAATAAAATTTCAATATTTTCTGTGTTTTTAACACGAGTAGCCATAATTTTAGACGCTCTAAATTCGTCACGACGCACTAACATTGTCACTTTTTTACAAAGTTTAGATAAATAGTGAGCTTCTTCACAAGCAGAATCTCCTGCACCTACAATAACAACCTCATGGTTTCTATAGAAAAATCCATCACAAACTGCACAAGCAGAAACACCTCCACCTAACTTTAAATATTTTTGTTCAGATTCTATACCTAGATATTTAGCCGAAGCTCCTGTTGAAATAATTACGGTATCACAGTGTATTTCTTTGGTATCATTCACCCAAACTTTATGTACATCTCCAGAGAAATCAACTTTAGTAATCCAACCATCACGTACATCAGTTTCAAAACGTTCTGCTTGTTTTTGTAATTCCATCATCATTTGAGGTCCCGTAACTCCTTCTGGATAACCTGGGAAATTCTCAACTTCATTAGTGGTTGTTAATTGTCCGCCTGGTTGTATTCCTTGATATAAAACAGGACTCATATTGGCTCTTGCTGCATAAATTGCTGCTGTATAACCTGCAGGTCCAGATCCTATAATTAAGCATTTTACTTTTTCAATTGTATCAGACATAATTGCTATTAAATTTTGGTTAAGACCAATTTAAATATGAAATCGGTATAACAAAAGTAGAATTTTTGATTGAATCCTTACGTAGAAGTTATCAACAGTTTTTATAGCACAATAGTTAGTCACTATAAAACCACTTTCGGCATTATCTTTAAAAGTACACAGGCAAACGCCTCTATGATTTAATTATTGTCAATAATAAGAATGTTTAACGGCATAATAAACAAACTAAGATCACCGCTTAAAAATCACAATTAACAAAACAATAGCAATATTATTTTTGCCGTATTAAACCTTTTGCGTTATTTTAGGTCTATTAACTACCAACTGTATGAACTTGAAATGAAACTACACCTTTTAGATCGAAGCAACCTTACTAACAGTTCGTTTACCACAAAAATTAACGAATACCCATATTTTTTAAAAATATGGCATTACCATCCTGAACTAGAACTTGTTGTGGTTTTAAAAAGTGAAGGCACCTGCTTTATTGGTGATAGTGTTGAAAAGTTTGGTATTGGTGACGTTGTACTTATCGGAAAGAATTTACCACACATGTGGCTTAATGACGATGGCTATTTCGAGCAAACTTCCGAGCAAACAGCCAAAGCGATTGCTATTCATTTTAAAGAAAATTATTTAGGTCCCAAATTCTTCGAAACGCCCGAAATGATTCATATTTTAGAATTGTTTAAACGCGCAAGCTACGGACTCAAGTTTTTGAATGTTAATAAAAAACTCCTTAACGACATTAAAAGCATGCTCGAGCTAGAAGGTTTCGAAAAAACTATGGCATTTTTAAACATTTTGCATGCTTTAGCAAAACATACCGACACCAAAAAGCTATCCAGTCAAGGTTTTATAAATTCCTTTAATTCCTCTAAAAGTGATACACAAGATAACGTACAAGCGTATATCTTTAAAAATTTCAACTTAGAGATTTCACTTAATAAAGCCGCTGAAATTGCACACATGAATCCTTCGGCCTTTAGTCGCTACTTTAAGCGTGTTAACAAAAAAACATTTTCTAGATACGTTACCGAAATCCGTATTGGCTATGCCTGCAAGTTACTTTTAGAGAACAGGTTCAACATTTCAAAAATATGCTATGAGTCTGGTTTTAATAACATTTCTAATTTTAACAGGCAGTTTAAAATAGTGATGAACTACACACCTTCCGAATACCTAGAAAAGCACAAAACAAAGCATGATTAATTGCACTTTTTAAGCAAACAATCAATACAAGGCAAAAAAAGTATTACATACGATCAAAAATTAGGCAGACTGGTATACTATTTCCTGCTAATTTTGTGCTGCGCTATAAAACGGTTTTAATACTTCATTTTAAAACATTTTAGAAGCCAACGTCATTTAAATTAGAAATTTTATGAAAGTAGGTTTATTTATTCCCTGTTACATTAATCAACTATATCCACAAGTTGGTAAAGCAACTTTAGAACTTTTAGAAAAACTAAAAGTCGATGTGGCTTATCCATCAGGACAAACCTGCTGCGGGCAACCCATGGCCAATTCTGGTTACGAGTACGAATCGGTTGGTGCTTGCAATAATTTTGTAGATAATTTTAAAGACTTCGATTATGTGGTTACGCCTTCTGGAAGTTGTGCTTACCATGTAAAAAAGCATTACGATATTATTCCACAAACCGACGATGTTACTAAAGTTAGAAACAATGTTTACGAGTTGTGCGATTTTATATTAAATATTCTAAAAGTTAAAGATTTAGGCGCATCGTTTCCCTTTAAGGTTGGTGTACATAAAAGCTGTCACGGTTTACGAGGCCTACGTTTAGGTTCTTGTTCTGAAGTGGTAGGACCGCGTTTTTCTTACATTGAAGAATTACTACAAGAAGTAAAAGGCGTAGAATTAATGCCTGTAAAACGAAGTGATGAATGTTGCGGATTTGGTGGCACATTTGCCGTTACCGAAGAGGCCATTTCTGTAAAAATGGGAAAAGACAAAATTAAAGACCATTTAGAAAGTGGTGTTGAAGTTATAACGGCTACCGACACATCTTGCCTCATGCATTTAGAAGGTTTGGTTAACCGAAACCAACAGCCTTTAAAAATCTTGCATATTGCCGAAATTTTAAACAGTAGTCTTTAATCTAAACCGCCAACAGTTTCATAAAACAAAACATTATGAGTCATCCAAAACTAGCTAGTATATTTAATAAAGACGAAAAAAAAGTCGATTGGCATGATAAGGCCTTATGGTTTGTGCGTCACAAAAGAGACAAATCCGTACACCATGTGCAAGGTTGGGAAGAACTAAGAAATTTAGGGCACGGTATTAAAGCGCACATGCTTTCTAATCTCGATATTTACTTACGTGAGTTTGAAGCCAATGCTAATAAAAACGGTGTAGAAGTACACTGGGCTGCCAATGCTGAAGAACACAACCAAATAGTACACAAAATTTTAAAGGATAACAACGCTAAAAAAGTTGTAAAAAGTAAGTCGATGTTAACCGAAGAATGCCATTTAAATCCATATTTGGAAGCCGACGGAATAGAAGTTATCGATACCGATTTAGGTGAACGCATTGTGCAGTTGGCCAAAGAGCCGCCTAGCCATATTGTACTGCCAGCCATACATAAAAACAAACATGAGGTAGACGAGTTGTTTCAAGAACATTTAGGCACTAAACCTTGTGATGGCGATCCGCAATATTTAACTGGAGAAGCGAGAAAACATTTAAGACAAAAATTTATTGAAGCCGATGCTGCAATTACCGGTGTAAATTTCGCCATTGCAGAAACTGGCGGCTTTGTAGTTTGCACCAATGAAGGTAATGCCGATATGGGTGCACACATAGCTCCTGTACATATTGCCTGTATGGGTGTTGAAAAAATTATACCAAGGCAAGAGCATTTAGGTGTGTTTTTACGCTTATTGGCTCGCTCGGCTACTGGGCAACCGGTAACCACTTACTCATCGCATTTTAAAAAACCTAGCGATGGCAGAAAAATGCACATTGTAATTGTAGATAATGGAAGATCGGAGCAATTAAGTCGTCCGGATTTTAGAGCCTCTTTACACTGTATTCGTTGTGGCGCTTGTATGAATACTTGCCCAATTTACAGACGTAGTGGTGGCCATAGTTACGATGCTACCATTCCAGGACCAATTGGTTCTATACTATCGCCAGGTAAAGATTTAACAAAACACAGCAGCTTACCCTTTGCCTCTACCCTTTGCGGATCTTGTTCGGATGTGTGTCCGGTGAAAATCGACATCCATGCGCAACTTTATAAATGGCGACAAATTATTACTAAAGAAACGCCACAGCCTTTTATAAAAAAGAAGTCTATGCAAGTTATGGGAAGCATTTTTGCTAAACCTAAACAGTTTGAAAAGGTTGGAAAAATAGCGCGTTGGAGTTTAAGAACCTTACCAAAAGCGGTAATAAACTCGAAACCCAATGCCTGGGGAAAAGCCCGTGATTTACCAACAGGTCCAAAAGAAAGTTTTGACGATTGGTACAAAAAAAGAGAAGAAAATAAAGGTAAAAACAACTAAGCTATGAGCAGTAGAGATAAAATATTAAGCCGAATAGAAGCTAATAAACCAGACGCTTTGCCGTTACCAAACATAGATTTAGCGCTGTTTGATGAAGGTTTAGATTTAGTACAGGAATTTACCAAGAAAGCCGAAGTTGTTGGAGCAAACGTTATTGAAATAGCCTCTAACGATGTTGTTTCGCAAGTTGAAAACTTGTTTCCGGATGCTAAAATTAAATATTCGGCCATAGCCAACACCAATGCCTTTAACACTATAGATTTAGCAAACATTGAAAAACCACAAGGTTTAGAAGATTTAGATATTTTAATTCTTGAAAGTGATTTGGCTGTAGCCGAAAACGGATCGGTTTGGGTAACCGATAAGCAATTACCAATGCGTGTTTTACCGTTTATTACAAAACACCTCGTTATTGTTACCAGTAAAGACAACATTGTACCTTACATGCACCAAGCATATCAAAAAATACATGCTGGCACTGCTAACGATTTTGGAGTATTTATTGCTGGCCCATCTAAAACAGCCGATATCGAGCAATCGCTTGTTATTGGTGCACATGGCGCTTTAAGTTTAACCTTATTATTGAAATAAAATAAAAAAGCTCAAAAGATTTAACCTTTTGAGCTTTTTAAATATACCTTTTACCAAGTTACTACCTCGGCTTGTAAATAGCGCCTGTTGCAAAATCTACAATTAAACTAGGTGCAAAAATTATAATATCGGCTATTAATGCCACAACTCTTACTTGGCGTTGTTGTTCGCCTCCAGCTGGTTTTCTTTTTTGAGATGCCGTTACTGGACCTCCAAAAACGGTGGCACAACTAGACATCATAATCGCTACTAATACTAAAGCTACTACATTTTTCATTTTCTTCATCGTGTGAATTATTAGGGAATTAAAAAAACAATTTAAGCAATATTTATTTAAAAGCAAATTTTTAAACATAAGCTTTAATTAGCTTGTGCTTTATTATAAAGCTCAATACCTACTCTAACCCAATTTCATCGATCATTACGTCGGTATTAGGTTTGTTCTTCTCCCACGTTTTCTCTAAATATTTATACAGTAAATAAGCGCTTAAAAGTCCAAAAGGAAGCATTATAATACCTAACAACGTGTCGTTAACACCATCTATAGCACCTGGTGCTACAAGTTCTGCTATTATACCTAAAGCGAACGCAAAAATGACGATACCTGCGTAATACACCACGATGCCTAAAATAGCAAAACCCCATTGGCTTTTATTGTAGACTTCTGCCAATTTGTAAAAATACTTGCCTATCCAATACAGTAATACTAATCCTAACATGTTTTTCGGTTTTAATTGATTTGGTTAATGGTTTTAATATTTTAACAATTTAGGTAAAATATTTATTTTAGATATCGCAAACACGCAACTATCTTTAATTAAGCACTAAACCGCAATTTTTCATATACAATATTGGCAATAGTGCTTTTATTTTCGGTTAAAATGGCCATCCATTTATCAGTTTATAATTCGTTTTTGGGTCAAATAAAATTCCAATTTCTTTATTCGGACTCCATTGTTGATTTATAAATTTCGCGGGATTTTTAATGATGTCAGTCCAATTTATATTTGGGAAAACATATAGTGTCCAATGGTCAGAATCCCAAGTTCCATACATTTTTTCATTTGGTAAGTAAAGTAGAATGAATTCAGGGTCATAATATTCACATCTATCAGTCAGATTAATGGCTGGAATTTCATAATATGATTTTCCGCTTGTTTTTCCTTCTATCCAAACTTTTCCAAGTTCTAATTTCTCAAAGTCAATAATTCCGACAAAGTCAGGTTCCACAGATTTGTGGTCATAATTCAATTCCGATTTTGATTTTAAAAATTCAGTTAAATCTTCGGGTAAATTCATATTCTGTCCAAATATTGGTAAAGCAAATATTAATACTATAAATTTCAAAATTTTCACGGGTTTTCCAAATTATTGCCGACGGTCTCGTATAACGTTTTTGTGTTTAATCTAATTATATCAATAAAATCTTCTGGGATTATATTTAAAGTGGTTAAATCTATTTCAACAATTCCTTTAGTTATTGTCCCAACAATTATTATTCCTGGATTAAATCGGCCACCTTCAGTTCGGACAATGCCATAATCGACAATATTGTTCCAGTTTAGATGTTTTCCATAATATTCAATTCCTTTTTTAGTCGTTGATATTTTTGTTTTGAAATTCATAAAATATGCACGGTAGAAAAACACACAAATAAGAACTCCTAAAACACCAAAACCAGCTAAAACTCCGTTTTCTAGAGTTGAGTTTTTAATATCATTGTAATTTACAAAGAAAATATAAATCAGAGTGAAAATCATAAAAATCAATATTGCTTTGTCATAGGCAACATTATTTTTGAATTTTAAATTATGGGTTTTTTCAATTGATTTGTATTTCGGATTTCTCGATTTTGATGGCTTAGTAAATGATGATTCACTTAAGATTTTCTCAAATCCGTTTGTTGCATATTTGTCATTTACTTCGTCCTCAAATCTTTTCTTGAATTTTTGAAGTTCACTTGAGTCCAATTCAAATGTTAGACAACTTTCTGTAAAATCAGCTACATCGTTTGTTAAAGAACAAACTAATCCTTTACTTAAATTGTTTTTGCGATTATTGCAAATTTTACAAAAAGACAGATGATATTCTCTGTTCATAGATTAGGTTAAATGTTTTAAAACCCTCATTACAAGAAACTTAGAGCAATAAATAAGCGCTTTCGTTTCAGTTTTCACTTAGCTAAATATAATATTTTGCTTTTATCTTTTCTACTATAAATGCCATATTTTATATTTAGCGGACTTTGTAAATAAACACAAAACTTTGGATTTCGCACAAAAGTCCTATGTTTTTTTTATATATTGCTGTGCGTAGGCCTTTTTTTTATTTCAGTAAATAGGTTTTTATAAGTTATTCCGTATGTGTTTAATGTTTTAGTTGTAAAGTCGTTTTTATTTCTTAAAATACCTAAGAGAATAGTATATGGCGTTACCTCTTTTTCTTTTGTTAATTTCACTTCTAAAAATGAAGTATCAATTGCTCTAAGAGTTTTTAATGTAAAAAGAGGATGCTCCTTGCTTGCTATATCATCTTTAATTGATGAATTTTTTAAATCATTTTTTAAATCATTAATTTCAACACCTAATTTTAAGAAAATATCAGATAATTCGCTATTTCCATTATTAAGAATACTAAGAGTTAAATCTTTAGTAAAAATTAATGCGTTTTCTTTATTTATAGATTTTAAAACCTTTTTTGATTCATTTGAAAAGTTTACTTTTGAGACTTGTTGTTCTTTAATATGTAAAGGTTTTTTAATAGCATTTTTATTACCTTTTAATAATTCTAATTGAGTTTCAATTTCTTTTTCGTAATCCCTAAATTTTGAAACTTTTTCATAATCTTTCAATTCAACGAATTCTGATTTTATCGAAATTATGGCTTTAAGATGTCTTGTTAAAATTTCAATAATTTCTTTAAAATTTATTTCTTTATTCATTGACTATTTATATTTGAGATTTTACACAAATTTCTTTGAGTTTGTTCGTAAAATGTGCTCTATCTTTAACTGTAAAATCTCTTCCTCGACTGTAACCGATTATATGCGTATTATTTATATTATCGTATAAATACCCATATTTATTTGAGTTCCAAACTTTTTTACCATAGCATTGTTCAACAATATTGTCAAAAACGGATTTTCCTTCTAAAATTAAAATTTTGGGTTTTAATAAGTTAATTAATTGTATTGAAAATTCTGCGCTTTTCTTGAAATATTCTTCTCTGTGATTAATATCATTTAAGATGGTAGTTAAATCACTTACATTTTCAGTGGCTAAATGATAAAAGTTTGTTTTAACAACTTCTTTTTTAAAGGTGTTTTTTATTTTCTCATCGTTCCATCCTATTAGTTTAAAAAAGTTAATTGTCTTTTCTGCTAAATGGTATCTATAATCTTCATCAAAAAAATCTAAGTAAGATATTCTATCTGTTTCAAAAATATTTTTTCCTTTTTTACCATCTCCTTTTCCTGGGTTTATTCCAATAAATAATATTTTAGGTTGTTTAATAATCTTTCCATCTAAAACCTCAAAACCGTAATACAATTCTTTGTTATTTGAACTAATTTTTAATTTCTCATTTAATTCTGAATTGTATTTTTTCACTTCAGTTTTCCACTCTTCAATATTTGTCATCACTTTTTCTTTTTTTTATTGTTAATATGTACACAAGGGTTTCAGTCCCAATTTCCCGCCTCAAGTATAGAAAATAGATTGTATAACATATGTTTTCAGGACGCTATTTTTTTTAATGCAACTTTATGTATAAGAATAGTTGCGTGTTTGTGTGCGAGGATTTTCCGAAGGAAAATCAGAAGCTAGCAAACAAGCAACAAACTTTGGTTTAGCTAAAACTAGCAATTTTTTATATACTTTGTTAGCTACCGTTTTTGTTTTATTTTTTTGATATAACTTTGGTTAATTTGTATTTGTTTTCTATAAAATTTGTTTCTTAAACTTATTTCTTTTTTATCCAACAATTCAAAAGATGGTTGTAATTCACTAAGGCAAAAAATCTGATATTCTAAAGTCTGTATTGTCAGTTTCTTTAGTGTTAATGACCTTTTCGTTTCAACAGGTTTTCCGACATCCAAAATATCTTCTAAAAAGCCATATTCTTTTGTGAAATCATTTTCACAATAAATATGTGAAACGTTATTATCCATATAATCATTATAATATTTTCCACGATATTCTATAGGAATTATACCAGATACAGGCTTTTGTATCGACTGATATAATCTTATGGAATCTTTTAAGATAGGTTTTCGAATTATTGGATTCATTATCCGTTCGTTACCTTTTTTAAATTCATCAATTCTAACCATTGTTTCATTTGGTACAACAAGTTTTTTTTCTGGAAATGGAAACCCCATTCTTCGTGATAAGGCAAACTCCATTGAAAAATTAAATAGTGAAATATTATTAATAGTTAATATAAAACAACTAGGAGATATCTTAAAGGCAGGGAATTCAGTACAAGAGTATCCAATTCCTAATGCAGAATCATTTAAATAATGTATTGATACCATTCTATCACTAACACCTAGTCTTTGTTTAATATGAAAATTTGGCTTAAAACCAATTGCTTTATCAAGCATTAAATATCCTAGCCAAAGCCCAATTCTAACTTTATCTAACCAATCGAGGAGAATATTAATTTGTTCTGTGGCTATTTTTTTCTTGTCCAATAAATTAATGAACACTAGCTTTGCTTTACCTTCTAATTCAGCAAATTCCTGATTACATTTATTACAAGCGGGAAATGTAAAA
Source organism: Algibacter sp. Ld11 (assembly GCF_045066735.1). NCBI lineage: Bacteria > Pseudomonadati > Bacteroidota > Flavobacteriia > Flavobacteriales > Flavobacteriaceae > Algibacter > Algibacter sp. Ld11. The sequence continues at coordinate 149,119 of NZ_JBISHH010000026.1, read as the reverse complement.
TTTTGCCAAGGAAATTTTCTTAAGGTGTCCTTGTATTTCCCAATAAAAGTTGTTCGATTTGGTTCACCAGTCATTTCTATTAACCATCTAGGAATAACATGTTCTTTAGTTTTTTTATCTGGCTTTTTTCCGCAAAATATACAGGTTTTCATCTAATGGTAGCTAACGTGCTTGTGTATGGCTAGTTGCGTTGGCGAGAACTAAGTTAGCAAAAAGAAAACGAACCGGTAGGAAAATCCGCAGGATTTTCCGAGTACACACAAACTAGCAATTAGTTATACACGTTGTTGGCAATAGTTTTTTAAATTTCTATCATAAAATCATCATCATCTAAATCTTTGTTCAAATTTTCTTCAAGTTGTTTATCCATTGACTTTTTTAATTCAGCCATTGGGTTATGATTAGCCACATTAGTCATTGCATTTAGACCTTCTCTAATTTTGTCTAAATCATTGTCTTGCAAACCAGCATCTACGACATCACTAGCCTTATCCATAGACTGTTTTTGCTTGCCATACTCTTCTGTAATAACTCTATTTACCTGTTGATGATTAGTTTGAATTTTTTTTAATTCAATTTCCGTAATAGCTTGAATTTTCTGTGATTCTATAAATGTGTCTTTAATTCCATTTACACTTTGAGCTAAATTATTTGCACTATTTAAAGTGTTTTGTATTCCGGTAGTAATATTAGTTATGGCTTCTGCTCCTTGTTTAGCATTGTCAACAACATCTTTCCCTTTTGCAATTGTTTTATCAATTTTATTTTGAACTTGTTCTAATTTATTATTTATTTTCTCTTCTTTATTATCCATATTTTTATTTTTTAATATTTGTTTTTACTTGTTTTAGTACTTCGTTAAACTTAACAACAGTTTTATAATTATTAACGTAAGCAGGTATTTTTTTCAATTTATTTCTGTGTTCTTTTTCAAACTCTATAAAAGCCTCTAAAGAGTTTGTTTCATATAATTTCTTAGCTTTTAAAGAACTATGCTTTTTTTCTTTCAACTTATCATTTAATAAGTTGTAGTCTTCAAATGAATCTATTTGTTGTAATCTTTCCTTTAAGTATTTATTGAAATTTGATTTAGCAGTTGAAAGGAGGCAACTCCAAAATGATATTTGCACGTTTACATTTAGAGCTTGGTTTTCAATCTCTATTTTATTTTGTTTTTGTAAAAATGGGATTCTCTCATTTTCATAAAGAATATATGTTTGGTCTTTTTTCAACTCTTCAACAACAGGTTTAAGAATATTAATGTAACAAGTATCAATGATGGCGTCTGATTTATCAAATAGTTGTTTGTTTTTATTAATTTCCTGTTCTTCAATTCTTAGCGAAGAATAGACATTACTAATGTGGCTTAACTTTTCATTTAAATTACTATCTGCCATTCTTACGTTTCGAATAGCATCACTATTTTGCGAAACCATATTTGTTATGCCTTTTATAACTTCTCCAGCAATTGCAGCACCAACTTCTGTTTTTACCTTTTTAAGGTCAGAATCTGTAATTTTATCTTTATCAGCTAATTCTAAAAATGAGCCATTATGTAAAGTGTCACTTATAGAGTTAAAAACATCTATACCTATTGTTTCAAAATTTGTAGTTTGTATATCGTCTAATTCAATATTGTAGTCGTGCATTACTTTAGACAACTCATATTTGCTAAAATCTCTGTACTCTTCAAATATTTGAAAATCATTATTCTTCACTCTAAATTGTCCAAAATAATCATTAATAATAAATTCTGTAATACCAAGAATTCGACCATAAAGCTCTACTTTATCTTTAGCTAAAATTGTGTCAGCTTCTTGTACAATGTTTTTCCATTCTGTAATTTGAGGAATTAAATTATCTTTTATGAATTCAACTTTAGTTTTATAATCTCGTTTTGCTGAACTTCCTTTATAATATTTTTTATCTAAAGTATATTCAGGAATTTTTTTAAGTGCATTACTTACTGCATTTTTAGGACTTTTAGTAATTAATTTAAACGATTCAATTTTAGAAAATTTATCTGAAATTCCATTTTTTTCTGACAAACTCATTTTATTACCACACTTACAAGTTTCATCACTTAATTTTGAAGGGGAACCACAATTAGAACAAAATATTAAGTTTAACATATCTGAAATCATTTAAAATTAGGAATTATATTTAAAAAATATATTGTTAAAAATATAATCGTTAATACTATTGGCAAAACCCAAATTAGTGGGTCTTTTGATATTTCAAATTCTCCTCCAATTTGATTAATTGCTTTTTTATTTGCTAAAGGTTTAAGAATAAAAAACGATGTTGCAACATAAATTAAATAAAAGGAAATTAATATTGCAAAAAGGATATTTCTATTACTGTTGTTGTTTATTAATAATAAAACATCATTTTTCTTAGTTTTTATGTTTTCATTATCTGGATTTAATTTTAATACCTGTTCGTAATCTTGAATAGATTTTTCGTAGTCTCCATTTTTAAAATATAAATCTGCTCTCTTTGTTAAAAGAGAAATATCATTCTTGTTTTTATTAATAGCGAGATTATATTCATTTATCGCTTCATCATAATCTTCTTTGTTCTCTAAATAATCTCTCTTTAAAGTTAAAGCTTCTTCATCATTTGGGTAATTCTCAATGTGAAAATTTATATCATCAAGAAAATCACTATCACCCATTTTTAAGTAAACTTTCGCTCTGTCTTTATATGTTTTTGACTTTTCTCCTTCCATTTCAATTGCTTTAGTAAAATTTTTTTCAGCATCGTCCAAACGATCTAATTTATAAGAAACGAAACCTTTTAAGTAAATGGCTATTGGAATTGTATCAGTTATTTTAATAGCAGAATTAATGTAGCTCATAGCTTCATTATAATTTTTTTGCTCTATTAAGGAATCTGATTTTTTTATATAAAAATTATAGTTTGTAACTTGTTGTTCGTAGCTTAAATCTGAACCACAACTAAAAAATATTAAAGCAGGTAATATGTATAGTATTTTCGGTAATTTCATAACTTAGATAGTTGAATATGTTAAATATCCCATATTCAAATAGCCAGTAGATTTTAAATCTAATCCGTGAACTCTCATAAATGCTTTGTGAATTTTCTCAACATCGTCAAATGGATTTGAATTCATTGTACTGATTTGTATAGACAATCCTTTATCTGCAAATTCTCCATTAACATTCATTTTTTCTTTTGTTTTAATTTCAAATGTTGCCATAGCTTTTTTAATTTCTAAATTTAGTTCAGTTAGTTGTTTTTTTTCAACGGAAAACCGTAATTCGTTTGTTTTGTGTAATTAGTTGGCTGTTCGCACAAATTATTGCCAACCAAGGAATATGAATAGTCATCATAAACTAAAACACATTTCCCTCCTAATTGACCTCTAATTTAATACATCGATTTTACATAGCATTACGGTTTTCCGTAAAAGCAAAAATTTATTTCTCTCGTTTCAGTTTCACCCATTGTATTATTTGCCAAGTAAGTCCCCAAATTACGAGTATAAGTATCATGCCATTTACAATAATATGCCATACAAAGTTAGAGGTGCTAAGTTGTAATTGGTTTTCGGTTGCGTATCTATCTTGTAGTTTGCTATGGTGCCAGATATAGATAGAATCGTTTTTGGGCAGATAAAATGGTGTGGCATCGTAGATTGTATTAAAGTGTTTAAAATCGGCTGCCTCCTGCTTAGATACTATAATATTCTTTTCGGGAGAAATAACCGTAACCCTATCTCGAAAGTTGTTATAGTGCAGGTGATAGCCATAAAACGAGCTGCTTCCCGTATTATGAGTTCCGGTTTCGATTACCTCTACGGAATCTACTTTTACTTTTTGTTTTACAAACTCTGTTTTATGTTTTAGGTACAGAAATTTATCTTTTGCAGAAAAAAAGGCAAATGGTGCATACACGAATAATAACAGAAATAGAAATACTAAAACAACGCTTAGAACTTTATTTATGCCACTTTTAGGCTTGTTGACTCCCATGTATTTTCTATTCTTTTAAGCTTAATTAAAAACGGAATTAACAATGCCAACTCCAAACGAAATGTGATGTTGAAACCGTTTTGAAAAAAGGGCAAAACAATCATTGAAATTAAGCATAAAACGATACCGATTATAGCATCTATTTTTCCAAGTTTTATGGCATAATCTTTTTCAAACCAAAGCGAGAACGCTGTAAAACCTTTTAAAACACCTATGAAAACTACTAATAAACCTAACGGAGAAAAGGGTTCGTTTGTTTCAAATCCATAAAATGCTAAATTTGGTTTTATATCTGTGAAGCCTAACATTAAACACACAACAGCCATAAACCCGAATAACATAAAAATCCAACAGAATACTTTAATCCACCATGGCAGTAGTTTTCGTCTTCGTTCTGTAATAGTTTCGAATTCCTCGAATGCGCTGTTGTTTAAATTAGCTTCTACTTCTTTCAATTTCAAATTTGTTTAAATTACCTACAACTAAAATATAACAAACATACCAACCGAACTAAAAATAGATTTATAAAATGCTGAGTTTATTAATATTTCTCAAGAAAAAAGGAATTACTTCGTTCTATTCTTCTCTATAATTTTTACAATACGACCGTACAAAATTTGCGATAAATTCCAATTATAACCATTAAAATCGGTAGTGTTTGTAAACTGAACAACCACCGTATCGATATCGTGATGATATTCAGCAAGACTTTGATACCCGGGCACTAAACCACTATGCTTGTACTCGTAAATTGAGGAATAAATATCTTGTTCGCCATCTTTAAATACAGAACCATCATTCAATGCGCGTAAAAATATGCCAACATCTTCTGCCGTTGCTAACATGCCCTGATCTACGGTTTTAAAATCGGTGGCTTCTCCAACATAATAACCACTCATAACACGCTCTAAATTGACATCGTTAACCGAACCAAAAGTGTTTTTTAAGCCTAGTGGTGTTAAAATTTCTTCTTCAAAATATTGCTGACGGCTATAGCCTACTACTTGCTCTATAATTCTAGAAAGTAATAAATAATTGGTATTGGAGTAGCCATAATCTTGATCTGGTTGAAAGTTTGCTGGCAAATCGATTGCGTAATCTAGGGCTTCGTCACTGCTTCCAGGTGGTCGTGACCAAAAATCTGGATTGTCGGTAAAATTAGGAATGCCACTGCGGTGTTGCACCATTAACTTGATGCTTATTTTTTCTGCATTTTCAATCCGACCTTTAAGCTCAGGAAAGAAATCGGTAAGCTTATCATTTAAAGAAAGGCGTTCGGCTTTTACCAATTTTGTTATGGCCACCGCAACATACAATTTACTAATGCTGGCTATTTTAAATAAAGCATGCGGATTGGCTGGTATTTTCTTCTCCCGATTGTGCCAACCTGCTGCGTAAAATGCTGGTGGTTGCCCTCCTTGATCGACATAAACGATGCTACCATCAAAACCGTAATTTAAGGCATCGTTAACTTGCTCTTGGACCGTATTGGGTAATGGCAGAATCCATGCTTTTACTAAAATCCATGGTACAAAGGCCAAAGAACCAATGCTTACCAAAATAAATGCGACTCTAAGCGTATTTTTTAATAGTTTGTTTTTCATTTGGTTAATAGGTTGTTGGTTTTTCTAAAATTACCCACAACTTAAAAATTACAAACCATTTATGCAATATTAAATTACTTTACTTCCTCGTAATTATCATCCCATTCCTTAGGCTTTGGGTCGTGCAATTTCCCTAAAGACTTCGCAACTATCATGGATACCGTAGCATCTCCTGTTACGTTTACAACCGTTCTGCACATATCTAAAGGTCTATCTACTGCAAAAATTAAAGCTAGGCCAATTGGTAATAATTCGGCTGGAAAACCAATAGATTCTAAAACAATAACGAGCATAACCATACCTGCACTTGGTACAGCAGCACTACCTATTGAGGCCAATAAAGCGGTGGCTACAATAACCAATTGGTTTGTAAACGTTAAACCTTCGGGCCAAATAACTTGCATGATAAAAACCGCAGCAATACCTTGGTATAGACTTGTTCCATCCATATTTACTGTAGCTCCAACAGGTAAAACAAAACCTGCTACTTCGCCATCTACGCCTAAATGTTCTTCTACGCGCTCCATGGTTACTGGCAATGTTGCCGCACTACTACTTGTAGAAAAGGCTAATAATTGCGCCGGACTTATTTGCTTTAAAAACCATAATGGTGATTTTTTTGTATACACGCTTACTAAAATCATGTAGAAACCAATCATTAAAATTAAGCCTCCAACTACACAAAATGCATAGTATAATAGTTTTATTAAAATTTCGGTATCATCGAAAGCGATAATAACATTGGCTAATAATGCAAATACGGCATAAGGCGCGAAAAGCATTATTAAATCTACCATTTTCATGACCACCTCGTTTAAAGAATCGAAGAAATCTACTAATGGTTTTGCTTTTTTATCACCTATTAAGAGCAAACAGATACCAACAAAAAGCGCAAAGAAAATAACTTGTAACATAGATGCTTCTACAAAAGATTGAAATATGTTACTTGGAAAAATATCGACTAGAGATTGTAATGGTCCGGCATCTTTTTGAACCGAAGCTTTCATTAATTTATCGGCAACACCAGCATCGTTAGCGTATCTTAATTTAATTTTCTCGATAGTTTCCTCAGGCATTCCAACCCCAGGTTTTACAATATTTACAATGCTTAAACCTATGATAATGGCAACAACCGTAGTTGCTACGTAAATACCAATGGTACGTAAGCCCATATTTTTTATTTTAGAAATATCTTTTAAATCGGTAACACCTTTTATTAATGAAGCGAGTATTAATGGAACCGCAATAAGTTTTAAAAGATTGATAAATATTTTTCCGAAAGGTGCAATCCAGTCGCCTACAAAACCTCTCCCGCCATCTATACTGTTCATAATAAAACCAAAAATGATTCCGAGAATCATTCCTATAATAATCTTCCAGTGCATTGCGAGTTTCTTCATACGTTTTAGGGATACTTTTTTGGTGTTTTAAAATTTTGACACAATATAAGTATTTTTGGTATGAAAAAAAGCAGATTACCTATGAGTTTACTGCAAAAAAATGAAGATAAATTAGATTTTTAATTACAAATACGAATATTTGCACATAATAAAAGAACAAAAAGCGACTTAAACTGATATTTTAATAATTGAAAGAAGCGGTTTTTTAAAGAATTGAAATGCTAAGTATAAGCCATAATTTGGCAGATAAGTTTAGCCCCGATTGCAACGGCATCCTTTTTATGTGCTTAATAACTAAGTTACTAAACAAGAAAAACGGGTACGAATTAAACTCTAATTTTTTAACAAATAGCACGGCTTTCCTGCACATAAAAAGATATAGCGGAAAGCGGGAAATAGCTTCTAAAAAAGATTTTAACTGTAAAGCTTATTTATTAATTGAAAATCGGCTATTACGAGTGCTGCCATAGCTTCTACAATAGGCACGGCGCGTGGTACAACACATGGATCGTGACGTCCTTTACCTTGCATTTCTACAAAATTACCGTCTTTGTCGATGGTTTCGTATTTTTGAATTAGTGTAGCCACGGGCTTAAATGCTACGCTAAAGTAGATATCCATACCGTTACTTATTCCGCCTTGAATTCCGCCAGAATAGTTAGTTTTTGTAGTACCATCGCTATTAAAAGCATCGTTATGGTCGCTACCGTACATGGTGCTTCCGTGGAATCCGCTTCCGTACTCAAAGCCTTTTACGGCATTTATAGATAGCATGGCTTTACCAAGTTCGGCATGTAATTTATCGAAAACAGGCTCGCCTAAACCAACTGGTACATTTTTTATAACACAGCTAACAATACCACCAACGGTATCGCCTTTACCACGTACTTCTTTGATGTAAGTTTCCATGTTTGCTGCCATCTCTTGATCTGGGCAACGTACTATGTTAGATTCTACTAAACTTAAGTCTAATTGGTTATATGGCTTCTCTAACTTCATGGTACCAACACCAGAAACATATGCCGTAATTTCAATACCTTTTAGCATTTGTTTGGCAATGGCTCCTGCAACGACACGACATGCTGTTTCGCGTGCCGAGCTACGTCCTCCACCACGATAATCGCGAACACCGTATTTTTTATCGTAAGTATAATCGGCGTGGCTTGGTCTATAACTATCTTTTATATGACTGTAATCGTGAGATTTTTGGTTGGTATTTTCTATTACAAAACCAATAGAAGTTCCGGTGGTTACACCCTCAAAAATACCAGAATGAAACTTTACAGTATCTGGCTCTTTACGTTGGGTAACAATAGCAGATTGTCCTGGTTTTCTTCGGTTTAATTCGTTTTGAATTTCGTCTAAATCTAACTCAATTCCTGATGGACAACCATCTATAACACCGCCTAATGCTGGGCCATGAGATTCGCCATAAGTTGATAAAGTAAAAAGTTTTCCGAAGGAGTTACCTGCCATGATTTATTTTTTTGGCTAAAATAAACTATAGTCATGAATTTGACGAATTTAGTTGCATAAAATGTTTAACTCAGCGTGATTTTTGGCTAATTATTATGCATTTGCTCTTTTGCTTATTTAAATGTGAAAACTAAGTTTATTTCGGCTAATTTATTTGAAAAGATCTTTGGTTAAAAATATCTCGTATGTATGCGGATCTATTGTCTTATTTCCTACAAATAGCCTGTAAAACGTAACATTGAATTAACAATTAACTTATAATAAGTTAATTATATGGTAAAGATTAAATAATACAACTCTGACCCAAATATTAGAAATTTACATTGAATAACACCCCATAATTTTGAAAATAAAACGTAAAATAGAAATTGCTGTAATATCTGATGTGCATTTAGGAACCTATGGTTGCCATGCTAAACATTTACTCACGTATTTAAATAGTATTGAGCCTAAAAAGCTTATTTTAAATGGTGATATTATTGATATATGGCAGTTTAGTAAACGTTATTTTCCGAAGTCGCACCTAAAGGTTATTAAGAAAATAATGACCATGGCTTCTAACGGTGTGGAAGTGATTTACATTACCGGGAACCATGATGAAATGCTTCGAAAATTTAGTGATACCACTATTGGAAACATTTCTATTGTGGACAAAATAGTTTTAGATTTAGATGGATTGAAAGCTTGGTTTTTTCATGGTGATGTTTTTGATGTCTCCATACAAAACGCCAAATGGTTGGCAAAACTTGGTGGTTATGGATACGACTTGCTAACCCTAATTAATCGTGGTGTAAACTGGTATTTAGATAAACGCGGAAAGGAACGTTACTCGCTTTCTAAAAAAGTAAAAAACGGTGTTAAAGGTGCCGTAAAATATATAAACGACTATGAAAAAGTAATAGCGGAACTGGCTATTGAAAAAGGTTATGATTATGTAGTTTGTGGCCATATACACCAACCCAAAATGGAGTATATTGAAAACAAACACGGCAGAACCATGTATTTAAACTCTGGTGATTGGGTAGAAAACTTTACCGCTCTAGAATACCAATTTAAACGTTGGAAAATTTACAACTTTAGTAAAGACAAATTAGCACCTTTTATTGTTGATGAGGATTTTGAGGAAATGAAAATTAACGATTTAATTGCTGCTATTACCATTGTAGATCGCGCTGAAAAGAAATCAAAAAAGTAATTTTTATATAATTTTACAGTTCAGCATTAAGATTCTACGGTTCGGTAAACTGTATTATAGAATATTCTGGTTATGTTAGATATTTGAAGTGTTAATCAAATAAAACAACACACTTATGAAAACTTTATCTTTTATTTTCGTTCTACTTTTTTCAATCACTTTTGCATCATCTCAAAGCATTGAAAACACACAAAACATTACCGTTAAAATAGACAAACTCTCATCTAGCAATGGCCACGTTATTTTAACACTACACAATGCAGATACTTTTATGAAGGCTGAGGGTGTAAAAACTATAAAAGCAGAAATTAATGATGGTAAAATTGATGTTAAATTCGAAAATATTGCTTCTGGAACTTACGCGATCTTAGTGCTTCATGATGCCAACGATAATAACAAAATGGATTTTGAAGATACAGGAAGACCTAAAGAGGCTTATGGCACATCTAACAACGCGATGAGTTATGGACCTCCACAATTTTCTAATGCTAAATTTGAAGTTTCAAATGAAGATGTAGAAATGAACATTATACTATAAAAATCTCTATACTAAACAAAAAAAAGGCGACCCAATTGGGTCGCCTTTTTGCTATTAATCTGTAGGTTTATTTTTAAACTGTTTCGTTCAACCAAGCTTTCATCATCCAAACTGTTTTTTCTTGTTCGGTAATTAAATCACCCATCATTGAGCCAGTACCTTCATCACTAGCATCTCCAGCTTTATCAAGTATTCCTCTTTCAATTTTTAATAATTGACCTAATGAATCTACTACTAATCTTACAGCCAAATCATCTTGCGAAATATTTTTACCTACTGGCACTTCCGCTTTTGCTGCATAATCTTCAAATGTATGCAATGGCGTAGCTCCTAAAGTTAGAATACGCTCTGCTATTTCATCAACCGATTCGTTAGCACCCGTATATAATTCTTCAAATTTTTCGTGTAAACCGAAAAAACGTTTCCCTTTAATATTCCAGTGAATACCTCTTAAATTTTGGTAATATATTTGAAAATTGGCTAAAAGATGATTTAAATCTGTTGCTATATCTTGTGTTTTTACTGTATCTAATCCTATTGCATTTAAAGTCATAATGATGTGTTTTTTATGTTCATACAAATTTAAACCATAAAAAAGCATTTTTAATATAAGTTTTATTGATAGTTTTTATATTTTTATAGTCAAAATTGATTCTTATGACAATTACCCAATTATCTTATGTTTTGGCCGTTGCCGAAAACCAAAACTTCACGAAAGCTGCAGAAAAGTGTTTTGTTACTCAACCTACTTTAAGTATGCAAATTCAGAAATTAGAAGACCAACTCGATATTTTAATTTTTGACAGAAGTAAAAAACCGATTGAACTTACTGATGTTGGGCGAAAAATTGTAACACAAGCTCGAAATATTGTAAACGAATCTTACAGAATTCAAGATATTGTAGATCAACAAAAAGGGTTTATTGGAGGCGAATTTAAATTAGGAATTATACCTACTGTAATGCCTACTCTACTACCTATGTTTTTGAGGAATTTCATTAAAAAACATCCAAAAGTAAAACTTAAAATTGAAGAGTTAACTACAGAAGAAATTATGGCACGTATAAAAGATGGCCATTTAGATGCTGCTATTGCTGCAACACCTCTAGAAGACGACAGTATAAAAGAACGTGTACTTTATTTTGAACCTTTTGTAAGTTATATTCCAAAAGGCCATAGACTTCACCATAACAAAAAGATTGATGTATCGGATCTAGAAGTAGACGACATGTTACTTCTAGAAGATGGGCACTGTTTTCGCGATGGCGTTATAAACCTATGTAAAGCGTTTAAAAATCAAACTGATGAAACGTTTCAATTAGAAAGTGGTAGTATAGAAACTTTAATAAGGCTATCTAATGAAGGTTTAGGCATGACCTTACTTCCTTATTTACATACCTTAGAAATAAATGATAAGGAAAAAGAGAATCTTCATTATTTTAATGAGCCAACTCCAGCCCGAGAGGTTAGCTTAATTTATCATAAAAGTGAATTAAAAATGCAAATTATAGAAGCCTTGCAAGATGTTATTTCTGGTGTTGTTAGAGGTGCAATTGCATTTCAGAATGTAAAAATCATTAGTCCTTTACCAAAGTAAAATTTACTGCTACACCATCGATATAAAAGGGAAAAGATTGATAGAGAAATTAAACTCTCTATCAATCTTTTTTTATGAGCAAACTCTTGGTTTACTTCTATTTTAATAAAATCTATTAAAGTGCGAAGTTCACATAAATAGAAAAACGGTTTTTAGACTTAACATTCCCGCCAAATAAATCCTGACTTAATGGTGTAGTATAATTTGCTCCGAAAATAAATTTTTCAATAGCAAACTCAGACCCTATAGTACCACTTAATATCTTTCCATCGGTATCTGCTAAGGTTTCACCGTACTGCGTAATTTTATCATAAACATCCCCAGACACGCCTATAAATGGCATAATATTATAGGTTTCCTTAGGAAAGGTTGTGAAAAAATTAGCCGAATAGCTAAACTGATTCCCAAATTGATAATCGTTTTTATTTTCGCCTTTCACATAGTACGTCATAAGCGTATTTACTCCAAATTTATTAGTACCATAATTATAGCCAACAGCAAAAACACCATCTACACTACCTGTACCTACTTGAAATCCAGGGTTAACATTATCTGCAAGAGCTTCTTCAAACTTACCTGTTGGTAATTTTGCTCCAACACCAAATTGTAATGAGTGTCCCGATGCGATACGCTCGGTATTAAATGTTAAGGAATCACTTTCTTTTTTATAAAACTGCAATTTATACCAGCCCATAACACTACTGTCACCTAAACCGTTTAGGTTCTCATTATTTCCCTCTGAATATTCTCTATTTAAATCTTGATAAGGGACATTCACACTTACATAAAAAGCATCATTTATAGGTAATTGCGCCCATAACTGATAGGTATTAAAGGTTTCTTTAGTAATGGGAGAATTGGAAAATATGCCGTCTCTAGATTCAAAGTTTTGATAGATATAGCGTATCCCTACAAAATTAGCATTACTTAGTGTTCCAAAACCAAAACTTCCTGAACTCGTAGAACAGCCACATAAATCGCACATAACGCTTAACGGCTCAAATACGTGCTCGTGTACACCAAATGGTGGATCTATCTCTTTTGCCTCCATTGCCACCATGTTTAACACAAAAGCAATAACTAAAAGGCTTGTTTTTTTAAAATTCTGAAAATCGATCATCGGTTAAAAATTCATTATCTGTTAATGTATAAAGAAATGCTATTATACTTTCTTTTTCGTAATCGGAAAGCGTGATTCCTAAACTTCCATCTTCTCTAGTAAATACCTCATCTACATTACCATTATCGGTCATGCCTGAATCGTAAAAATCTAAAACGGCTTCTAAAGTCGAAAAACGCCCATCGTGCATATACGGCAATGATAACTCGATGTTACGTAAACTGGGCACTTTAAATTTGTATAAATCGGTTGGATCTTCAAAAATAACATAACGCCCTTTATCATCTAGCTTCGGGTTTATTGACAAGCCATTGTTGCGGTAACTATGGTCTGTAAATAAATCGGTAGCATGGCATGTTGCGCATTTATTTTGAAAACTATTTAAACCGTCTAATTCAATTTCGGTTAATACCACAGTATCTTCACTCCTTACGTATTTATCGTATTTTGAGTTTGATGAGACCATCATGAGCATAAATTGTGAAAGTGCTTTTAGCATATTTTCGCTATTTATCTCACCATCTTCAAAAGCTTTTGGAAATTGTGTTTGGTAATAAGCATCTGCACTAAGTTTACTTAGTACATTGCTTAAAGTTTCTCCCATTTCAACCTCACTCGTTAGTGGAATTATAGGTTGAAAATCTAAATGTGTTGCTGCGCCATCCCACATAAACTCCGACTGATATGCTAAATTTTGAATGGGTTGCGCATTACGCGTTCCTATACCACCATTTACGCCATGGCTAACGGTATGTTCGTGATGTGTAAAAGCAAAGGCTTGCTCATGGCAAAAGGCACAAGGAATAGCATTGTTAGCCGATAATTTACCATCGTAAAACAAACTTTTCCCTAACTCGAAACCTGCTTCGGTTACCGGATTATTATCTAGATTATAAACCATTTCTGGGAAGTTAGCCGGTTGTTCTACATTTAAATAGACCGGAACGTAAACTTCTGTATCTGATGATTTGGAACAAGACAGCACGCTTATTATTGCGAATGCAATAAGAACTATTTTTTTCATTTAATGAAGTGTTAAACCAGAGAAATACACTGCATCTCTTTGGGATTAATAATGACACTTTTTTGTTTGTAAAAACAAATAAGTTTCCTCGGTAAATTATACCGAGGAAATTATTATTTAAAAAAAATTAGTCGTTATGTACGTGGTGTACAGAAAACATACCACTTACGTTTGTTGCAATAACACCTGTTGTAGCTTCATCGGTATGCACTTGCGCATAACCATCATCAAAACTTACAGACGTTGCACCATCGAAAACCTGAGCAATATCTGCCTTAATGTGCACAGATGGCTCGTTACCTTCTCTTACCAAAACTTCGTTTGGAAAAGTTAACGTTGTTTCTTTGTAGTTATCTACAGCGGTACCAACACTTCCCATGTGGATGTTCAATGCTGCATCTATTTCTGCTGTAGATGTGTACGTTCCATCGAATCTCATAAATCTATATCCAGTTGCCCAAGACCACATCATGCCTTCATCTTGCGCTGTAGTAAGAAAATCGCCTTGACCATCTGCGCCAGAAGCATAACGCTCTTGGTCGATACCAATTCCGAAAGTTACTTGCGTATAGTTTGCTGCATCTACATCTTCTAAAGTAATATAGATTTCGCCTGCATTGTTTCCGTTTGCTTCACTTACAATAAAGATATTATCTTCTGCTGGATATGTGTAAACATTACCGTCGCTATCTGTTAAGCTAACATTAGATATTAAGTATTTTAATGTTTCTAATTGGTAAGTTTCACCGTTATCTTTAGTGTAAGTTGTTCCGAAAATAAAATCTTGATCGCCAACACCGTTATCGAATTTAAGGATTAAATCTCCTGTTTGTCCTGTTAAATCTTCTGTATTATTATCGTCGTCTGATGAACATGAAGCGATTGTTACACATAATAAAAGTGCGAATGTATATTTTAAAATTTTCATTAATAATGGTATAAGTGCATAACAGCCTTTTCGTCATTATTTGGACGGCTGCTATATTATTGTAAAATTGATTTTAATAAGTATGTTTAAGGCTGGTTTGCCTTTCTAAGAAATCAATTTACACCATTGGTGGGCGAAAATGGTTATGCTCGTAGAGATAAGCATAACTGCTATTACATATAGTATTTACTATTTTATTTAAAGGAATTTGGGTCTCTTTAAAATTGAAATTTTCGTTTTCTTGAAAGTATAAAGCAAATAAATACTCGGTTAGTAACACTACTGTTTTACTATCGTCTTGTGGATTTGTATCGGTTTGTAATTGTTGTGCTAAATGGCATTTACCGTTACAGGCAAGTTCTACTTTTTCTTTATTTATACAAAAGACTTCGGTAATATAATCCACATTAATTTCGTAATAAGCCAAATAACTCAAGTTATATAGAGGCTTTATTACAAAAGCGGTTAGTAATATGAATACAAAAATCTTTTTCAACAGTAATTTTATAGTGTGGCAAATGTAAAAAAGTTTAGATTATTCTTATAAGAAAAACTTGTGTTAGTTTAAAACTTTAACGTTTTTCTATTTTTAAGAACTGTTCTTGCCTTGATGCCCCGCGTTAAGGATTGAACGGCTTGTTTGAGCTCCCCGACCAACGGAAGGGAGCGAGTAGTGAAAGCCTGCCCCTTACTGTGCCATTAAAGCACAGTAAGGGAAACGCTATAAATTTTATTACAAAAAAAAAAGCGACCAAATTAATTGATCGCTTTATACTTTAATGGTTTAAATAAACCATACATTGATTTAATTCTGGGTTTTGCTGAACGAGCGATTGAATAAAAATTTTTAATTCTTCTATCTCGTAAGGTAATAATCGGCTTAGTGCCTTTTTTACCTCTTTGCAAAACAACGTTGTGTCGAAACTAACTTTATTCAGCACAGTTTTAGTGTAATCAAGCATTGCTCTTGCCATAATATTTGGTTTGGTTTAGGTTTGTAATGATAAAGTAAATTTACACTATAAGCTTGGGAGTATTAGATTATAAATTTAGTGAAAAAATATTCAATTTATAATATTTTAGATAACATTAACATATCGAAACTATTTAACAAAGTAATTACGAGTATGAAAATTATACCTGTATTATTTTTAGAAATAGGCAATTTATATAACAAACTACTTGAGTTGCCAATTTATAGTTATAAAAAAAAGAGCCTCGAATAACCGAGGCTCTTTTTAATTATTATGCACTAACTGTTTATTTAACTAAAACTTTTTGTGTGTACATTTTATCATCACTTATCAGTCTTAAAATATAAGTTCCTGCTGCTTTATCTTTTAAAGATATTACAGAATTTGAAACATCTAAAGTACCTTTAAGCACTTGCTCTCCAAGTAAGTTATATAAATAGTAAACGTAATTACTATCTGTATTTACTAATTTCACATTTAAAACTCCGTTAGAAACTGGGTTTGGATATAAAATTGGTGCGCTAGAGGTTAAACTTGTTACTTCATCTGTACCTAAAGTTACTAATGGATCTGTACCTAAAGTTGCTTGCCAGCTTCCTCTTCCATAAGTTGCTGCTCTAAGAATTCCAGTAGTTTCTGTTGGATAGAATATCTCTAAATCCTGAACGGCACACTTTGGTAAATCTGTTAAAAATGGCACTGCAGATGACACTAAATTATCGATAGCATAAACACCTAAATCGGCACCTACATAAACCTCATCGTAAAGACTGTTTTTTCTATAAACAATAGTATTCATTGGAATATTAGGAAGTCCATTGGATACGTTAATCCAAGTAGCACCTCCATCGGTTGTTTTGTATACTTTTTCTCCAGCCACATAACCAGAAAATACAACCCACACTTTATTAGCGTCTATATTAGAAACTGTTAAGTTTTTTAACTTCGCAGATGCA
The DNA here is from genome assembly GCF_045066735.1 of Algibacter sp. Ld11. Lineage (NCBI taxonomy): Bacteria > Pseudomonadati > Bacteroidota > Flavobacteriia > Flavobacteriales > Flavobacteriaceae > Algibacter > Algibacter sp. Ld11. Next base: position 132,310 of record NZ_JBISHH010000026.1, on the reverse strand, counting down.
ACTGGTAATGTTCCTGTTACATTTGCCCAAGTTTCTCCATAATCGCCAGATTTAGAAAGCCTATCATCAGTAATAGCATAGATCGTTTTAGAATCACTTGGAGCTATTTCAAAACTCAAAATATTTTTACCTGGTTGTGGTGTTCCAAGTTCCGTCCAGGTTGGGTTTACATCATCAGCATTTGTAAAAATATCATCACTTCCATATAGTGCAGGTCTTCCACCTAAATACACATAATAATCATCCACTGGATCTTGTTTAATTGGGCTAAACCATTCACTATTAAGAGAGGGATAGAAAGAAACATTACCCGTTGTTGTGTTTTTGCGTTGAAACTCACCATTTGTAGTAGATGACAAAATCATTGGATATCCACGTGCTATAAATCCATCTTCACCATCTCCACCGCCTAAAATAGACCAGCCTCCAGTAGCAGTATGTATTATTGTACCTATATCTTGCAAACCTGCAAAATACGTATCCACATCTGTGGGTGAAAGCGCTATATTCGTTTGCTGCCCGACCGCTATATTTGCAGTAATATTCTCCCAAGTTGATTGCCCATCAGAAATTCCTTTATAAATTCCCCCATCACAAGCTGTATATAAAGCGGTATTATCATGTGGAGAATACGCTATATATATAATATCTGCATGAATATAAGGTTCTGGTTGCATATAATCTGGATCATAAGGATAACCATCTCGAGTCCCTAACCAATACGTAATACGCGTCCAGTTTGCACCACCATCCGTTGTTTGCCATTGGTTAATTCCTCCAATAGTTACTAAATCCTCATTTTTAGGAGAAACTGCTATGGCTAAATCATGATCTGCTTGACCACCAACTGAGGAAGCCATTGGTGCTGCACTTGCATGCAAAATGTTTGGTGTTGAAGCTGTTGATTGTTTGGTATAAGTAACTCCACTATCAGTAGAACGGTAAAAACCTTCTAATCCTTGGTCTGTGTTGCCAACAATAGCATATACATAATCCGCATCAGCAGGAGTAACAGCCAATTCAATTCTCGTAACGGCACTAGCAGCAGGTAAATTTCCTGAAATGTTAGCATTTACTGTCCAACTCAATCCGCCATCGGTTGATTTGTACAATTCCGTACTAGCAGCATAAATTACAGTCGAGCTAGCTGGCTTATACTCAATATCGTAAAATGTTTCAATTGGGGTTGTAGGAAATGAATAATTATTCCAACCATCAGTAGTAGTAAAAATTCCACCATCAGTTGCAACCATCATGGTATCCGGATCGTTTGGATCCATAACAATTTTAGTAATTTTATAATGATCTAATGCTGTCCAAGTTAATGCGGTAGTGTTCCAGTTTGCACCCCCATCTGTGGTTTTTAAGACTCCAATACTTCTTCTATCACTTTCTCTATCGCCTGTAGCCAAATACATTATATCTGGATTAGTAGGATGGATAACCAAACCAGAACAACCAATTATAGGAAGATAATCTGAATTTGTAGTCCATGACACCCCTGCGTCTACAGTTTTCCATAGTCCACCATCAGGAGCACCAACATACATTATGGAAGCATTAGTAGGGTGAAAAGTCACAAAATTTAAACGACCAGAGCCAGAATCGTATCCAGAAGCAATAGTATTTTGATTTAAAGACACCCACTGAGAAGATGTTAATGTGGCCTTCATTTTACTATTAGCATTTCGAGCTAATTTGTTATTGTATTTTTGTTGCCATTCAATAAAGTTTGGATACGTGTGCGAAGGCAAAGACATATCTCCAGATGGGTAAATTTTATCTGCAATTTGGTTCTCCCAACGTTTAAATATTTTATAACCTTGTCCTTTTTCTGGTGTTTTATTTTCCCAGTATTTGTTAAATTTTGCTTGAACATCATAAAATGTTTCATTTTGAATAGATGCCATTTTCGCCCAACTTTTATCGTTTTGCCCAAACGATAATATTGAAAAGCATACAGTTAATACAAATGCGTAAAGTTTTCTCATTTCTTCAGTGAATTAATTAAGTTTAAATATTTTTCTTACTTACCTAACTTTTTTAGGGTTAAATAATTAACACACAAATATCCATACACTGCCGATAATTAAATAATTTTACACTACTCACTCACTACACACTTTAGTGAATACAAGCCTTAAAGCCACTTTGTAAGAATAAAAAACAAATAACTTAGAAATTCACACTTTCAAAAAAATAATTATGAGACTCAAATTACAGAAAGATAAAACGAGATTTAATCAATAAAAAAACGATTACTTAATTGAATAAATAACCGTTTTTGGAGAATGCTATGTTCTACTTTCCTTTTATTATAGATTGCTTTATTTTGAGTTTAATGAAATTATTATATTTTTTCCTTTTACGAATATAAACGACGACTACTTTTCAACTTTTTTTAAATTTTTACATAAATCATTAAGAAACTCAACTAATGTAAATTCGCTTTTTTGAAGATCCATTTTTTTTGTTATTCTATAACGCTTGCCTTCTATAGCGCGAGTCGAGGTATTTAAAAACACTGCAATTTCTTTGCTTTTAAAACCAACAAAGAGGTAGTAGCATATTATAATTTCGGAATCACTTAATTGAGGGTAGTCATTTTTAATTTTTGCAAAGAAATCAATATTAAATTCATTTACTAATTCTAAATGGTTTTCGGTTTTATCTAGAAGCATAGACGAATCTAAATGAAGATTTTTTAACAGTTCCTTTATTTTTTTTCGCTGTTCATCTCCATTACCCATAGTAGATATTGCCTTAATTTCTTTTTTAACCTCAACAATATAATCTTCTAAGCCATGGACCTTTACTTTAAGTTTTTCGTGGGTAGATTTTAAATAAGTAAATTCATCATTACTTTTTTCAAAACTATTTATTACTTTTTTAGTCTTCCTGTTTTTTAAAGTGTAAAGTACAATCAATAAAATTATGAGTAAAGCTAAACCTATAAGCCATTTTAACAAATATCCTTTTTTTTCTTTCTCAACTCGAAGTTCCGACTCAGAACTCATTAATGTATCTCCAAAATGCAAACTTGCATCCATGGTTTTGTTTAACACATGTTTTTCAAAAACCTTTAAAGAATCTATATAGTTATTTTTGTTCTCGTAGTCTTCATTATGATCGTAATAATCAATATATAAATTATAAAAATTTCTTTTATCATTATCATTCATAGCTGCTCTAACACTCTCGGATTTTGCTAAGTAATGATACGTTGAATCTATAGCTTTTTCATTAAAATGAAACCTTCCAAAACAACCATAAATAGAAGCTAAATGTACATCGTGTAAAAGTGGTGTGATTGTGGGATTATCTTTTAAACTTTTTAAGGAAGTAAAATGTTTATGAGCCTCTGCTATATTGTTTAAATCAATGTAATTGGTTGTTAATAAAAACAACGCATACATATAATAATAAGCATCATCTTTAATTAACTTATAACTGTTTAAGTTTTTTAAAATTAAATCATTGCCCTTGCTATACTCCTTATTAATCATTGCTACTAGCGCATGCATTTGAGTAACCTCGGCTAGGCCCTTTTTATTACTATTGAGTGCATAAAACTTTTGCGCATCATCTATATATTTAAAAGCTGTGGTATCCTTTTCTTTTATATAACTATTGTAAAAAATTTCTAAGGAAGCCCATCCTGCAATATCATAATTCTTTTCTAACTCCGCATATTTTAAGGCTAACACTGTGTTTTTAAATTGCTTTGCCAACTCATTATTTCTGTCATTAATGAGTACCTTTAATTCGTAATATTCTGCGAGATGCCCTTTTATACTTTTGTTTAATGGTTTTGGAATTGAATCTAAGTAAAGTGCTCCTTTAATTGGATCTTCAGCAAATACATCATCTGCTAAATCTAAAAATTTTAAATATTTATTTTGAGTATTTTTTTGAGGAAAGGCGACACTAATAAAAAAGAATGGGATTAATAGTAAAAACCTATTTAAAAATTGAAAATTCAAAATATTTCGAGGGGTTAATTAAAGAATTAGTTGGTGAAACAAAAATAACTAATTAATAAAAAAAGCCATGTTAAAACATGGCTTTTTTAAAACTAATTAATCTATTAAAAATTAAAACCGATTATCTCCATCTAATAAATCACCCAAACCGCCTAAAACACTTCCTTCACCTTTTGAATTACCTGATTTTGGTGCAGATGCTAAAACACGACCTGCTAACCTGCTAAAAGGTAAAGATTGTACAAATACCGTCCCTGGACCTTGCAATTTTGCAAAAAACAAGCCTTCGCCTCCAAAAACTGTGTTTTTTATACCGCCAATAAATTCAATATCGTAGTTTACCGTTTGATCGAAACCAACAATACAACCTGTATCTACCCTTAAAGTTTCTCCTGCTCGTAATTCCTTTTTAGCCATGGTTCCGCCGGCATGTACAAAGGCCATTCCATCGCCTTCTAACTTTTGCATTATAAAACCTTCGCCTCCAAAAAGACCTCTACCAAGTTTTTTAGAAAACTCGATACCAACACTCACTCCTTTGGCAGCACAGAGAAAAGCATCTTTCTGGCAAATGAATTTACCTCCAAATTCCGATAAATCTATTGGTATTATTTTTCCAGGATATGGTGATGCGAAAGAGACATTACGCTTTCCTATTAAATTATTATAAAACGCAGTCATAAATAGGCTTTCGCCAGTTAATATACGCTTCCCTGCACCTAAAATTTTACCAAGAAATCCAGAATCTTTTTGAGATCCATCGCCAAAAATAGTTTCCATTTTTATACCGTCGTCCATCATCATGAAACTACCGGCTTCGGCAATTACACCTTCTTGTGGATCAAGTTCTATTTCTACATATTGCATTTCTTCGCCGTAGATTCTATAGTCAATTTCGTGTGCTGTCATTTTTAATAGGTTTTTATTGATTTACTTATATGTTGCTATATTTTTTAAAATGTTACAAACATTATCAATATTAAACATAATTTTTTTTAGCTTTTTACCTTAATACTCCACTCAAATTTAAAGGTAGATACAGCAACTCCATCTTGATTGAGACCTATAGACTCCATCCAAAGGGTTTGCCCCTCACCTGTTGCAATAGCTTTTTTTAAAGCCTCATCTATTAAATGTCCATCTTTACAACTAAATATAATGCGTCCGGTGGCTTTTTTTGTAAAGCTCGCGGTTTGAGAAGTTACTAACATAGATACGCGTTTACCAGAATCTTGAATTTTACCAATCATTAAAGCTCCTGTAGAAAACTCAGCTGCCATACCTTGCACAGCCCAAAACATCGACTTAAATGGGTTTTGGTTTATCCACTTATGTTTTACCGTTACCAAGCACTTATCGTTATCTATATGCTTTGTTCTAACGCCGCAAAAGTAAGCAGCAGGAAGCTTAAACATGGTATAAGCATTTAGTTTTCTGGGTGTTAATGTCATATTAATCTATTTTAGTTTTCACGAAGTTATGAAAAATATTTATGACGTCTATTTGTTAATTTTATGTTAAATTTCAGTACTATGCGTTACAAAGTACCTTCTTTTAGATATATATTTGCATAAGAAACTATTATATGTTTTAATATTATGCTAGACAACCATCAAAAAAACATCGCTACATTTATTCATTTATCGACATTTAGCCGGTTCTTTTTTCCTTTAGGAAACTTTATAGGCCCAATTATTTTATGGGCTGCCAATAAAGATAAATCGGCTTTTATAGATCGACATGGTAAGCAAGCCATCAATTTTCAAATTAGCATTTTACTTTACGCTATAATCTTGGGGACGCTAACGGTTCCGTTTTTTATTTTCAAAATATTTAATGGTTTCGATTTTATAGATTTTAATGGTTTTCAAAATTTTCATATTAACGTTGGCAAACCATCGGCTTTACTCTACATAGGTGGTGTACTAGGTGCCTTTGCTATTATTGGTTTTATTATGGAACTCGTTTTAATTGTAATTGCAAGTTTAAAAGCGAGGGACGGCGAGATATATAATTACCCGTTAACCATTCAGTTTTTAAAATAAAACATAAGCTTATGTGGAAACATTAACTAACAAACATGCCCGCGTTAGGGATTGCAGTGAAAAGCCCACAGTGCTCCCGATGGTAATCGGGTGCGCGAGGACTTGTAACGGAAAGCCCGACCCTGTTCCTGAACTTTTTTCAGGATAAAGGGGAACGCTCAAAATAAAAAATTAAATTTCATCAATAATTAATCATCAAAATCAATCAAAAAATGAACAGTTTCACAAAATTAAAATGCTTTAGAATATGAAGATAGAAAACACAAAAGCACAAATGCGTAAAGGCGTTTTAGAATTCTGCATACTCTCGGTTTTAAAAGACGAGGATGCTTATGTTGCCGAAATTCTAAGCACCTTAAAAGATGCAAAGTTGCTGGTTGTGGAAGGTACCATTTATCCGTTGCTTACGCGACTTAAAAATGCGGGACTTTTAAACTACAGATGGGAAGAATCGACCTCTGGACCACCACGGAAATATTATGGCTTAACCGAAACGGGCAAGCTATTTTTAAAAGAATTAGACACTACTTGGAGTGAATTACACCATGCAGTAACTATAGTAACTAGCCAAAAACCACCAAAAAAATGAATAAAACAGTAAATATAAATTTAGCAGGTATATTTTTTCATATCGATGAAGATGCTTACTTAAAACTGCAACGCTATTTGGAGGCTATAAAGAGGTCGTTTACAGACTCCCAAGGGCGATCGGAAATAATAGCAGATATTGAAGCGCGAATTGCCGAGCTTTTTAACGAGCGTGTGCAAATGGACCGCCAAGTTATTAGAGTTAAAGAGGTGGATGAAGTAATCTCTATTATGGGACAACCTGAAGATTACTTAGTGGACGATGAGATTTTTGAAGATGAACCACAACATACACCTAGAAAGAAAAAAACGAGTTCTAGAAAATTATTTCGTGATACGAACAACTCTTATATTGGTGGTGTATCTTCTGGGTTAGCACATTATTTAGGTATTGATGCTATTTGGATTCGTTTGGTTTGGGTTTTATTATTTTTTGGATTTGGAACGGGAATTCTACTCTATATTTTGCTTTGGGTTTTAGTACCCGAAGCTAAAACAACGGCAGAGAAAATAATGATGACTGGCGAACCGGTTAACATTAGTAACATTGAAAAAAAAATTAAAGACGGCTTTGAAAACGTATCGGAAACGGTTACGGATGTTGCTAAAAATGTTTCAGATTCGGTATCTAACGCTACAAAAAATATCGATTTTGAAAAACAAGGTGGTAAAATAAAATCGACTTCTAGATCGTTTTTTGAAGCTATTGGAGACATTATTATGTTCTTCTTTAAAGTAATTGCAAAATTTATTGGGGTGCTACTTATTTTTATTGGTGCCGCTGCTTTAATTGCTTTAATTATTGGCCTATTCTCAGTTGGTGTTGCCAATTTTGTACATATACCAGGTTTGGATTTGGTAGATATTGCTAATGCCGGCGAAACTCCCATTTGGTTTGTTTCTCTACTTACGCTATTTGCTGTTGGTATTCCTTTCTTTTTTCTATTCTATTTAGGGTTAAAAATTTTAGTAAACAACTTAAAATCTATTGGTAATGTTGCTAAATTCACTTTGCTAGGCTTATGGATTATATCTGTTATTGGTTTAATTGTTATTGGTATTCGCCAAGCTAGTGAGCATGCTTTTGATGAAACTTACATTGAGAAAACAGAGTTACCCATTACAGCTATTGATACGCTAAGTATAAAAATGGTAGGTAACGATAATTTCAGTTCAAGTTTTTACCGCGACCATAGTAATTTTAAATTGGCGCATGACGATGAAGGCAATAAAATTATTTATTCTTCGGATATTGATATTAGAGTAAAATCTACCACAGATACTGTTATTACTGTTGCTTTAGAAAAAAGTGCCGATGGCCGAGATTACCAGAAAGCCAGAGGTCGTGCTAAAAATATTAATTACAGCTTCGAGCTTAAAAATAATGTTTTACTGTTAGACTCTTATTTTACAACCGATCCAAAAAACAAGTTTAGTGATCAAGAAGTAGATGTTGTTCTCTACATTCCGGAAAACATGATTGTAAACTTTAAGAAAAACACAGAGTCTTATATTTATTACAGAAATTACGATGGTAACCTAATTAGAAGGCAACATGTAAACCACAATATTAAAATTCTTGATAACGACATTGAATGTTTAGATTGCCCTATTGAGGAGAATGAAGACATGGAAATTGAAATCAATATACCTAACGTTAAAATAAACGAGAATGGTATTGAAGTAAGATCTGACCAGAACCATCTAAAAATAGACGAAAATGGTATTAAAGCAGAATCGGACGAAGTTAAACTGAACATTAATAAAAACGGAATACAAATTAACACAGAAGATTAACGGTTGAAGCATTAACAACTCATCCCGAAAAAATAACAATTCAGGTATTTATAGTTTTCATCAATACTATTTTAAAAGATATTTGAACGATAACTAAAACTTTCATCAATCAAAAAACGAATAATTATGACAACACTAACAAAAATTATAATTACAACACTTTTAAGCTTATGCTTATTCTCTTGTAATTTTGACATCAACCTTAACTCTGGAGTTAAAGGAAACGGAAAATTACAAACAGAAACTCGCACAGTTACGGAACCATTTTCAACCATTAAAGCTACCGAAGGTTTAGATGTTTATCTCACACAAAGTGACAACCAAAGCATTGTTGTTGAAACCGACGAGAATTTACAAGAACTTATTCTTACAGAAGTAAAAGATGGAGTTTTAAAAATCCATGCTAAAGAGAATATTGGTAGATGTTCTGCAAAAAAAATAACAGTAAGTTTCAAAACAATTTCTAGCATTATAGCAACTAGTGGTAGTGACGTAATATCTACAAACACTATTGTTGCAGATGTTTTAGATTTAAAAACAACAAGCGGTAGTGATATGTCTATAAAACTAAATACTAAAATTTTAAGCTGCTCCTCTACTAGCGGAAGTGATTTAAATATTTCTGGAATAACAGAAAAATTTAATGCCGAAGCCACTAGCGGAAGTGATATTGAAGCTAAAGACCTTATAGCACAATATAGCAATGTAAAAGCTACAAGCGGTGCTGATATTATTGTAAATACCGAAAAAATATTAGTTGCTAAAGCTACTAGTGGTGGTGATATAAAATATTATGGAGATCCGGAAAAGGTAGACAAATCGAATAACTCATCTGGAAGTGTAATTAAAAGATAATTTATCCCTTATTTACCTTTAAAATAAAGCCATCGCAGACTAAATACGAGTTTGGGATGGTTTTTGTTTTATATTTGTACTAATTATTTAATTCATATAAAATGAAACAAAAATTCCCTATCCTACTTATAGCAATAAGTTTTTGCTTTTTTGGCCAAGCCCAAAGTGTAGAAAAAGTTAAAGGTAATAGAAATGTAACTATAGAACAGACTCCTTTAAGTTCCTTTAAAACTATTATTATTGATGAAGGCTTTGAGATAGATTTAGTTTATGCCAAAGACCCATCGGTTGAAATAGAAACGGATGAAAATTTACACGAGTTTTTTGTACTCAATGTTCGAGATAGTATTCTTAATTTAGACTTAACAAAACGAATAACATCCAAAAAACGTCTTAAAATCAAAGTGGCTTACGACGATTTTTTAACAACTATAGAAACTCGAGATGATGCCGAAGTATACGGCCTATCTACAATTAACGCTGATAATATCACATTAATAACATCTGGAAATTCTGAAGCTGGATTAACAATAAAAACGGAGAATTTTAATTTTGAAGGATTAGATAAATCTAAAACTAAATTGAATTTAACCGCAAAAAATTCTAAAGTTATTTTAAATGGTAATAGTAGATTAGAAGCTTTAATTAATTCTCCTATTTTAAAAGCTGATCTTTACCAAAGAGCAAATGCTGAAATTGAAGGTAGTTGTGACGATTTAACACTTAGAACAGATAATAATGCCCAATTTACGGGTAAAAACTTTACAGCTAAAAAGTGTAGTTTAATTTCAGAAATTGCTAGTGAAGCTATTTTGGAAGTTACAGATACTTTAACGGTAGAAATTTCGGGAACAAGTGCGCTATACCTTTATAATGATCCTCAAATTATTGTAAATAAACTAGCCAACACATCAAAAATTCAGAAAAAAGAAAAATAATTTAATAGATTTCTACTAAAAGGTAGCTTCCTAAGGGAATGCTACCTTTTTTTGTTTTAGACAAATTCAAAAACCATCAACTCCTTATAAAACAAACAAATACATTTTAAGACACGAAAAAATGTGTGCTTTACAATTAAAACAAAAATGTTATCAGGGCCTAGGCTTTAATAATTTCTTCAAAAAAAAGAATAAACCAAACTATATTTTTTCAGTCTAACAATATTTAAAGCTATATTTAGGCTTTCAAGACTTATAAAATACAAGATTAACATTAACCTCTGCAGCTGTAAATGAATAAATTGGCGTTTTTAAAAAAAGTATCATTTTTATTTGTATTATTTTTTTGCTTACAAGGTTTTGCACAATTAAGCAAATTACATTTTATCCCACCATTGACAAGTGCAGATGCTACCAACTCACAACCACAAGACCAATATATTTACTTATCTACGCCATCAGCAACAAATGTAACCTACGTTATAACACCTATTGGCCAACCTGCGTCGGCAGCTATTACAGGAGAAGTTTCTAATACATCCCCTCAAATTATTTCTATAGCTACCGGAGATGGGCAGCTATTTATTCCTTCTTCGCAAACAAGTACAGTTGTAAATAACCGTGGCTATATTGTAGAAGCCAAAGGCTCAATTTATGTTTCTGTAAGAATGAATGCGGGTAACAATGCTCAAGCTGGCGCTCTCGTAAGCAAAGGGTTAGCAGCCTTTGGGCAAACTTTTAGAGTGGGTACTTATACCAATCAAAATCCTCAGGATAATTATTTAAATTTTGTTTCGGTAATGGCTACCGAAGATAATACCTCGGTTACATTTAGTAATTTACCAGCTGGTTTAGTTATTAAAAATTATACAGGTACAACGCCTATAACAACAACATTAAATAAAGGAGAAAGTTATACTATTGCAACAAATAGTGAAGAGAGCGTTACAAATAGAGATGGCTTGGTAGGCGCTTTAATTAATTCTGATAGACCTATTGTTGTAAACTGTGGCTCCGCAAACGGTAGTTTTCACGACGGAAACGGAAGAGACTACGGAATAGACCAAATTGTAGGTTTGGATAAAGTAGGTACCGAATACATTTTTGTAAAAGGTGATGGGTATGATGGATGGGAAAACGCACTTATTGTAGCTCATTATGATAACACATCTATTAGCATAAATGGAAATCCTGCAGTTGCAAGTATTAATGCAGGAGATTACTATTTAATAGAAGGAGATCAATATACAAACGGAAATATGTATGTAGAAACATCGCAACCTGTTTTTGCTTACCAAGGTATTGGAGCTACACCAAGTGAGGCTAACCAAGGTATGTATTTTGTACCACCTTTAAGTTGTGAAACACGTGGCGACTTAGATAATATTGCGGCTATTCAATCTATCGGAAGTACTACTTTTACTGGTGGAATATCAATAGTTACAAAAGCGGGAGCCACTGTTACCGTGAACGATAGCCCTATAAGTAGTTTTTTTACCACTGGACCTACAGTGGTTGCTGGAAAAACAGATTATGTTACGTATAAAATTATAGATCTAACCGGAGACATATCTGTAAAAAGTAATGACGAGCTATACTGTGCCTATTTTAATTACAACGGAGCTGCAACATCAGGAAGTTTTTACTCTGGCTTCCCTACGCCTCCGGAAATTAATTTCAATACAGCATTTGAAACTTTAGGAAACTGTATTCCTAATGTAACTTTAGAGGTCGCTAATGTCGGCATCTTTGATAGTTTTGAATGGTTTTTTGATGATGGATCTGGCAGCGGGTTTATTACTACAGGAGTAACATCTCCATCTTTTACGCCTACTATTGCCGGAAATTATAAATTAATAGGGGAGTTATTATGCTCTGGTTTAAAACTAGAATCCTTGGATGTTCCGGTAAGTATTTGCCCAGACGACGTAGATAATGATGGTATTTTAGATAATATTGATATTGATAACGACAACGATGGTATTTTAAATTGTACAGAATCTTATGGGAATCAAATTATAGATTTATCGAATATAAATAGTGGTAATATCATTGCTGGAGGTTATACTTATGTAGGAAATACAACTTTAATCGATAACACAGCTACCAGCCCGTTTACAGGAAGTAGTACTGGTGTATTTATGAGTGAAACCACAGCAAAAACGGGAAGTATAAAAAGTAGTGTAACCTACCAATTAAGCTTCAATAAACCGTTAAATCTACTTTTAAATTACCCCAACAGCTCTCCTTTTGGTAGTGGTACTATTAATACAGATCAAGAATTTATAATTCGTGTGCCAAGTTCCCGAACTATAACACTTTTGGACCCTGATGACCAACTTCTAATTGACACTAATTTTGATGATGTTTACGAGCCAGGTATAACTCAAATTTCTGCATTTGAAATTCGATTTAAACCTAAAAACCCTTTAGCCTTTGGTAGTGCTACATTTAGTTTTTCGGCGCATAATGTTAGTAATATAATCTATACACATCAAAACACTTCAGATTTAACAGATAATCAAGCTACCTTTCAAATTACGGCAACCTGTGTACCTAAAGATAGTGATGCTGATGGCATGGAAGATAGTTTAGACTATGACAGCGACAACGACGGTATTCCAGATTTAATAGAAAATCAAGGTTTATTGACTATACTATCTAACATAGATGCCGATTATAATGGCTTAGATGATGTTTATAATATTACGACAGCCCCAATAGATACAGATTACGATGGCGTATTTGACTACCTTGATTTAGATAGCGACAATGATGGTATTTATGATTTAATTGAAACAGGCCAATTAGGAACCTTATCGGATACTGATTTAAACGGCGTTGTTGATGGAAATTTCGGTTTTAATGGATGGGCAGATGCAGGAGAAACAGCACCAGACAGTAGCGTAATAGGATATGTACTTAGTGATTTTGATAATGATACTATTTTTGATTATCTTGATTTTGATACTGACGGAGACAGCTGCTCCGACGTTATTGAAGCTGGTTTTTCGGATGCAAATACGGATAATTATCTTGGAGATACTGCGACTATTACTGTAGATACTAATGGTTTAGTTACAAATGCTTCAGATGGCTATACGCTTCCAAATTTTGGCTATTTAACCAGCGCACCAATATCTATAACAACACAACCGGCCGATGTAATAGCTTGTAACACTTATAATGCTTCTATTACAATAATTTCAGATGAGGCTGAAACATTTCAATGGGAAATAAGCACAGATGGCACAACATGGAATGCCGTTATTGACGATACAAATTACAGCAACTCGCAAACAGCAACACTAGTTATATCTAATACACCAATTACGTTTAATAACTACCAATATCGCGTAAAGCTAGACAGAAGTGGAAACAGTTGTGGATTATACTCCACAAGCATGACGCTTACTGTAAATCCAATACCTGCTGTAAATACACCCGTTATTTTAATTCAATGTGACGATGAAGATTTATCTACTTTAGGTTATAGCGACTTTAATTTAACAGAGGTTAACGCCGAAATTTCATCAAATTCAGAGAATGAAACATTTAGTTATTATTTAACTCAAGCCGCCGCTCAATTAGGTGATGAAACCAGTACTGATTTCATTGCGAATCCAACGACTTTTACAAATAGAACCATTAGTAGCGATGTTGTTTGGGCACGAATTGAAAATACACTTACCTGTGCAGGTACTGCTGAAATTCAATTAAATGTTTCAACTACCGTAATTCCCTCTAGTCTTTTAGTCACCTTTAGTCAATGTGATGATTTTCTAGATATTGATGGAAATGATACTGTAAATAACAACCATAGAGATGGAATTGCAACATTCGATTTTAGCAGTGTAAATACAACTTTACTCAGTTTAATTCCTTCAGGACAGAATCCCTTACCTCCAAAATACTACAGAAATGAAACTGATGCCTTAGCTGAAATAAATGAAATTGTAGATATTTCGAACTATAGAAACATTGGTTATCCAAACTCACAAACTATTTATGTACGCGTGGATAGCGATATCTCTAACGATTGCCTAGGCTTAGGAGGGCATATATTATTAACCGTTGAATCGTTACCAATTGCAAACCCTGTTACAATAAACCGAGCTTGCGACGATGATTCTGATGGAGCCTACCCTTTCGATACCTCAAACTTAGAGAGTGATATTTTAGGAACGCAAAGTCCTACAGATATAGATATTTCTTATTTTGATGCAGCAGGAGATCCTCTATTATATGCTGATGGTACTGCGGTTGTGAGCCCAATTGCATCTACATTTCTAACAAGTAATCAAACCATAACAGTTAAAGTTACAAATACTAATACTTCGGCCACAGATGGTCCTTGTTTTGACGATACAACACTTGAATTTAAAGTAGACGTAAGCCCTACAGCAAATCCAATAAATCCAATTGCTGTGTGCGATGGCGACGCAGGAGATATTGATAATGATGGATTATTCGCTTTCGATACATCTACCTTTTCTAACACTATTTTAGGATCGCAAACAGGTATGGATATCAATTATACCTACATAGACGAATCTGGAAATATGGTGACGAATACAGCATTACCTAATCCTTTTAATTCGGAGTCTCAAAATGTTTTAGTTGAAGTCACTAATCCAGATAACACTGCTTGTGTAGCCTCAACAACTATAGAATTAATTGTAAATCCACTTCCAGATTTCACTGTAAATTCTCCTCTAGTTGTTTGTACCTCCGATCCAACTTTCAGCGTAAGCTTAGATCCTATTGAAGCCAATGTAATAGAACGTTTTACTTACGAGTGGTATTTTGAAGATGGAACATTTTTATCCAATGAGCCCACTTTAGAGAATGTTTCCATTGACGGAACTTACTCTGTAACACTTACCAAAACAGACGGAACAGGATGCGCACGCACCCGAGATATTATAGTTACAGCCTCGGAGTCCGCAAATATTACCCAAGAAGATGTTACTATTGTAGATGTTTCTGATAACAACTCAGTTACCATAGACCCAACAAATTTAGGTTCTGGAGACTACGAGTATGCTATACGAGAGGAAGGCTCTAACTTCATTACATACCAAGCAGAACCTGTATTTGAAAATGTGCGTCCAGGTTTTTACACCATTTATGTGAAAGACGACATTTGCGGAACAGCAGAATTAAACATTTCAGTAATTGGATATGCTAAATTCTTTACTCCCAACGGAGATCGCTATAATGATTATTGGCAGGTAAAGGGCTTAAACTCCCAAGTGCAACCCAACTCTTTAATTTTTATTTATGATCGCTACGGAAAACTGCTGAAACAATTCTTGGCAGGATCAATAGGTTGGGATGGTACATTTAATGGAACTCCTTTGGCATCCGACGATTATTGGTTTAATGTACAACTTGAAGACGGACGAACTTTTAGTGGACATTTTACTCTAAAACGATAGACCAAATCAATATTTAACTTTATCAATCAACTTCAAACTCTTGCAAATTTGAATATCAATTCATTTCTGTAATTAATTTTACGTGTAAAAAATTTAATGCAAAACAACTTTATGAGTTAAAAAGGTAGACCATCTCTAGTCAAAAGTTAAAAAAACATGTATTTCATCGTGTTTTTGTGCTTTTTATCTATATTTATTCTATATTTGCGTCAGATATTACAGTCTAATAAACAAAACCAACAAGCCTGTTTTATAACCCAAATAATTACCTAGCATGAATAAAGCACCTACTTTGTTATGTTTTGTTGCCTTTTTAATAAGTAACATTATATTTTCTCAACAAATTACTGTAGACAACAGTCTTTCAGTAACATCTTTAATTGAAAGTAATTTAGTTGAAGGTTGTGTTGAACTTTCGGATATAAAATCTGAAGTAAACGGCTCGGTTAACAACATTGGTAGCTTTGGTTATTTTGAAAAAGGCAACTCAAACTTTCCATTCGCTAATGGCATTATGCTGTCGACTGGGGATGCAAGTGCAGCAGGAAACTCAGAAAACACAAAAACTCTTAATGACGGAGAAACAAATTGGGGTACAGATATCGATTTAGAAACAGCTTTAGGCATCTCAAACACTTTAAACGCAACATCAATTGTTTTCAATTTTATTTCGGCATCCAATCAAATTCAATTTAATTACATTTTAGCATCCGAAGAATATTACGCTAATTTCCCTTGTGATTATTCCGATGGATTTGCCTTTCTCATTCGCGAAGCTAATTCTGGTAAAGCTTTCAAAAACATAGCCGTAATTCCAGGAACTTCTACTCCTGTAAATACAAACTCCGTTCATAAAGAAATTGTAGGTTTTTGCGAGGCCCAAAACGAACAATATTTTGATGGTAATAACGTTGGTGACACTAATTTTAATGGCCGAACCAATGTATTATCGGCATCTGCACAAATTACTCCAAATGTTCTTTATGAAATAAAACTAGTAATTGCAGATTACAATGATAAAAATTATGATTCAGCAGTATTTATAGAAGGAAACAGCTTTAGTTCTTCTGTAGAACTAGGAGACGATATTCAAACCTGTGCAAGTTCACATATGCTAAATGCAGATATTGAAAATGCGGAAGCCATATACTCTTGGTATTTAAATAACACGATAATAGACAACGAATTTCAATCAACCTTAAACGTTACCCAATCTGGAAATTATAAAGTTGTTATCGAAATTCCCTTTTCTAATTCAACATGTACCGTAGAAGATGGCCTTAACGTAACATTAAGTAGCACGCAACACGTGAACCCCATTAACAACTATAGCATGTGTGATGATTTTAGCGGCGATGGTATTGAAACCTTCAGCCTTTCAACAAAAAACACAGAGATATTAGCTGCCTTACCTGCAGGAAATTACGATATAAGCTACCACTATACACAAAGCGATGCCGAAAACAATAATGCCTCAATAACAGCCAATATTGAAAACAAAACAAACCCAGAAACCATTTTTGTTAGAACCTTAAATACAGATACAGGCTGCTTGGGTTATACCAACTTTAACCTAATTGTAAACCCACTTCCGATAGCAACAAAACCTATTGATTTAGAAGTTTGTGACGATGGATTTTCCGATCGAAGAACAGCCGTAGATTTATCTATTATGGATAATGATATTATAGGTTCGCAAACCGATTTAGCAATCACTTATCACCAAACGCAAGAAGAAGCAGATTTGGGAGCAAATGTTTTATCTCTACCACATACCAATTCTAGCAATACTGAAACTATTTACGCTCGAGTTACCAACATAAACACCAACTGTTTTAGCACGACTAGCTTTAAGCTTACTGTATTTGAAAACCCACAAATAAATACAGCAGATTTTCATTACATAGACGCTTGTGACAAAGATTATGATGGCTATGCTTATTTCGATTTAACAAGTATAATTCCTGAAGTTATACAAGGGTTAACTAATGTTAACGTAACATTTCATGAAACCTTAGACGAAGCTCAATTAAACGAAAATTCTATAATTAACGAGACTAATTTTCAAAACACCGTTTTTGAACAGCAAATAATTTATATAAGAGTAGAGAATGCAACAACCAGCTGTGCTTCTTTTGTTCCTGTAGAATTGCACCCTAACTTACTTTTAACAGCTACAAACAATGAGGTTATTGTAGTTTGTGATATTGCTAACGACGAAGAAGAAACCTTCGACCTATCTACCATTGCAACATCTATAGCAGGTGACTTACGTGATATTTCGGTCGCTTTTTACGAGAAAGAAACCGATAGAGACAATAACATTAACGCATTAGACTCAAATGTGCCTTACAATGCAAACGGACTCAATGTAAGCTTATTTATCACCATTTCTAGCCCAACATGTTCAGAGCCTGAATCTATAGAATTAATACTTGTTCCTATAGATGAATTCGACTCTATAGGTACTGTAGATTATTGCGATACAAACCAAGATGGCTTTACAAATATTAATTTAAGAACTTATGATGCCGATATAAAAAACAACGATCCAAATTTTGCAGTAAGTTATTTTTTAACAGCAGACGATGCAGTGAACAACATAAATAATCTAGGAAACAGCCATACAAACACTCAAAATCCGCAACTATTTTTTACTAGAATAACAAATACAACTACAGGTTGTTTTGACACAAACACTTTTAATGTTCAGGTTTTACCAGCCCCAATGTCTAATGAACCGAGCGCGATAATTGTTTGTAATGATAGCCAAGTAACAACGGCTATTGTTGATCTTACTAGTAAATCTTCAGAAATTATTAACGATAATACAGATAGAAGTATTGCTTATTATAACAATCTAAGCGATGCTCAAGAAGCTAATAACCCTATTGAGAATCCTAACGCTATAAACACAGCATCTAAAACTTTTTATGCAAGAATAAACAATACACTTTCGGGTTGTTTTAGCACAGAACCTATAGAAGTTATAATCAACGGAACTCCAGTTTTTACAGATATTAGTAATTATAAAGTCTGCGAAAATGCAAGCGACGGTTTTGCTGATTTTACACTAAACACAAAAGACAGCGAAATTTTAAACGGTCAACAAGGTAAAACGGTTTCATATTACTTAAATGAAGACGATGCAATTGCCAGAACTAATGAAATTGATAAAAACTCGAATTTTGAGAACTTAACCAATCCTCAAACTTTATTTACACGTATTGAAAACCAAAGCGACCCCAATTGTTTTGCAACCGGTTCTTTTATAATTGAAGTTGGTACTAACCCACTATTTAACGAGCCTACCGATTGGTTTATATGTGATGATATTAGTAACGATGCCATAGACACCTTCGATCTTACTACTAAAATTGAAGAAATATCAAACGGTATCAATGACACTTTAGAAGTTACGTTTTATACCACTAGAGACAATGCTGAAAACAAAACAAATGCAGTTTCAAACAGGTTTACCAATACCGCTAACCCGCAAACGGTTTATGCCGTAATAGATAATGGTACCATTTGTAATTCTATTACATCGTTTACCATTAATATTATTCAAGTTCCAGAAGTTAGCGAGCCACAACCTATAATACTTTGCGATACAAATTATGATGGTTTTACAACGTTTGATTTAACGGAGTCTTCATTAGATATTTTGGATGTTCGTCAAGATAATATTGAAGTACATTATTTTGAAACTGCTGAAGAATTAGAGCAACACACAAACCCAATTAGCCAACCAGAAAATTACACGAACCTTAGCACCTCACAAACGGTATTTGTAAAAATAACCAATACTATTTCTAATTGTTATGTATTTGTACCTCTAGAACTTATTGTAAACACTCCACCTAAACCCAATAATTTCATTACTTATGAAACTTGTGATAATGGCTCGGTAAACCTAAATGAAATTGACGATCTTATTATTGCAGCCAATAATGAAATTCAAATAAACTATTTCGGTAGCCAAAATGATGCTTTACATAACCAAAACAAGCTAAACAATACTTACAATTATCAAAGCTCGCAAGATACAATTTATGCAAAACTAACCAATATAACATCTGGATGTGTAACCATTCATCCGTTTGAAATACAAGTAAACAGCTTACCTACAGCTAATAAGCCAAATAATTTAGAAGCTTGTGACGATGATTTCGATGGCATTCTAGACATAGACTTATCGCAACAAAACCCATCTATTTTGGGCACTCAAAACTCAAGCGAATTTGATATAACGTTTTACGCAACATTAGTTTCTGCAGAAAATAAAATAGATAAGATCGCTAATAATTATTTAGCCATAAATAACGAAACCATATTTGCGAGAATCGAAAATAAAAAAACCGGATGTTTCAGTGTTACAGATTTTACTATTATCATTCACGCAAGACCTGAAGTTAATATAGAAGACCAAGTAATTTGTTTAGAGAATTTGCCGCTATTAGTTTCGGCGAATACAAACTCCTCAACCCATAGTTATTTATGGTCCACCGGAGCAACAACTCCAGAAATCGAAATAACAGAAACCGGCATTTATTCGGTAACCGTTACCACAGAAAATGGTTGCGAAACTTATCAAGAATTTAACGTTTCCGTTTCGGAGCAAGCCACCATTGAAACTACGGAAACTGTAGATTTCTCCGACCCAAATAACGTTACCGTTACCGTAAGCGGTATTGGTAATTATACTTATGCTATAGACGGTAATGAACCACAAACCGATAATATTTTTAGAAATGTTGGTATTGGTTATCATACCCTAACCATTATAGATTTAAACGGCTGTTTAGAAACCACAAAAGAAGTGATGGTTATTGACACACCTAAATTTATGACACCAAACAACGACGGCTATTTCGATACATGGCATATCACTGGTGTAAAAAACTTAGTAGGCACTACTATTTCTATCTATGACCGTTACGGTAAACTACTAAAAACACTATCGCACACCTCTTCTGGTTGGGATGGCAGATATAATGGTGTTCTTATGCCTACAGGCGATTACTGGTATTTAGCCAATGTAAAATATAACGGTAAAGACATGCAATTAAAAGGGCATTTTACTTTGAAACGATAACACATTTATTTTGCGTAATTTTGTAAAATGAAGTTTAAAATTGAATCAGAATTTAAGCCAACAGGCGATCAACCTAACGCAATAAAACAATTAGCGGCAGGTTTAAATGCCGATGAAAAATATCAAACTTTATTAGGTGTTACAGGATCTGGTAAAACGTTCACTATTGCTAATGTTATAGAAGAGGTACAACGACCAACTCTAATTTTAGCACATAACAAAACCTTAGCTGCGCAATTATACTCAGAATTTAAACAGTTTTTTCCGAATAATGCTGTGGAGTATTTTGTATCCTACTACGACTATTACCAACCCGAAGCTTATATTCCTGTTTCTGGTGTTTACATCGAAAAAGATTTATCTATAAATGAAGAAATAGAGAAAATGCGTTTAAGCGCAACCTCTTCCCTACTTTCTGGCCGTCGCGATGTAATCGTTATTGCATCGGTATCTTGTATTTACGGTATTGGTAACCCTGTAGAATTTCAGAAAAACGTAATTTCTTTAAAGCAAGACCAAGAAATTTCACGAACTAAACTCCTCCATACTTTAGTACAAAGTCTATATTCGAGAACCGAAGCAGATTTTAGACATGGTAATTTCAGAATAAAAGGTGATACAGTAGATATTTTCCCAAGTTATGCTGATGATGCCTTTAGGATCCACTTTTTTGGAGACGAAATTGAAGAAATCGAGTCTTTCAATATTCAAACGAATGAAATTATTGAAAAATACGAGCAAATTACTATTTATCCTGCAAATATGTTTGTAACATCTCCCGATGTTTTACAAAATGCCATTTCGGAAATTCAGGACGATTTAGTAAAACAACACGATTATTTTAAAGAAATAGGCAAACATCTTGAAGCCAAACGCTTAAAAGAACGTACAGAATTCGATTTAGAAATGATACGTGAACTTGGTTATTGTTCAGGTATTGAAAACTATTCGCGTTATTTAGATCGCAGACAACCAGGCACAAGACCTTTCTGTTTACTCGATTATTTTCCAGACGATTATTTAATGGTTGTAGACGAAAGTCATGTTACTGTTTCGCAGGTTCACGCCATGTATGGTGGTGATAGAAGTCGAAAAGAGAATTTAGTAGAATATGGGTTTAGATTACCTGCCGCTATGGACAACAGACCTTTAAAATTTGAAGAGTTTGAGGCCATACAAAACCAAGTAATATACGTAAGTGCTACACCAGCTGATTACGAATTACAAAAAACTGACGGTGTCTATGTTGAGCAAGTTATTAGACCTACCGGACTTTTGGACCCTATTATTGAAATTAGACCAAGTTTAAATCAAATTGATGATTTAATTGAAGAAATACAAATACGTGTAGAAAAAGACGAGCGTACCTTAGTGACAACTCTTACGAAACGTATGGCAGAAGAATTGACTAAATATTTAGATCGCATTCAAATTCGCTGTCGCTATATCCATAGCGATGTTGATACTTTGGAACGTGTTGAAATTATGCAAGATTTGCGTAAAGGTTTGTTTGATGTCTTGGTTGGTGTAAACTTACTTCGTGAAGGTTTAGATTTACCAGAAGTGTCTCTAGTCGCTATTTTAGATGCTGATAAAGAAGGTTTCTTGCGTTCTGCAAGATCTTTAACGCAAACGGTTGGGCGTGCAGCTAGAAACCTTAATGGAAGAGCCATAATGTATGCCGATAAAATTACTAAAAGCATGCAAAAAACCATGGACGAAACCGAGTATCGCCGTGAAAAGCAAATTGCTTACAATACAAAATTCAATATCACACCTACGGCATTAAACAAAAGCTTAGACAATGTATTAACCAAAAATTCGGTAAGTACATATAGTTATGAGCTAGAAGCTGCTAAAGCTGCCGAACCAGAGAGCGAATACTTAACCAAAGGCGAATTAGAAAAGAAAATTAGAGAAAAACGAAAAATGATGGAAGAAGCTGCAAAAGCCTTAGACTTCTTAGTTGCAGCCAAACTACGTGACGAAATTAAAATATCTCAAGATAAACTAGAAAAGCTAAAGCGTTAGGCCTTTAGCTTTTCTTTATTCCTGTACATTTTTCTACTAAAATTAACACTTAATAGCTTTTCTAAACGAAAAAAGAATTAGTTACAGGATATTATTATCGAAAGTATAACGTGTTTCTAATTATACTGTGTTTCTAATTATACTGTGTTTTAAAAATATCTATCAATACATCTGGAGGAACAATTTTATTGGGAAAACTCTCCATTAGATATAAAACTTTAGTTATCGACTCATGACTTAAACCCATACGTAAACCAAAGTTGTACAGCTTTATTACCCCTGAGGAGTTATTTCCACCTCCATGTTCTTGTTCTATATTCATTAACAATACAAGCCTATGAAACTGAACTATACGTTCGCTATGAGACTTTAAATGTGTATAGTTAATTGGATTTTTAATTAAATATTCAAAATCCTCACGTTCTATCTCTAATTGTTTGGCAACACCTAACAAAAAGTTATACTCAATATTCTTTATATCCTTATCATGCTTTGCAAAAGCGATCATTTCGGACAAGAGGTGCAATTTTTGTGCTCTATTAATCATTTTAAACTAGTTTTGAGGGTTATACTATAAATTTACATAGAAAGACTAAAAACTAATCGTAGATATAATGTAACTTATCGAAAAGGCATTGGTATTTTATCGTGATTTTTATCAACTTCATCAAGGTTAAAAAAAATTTCATCTAAAAAAACTGCGGTTTATCATTTGAGAGTTTTATTAGCTTAAAAGTACAAAACTCTCAAAACACCTTATAAATCAAGTATTCACACAAATCCATCTACATATAATTAGCATCATTTCAATACTTTACAGAAATTACTACCTCAGAGAAATGAAAAACATCAGTTCATATTATTCCAAAATGAAAAATCGATGAACTACATACTACTGCTAGGTTTATCCCTTAAAAAGAAGCATTTTTTAATTCAAGTAAGAAATCCTAACAAAAATTCTATTTAAAATATTAAGTTAACTTAAATTTTAATATCTTAAATTCGCATTTCTCGATAAAAGGACGGTTTTAAAACCTATTTCAAACTATAAAAGCAGCAGTTGCTACTCAAAATATGACAAATAATGACATTTTAAAAAAGTTACGCGTGGCATTGAAATTGCGTGACGACGAAATTGTAAAAATTTTGGAACTTGTAGATTTCAGAATTTCAAAAAGTGAGTTGGGCGCATTCTTTAGAAGAGAAGACCACCCTAAATACATGGAATGTGGCGATCAGGTTTTACGTAATTTCCTTAACGGATTAGTAATTCATTTACGAGGGCCAATGCCTAAAAAAGGGGAAAAGAAAGTACAAAAAAAGGAGTAGCGATTAACTACTCCTTTTTTTTTATTTACAGTAAATATCTAATTAATCCAAATTAGATTCTGTTTCCGTTGAGTCTAAATATTTAGCAATACCGTTAGCTCCAATATCATTTGCAGGGTTACCATCTTCATCTATATCTTCGTACACAGAGAAAACACCATCATCATCATCATCCGTATCAGCATAATCAGGCGTTCCATCACCGTCGGTATCATCATCAGTCGCATCTTCTAAATCATCATAGTTTACAATAAACTCGCCATCACCATTTAAATCTTCAAGGTAAGAAGGTACACCATCTAAATCATGATCGTTTACAGTAGTTTGTAATAAATCGAATTTAAAAATTAAAGGTGAATATGCGGTAATTGAAGTTGTACTAGAAGAAAAATAACCTAAGCCAGAAGGAAGAAACATAACACCGGCTCCATGGTTAGAAAAAGATATAGTTCCATCTGTACCGTCCGTAATAGTTTCGGCTGTATTAAACTCTGTTAAAACCTTTCTCCATGCCGGAATTAAAGATATTAAATCTAAATTTACAGGTGTAACAGCACTATCAAAAACAGAACCATCTAATAATGATCCCTCATATCTTACTCTAACATTATCACAAAAATTTGGAGATTGATCTCCTCCACCTTCATTTAAATATAAAATATAGATAATATAGTCTGTTTCTGCGTAAACCACTTCTTTTGCTTGTAAAACAAAAGCAGGACTATCATCTTCTAATAATGCATTTAACAAAGTATGCCCCTCTGGAACAGTTTCACCTTCTAATAATTCAGTTATCTCTAAACTACTAATTTTAGGATTTGCATTTTCACTTCCAAAATCGCTTGAATTAAAGTAATGGTTTTTAAAATAAGCCACGATCTCATCATTATCTTCAATCTGCTGTTCTGTTCTATCATTTTCTTCGATAGTAACCACCTCATCGGCATCGTCATCCTTCTTACAGGCCGAAAAAACTAAAACTAAACTTAATATTAAAAAACTTATTTTTCTTAAACTCATTATTGCGTATTTTTGACGCGCAAGATACACTTTTATCAAGAATATTTAATCTTGCACAACAACATTAACGAAGTTTTTACAATAATTGTATGCGGATTGACAAGTATTTATGGTGTATTAGATATTATAAAACAAGAACCTTAGCTACAACAGCTTGCAAAAAGGGGCAGGTTAAAATAAATAAAGACCAAGTAAAACCAAGTAGAGAGGTATATCCACAAGATATTGTTGAACTTCGGAAAAACCAAATTAACTACAGATTAAAGGTTAACGATATTCCGGAAAGCCGTGTTGGAGCTAAACTTGTGGATCTTTATAGAACAGACACCACACCAAAAGAAGAGTTTGAAGCTCAAGAATTATTAAAATACTCTAAAGACTATTATCGAAAAAAAGGTGTTGGCCGACCGACTAAAAAAGACCGTCGAGATATTGATGGTTATACTGAGGATCCTCTTTTTGATGAAGAAGAATAATAACTTTCTTTAGAACAAGGTAAAATGAAAGTGCCATGCCATCAACTTTGATTGATATAAAACCTTTAAAACAAATAAAAAAACTTAATTTTATACTTTAAAATTTAGCTTAAATATGACTGCTACAAGTAACATTATCTTAAATCACGCCGAAATAAACCATAAAATACGCCGTATTGCTTTCCAGATATATGAAAGTAACATGGACGAAACTGAAGTGATTTTAGCAGGTATAGATAGTAATGGCTATATTTTTGCAAAAAAATTAAAATTAGTGTTGCAAAAAATTTCTGAAATTAATGTGTCGCTATGTAAAGTAAGCATTGATAAAAAAAATCCGTGGCAAGACATTAAAACCTCTATGGATCCCGAGAATTATAAAAACAAATCTGTTGTTTTGGTTGATGATGTTTTAAACTCAGGAACCACTTTAATATACGGTGTTAAACACTTTTTAAACGTGCCTCTAAAGCAATTTAAAACCGCCGTATTAGTAAACAGAAACCATAAAAAATACCCAGTAAAGGCAGATTATAAAGGCATTTCACTGTCCACTTCATTACACGAACATGTAAATGTGGTTTTAGACGGCAAAAACTTTCAAGCCATTTTAGAATAGACTGCTTAGCACATCCTGAGCAACCTCCTTTTTAGTTTTATTATCTATAACCACCTTTATGTTGGCTTGGTTATAATAATGTGCACGTTCAAAAAGATGCTTTCCTATAAATTCTGCCATAGCCTCCTCAGTTTCTATGTGAGCAATTAGCGGTCGTGTTGCTTTCTTCTTCATTAATTTTTCAATTAAAGTCGGTATAGACGCCTTTAAATACACGCTTTTTGCATCCTCAGCATTTAAAATGGCTTCCATATTATTGCTGTAGCAAGGTGTTCCTCCTCCAACAGATAAAATAATATCATCTTCGCTTTGAAGTTGCTCTCGTAAATACAAAGCTTCCTGCTTTCTAAAATAAATTTCGCCTTTAGATTTAAAAACTTCGGAAACTGAAGCATTTTCTTTAGATTCAATTAAATCATCTAAATCAATAAAATTATAATTTAGTTTTTTTGCTAATCTCTTTCCTATTGTTGACTTTCCGGAAGCCATATACCCCATTAAAACTATTATCATTTTTTTGTTAAGAATTGATTTTTAAAAACATACGATTTACAGATGCAAAAAAACGAAATTTATTTAAAAAAAGTGTTGTTTTATTAAAGAAAGGTTTTATATTTGCACCCGCTAACAGCAATGTTAACAACTTTGAAATAATGACCTGGTAGCTCAGTTGGTAGAGCATCTCCCTTTTAAGGAGAGGGTCCTGGGTTCGAGCCCCAGCCCGGTCACTAAAACCTATAAATTGAAAGATTTGTAGGTTTTTTTATTAGACTTTTTTAATAAAAACTTAAGTTTAATTACAAATTAAATTGTTTTTTTAATTAAAGATGTTATATTTGCACCCGCTAACAATTACTGTTAGCATTTATTTTGAAATAAGGACCTGGTAGCTCAGTTGGTAGAGCATCTCCCTTTTAAGGAGAGGGTCCTGGGTTCGAGCCCCAGCCCGGTCACAAAAAAAACCTTTAAATCTAATGATTTAAAGGTTTTTTTCTTTTTAGAGGTTTGTAGTATTTCGTTTTAAACTCAATATAATAAAATTAAAAACAAAAAAATGAGATTCCGAACTCGTTCAGAATCTCATAAAATTTTATTCGTACGCTTTTTTAAGCATGTAAGTTATTTGCTTACATATTTCGACGGTACTGACCTCCTACCTCGAATAATGCATTTGTAATTTGACCTAAAGAACATACTTTACAAACTTCCATTAAGGCTTCAAATATGTTTTCATTATTAATCGCTTTATGCTGCAATTCCTTCAATAATTTTTCGGTATCCTGAGCATGATGTAGATTTTTTAATGTTTTAATTTGAAATTGTTTTTCTTCTTCGGTAGCCCGAATAACCTCTGCTGGTAAAACCGTTGGAGAACCTTGACTGCTTAAAAAGGTGTTTACTCCTATTATTGGAAAATCTCCATTATGCTTTAAAGTTTCATAATACAAACTCTCTTCTTGTATTTTACTACGCTGATACATGGTTTCCATAGCTCCCAAAACACCACCACGCTCTGTAATTCTATCAAACTCTAATAATACAGCTTCCTCTACTAAATCGGTTAATTCTTCAATAATAAAAGAGCCTTGTATTGGATTTTCATTTTTATTTAAACCTAGTTCTTTATTTATAATAAGTTGAATAGCCATTGCACGACGCACAGACTCCTCTGTGGGCGTTGTAATCGCTTCATCGTAAGCATTTGTATGTAGAGAATTACAGTTGTCGTAAATGGCGTATAAGGCTTGAAGCGTTGTGCGGATATCATTAAAATCAATTTCTTGAGCATGCAAGCTTCGTCCAGACGTTTGAATATGATATTTAAGCATTTGTGCCCTTGCATTGGCGCCATACTTATGCTTCATCGCTTTTGCCCAAATTTTACGAGCAACCCGACCAATTACGGCATATTCGGGATCGATTCCATTAGAAAAGAAAAATGATAAATTAGGGCCAAACTTATTAATATCCATGCCACGGCTTAAATAATATTCCACGTAAGTAAAACCATTAGATAAGGTTAATGCCAATTGGGTAATTGGGTTCGCACCAGCTTCTGCAATATGATATCCAGAAATAGAAACTGAGTAAAAATTCCTAACATTATTATCTATAAAATATTCCTGAACATCACCCATAAGGCGTAATGCAAACTCTGTTGAAAAAATACAGGTGTTTTGTGCTTGATCTTCTTTTAAAATATCGGCTTGTACAGTACCGCGAACTTGAGCAATGGTATTTGTTTTGATTTCTGTATAAACATCTGCTGGTAATACCTGATCTCCAGTTACACCCAAAAGCATTAAACCTAAACCATTATTACTCTCCGGCAAATCACCATTGTATTTAGGCCGCTCCTTACCTTTATAAATTTCAACTATTTTAGCCTCTGCTTCAGCTTCTAAATTATTTTCTTTAATATATATTTCGCATTGCTGATCGATTGCTGCATTCATAAAAAAGCCAAGCAACATTGGTGCAGGCCCATTAATCGTCATGCTAACCGAAGTCATTACGTGTGCCAAATCGAAACCAGAATATAGTTTTTTAGCATCATCTAAACAGCAAATAGAAACTCCTGCATTTCCTATTTTACCATAAATATCTGGTCGTAAATCGGGATCGTTTCCATACAGTGTTACACTATCAAAGGCCGTAGATAATCTTTTTGCTGGCAGTCCGGCACTAACATAATGAAACCGTTTATTGGTGCGTTCTGGTCCACCTTCGCCTGCAAACATTCTTGCGGGATCTTCTCCTGTTCTTTTAAATGGATATAGACCCGATGTATATGGAAATTCACCAGGAACATTTTCTTGCAAACACCATTTTAGTATATCTCCCCAAGCTTGATATTTTGGTAAAGCTATTTTCGGGATTTGTATATGCGATAAAGACTCAGAGTGTGTTTCAATCTTAATCTCCTTATCTCTTACTTCAAAACTATATATAGGATCTTTATATTTATTCACTTTCTGGTCCCAAGTGGTTAAAATTTCCCAATTATAAGGATCTAAATTCAATTTTACTCGATCGAATTCTGCTACCAATAATTTTACAAAGTCCTCATTATCATTTTGAACATGGTTTAAAATAACTTCATTATTTAACCCATGTTTTTCTAAAAGCGACTTCTCATTTTCTATTGATACTTCTGCTACAGAACAAATGGTTTTAAATATGCCATATAATTTTTGAGCCACCTCAAACTGATCTAAAGCCTTTTTATCGTAAGCACGATTACTTTCGGCTATTTCCGATAAATAGCGTGTTCTATTTGGTGGAATAACAAAAATCTTTTCACTCATTTCATTAGAAATAGTAAAAGTTGATTTTAAATTGGCGCTCGCTTTTTCAACTAAAGTATCCATAATAGCCTTGTAAAGCGTATTCATACCAGGGTCATTAAATTGAGATGCAATGGTACCAAACACAGGTAAATCATCCTGATGTGTATCCCACAAATTATTATTACGCATGTATTGTTTTTTTACATCACGTAAAGCATCTAACGAACCTCGCTTATCAAATTTATTTATAGCAACTAAATCGGCAAAATCTAGCATATCAATTTTTTCGAGCTGGGTAGCTGCTCCAAATTCTGGAGTCATCACATATAAGGATACATCAGAATGTTCAATAATTTCGGTATCACTTTGCCCTATTCCCGAAGTTTCCAATATAATAAGGTCAAACTCTGCCGCTTTTAAAACTTCTACTGCTTCGTTTACATATTTTGACAGTGCTAAATTAGATTGTCTGGTTGCCAAACTTCGCATATAAACACGTGAGTTATTAATAGCATTCATACGTATTCTATCACCTAGAAGCGCACCACCTGTTTTGCGTTTAGATGGATCTACAGAAACAATCCCAACCGTTTTCTCTGGAAAATCTATTAAAAATCTACGAACAAGCTCATCTACCAAACTCGATTTTCCTGCACCACCAGTTCCTGTAATTCCCAAAACGGGTGTTTTGGAATTTTTGTTTTTACTATGAATTTTATCTAAAGTAGGCTTTGAAATCTCCGGGAAATTCTCGGCCGAAGAAATCACTCTAGCTATCATTTTATTATTCTTACTCTTTAATAAATCAAGATCTATATCTAATTGATCGCCAATTGCAAAATCCGATTGTTTCACCAAATCGTTAATCATACCTTGCAACCCCATTTCGCGACCATCATCTGGCGAATAGATTCTAGAAATACCATAATCCATCAAATCTTTTATTTCTGAAGGCAAAATAACACCGCCACCGCCGCCAAAAATCTTAATATGTTCTGCGCCATGCTCCTTTAACAAATCGAACATATATTTAAAATACTCATTGTGTCCACCCTGGTAAGATGTTAAACAAATAGCATTAACATCTTCTTGAATCGCTGTATTTACAACCTCTTCCACACTTCTGTCATGTCCTAAATGGATGACTTCTACACCTGTAGACTGAATAATTCTTCGCATAATATTGATAGAAGCGTCGTGACCATCAAATAATGATGCTGCAGTAACGATTCTTACTTTATATGTAGGTTTATATGGAGAGCTTTGTTTCATTCTTAAAAATTGTTAAAATTACATTAGCAAATTTACGGATTATTCAAAAAAACACACTGTTTTCAAATAAAAATCTAATTTTAAAATCCAACCCTTCATTCAGCTAATTTTAACTTACTTTTAACAAAAATTTAGAAGTACGTTTTAATGAATAAAATCACCATACTAATTCACTGTAAAGACTTACCTGGCATAATAGCCTCGGTAACTAACTTTATTACTGAAAAACAAGGTAATGTTATTTACTTAGATCAGCATGTAGATCGAGAACAGAACATATTTTTCATGCGTTTAGAAAGTGAATTTGAAGACATTAACTTTTCAACTGAAACTTTTAAAGAATGCTTTAAAACTAATTTAGCAGAGAAGTTCAATATGAAATGGCGCATATACTCTTCGGAAAAGAAACCGAAAATGGCGCTTTTTGTCTCTAAATACGACCATTGTCTTTATGATTTATTAGGACGTTATAATTCTGGTGAACTTAATTTAGAAATTCCTTTTATAATAAGTAACCATAACGACCTAAAACCTATTGCCGATAGTTTTAAAATACCTTTTTACCATATTCCGGTTACCAAAGGCACAAAAGCCGAAGCCGAAGCAAAACAACTAGAGCTACTAGAAGCGCATAATATTGATTTTATTGTGCTAGCACGGTACATGCAAATAGTTTCTGGTACCTTAATTAACAAGTACCCTAATAAAATAATAAATATACATCACTCTTTTTTACCTGCCTTTGTAGGAGCCAAACCTTATCACTCTGCATACAAGCGCGGTGTTAAAATTATTGGAGCCACAAGTCACTACGTAACTGAAGAGTTAGATGCTGGACCTATAATTGAGCAAGATGTTGCACACGTATCTCATACATATACTATAGATGCACTTATTGCCAAAGGACGCGATTTGGAAAAAATAGTACTAGCCAACGCGATAAAATCTCATTCAAACAGAAAAGTTATGGTATATAACAATAAAACCGTAATTTTTTCTTAAATTCATAATTCGCTCAAAATCAATATATATATGAACTTAAAACCCCTCGAAAAAGCAGAATTAACTAACGCTTTTTAAATTTTCTATATATAATTTGTGACTTATCAGTTTTTCATGTGTCTTAATAATGTGGAAAATAACCATTAACTAAATTTTAATTTTTTATGAAAACAAATTTATTTTTAAGCCTAGCTTTAATTTTCGGTATCGGACTTACTCAAGCTCAAAACTTACCAGCTAATCCAGATCCAGGGAAATGCTACGTAAAATGTATTACAAAAGATGAGTTCAAAGACATCGAAGAAACTATCGAAGTATATCCAGCATATACTGTGTTAGAAGTTGTTCCAGCAACTTACAGAACTGTAGAAGACCGTGTATTGGTTAAAGAGGCAGCTAAAAAGTACGTATATGTACCTGCTACTTACGAAACAGTAGAAGTTCCTTACGTAAAGAAAGAAGGAAGAACAGATTTAAACATTAATCCTGCAACTTTTGGTTCTAGTTCAAGAACTTTTGAAACATACCCAAAAACTTCAGGATGGGAATACAAGGAAACTGCTTGTGACTCTCCTAATAAAGAGGATTGTGTTGTAGCTTGTTTCGTTGAATATCCAGCTCAATCTAGAGATGTAAGCTTTACAACTTTAGCTACAGATGCTTCAACTAGCCAAGTACCTGTTACAGAAGTAAACACTGTATACAAGAAACGTGTTATCAAAACTCCAGCAAGAATGGATGAAATTGAAGTTCCTGCAGAATATTCAACTATCAAACGTCAAGTTGTTCAAACTCCAGCATCTACAAGAAGCGTAACTGTACCTGCAAAAATGCAAACTGTTACAAGAACTGTATTAGCTAAGAAAGGTGGAATTACTACTTGGGAAGAAGTTGATTGTGGATTATTAAAATCTAACGTATTACCAATTTTTTACGAAACAGGTAGCGCACGTATCACTCCAGCATCAAAGAAAACTATCGACGAAACTTTATTACCTTTATTAAACAGCAAACCAGTAAGCATTGAATTAATGTCTCATACTGATGCAAGAGGAAATGATGATTTCAACATGTCTTTATCACAACAACGTGCTAACTCTGTAGTTAACTACTTAGTATCTAAAGGAATCTCTAGAAGCCGTTTAACTGCAAAAGGATATGGTGAAAGCAGATTAGTAAACAAATGTGCTAACGGTGTAGAATGCTCTGACGCTCAACACCAACAAAACAGACGTACAGAATTTAGAGTTATTCAATAAAAGAATAAATTTCTATTACAATTTTAAACTGAGGGGTTAGTTTAATTATCGAAAAGGGCATCTTTTAATTAAGGTGCCTTTTTTATTTTATAATATTTTGGGCGTTACCGCAAGGGTCGGGCTTTCCGTTACAAATCCTCTCGCCACCGATTTCCATCGGCACCGCTGCGGGTTTTTCTCTGCAATCCCTAACGCAACTCCTTGCAACACCAATTATTAATAAAATCAACATTGGTACTTAGCTAAACTAGTTCTCCACTATTACTCAAATAAAAACATATTCGTATTAATAGACTAACGGTAAAGTTTCAATTAAATTAATAAAAAACTTCAATTCCTATTTTTTAAACTAAGGTATCTTTCTATATTTATTCCTTAATTCAACAAAAAACACTCAAATAAAACGGAATGAAAAAAGTAATTTTTGCAGCAACACTATTGTTTTTATCCATTATCAACACCTCTTGCGATAATAATGATGATAATGATAAAACCTCTGAAAATCAATACCCCATAACAGTAAAATTTTCTCATGTAGAAGAAAGTTTCTCTTTTTTTAAAAATGGAGAAGAAACAGATGTTCCTGATGATGTATTAGCCGCTTATTACGAAAACACAGGAATAGGATTCAACAAAGCCGAAATAGAAGAAGAAAATAAAGACGATTATTTTCAATTTCTAAGTGATACAGAAGTAATCGTTGCACAATATGGCGAAATATATACCGTAGATTACGTATTTGAAGACGGTTTTCTATACATTAATTATATAGATGAAGACGATGGAGAAACCACTAAACTGTTACTAGGTAAGGGCGACCTTAATAAATTAGAATACCTATACTCTTCTATAGTACTCAAAGAAGAAAACTCACGAAGTGGATCTGCTAGTGCTTATGAGGATGCGGGAGATATACCATATTTTCCAACAACTTTTGAAAACTCTATAAACTTCCATAATTATGAGAACATTACAGACCTACAAGGTGATGAAACCTATTTATTAATTCATAACGTAGCCGATGTATATATAAAAGAATAAACCATATTTACTTTATTAAAACAAAAAAGCTCAAGATCTAAATCCTGAGCTTTTTTGTTTTAATTACCGAGTTAACTAACGCTTATTGTAAACATATTCCGGATAACTCATTACTTTTTTTTCAACCTTAATACCATATTCTCCTAAGTTAGACGACATAAATTCGAAATATTTATAATGTATTTGCCAATCATGTAACTCTTCATTTTTAAATTTCTTATCAAACACGATTGGTGTTTCTAATAAAAAAGATAATTGATAAGCAATATCACTTATAGATGTATTATCCGCCTGAATATCAGAATCTCCAATTAAATATTTAGGGTTATTTATTCCCCAATCTATTTGATTTGTATCCCAAAACTGAGCATTATCAATATTAAACACCAAAACATCTCCTTCTTTTTCGTATTCCTTTCTACGTAGTTTTAAGGCTTTAGATATATAACTTTCTTTATTTTCAAAAGCTTTAGAGCCCTCTTCAAAATACATTTTATAGTATTTATTATCTTCTTCCGAAATTTTTATTTGTCCTTTATTACTATGCAAGGCATACGCCATAATATCTTGCAATCGCCCTTCAATCTCTAAATACCCATTTTTATTTACAGCCTGAATTCCAGAATTAATCCCGGGATCTACATCCATTTCTATAAATCCAAAGTCCTTTTTTCTTTTTACAGGGCTTTCTACAATAATCTCTTGCTTATATTCTTCGAGCTTGAAAAATTCGTCCACAGCTATCGTTTTTTGATTTCTAGCCAAAAAGCCACCAATATTATAAGCCTTTAAGTCTGCTGCATGACCTTCCCATAGCTTTTTACCATCGGCATTAAACAAAATGCCATAAGGTAAACTTGTAATATTATATTGAGAAAAAGTTTCCCCTTCATAATCTGTAGCAACAGCCAATCCCGTATTATGCTTAAGCATAAACTTATTTACAACCTGAGCACTTTCTTGTGTTAAGGATACAATGTAAAAGTTATTAGGGAACTGTTGTTGCAAAGATTCTAAATATTTTGAAACATGTATACATGGGCCACACCAAGTAGCCCAGAAATCGACAAAATATAGGGCATTTTGATCTGTTGTTGATATCGAAGATTTTTTTATATTCTTTGAAATATGTACTTGCCCAAAAAACAATGCAGGACTTAATGTACATAATAAACAAAGTACTAATTTTCTTATTTTCATTATAATACAGCTTAATATAGAGTCAATTTAATAATATATTTTAATACATAACAATAATTGTGCTAAAATAGTATTTTAAAAAAAGAGAATGGTTTTCATTTGTAAAATATATCTTTGTATTTTAATTTAAAACCCAAATACTATGATTCGCAAATGTATCGTTTTCTTGCTAATATTCAATCTTACGGCTTGTGCAGAGCTTCAACAAGTAGTAAATCAATTACCGCAAACAGGTGGTGTTTTAGGAAATACTGATATTGCTGCAGGGCTAAGAGAAGCTTTAGACTTAGGTATAGACAAACAAGTTACTAAATTAACACAAACCGATGGTTTTTTTAAAAATGATTTGGTTAAAATTTTATTACCTGAAGAATTACAAAAAGTAGATAAAGCCCTTAGAGATATTGGGTTAAGTAGCTTAGCAGACGAAGGTTTAAAAGTACTTAACAGAGCTGCTGAAGATGCCGTGAAAGAAGCAACACCCATTTTTATTGACGCTGTAAAAGATATTACTTTTGCTGATGCTAAAGATATTTTATTAGGAAATAATGATGCTGCAACGCAATACCTAACATCTAAAACTCAAACAGCGCTTTACGCTAAATTTAACCCGGTAATTAAAAGCTCTTTTGATAAAGTTGGTGCAGATAAAATTTGGAGTAACTTAATTAATAAATACAACACGCTACCTTTTACAAGTGATGTAAACCCAGATTTAACAGATTACGTAACTGAAGAAGCTTTAAAAGGTGTTTTTACTATGATTGCTGTTGAAGAAACAGAAATTAGAACTCAAGTATCATCAAGAACTACAGATTTATTAAAGAAAGTTTTTGCTATGCAAGACTAAGTCTTTTAAATATATTAAAAAAAAGCGGTATATCATTTAACATGATGTACCGCTTTTTTTTGACATTATTTTCTTTCAAAATAAAATCTATACAACTGAAAATCAATACAAAACATAAAGATAATTAAATAAAAAAATGTATATTTATATTCTCCTAAATCTTTTACACTATCGAAATGAACCAAATTGATAACATAAAAATTAACCAAAACAGACTAAATCTGCGCTATAAGGAGCTTATAGAACAGGCTTATAATTTTCGCCAAACCGATTCTGCTTTAAGTGATATTTCGGAATATAGAGCCATTAAACTTTTAAATAAGCTAAATAGGTTAAAGTATCTCGTTAGAGAAAATCACACCACTAAATAAGTTTAGATAACATATTTAATTCATAATTACTTAAAACGTTACTGTTCTTAAAGTGAGAGTAACTTAATTTTATTTTCTATGCCTCAATTCAAAATTGGAGTATAAATAATTTCAATTTGTCCTTCTTTAATAGGCGTTACAAAGTCTACACCTATTCGTATTGCTCCTTTACCCTCACGTAAATGTTCTACCGGAACAATTTCGGGTTCAATAGAAACTTCGCCTCCTTTGCTTTTAACTTCTACTTTTACTTTTTGGTTTTTACCTTTTAAAATCAAAGTATTATTATTTAATATTTCATACTTAGAAAATGTCATGATTGCTGTACCAAAAGTTACCGCTTCTAAAGATTTAAAACTATCTAAAATAGTGATAGTACCCTGACCAGATTTATTATTTATCATTGTTCTTGTTAAGTGTTCGAGAACTGGTAACTCATATGCATTACTAATATCCATTACCACCTTATCCTGCGTACTAGAAAATTTAGTATCTGTTATCTTACCGTAAAACTGGCGTCCATTAGACTGTAAGGTATTATTAATTCTAGGCACTGGGTGCCCCCAAGAACTTCGCGCTTTATTAGTGGGAGAAAAAGAGCCTGCCCTGTAAGATGGAGCACCAATATCTCCCGAAATTAAATCTTCATTTAAGACAACAATATAAGTTCCAACATCGCTGTGGTTATGATTTTCAGCATTGTGTCCTGCTTTAATGGCTATTGAAAACGGTGTTTGTTGTTTACCCCGAGAAATAACCATCCCGAAATCATTAAAATATGTATGTTCGTTTAAATTAGATTTCTGTGTTTCATTGAAAGTACTCACGCCAAACATTTCAGGATTATTCCAAGCAATAAGTTGTTCTACAGCTTCCTCCATTCTAATTTCTATGGGCATTTTTGCTCCATAATAAGTTGAAGACAATACCTCTGCAAAATTACTACCACTACTTGAAGTATGCGAAACACCATCGGCAAATGGCGCACACGTGCCTTTT
This sequence comes from Algibacter sp. Ld11, assembly GCF_045066735.1. NCBI lineage: Bacteria > Pseudomonadati > Bacteroidota > Flavobacteriia > Flavobacteriales > Flavobacteriaceae > Algibacter > Algibacter sp. Ld11. The sequence goes on along the minus strand of NZ_JBISHH010000026.1, from coordinate 94,806 downwards.
TGTATTTCAAAATGTTCAGGAAAGTTCCCTACCCGCTTTAATTTTTCAGGATTATCAAAATTAAATAAATTTATTTTTCCTTCAGAATAATCGGATAGCATCTGAGCCAAATACAAAAAGTGATTAAACCCATAACCCCAATAACCTAAACCTTCGGAACAATATCCATCATCTCCAAAGCCACTTATATAATGTTTCATACTATTTATTGAAGAACCGATGGCTGCCAAACGCTTGTCTGGGTTTTCAGAATTTATAATAGAAACCAATACTGCACCGCTTGTACAAACAGAATTCCAGTTACTTGTTCCATCTATCCAATGGTTATTTTTATCACCTATTTCACAACTTGTTAAATAGGTATCTGTAATGCGCCACTGCAATTGCTTTTTAATGTCGTTACTCATTTTTCCCGAAAGAGAATCGCCTAAAAGAGATTCTACCAAAGCTAGAACTCCTCCAAATTTACGTGCTCCCAAATCTATAGATACTCTTTTTCCTTCTAAAACAGTATTATTACTATCATCATGATTAGGATGTAACCACGATTTCATGTCCATAATAGCTTGTGAATAGGTTTTTATTTGAGGTAAAAATCGACCTTTATTCTCAATGCACTCTGCGAGAACAAAACGCTCTAACCTATCCATTGTTCGGTAATAACGTGGTTTATAAATACCGCGATTTCCTTCTTTATTGGCTCTTCTATAAATTTCATCAGAAATAGGAACTTCAGGTTCTTTATTTAATAAAGTATTCGCTTTTTCCAGATAAGATTGCCCCGATTCAGTAGCCGCTATTTTATCCCAATACACCCTATTAGATATATTTGGAGCTGGTTGATAGGCTTGCGCAGGCATCACTGCTTTTAACATATCTATTTGCTTTTGAGACGGATAAATTTTATCACTATCTGCTACTTCCAAATATTTACCAATATCTAAAGCTAGAGTTTGTGCGACTAAATTTTGTCCCAGAAACAGAATAAAAGATAGGCATGTCATGTATTTTACAAGACTTTTTAATATTTTCATATTATTTTTTAAACTTAAATTAATTCATAAATTTTTCCACAGGAACTACCTTATCAAACTCCTTAATTTCTATATTTTTATAATAAATCTCGGCGGTTTCCGATTGAAACCCGATAATGCCTTCGCTCGGAGTGGTGTTAAAAGCCATATTTACAATATCCCCATTTAGTTTATGTATGGTGTACTCTCCACCCATAACTATAATTTCACAAGTATTCCACTCATCATTTAAAGCATTAAAATTAGTTGTAGGTGTTGCTAAATGCATCCAATCGCGCTTAACCTCGGCTATACCACCATCTTTAGGATTTAAATAACTTTTACCATCTTTTGTGGAAAACCATTTATAATCTGCGCCTTTTGGACGAATTAAATCTCCTGTATGATTTAAGCCTGTTTCTTGATTATAACGTATTTGATATTCAATACCAACAGGCCAAACTTTATCATCTATAACATGATAATACACACCAGCATCATACTGCCATCTCTCGAAATTGTTCGTGATTTTTTTACCCCATTTATATTCAAATCTTAAAATATACTTACTATATTTTTTATTGGTATAAAAAAGGCCATGTGTAGCGTTTTCTCCAGTTCCTAAATTTAAACTATCTGGCATATCTTTAAAAACATGAACCATTCCGTCTTCTATGGCAAATACTTTTTTAGCCATTTCGGCATCTCCGTTTCTTAATTTGAGATGCCAACCATCCCAATTCTCACCATTAAAAACCTTATGAAACCCTTTTTTAGATGACGCTTTGGTTTGCGCCATTCCAACTGAAATGTTTATAAAAATTACTACTACTAGCAAATAAATTTTTCTGGCTTTATTCATTTTAAATATATTTTACTGTTTAGTATAAGCACTAATTAAACTTGTAAGTATTCCTGGGTAAGCATCTGCTTTATCTTTTACCCCACTGCCGTTTGTTATGGAATCGCCAAAACAAACTATTTTGTTATTACGATCTAAAAGCTTGTTATTTTTTAAATATTGAAATACTAATTCACCTATAAAACGATACCCTAACGCTGTAGGATGCACTCCATCTCTAGCATTACTATTCATGGCATTTCTAATGAATAAATCTTCATTATGCTTAGGTAAATTTAAATCACTAAATGCTTGATAAATATCTAAAAAGTGCACTTTCTTTTTTCTAGCTATTTTAGAAACAATTTCGCGCGTTTTATTTAATTTTTCGTTTGGAGCATGAGTAAATAACGCTTTATTGTGACGCTCATAAAGATAAACTGAATCGACTCGCGGTGACGACATTAAAAGCATATCACTTCCGTTTTTTTTAATGGATTTAACCAGTTTTTTCAGATTCTTCCGATACGTTTTGTACGAAATCATTTTTCTTGAATTCACCATATCATTAGTCCCCACCATTAAAATCACTAAATCTGGTTTTTCACTTAAAACATCTTTTTCTAAACGCGATAGCAGGTTTACTGTTGTATTACCACCAACTCCTGCATTAATAACTTGACCGGAAACATTTAGTGTTCCTATAAAAAAAAGAACAAAAAATATTTTAAGCGTAAAACATTTCATATTTACAATTAGTAACTTAATACTTGTCCGTCTGCACGTAGTTTTTCTTTCAATACTTCGTAAGACACCTCATGAATATCTTTATTATCTTCAACGGCTAATGCCGCTAAAGTTCCTGCACTCTGACCTAAAATCATAAACACAGGTTCCATACGGATAGAGCCAAAAGCAATATGCGAACTAGATACTGCTAAGGGTACAATTAGATTTTTACATTCTGTTTGCTTAGGAAGAATAGTTCCTAAATGAATTTGATAAGGTTCATCAGCATCAACGCCTAAATCACCTTCGTTTTGAACGTAACCCTCTTTAGTAATATAGCGCTGCACATTATGAGAATCCATAGTATAAGACCCCATACCTATTGGTTTATCTACTTTACTTTTTCCTAAAATTTCATTTTCAGTCATTACAAAATCACCAATCATACGTCTTGCTTCACGCACATAAATTTGATATGGCCAGTGGTTATTATCTTGAAATTCATCTTTTGCAAGTCCCCATTTACTAATGCTTTTTCTAAATCGTTCTGGTACACTTTCATCATGTCCCCAAAAGTAAAGCAACCCTTTATGGTAGTTGATGTGTTCTTCCAAAATAACCTTACGTTCTTCATAAGATGCTTCTGGGTATTCATAGTTCATGCCAATATTATCGGAGCTAAAAGGTCCTACATTATTAACGTCTCTTTTCTTGTTTGGAATCTTACCACCGCCAAACATAGAATAGCGACCACCTTTAAATACGCGCCTTAACAGTTCGTATTCGGCAGGATCGTAATTCTCTGGTTTTTCAAACGGTACAACATTTCCTTCTGCATTTGTTGTACATAATCTATAATTGTATGCTTGTAAACGGTTATCTCCAGAACCTTGTTCTCCTGGAGGAGTTGTTGAAATACGGGGTAAAACACCACTTGTTGAATCTCCCGGAATAATATACGGACTAATGTTTAACTCTTGAAAATTATGACTGTGATGGTAAATACCTTTCTGCACACCATTCCAAGTTTCATTATAAACACTATTTGCCTCACGACCAACATGATAATTTACATAGGCAGCTGCCATTAAATCACCCTCGTAGGTACCATCTACAAATATTTTACCGGTATACGTTTCACCACTTAACATTGTAATTGACACTATTTTTCCATCTTTAAGCACGACACCTTTTTCACGATCTAACCACTTATCTCGAACAATTGTTATACCATGATCGGTTACCATTTTCTCGAAGATATTTTCAGCTACGTGAGGCTCAAATGTCCACATAGTTTTTAAATCATCATCAATAGCTGTAGTGCCTTGGCCTTCATTTCCATATTGATCTCTAGGTTGCCAATTCCATGCATCTTCATCTTGATAGTGGTTATAAACACTTGTATAAAATTCTTTTGAAATACCACCTATCACTTCTTTATTTCCCAGATCTGTAAAACCCAAACCACTTGAAGACAATCCGCCAATATGAGTTTCCGGACAAACAATGAGCACAGATTTATTCATCCGTTTTAACTGAACAGCTGTTGTTATTGCTGCCGAAGTTCCTCCATAAATAACAACATCAGCATCGTATTTAGGTTTTTCTTCTGAAGAACCACAACTTACCTGAAATATAGTAATTAAAAATGCCACTGTAAGCATCCTTTTATTATTCATCTTTAAAATAAAATTGACCATATTTTTTATTTATTATTTCTTATTAATAATTGAATCATTTTTTCTGAAGCATTATAAACTCCACTTTTAACAGCCTTATTCAAGTTAACAGTATCATTTTTTTTGGGACTATAAAGGTTAATTGTAGCATTTGGTTGCCCTTCAAAAGTAACATGAGGCGTGTTTCCAAAATTTTCTACTAAAGCTGTGTATTTAGATAAAGCATGCATTAACACCTGTCCTTCACGACGCAAATAACTACCATGACCAATGAACAATTCATTTATATTATTAATATCCGTTTTATCTGTACCCTCATCAAATTTTAAAACGGTAATGTAAGCATCGGTTTCCCAACCATTAATATTTACCAAACTATTTCTGTGTTTTAATCGGCCATCGGCTAGTAAATTAAAATACACTTCGGTTGTTTCTCCTTTTTGAGTTATTGAGACTTTTAGATAATCTTTATGCTCATCTCTAGTAATAACTGGAAGATTCTTTTCATTTTCATCGTCTTCCAAAATAATAGCCGAAATAAACTTAGTTCTTGCCGTTTTTTCAAAATGACTAATGGACCAAAACGGCTTATCTTCTTCTGGATGATGATCCTCATGCCCTATTTTTTCGGAAAGTAGCATGTGCTCCGGAAAATCGTGTGGGCGCTCGCCACCTGGAGGAAATGTATTTGGAAAAAGTGGGCGTACTCTAATTTTAGCACCTTCATCTTGAATAGTTAAATCGATTCCACCTTTTAAAGTAGACTCGCCATTATAATGCAAATACCATTCAAATTTACCTGGCTCAAAAGCCAATAAATCATCAATAACCAAAATCACATCGCCTACCCAAATAAAGTTACGGTAGTTACGAGCCAAAATATGTGAATATGGCCCGGTGGCATTGGCTAATAAATATTTAAAATTATCGCCTTCAATCAGGTTATGTAAAGATCCAGAATTAACACTTCCAAAATATGGATCATTTCTATTTTGCGCTTGGCCATCGAAAAACACAACATTATGTGCCTCACTTTGGCAATAGAACTCGGTGTATAAGGGACTCATGTAACTAGCTCCGCCAGAATCTATTATTAAATTTTTTCCATTATGAAATAAAATATACGATCCAGCATCTGCATGAGCATGATTCCATGTAAAACCAGATTTTACGGCAAGCATAGTAGCATTATTATCCCAAGAGTTTCTCATAGTAGCCCAACCCATATCTTTATAAAGATGGGACTTCTCTCGATTTGACTCAAAACTAGAAACATCTTTTTTAAAATCCGGATTTAAAGCTAAAGCTTCGGCAGAACTAGAATCTCTATTTTCTCCGTTAGAGACATGATTCATGTAATGTTGATAATCTTCTTTTTGGTATCCTAAATTCCAAAGTAAACGCACAATTCTATCTCCGGTAGCTGTAAGTCCGGAATCTCCAAAATTAACAGCAAGATCTTTTCCATCTTTAACATAATACGTTGTGTTTATAAAAAAATCGCCAATATTATCAAGAATTGGAGACTTATACATAGGCTCATTTGGCCAAACATTAGCATAAGCATATAAAAACAATAAGTACTGAGAGGTTGCATAAGATGCGTAATTTATACTTTCGTAGAAACCACCATCCTGATCGAAAGTTGGAGGTTTATTTTGTAATACGCTTCCTGTATAATTAATCCACTCTATAGCGGATTCTTGAATTTCCTTGGCCCATTTTGTTGCCTCGGGAATTTCATCTCTTAAAGCTAAAGATGCTAAACCCGACATGTAAACACAGGCACTCCACCAGTTATGCCCCATGGTATCGTAGGTATGCATATTTTTTCCTGGCTCCAACCAATCTTCTCGTGCAGGAATTATTCCAAGGCGCACAATATCTTTTGCGATGTCTAAACGTTCTTGTTCTGATAAATAATTATAAATACAATCATACCCAATAGCAATATCATAACTAGTATGCGAGGTGCGTAAACCTCCTTTCCAAGCTGGGGTTCTTTTTAAGAGTGTTGCCCCTTCCCAAGTACTTTTTGAAGTGTAATTTAACAATATCTCTTTTAATTTGCTCGCAAATTTTTCTTCACCAGTCATTCTATAAACCAACCCCAATAAGAGGCCGTCCTTTGAACTTAACTTCTTTTTTTTGAGTAAATCCTTAGCTTGCTTATATTGATTATTCCAGTTATTCTTTACCGATTCATTTGTTGAAATTTGACTTTTCAGCTTTGCAATATTACTATCTGTATATAACAAATAACTTCTATCTTGAGAAAATACATTAAGTACGGATAAACAACAAATTATAAGTAAAATTCTATTTTTCATATATTTAATTTTATAAACTTTAATACTTGTTAAACAAAAAAATAACATTGCAAAAAACATAGAATGCTTTTACAATGTTATTTTTTTTTATTGAAACTTCTTTTAAATCATGATTCATTTACTATAAACTATGATTTATAAAATGGTTTTCTAATATTTATGTAAAAGGACGACTTCCTTTTGCATTCTATTTCAAAAAAAATATTAATAAGGTTTGAATACATTTGATTACCAAATTATCAATATAATGACTACAACTTAATTATTTTTTTTACAGTTGTTCTTTTGTCACTTGTAAATTTGAGAAAATAAATACCAGAATTAAGGTTTTCAATAGAAACGACCTGTTTACTTTCTGGAATAATAAATTTTGACTCTAGAATCCCATGAATATTATAAATTTCTAAAGAAAGATTAAGTCCATTAATTATTGTTATTTCATGTAATGCAGGGTTTGGATATAACTTTATTTCATTTATTAAAACATTAGTAGTACTCAAAGTCGTTGTTCCATAAACCTCAACCTCTGCTAAAGACAATCCTCGATCTGATGTTTTTGATATTTTTATAATTCGTCCTACTTTATTATCAACATCTATAGTTAATGGTCGCGAAGATGGATAGTTTTCATAAAATTGTGTAAACGTAACATCCCCATTATTGTTTAAAATTTCTACAGTAAAATTGTTCAAATCATTAACATAATTACTACCTGTTCTACCATAAATTACAATTTCCCAAATGACATTATTGGCGCCTAAATCTACTTGCCACCATTTAGATGTATTAGACCCAGTACTTCCGTGTTCGGTATGTGTTACGGAACTACTTCCATAATTACCATTGGTATTTCCATCGTTACCGCGAGTAGCATCTCCATCGTATGCCGTGGTAGATTGTGAAGCAATGCCTCCATTTGAAGCTAAAGCTAGGTTAACTAATTCAGGTGCTTCTTGATGAAACTCAAACCAATCTAAATTGAAAGCGCCATTTCCAAAATATAAATAAACCTCGTGGATACCCGTAATATTTTGAAGTAAAGATTCTGTAACCTGCTCCCAAACTTCCCACCCGCCTGTTTTTGGAACGGTAGTTTGAGCTATTAAAGTACCTTCTGTTGGGTGTCCTAGCATAACATTTATAAATCCGTTTTCTACAGTTTCCTCGGTAGGATAACCTGCTACATTAAATGTAATTTGTGCAGGGGCTTCCGAAGTAAAATCTACACTACCATATCGAATCCATTCATTATCGTTTATACCTCCTAGGTATTCATTATTTATTGGAACCACTCCAAACATATCACAATATGTTAATGCATCTATTTGAGAATATGCATTGTAATTTACACCGCTACATTCATCATTATTAAAAAAGAAGTTATCCATATTTAAAAAAGAAGACCCCGTCCCTTTAAAAACAAAGTATAAATCGTGTGTTCCTGTTATTTCAGAAGTCGTATAGCTAGAAAATATTTCATAATTATCATTGCTTCCTGTATTTCCTACTACTACACTTGTTATTAATGTACCGTCTACTGCTCCACTTCTAACTTCAATAATACCCCCACTGGTAGAGGATGCTAAAACTTCAATTTCATTGTAAACATCGTCATTTCCAAAATGAACATTATTAAATCTTATATAATCGTCGTTATCAATATCTCCAATTGATTTATTAAAGATAGACAAATCATACACTGCTATTCCTGATGAAGCACAGAAATTCTCGGCACTTATTGGAAGAAACGGATTGTATGAAGCCTGAGAACAAGCGTCTTTATTAAAAGATAATTTATCCAAATTAAATAACCATCCTGTTTGGTTCACACTGGTGAATACAAAACAGATATCGGTTTCCCCGTTAACAACTTGATTTAAGTTTGCAGAAAACTCTAAATAATTAGATTCGATACTGGTACTAGTTATGGGGATTGTAGCGAGTAAAGTTCCGGTATTACTACCTGTTCTAACTTCTATAGACACATCATTATGTATACTAGATACTATGGCTTCAACTGAAGTCATATCAGTTAAATCAATAGCATTAAAATTTATCCAATCTCCTGTATGTATACCATAGACCTCTTTTATATTTGGATTACCATTTATTTCTCTAGTGCCTATACCAGACATGGTATCATAGCATTCAGCTTCAAGTTTGTTTACCGTATTATTACAAGGCTTTGTTGTAATACAATCGGTTAACTGAGTAATTGTATTATTAGATCCATTATCTTCAACTGGTCCACAAGAAAAAATATTACAATCTGTAGCACTCTCTAAAATCAAAGGATAAGGTGTATTGTTTGTAAATGTAATATTGTTAGCGTTTCTAGAAGGTATTGGCTCTACAGAACCTGCTAAAAACCTATTTGCAGGTCTTGTACCTCCTAACACAATTTTAATATCTGGATTATAGTAAGTTGTACCATCGTGTATTGTAATATTATGATTGGTTCCTCCTGCATAAAAATAAGGTGTATCTCCAATTTTAGGAATATAATTATCTAGGATAGTAACTTCATAAGAAGCGTTAGAACGAGAAATATCTTCTGATAGAATTGGCCCTACTGATGCATCTGCACGACAATTAATAACATCACCATCATTACCTAACCAAAAACCACCTTCACAAGCAAGTGCTGTACAGTTTTCAATTCGTTTATTATCTCCACCTTCAGCTCCTGTATTTACACCTACGCGCATTTTAACAATGGTGCAATCTATAACTGTTGTATTTTCAGTACCTCTACCTACACCTGTAGAATCCCCATTAGAATTGTGTATAACTCCGGTAGAATAAGCTCTAATACCAGCTTCTTGAAGACTGAAGGTATAATCACTTGTATGATCTTTTAAATTAAAACCCCAAACGGTTTCAAAATCTACATTATCCGCAGGAGAATCTGTACCTTCTTCTTGTAGCATTTCTCCAACGGTACGTAATTCTCCCTCAACATAACAACCTTCTATTATTGCATTATGAGAACCTTGTACAAATATACCATGGCCGTAAGCTCTCATAATAACACTACAATTTTTTATATGGTTTCTGTCTCCTCTAACCAAAATACCTGCATGTTTTTGATGAGCGATAACAGAACCTCCTCCTTTACCAAAAGTATCGCCATATCCATAAGGAAAAGAACCTCTTACGGTTGTTTTAAAACCTTCTATTAAATTATCTGCACCATCAAGATGTATTGAACCTGCTCCTTTAGAAGGTACAGTCATCCCAATATCTTCCATGGTTAAATTCAAGTAAACATTATCATTTCCGGCTGCCCAAAACTCAATAATATCAGTGTTTCCGTATAATTTGAATATTTTAGTATCAATTTCAAATTTCACATCGGTAAAGTCAAATTTACAGTCATTTCCAGTAAACAGGAGTAATTTTGGATTTGAAAATAATTTATCTGGTCCGCAATTAGTTTCATTAAAGTAATATGTCCCGGGAGTCATTACAAAATCTCCATCATTGTCTCCTAAGTGACTCCTTAACTCCGCAAGCGTATTTATTGTTGTTTGGGCTTCTAAGTGTCCAACCCATAAAAACATGACTGGGAGAATTATTAATTGTATATATTTTTTCATTATTTGATGTTTTTTGTTGAAATTAAAGCATGACAAAAAGTGTTTACTTAACACATAAACAACACAATATCAATACTTTTAAAATGAATTTATTTTGACAGACATTTAGATTAAAAACAAAAAGCCTCCTTATTCAATATATTGCCTAAGGAGACTTCAAGTTTTAACCAATTACTAATACTTATATTTTTTCTGGAAAAACCCCTTCTGTAGAGTTACTTTCAAATAAATAAGGAGAATCTACTACGGCTTTGTAAAACGTAGTGTAAGTATAAGTCCCTTCTGAAATAAAATCTGGAATAATTGTTTCATCCTCAGATTCATCAATTACTATAGTCTTTATAGCCCCATCTGTACTACTAATGTAAGTTAGTTCGGTTTTAACTAATAAATTATCAATAACCTCTCCATCAGTATCCGGAACTTTATTTGACACCCAAGTAATAATAGCTTCGGAATCAGAATAAGCGCTAGCTCCGGAATTTTGCCGAGCTTGTAGCGACTCCTTATATTCATCACCTAGAACTGTACCAAAAACATCATACTTTATAGATTTTCGGCCTTCCAGACCTTCTATATGAACAAAATACTCATTTCCTCCTTCTGGCAACTCTGCTTCCAGTTCATAAATTTCTGGTTCATAAACCGTTCTATTTATATCTAAAGTTTTAAGTATTTTTTCATCGTTATCTGTTAAATCATCATCAAATAAAGCAATAACGACTTTCTTTATTTTTGGATCTGAGTTAACAAACACTCTAAATAACAACTTATTATGTCCACTAGATATTGTAGACACAGAATCTGGCATAGCCAAACTTACTACGTTTTCAGGAACATACTGTTTATATGTTTCAACCAAATCTGTATCCTCACAAGAAAAACACAGTAATACAGCTGTAAACACACCAATTCCTATAAAATTAGTGGTTTTATTCTTAAAATTATTAATCATAATTTTTATAATATTTTATTTTATTAAATTTTTATCGATTATCACCGTAGAACTCCATTTCACTAATGTGTAATAGTGAATTAGTTCTGTTCTGCGCTACTTTCTGAACAAATCTGATATAACGAACCTTCGGCATATCAGGAGAAATATCAAAATTAAATCCCGCTTCTGCAGCTTCAATATCTTCAGCTGTATTGTCATTATCTGGCTGTCCAGAAGGCTTTATAACCATAGCATCTTCTAATAAAAGTGTCCAACCATCAAAACTTCCGTCTGCATTTAAATGATCGCTACCCCAAAGATCAAATAACCAAGGATTTCCATGACGGTACATATAATTACCTAGTCTTGGCCAAAATTTAAATCTGTATACTTGAGATATAGAGCCTATATCTAATGTAATCATTGCAGGCGTAATAGGAACTCCATTGTAAGACCAGTCTATATATTCTGGTAAAACTCCATCCGGATCTTTCCAGTTTGGAGGTGAGTGATATCCATTATCTCCTTTTGTTCCATCATAAACTCTTGGTAGTATCCAACCATAATCTGAAGGTGTGTCATGCGTTTGATAAACAGCTTGATAGTTAACCCTATCAAATAACTCTATATATAACGGGGTTATTGTTGCCTTAATTTGACCACATTTATTATTAAACCTATCTCTAATTATAAATACGAAATTGGTTTCTACAGCTTCTAATCCTAAGACTAAACGTTCTCCATCTTGAGCTGATGAATATACAGCATCCTTAAAAATTAAACCTCCAGACTCATTTTCAGAATAAATTTCGATAGTAACGTCGCCTTCCTCTGGGTTTTCCCACTTCAATCTAATTCCACCATAATCTGGTGCATAGGTTAATGTTCCACAAACAGATTTGTAAGGAGGTTCTTCTGGATTTATAACAACAGAAGCTCCTACAGATTTATTTCCTGATTGATCAACAGCATATAACGTTACATTATATTCTGAAGCTTCAGAAAAGCCTTCAACCGTTAAACTACTATTAAAGACTGATGATTTTACACTAGATATTTCTTCATTAGCTCCTCTCTGATATTCTGCAACTACATATAACAAATCTTCATCATCAGGAAGATTATATGTTATTTTTGATGCTCCCGCTAAATTTTCAACAGAACTTGCATCTACAACCACAGGACCGGGAGCGATACCATCGTCAGTAATTAACGATGACATCTTATCTTCTTCGCAACTAAATACAGTTGCTATGCACAGAAGCACTATAAATGACTTTAAATTTTTCATCATAATTTTATTTAATTGTTAATACTAATTTTTAATTACCAACCAAAAGCCTGATCTAAATTAGGGTTTGCTAGTATGTCATCTTCAGCTATAGGCCAAAAATAATCTCTTATTGAAAATTCTGTAACACCGTATTCTACTTGGTTATAAAAAGTTTCTGCCGTTGCTTTTTCATAACTCCAACCTCTCATTGATGTACTATTTAATAAAACGTGAGCTTTAAACCATCTTCTTAAGTCCCAAAAACGGTGTCCTTCAAAAGCTAGTTCTATTGAACGTTCTTGATGAATAATTTCTCTCAAACCTTCTTTTGTACTTGGCTTTGTTGGATTATTTGAAGACGCTGTCCAAGAAGCTTGAACTCCCTCTAAACCAGATCTTTCTCTTACATCATCAACATATTGAAAAACTTCTGCAGCAGGCCCTGATACTTCATTTAAACATTCTGCATACAATAAATATAAGTCTGCTAATCTATATACTGGCCATGAATAATTTTCAGCAGTAAAACTATTATTTCCTATTGCTGATTTATAGTGCACTAATTTTTTTGGCCAATATCCTGTTTGGTTAAATTGCCTTTCATTAAGGTAACCTGCCATACCACCATTCTTGGCATCTACAACAAATAAACTAGTGTCATCTGCCTCATTATTTACATCATAAGATAGAATACCATCTCCCGCTAAAGAGGCATAAAACCTAGATTCTCTATCTAAATGCAAACCAATTGTTTCATACCCTTGTTTTACATAAAACTTATTAGCTTCATCTCCAGTTTTTAAGTCGAATCTACTACTATAATCATAAGAACTATCTTCTTCTATAGGCACTCCATTTTTAGAATAAAATATTTCTGCCATATGCAATGGTATAGAATAATAAGAGTTGACTTGCCCTGAACTTGAACCTGAAAATTCATCGTCAATCCTTGCAAAACTATTATTTTGAATTGTATTTGTGGTTGGGTTAGCTTGCCCCCAAATAATCTCATTATTCCATCTATCTGTGATGGCGCCTCTAAGATTCATTTTTGTTATTGTCTCCTCTGATAAATTATATGCTGTTGAAAATTTATATAAATTATTACCTGCTTCGTGTGCTAAGTCTATCGCTTCTCTGCAAGCATCTGCGGCTAATGTCCATTTATTAGCATTATAAGTTTGATTTATATATGGTGTTCCTGAATTATTAGTCCATGATGAGTATACAGAATTACCGTTTACCAAAGGACTAGCACTAAAAGCCAAAACTTTAGCTTTTAACATCGCAGCAATTGGTTTAGTGGCTCTACCAAGTTCTTCACCTTCCAAAGTTATACGTGGTGGTAAATTTTCTATTGCTTCATCTAAAACAGATACAATATAATCTACTACCTCATCGACCCCATCTCTTTCTATACGCACCGAAATAACATCTTCACTTACCTCAATATTTTCATCGATAATGGGAATAGGACCATACATTTTTAATAAATAAAAATGATAATAAGCCTTTAAAAATTTAACCTCCGCAATCCATCTTGTTTTTTCATCTTCAGTCATATCCCTAACATCGCTAATTCTATTTAAGAAAATATTACAATCTCTCAAAGCTACATGCGGCTCTAAACGCCCCCCGTTTCCCCATAGATTATATATTGGATTTGCTTTTGATTGTTCTCCGATAGAAAGTCGCATTCCATCCCAAGTTTGATGTGTCCAAACCTCATCACCCCCTACTAATCCAATATTACTATTTACATCAGAAAAATGTGGTAAATAACCATATAATGTATAAAAGAATTTCTTAGCATTTGCTCTATTATTAAAAACCAAATCGAAAGTAGCTACGTTATCTGGTACTATATCAATATAAGAATCACATGACATTATACATATGAATATTATAGAATATATAATTTTATTCGTTTTCTTCATTTTCTTTTTTTTTATAAATTAACTCTAGCTCCAATGTTTACCGTTTTCTGTAAAGGATAATTTAATCCATTCCCTCTTAACTCTGGGTCCCAAAGTTTGAATTTACTCCAATGCACTAAATTTGTTCCACTGAGATATAGACGCACACTTGCCTGTCCGAATACAGCTCCATTTTCTGGCTTAAAATTATACCCGATCTCTAAAGATTTTAATCTCATAAATGCTCCATCTCTCATCCACCAACTACTTGTTTGGTTATTGTTCTGCACAGCATAAGTAGACAAACGCGGCCATAAGGCATAAAGATCTTGGTTCTCTTCAGACCAGTGACTCTCAGCAAAAGCTTGTAAAATTTGATTTTCAGAAATAGCATCTGGTAAATAATCTCCATTAGCATCAGTATCCGCAAATGGTGTTATTCCTGCTGAATCAATAAAAAAAGATACATTATCTAAACCTGCAAAAAATGCTGATATATCAAGGTTCTTGTACCCTACAGAGAACCCAAAACCATAACTTACTTCAGCTTGAGTAGGCTCTCCAATTGGAACTATATCTAAATTAGACACAATACCATCACCATTGATATCTGTATATTTTATATCTCCGGGCATAACTTCACCAAATTGCTGTTCTGGTGAATTAGCCACATCCGCATCATCGATAAATAAACGCTCTGCTACTAAACCATAAGCCTGATTGAAAGGGTTTCCTAATTTAGACAACCATGGTGTTGCAGATAAATCAGACTCCTCATATACAGTATATTCACTACTCGTTTTCACAAAATTCGCAGTCGCTTGCAACCACCAATCTTTATTAAAATTATGGTTTACCAATAATGTAAACTCAAAACCACTAGATTGTCCTTCACCTAAATTAGCTACAGGAGATGCTTGTAAACCTAAAAAAGAAGGTATATCTGAACGCGTTTGTAAAATATCAGTTGTTGTTTGTTTAAAATACTCTGCTTGCAATTGAATAGCATCCTTAAGTAAATTTATTTCTAAACCATAATTTTGTTTATAGGCTCTTTCCCAAGAAATGTGAGGATTCTCATATCTACTGATACTAACACCTGCACTAGATTCTTGACCAAACGTTCCAAACTGGGCTCCTGCTCCTGAATCGTTTAAATTAACATTAGATAAATAGAAAAACCTATCATTACGATTTCCAATATTAGCATTACCAACTACACCATAAGACCCTCTTAATTTAAGCCTACTTATTAAATCTACATTATCAAAAAAGTTCTCATTAGATATTACCCATGCGGCTCCAACAGACGGAAAGAAACCATACCTGTTTTTTTCAGCAAAACGTTCTGATCCATTATAACCAAAATTCCCTTCTATAAAATATCTTCTATCAAAACTATAAGTAAAACGGCCAGATAAACCGACGTTTCTACTAGGAAGTGACGCCTGCAAATCATCCGCATTTCCATCAACAGATTCTCTTAAAATACCAACTAGCAAGCCACTAACAGCATGTTTATCGTTAAAAGTTCTATCATAGTTTAATGCAGACTCAAAATAGATATTTCTATTAACAACTCTAGAGTCTTCATTCTCCGTAAAATTTAAATACTCTGTTCCCGAATCTGGGTTAAGACTAGTTAATGCGTATGTATTATTCGCTCTATTATAATCAGTATCTCCAATAGCATAATAATAAGGCTCATATTCCCTTGTAATATTATAAGAAGAAGTACTCGTAATATTACCCAAAGCTCTCCATTTAAGTCCTTCCACAATACCTCCTAAATCTTGTTTTACTTGTAAACTTAAAACATTTACAGATCTACTATAATCACGATATCCTCTTACTAATTCTGCATATGGATTTAAATAGCCGGCTAATTCTCCATCTCCAGTATCTACATTACCAAACAAAAGATGCTCTGTAAATTGGTTAGCCTCATCAGCCTCATAATAAGCTGGGTACCTTACAGGATTAGTTCTATTAATCATGTTATATACTTGGTTCCCTGTAGGCACAGGACCTCTATAATCATCAACAGTAGCATTTAAATTCACTATCAATTCTGTGCTTGAAGTTAAATCTATATTAACATTAGATCTTAAATTATAAACTTTATTATCAATGTTATTGTTATAATTTGCTTGATTATCAACTTTTAGTATACCATTATCTTGAGCAACAGAACCTGATACATAATACCTAGCTACTTTTCCTCCACCAGAAACACTAAAATTTAATCTTTGATTTTTAGTAAAATCTTGCAACAACTCATCTTGCCAATTTGTAACAGGGTAAACAAAAGGATTAATGTTACCAGCAAGAGTATTGTCTATCTTGTTTTGCAAATATGGCAACCTATCATTTCTATTTGGCGATACATTTCTGGTATTAACAGCGTCCATATGTAATCTTAAATATTCAAGCGGGTCTGCTATTTCTAAATTCTGAGTAGCCTGAGAATAAGTAGTTTCATACCTAACAGATACTCTTGGCTTTCCCAGTTCACCTGTTTTTGTTTTAACAGCTATAACTCCATTAGCCCCTCTAGCCCCATAAATAGCAGTAGCTGTCGCATCTTTAAATACAGAAAAACTTTCAATATCATCTGGTGATATTCTAGCCAAATCGTCTGCTGTTAATTCTATATTATCTATTAATATTAACGGAGAAGAATAAGCTCCAAAAGTAGTTGCACCCCTAATAAAAAACTCTGCATTATCAGATCCGCCACCAGGTTCACCAGAACTTTGAAAAGCAATAACTCCTGGAACCCGACCAGCAAAAGAGGCCGTTAAATTACTCGATGGTATTTTTAAATCTTCAGGTTTAACAGTAGATACAGCTCCCACCAAGGCTTCTTTTGTTTGTGTTCCAAAACCTACAACAACAACTTCATCTAAACCAGTAAGGTCTTCTATCATTGTAATGTTTAAACTTGCAAAATTTCCTATTTTAATTTCTTGAGTTTTAAAGCCTATTGAAGAAACAACTAGAACTTCTCCTTTTTTTGCTATTAATTTAAAATTGCCATCAAAATCGGTTTGTGTACCTCTGTTTGTACCTTGAACGAGTATATTAACTCCAGGTATTGGTATCCCTTTTTCGTCAAGAACGATTCCTGACACTTCAATTTGTTGATAATCTTTAAGATCTATTTTATCTTCTTTTTTGGTTAGCCCTGATGTAGTGGTTAGAAATGGAGTTTTTGCGTTAGCATAACCACTGACAATAAATGAAGTACATATTAAAATTGATTTAATCACCTTAATCCCCCTGTATTTAAAAGGACGAAATAGATGAATTAAAGAATAAATTTTATTCATATTGTTTTGTTTAATAAAGTTAGTTGAATACTTTTTTGGTTTTGTATTAGTTGGTTTGTTTTTAGTTGTTGTTCTTTCTCATATAGTATTTTTTTGTTGGTTAATAATTAATTCAGATAAAGGGTAAACCTACACTTATTAAAAATACGCAAGTATTAATTATCGCTTTTTTAATATAAATTACAGTCGTTTTACCAACACAAACCCCTAATTATTAGATAAATAATACTTTTAAACAACAAAAAACAAGAATATTATATTTATTGTCAAAATAAAAAAAAGACGTTATCAAAAATAAATTTCTTACTTAGAGTAGTAATTACTTTACTAAAATCTATTTTATGTAGTTTTTTAAGCAAAAAAAAAAAGACATTATAGTTACAAATATTGTAACTATAATGTCTTCTTAATAAAACTAACATAAACTATTAGCTTAAACTACTGTTTTGATAATACTCCTATTATAAAATTTTATCAATAGCCCCTTGTACCAAAGGTTCCATAATATCGTAACCCGCTGCATTTGGATGAACAGTATCACGACCTAAATCTTTTTTTAAACCTTTATTTTCATTAACCATAGGCGAATAATAATCTAAATACAAGACTTTATTTTCTTTAGCATAAGCTTTCAGCAATTCATTTAATTGAATAATTTTGTCCGCAGGCTCGACTGAGGGACTCCAAGAATAACTAGATGCTGGTAATACAGAAGCTAAAATCACTTTTATATTGTTTGCTTTCGCAAGTTCTATCATTGAAAAAATATTTCCAGCAATACGCTCTAGACTAATAGCGCCTCTATTTCCTGCAATATCATTTGTACCAGCCGAAATAATTACTGCTTTAGGCTTTAATTCGATAACATCTGGCCTAAACCTCAGTAACATTTGTGCACTAGTTTGGCCGCTAATACCTCTATTTACATAAGATGGATTTGCCTCAAAAAACTGTCCATGATCTCTAGTCCAGTTATCCGTTATGGAGTTACCAATAAAAACCACACGTTGTTCTTGTTTAGTTGGTACTTTTAATTGCGCATTGGCTTTTCTGTAGCGCTTTAAATTTGCCCAATCTTCTGTGGGGGTTAATTGAATTTTTATAACTGTGGCTATTTTATTTGGAGCTTCTTCGGGAACAAAAACCGTTAAATTGCCATCGACTAATTCTGTTTTTAACTTTTTCTCACCATAATTTAAATAAGCTGTTCTAACTTTCATTTCTCTATCAATAATGAGTCTCCCGTCATTAGGCCAATCAAAAACATGGGCATAAACAACATCATCTTTTTTAGTATAATGTCCCCAATTTGGTTTTTCAAAAGGACTTTCTGAGATACCATTGAACGCCTCATCATTCGCCTTCTTCCACTTAGCATGTTGCTCACTTTCTAGTTTTTTAGTATTTACTGGATTTTCCTGTGCATAACCAGCAGTTAAATTTCCTACTGTAAATACTGCTAGTAGTATTGTTTTTTTAAACATTTTCATCACTATAATTTTAAATCGTTCAGCTAATAAACAAAATAACATTGTAGTTCACATAAAAGTTTTCTACAATGTTATTTTTATTCTTATGAAGTTACTTTAATATTCTTAAAAGAACACCTTATTTAGCTAACTCTATTTTAACAACAGAAACCGTAGCATCTGGCGCCAACATTGGCACATCTAAAAGAACTTCTCTAGAGGTTGTTAATGCATTTAACTCGGTATTAGGACTTGCTAATAAAGTTGCTTTTTTAACTTTAACATCTTTATGAAGCTTTAATACACCATCTTTTGGCCATTCGAAAACATGGGCATAAAGTACATTATCCTTAATAGTGTATCGTCCCCATTTTGGTTTTTCATATGGGCTAGAAGAAGCTCCATAAAGCGATTCTCCATTTATTTTTGTCCATTGTCCCATAGCGTTTAAACGACGGATACTTTCTGCTGGAAATCTTCCGAAACCATCAGGACCGATATTTAATAAAAAGTTACCGCCTTTAGAAACAATATCTACCAATTTATGAATTAAATCTTCGCTACTTTTCCATTTATTATCGGAAGGCTTGTAACCCCAAGTTCCATTCATGGTCATACATGCTTCCCAATCAGAATCGATACCTGTATCAGGAATTTCCTGTTCGGGAGTACCGAAGTCTCCAGCAAACTGGCCTGGCTTATTATTCATACCATCCATTCCTGTTCTTCCTTTGTCAACTCTATTATTTACAATAGTATTTGGTTGAATGTCGCGTATAAAACTATAAAGTTCCTTACCCATTTCTGTGGTATAATCTGAAATCCAATCACCATCAAACCAAACCACACCTATATCTCCGTATTTGGTTAATAACTCTTTTACTTGAGGTTTCATGTAATTTTTAAAATACTGCGGAAATTCTGGATTTACAACCGAAGGATCATCATGCTGTGCAATATTATAATTTGGATACAAGTTACCTTGTGCTTGGGGATGATGCCAATCTACAATAGAATAGTATAAACAAAACTTAATATCTTGCTTTTTACAAGCTTCGGATAGCTCTTTTACGATATCACGCTTAAAAGGTGATGTATCCATAACATCATAATCTGATACTTTAGAATCCCATAATCCAAAACCTTCATGATGTTTAGAGGTTAGTACAATATACTTCATCCCTGCATTTTTAGCCATACTTACCCAAGCATCAGCATCAAACAAAACAGGATTAAACATTTCTGGAAATTTCTCATAATCCTCAACGGTATAATCTAATTTATCCATGGCCCATTCGGCACCACCACCAGCAATTTTAGTTCCGCGTTCGCCACCAATTATAGAATATGCTCCCCAGTGGATAAACATTCCAAATTTAGAATCGCGCCACCATTCCATACGTTCATCATCGGACAGTTTTTTCTTGCTAGAGCTCTGTGCAAAACCTACATTAGCGTTTAAAGCAACCACCAAGGCCACTAATATTATTTTCTTTAAAGTTTTCATTTTTTATTTATTTAGCGTTAATTGTTATTTTTTTTCTGATTTATATGCATTTAAACTGTTTTGCATTTCATTTACAATTTTTGGATATTGGTTATACAAATTATGAGTCTGTGAAATATCTTCTTCAAGGTTATAAAGTTGTCCTATTGGTGCATCCTTCTTTATTTTACCATTTTTAATATCACTATTAATTTCTCCGGCAAAAGTTATTGCGGCGGGGCCTCCAAAACCATGTGCACTTTGTTTATTCGAAGTAAAACCACCACCACCTTGTGCTCCAATATATAGCCATTTACCTCTGCGTAAAGTAAGGTGTGATTTTCTTTTTGCCGCTAGCAACAATTCATTTCTTAATTGTTTATCGGTTTGACCGGTAATTGCTGCCAACATATTTTTACTATCCTTCCCTTGGCCATCTTCAAGTTCTTGTCCTGTAAGCCCTGAAAAAGTGGCTAACATATCAACATTACAAATCAACTGATTAGAAACTTGGGATGCTTTTATTTTATTTGGCCAATGTGCAATAAATGGAATACGATGGCCTCCTTCCCAAGCATCAAACTTAAAACCTAATAAATCACCATTCAATCGGTGTCCGTCTTTCCATGCTTCTTGCCCTGTGGCATTAAACATACCTCCATTATCACTAGTAAATATTACTAAGGTGTTTTCTGCTACTCCCATGTCTTCAAGCGTTTGCATAACTTCTCCAACAATCCAATCTAATTCATGAACAAAATCACCATACAAACCACTATCACTTGTTCCTATAAATTGTGGAGCTGGTGTAAAAGGATGGTGAATATTGGTTGCGGCAAAATACATAAAGAAAGGAGTTTCTTTTTGCGATTTCATCCAACTCAGAGCTTTATCTTTTAAATGAGTTCCTACTTGATCATCCACATATAAGGCATGTGCTTTTTCTGCGCCTCCAATAGCACCTAAATGCATTTTTTCAAAAATCTCTTTAGTTTTTGCTTTTTGTCCATATACAAACGGATCATCTTCTGCAAACCCCACAACATTATGGTTTTCAACATATACAAAAGGCGGATGACTATTTACAACAGGTACACCATAATAGTAATCAAAACCAAGTTCGTTAGGTCCAGGAGTTAATGGTTTATTCCAATCTACAGGCTCAGTTTCCCCAAAACCAAGATGCCACTTTCCAACACAAGCCGTGGCATAACCGGCTTTTTTTAGTACGGAAGCTATTGTTTCTTTTTGAGTATCAATGACTAACTTATTTTTGAGAAATATAGGGCTACTTAAATTTCCGTGTCTTGCAGGATACTCTCCAGTAAGTAATGCATAACGCGATGGTGTACAAACTGCCGATGCAGCATGTGCATCAGTAAACATTCTCCCCTCTTTAGCTAATTTATCGATATTTGGGGTATGAAGCTTTGTAGCCCCGTAACAGCTTAAATCTCCATAACCAAGATCATCTGCATTAATTAAAACAATGTTAGGAAACTCTTGTTTTTCTTGACAAGAAATAGACGATTGGCTCAAAAGTGAGATTAAGCAAATTAGTGTAGAAAAAATCTTTTGAAACATAATTATTCTTCTTAATGATTCTTATTCTCTTATATAGTGTGGACTCCCTTTAAGCCATTAGTAGTCTTTATATTGATATTTTTTGATAATTCTTCTTTATTGGTCAGTGGGTTCCAAAGTGCTGGTTGACTGGTTTTATTTAACTCTTTCCAACGCGCTAACATGCTTTGCACACGTGCTGATTCGGTCATAGATAAATCATATATATTTGGAGTAAGGATATCTTTACAACCATTATACCCAACATCAGCATAACCCAAATCGTCTGCCATGATTACTATGATATTAGGTCTCTCAATTTGTTTAAAATTCTGAGAATAGCTATTTGCAACAAAGGCAAAAGAAACAACAAACCATAAAAATATTCTTGTATTTTTGTACATCATTTATTTTGTATGAATAGTTATTTTCTTTTCTGATTGATTTCTCATAATTAACAAATCCATTTTATCAGATTTATTTTCGACATTTACTTTAAAAAAGTCTTTAACCGTTTTTATTTTTTTACCTGCAGCTTTAAGAATAACATCTCCTTTTTTAAGGCCGTTATTTTTAACAGCCGGACTATTATTCCACACACGTAATAAAATAACACCTTCTGCTGTGTTTAACCCATAAGCCGATTGCTCTTGTTCCGACTCCACATTTTTAAGTTCATTACGCAACCAAGCAACTGTGGCATTTTTATTTTCTTCGGAAGGACTCTTTATTTTTGGGATTTCTGGTGTTTTAGCAAGTTTTTTAAGTGCTTCTTTTTGAACTCCAAATTTATCCATCTGGAAATTTTTAAAACCAATTTTTAAAGCAGGAGAATCTTCAGAAACTGAAAAATCCAAAGTCTCAGGACTTTTAAACATAGGATTACCAAAATCACTATGCATGTCTCTATTATAAATTTGAGATTTCATCATAGATTCTTCATTAGGAAAAAAGTTATAATCTAATTCTTTTCCCCAACCTAACAAACCAACATCTTGATACGCTTTTTGTACAATATTATGCTTAAAAACATCTTCACTTTTCTCGAACCAAACGTGCGGATGTAATGAGTTGTTTACCATAATATTATTCTCTGCAACACGATTAAAACCTTCTCGTAACTTCAATCCACTATTTAAAAGTAAATTATTATAAATATGATAATTCGATGAGCCATCGTCTAAATCGATATCCCAACCATGATCACAACGAAAACGATTATTTCTAATAATGGTTGTTTTAATAGCATCCCACTTATACATATCCGGAATAGCTGTAGTAAGACTATCCATTTTACCACGCTTTGGCAACCAAAAACGATCGCGACCCCATGAGTTAAACGAGCCATGATCGCTAGTTTCTAAAACGGTATTGAAGACATCGTTAAACTCTAAAATATGGCCACCCCAAGTACCATCGCCAATATTAATGCCAGCTCTTGGTACATCGTAAATACTGTTTCGACTTACAGTAATATCCATAGCCATAGAAATTTGCACACCAGCTGTTTGCTTTTCAATACGTCCAATTCTATGTATTAGGTTATTATCTACTAAACATTCTCGAGGATACAATTCGCCTTTTGGACCTATAACCGTATCCATATCTTTAAAATGTACAAATTGTCCATAATTAAATGATGGTGATCTTACTGCCGACGGATCTCCAACAAAAGACACAGCACTACCGCCGCAATTATAAATATGATTCCCTTCGACTACCAATTCTTTGTTATACTTGCTAGCCATAATAGCGTTACCTCCTAAATTAGTGAATACGCTATTTGTAACAGTACAATTTTCAGTGCCTTCAAAAAACACAACAGCACCTCTATAAATAGTCCAATCACTACGCAATAAAGGTTCGAATTCCTCCATGAATGTGCGTTGGGTGTTTTCAAAAGTAATATTACTAATACTTACGTTTTTTACTGGATTATCTAAACTACCAACAACCTGAATTAAGTCTTTTAACACAGCAACCTCTATATAATCTTTCTCTAAATCCACACCTTCCAAAGGCCAATAGTAGAGCTTATGAGTTTCTTTATCTAAAAACCATTCCCCTGGGCTATCTAACTCCTCAAATACGTTTTCTACCATTCGATATTCTTTGTGGTAACTAGAGCCTCTATTATTTTGTTGCCCACCTTTTAGAATAGCTTCTCCGTTAGCATCAACACCTATGATTTCGTAATGAAACCCTCCCCATCGGCCTTTATGCAGTGCATGAAAAAAGCCTCCTTTTGGATTTTTCCAAGATGCAACACGTGCTTTAGAAATTGCATCTGCAGCATAGCCTTGCCAATAATGTCCTTCTTCATTATAGTTAGGGTAGCGGGCTAAAATTTGAGAGTCTCTGTTAATAATTAATTGATCAAAATCTAATGCTTCGTCAACAAGAGTTACAAGAATATTTTCGTTGAATTTTTCCCATTTTGAATCTAAAACTACCGAACCTTTTATATGCACTTCCGAAGCATCACTACCAACAATTGATATTCCACTTAATTCAGAAGAAATCTCAATAGCTTTGCTTAAATAATAATCCCCAGGTAAAACGTTGATTATTATTTCTGAATTTGAATTTTCAGATTTTAATGTCTTTGCTTTATTAATAGCCTGACTAATACCTAAAAATGGTTGTGCTTTAGACCCATCATTACCAGAAGCACCATTAACTGATACATATAATTCAATAGGCCTAGAGATTGTAGTACAAGACAAGACAAGCGTTAATAGAAATGAAAGTGAAATGATTTTTTTCATAATTTATTTAAGTATTTTCAACACTAATATTGGTTGAAATTTGTTTTAATAGTTTTAGTTTTTATCAAAAATTATTTCGGCATTTTGATACCCTTTTTCTAATTTAAAAACCAACTGATCGTCTCGATTTCTATTTGTTGTTCCTTTTCTAGTGGTTACTAATTTACCATTTTTATAAAGGCGCAATTTTGCAGGCTTAGTACCTTTCACAAAAGGCATATTAATAGTTATAGCCTGATCGGTTTGAAATTTAAAACCAGTAGCTGTTTTTTCAATAGATAGCGTAAATGGCTTTCCAGCTGCAATAATATCCCAACCTTTATTTTCATATTTAATCATGCCTGAGAGAAACATAAAGTCTAACTTTTCTTCGGAATATCGCTCTATAGACAACAACCCTCTTTGAAAAAAATCGCCCTTTTCAATCACATCACCATCAAACGCATTTAAAACAATTTTATCAGTTATATTATGAGCTTGTTGAACGGTTATAACTTGAGTATTCGGATAGTTTTCTAATGAATCATAAGATACATTTTCGATAACATTATTATCACCATCCATATAAGGATTAAACACTACAGCAAACGGATTATCCCAAGCCGCTTCATTACGTTTCAAAATTAAAGTTGGCAAAGGCTTATCTAAAACTTCGGTTGGCGCCGTACCTTTTGACAAAGCATTCGATTTTGGCGATTTCAAACTATAAAACGTTTGGTTCTCGCTTCCTTTTATCCAGAGTTTCATGTAATTATTTGGCTGTTTTTCACTTTTTAATGTAAATAAACCCATAACATCATTTGATGTTTGAGTTTTAAACTTCTTAGTAAAAAAATCATAGGCTTTTAAATCGCCATTATCGGAACTCAAGTCACTAGTAGAACTTAGCTTTAAAGCACTACCTTTTTTATTAAAAAGGTCTAAAGACTGACCCAGGTTATGATATATGTATTCGTGCTTTTGTTTACCAGCATTTTGTTTTTTCGATCTAAACACATCTAGAATATATTTTTGCGAGGTATTCGATTTTATAATAGCTGTAAAACGTTGCTGATCGGACTTTGTTTTAGGCTCTACAAATGACACCTTAGAGAAGGTGATTTTATCGAAATTGGCGGCTTGTCCAGATTCAGGATAAGCATTATCTAAAACATATGGATTGTACGACCGCATATTATGGTAATCAGATTGTCCATCTACAACCACCGTGTTATGCGCAGGCATTCTAGCATAGTAATTCCTAAAAGTGGGATGCCAATAACTCGGGCCTTTACCAGAATCTGGTCCTAAAACATAATTATTGGCAAATAACTCAATAGAAATACCGTTAGCATGCGTGTGATTACCATAAGATGCCACTGTAGAAACCATTACTGCATCGTTGCCCTCACCCATTCTTTGATTAAACATGCTCACGTTTGGAGCGTAAAATGTTGACGAGGTTAAACCTTTTATACTCACATTTCCGGTACTTTCTTGTTTCAATTCATCGACATAGAAAAATAGCTCAAAAAAATCATTGGCTTCACGTTTATATAACTTCTCAGCAATCATTTGATTTAATAAACCAGAAATTAAAGCCTCTTTTTCTTTTAAGTTATACTTTCTGTAATTAGCTATTAAAAGCTCAAAATTTTCTGGAGGTAATATTTTATGATTTGCATCTCCAAAACCTACAGTATATCCAGAAGGAAATAAATATTGAAAGGATGCTAAAGCGGCTTTTTCAACTATAGGATAATTTAAAAACTCATTCTTATTGGTAGCCTGATCTAAAAGTGTAAATATGCGCTGCAGTGTTGTAATAACATGTACTGAATACGATGATGATTCTGGCCAAATTCCATTTTCATGATCGTAAACTAAAAGCGATTCTTTAATAGCCAATTGTCTATCTGTAGAGGTATTGAAGGTATGATCTAGAAAATACTCTTGCCCTTTCCCGTTGCTATAATTAGAATCACTTTCTAAAACTAAAGCTATGTAAGTTAAAAAACGAGCTTGAAATAAATTCCAGTTATTATCGGGAATACCCTTCTCTATTATTTGATCGCCCCATTTTTGAAATACAGACACCGAATGCTCTAAACTGGTATTATTTTCTTGAAAATAAGCATATAAAAAGTCGTAAGCAGTTACTAAGGACACAACAATTCCTTCATGAATCACCTCAAAAGTTGCTAGACCCGAAATATGTTGCTGAGTTGTTTTATTCAAATCGATAGGCGCATCACGATAATACATTCCATCCATATAGGTTAAAAACACTGGCGCAGCAAAATCGGCATATTTTTTATCGTTAGTAAGCCAGTATAAAAAAGCAGCATCTTGAGCTAAGTTCATTATTTGCTCATTCAACTTCTCTATAGCAAAACCGGCTTTCGATGGATGAATCCATTCTTTTTTTCCCGTTTCTTTATGCTCTAAATATAAACCTCGTGGATCATCAAAATAAGGTGTAACATCTTCTAATTTTGGACGCTTATAATCGGTTGCCCAATCGCGAGTACCCGAATAACGAACCGTAGCCACCGGAGCAGAACCTTCAGAGTGTGAAAAATCGCCAGCTTTTAAATAGACTTTATCATGCTTGGTATTCCAATTCATTTGTAGTCGAGATACTAACCAAGTTGGATCTTCTTCTACGTATTTAAGATACTTTTCAAGGTTATTCTTTTTCTTCTCTACTAAACTCTTTTTCCAACTTACAGTTTCTAAAGTATTTAAAAAATCAGCTTTTGCTTCGTTGTTAATATAAATTCTTGGATGCTCAGCAACTTGCGCCATTGCAGTAAGCGTTGCCGATAAAAAACAAATCGATATATATATTTTAATTACGCCTTTTTTCATTATTTATTTTATTTCAATGTGATATCCTGCAGGAAATTGTTTTTTCTTTATGGTTTTAGTTTGAATAAGTACCGGTTTATCTGAAGAGTAGAAATAGCTTCCATTTTCAAATTTCAAGTTAGCTGAAACTGGTTCGTTTACCGCTTCAATACTATAATCACTATTTTGAAGCAATTTACCTTTTCCTAAATATAAATATTCAAACGTTCCATTTTTTTCTGAAGCTATGGCAAAAGTTCCTTGAAATGTTAATGCTTTTGAAGGTTTAAAAACTTTGTGCTCCGTAGTACTCAAAATATATTGCGTGCTGTTTTTAGATACTACTTTTAAACTAACCAAATCTGTAAACTCGCCTACTTCTGAAATAGATTCGATAGATTTTTTATTGGTTTCATACGATTCAAAAACAGACACAAATGGATATTCTTTTCCATTAATTCCGTTTTGACGAATAATTAATGTTGGCGTAGTTTCTGGACTTTTATTGACTTGTCCTGGAGTAATATCGCTTCTTAAAGTGGTTGGTGGCGCATCTACAGCGTACAAAGTTCTCTTCTCTTGCCCCATCATCCACATATTAACATGTAAAGCAGGCGAAACATTATAAATGTCCCAAGTAGCATTAAAATCTTCTGTGAAATCTATCTTTTTTTGATTTTTGAAGAAGCTATAATTTTTATCGTATGCTGTACCTAAATCGTTAACCGATTTTAATTCTAAAGGCGAATTTGAAGCGTTTTTAAGTGTAACACGATTCCCTAAATTATGATGAATATAATCGTTGTCTTGTTGATTTGAACGAAACACATCCACATAATATCCTGTTGTTTCCGAAGTACGAATCATGGCAACTAAACGACGTTTTTCTTCAGCTGAAACATCGGAAAACGATACCTTACTGGAAGTTATATAACTGTTATACAAACTAGCTTCCGTATCTACCGATGGATCCATAGCATTGATAGTAATATCTCCAGAATTGTAACCAGGAACAATGGTATTAGACCCTGTGATACCACGATGATAACCAGCATCGGGAGACCAATACGATTCGTAAGCCGAAGCATCGGGTGATAATACCCAACCTTTGCCATAAAATTGCATCGCTAGTCCGTTTTTTGCTAAGTGCGACTGATAACGACCACCGTAAAGTGTAAACATTAATGCGTTATCTTCATCGTTTCCATTTTTCATGATAATATGTCTGTGAAATGGTGAATATGCGGTTTGATTAAAAGGTAAATCGCTTCCGGATTCTGGTAAAGGCTGATTGAAAACAATACCTGTCCAATCGGATGCCGTTCGATCATATTGCCCAGAAGCTATATTTTTTCGAATTACCGTTGCCATTTTTTTAGCCGTTTCAGTATCGCCTTCCCAAGTGGAATACGTTAACAAAGACTCAAAAGCCGACATGTTTGCAGGACCGCCACGCATATCTCCAAAAAGAACCAAATTACCACGCGCATCCAACCAGCCTAAATTAGCTAACGATGCTTTGCTAATTATTGGGTTATCTCCTAAGGTATTAATTCCCGATTTATACAGTTTAATTCCCATGTCTAAAACATAAGGAATCATTCCTGATGCATAGCCTGGAGATTCTGGCCATAAGCCGGTTGTTTTGTTATAATTTGCCATAATTTCTGGTAAACCTGCATAGTGGTCTCCAGATTTTTCAGTGTAAAACGGAATATAATAATCTCGCCCTTTGCCGTCTTCATAAAAGTTATTTGGCTCTAAAACAAGCATACTTCCTAATATGTTTTTATAGCGATTTACATTCCAATTTCCTTTTTTCCCACCTCTTACTAAACCAATTTCTATAAAACGTTTAAAAACAGTTCCTGCAACATCTACCGGTTTTTTATTAATGGTTTTTAAATGGGCATGCGGATGCTCATTTAAATAATCATAAAGAAAATCGTAAGTAATTGCCATAGGTATTTGCCTATCATCATGAATCACTTCATAATCGTAATACCCCATAATGCCTCCAGGTTCGTAACCTCCAGGTCCTTTTGTTGATTTTTCAGGATCTAAAGGTGGTTGCATGTAATACGTTCCTAACATCCAAGTCCAAAAAATATCAGATGAAAATTTTGCATATTTCTCCTCCTGAGTCAGATAATAAGCAAAAGCAGATTTTTCAGCTAGTTTTAATATTTCCATATTGTTTTGACGCACCATATGTCCTGTTTCTTTATATGGAATAAGAACAGGTGTTTTGTCTGCGCTAGAACGACTAATTCCTAACATATCACCTGTTTCATTGTAAGGCAGTCTGTCCTCTAATGGAACATTTAAATAGTCATTCCATCTTCGCATACCTGGTAAGCGTACCGTTGGAAGTGGTGCATTCCCTTCTCCATAATCCCAATCTTGACCTTTAATATAACATTGCGTATAATGTTGACCATCTTTCCAGTACATGGCCAGACGAGACACAATCCACTCTGGATCTGTAACATGACGATCTACATGAACATCAATTTCACTTAAAAGATTATTCCATGATGCTTTTGCCCAAGCTTCCGTTTCAATTTTCTTTAATAACTGTTCACGATCATTTTTATCAGCATATAATCTCGGGTGCTTTTCAGAATTTTGAGCACGTGTAAAAAACGTTACTAAAAGTAACCCTATTATAAATATTCGTTGTTTTTTAAAACTCATTTTAGTTTAAAACTTTTATTAGTGAAGTGGCACAGTTTCAATATCTGGGTTGTTTTTAGCTTCAAGGTATTTCTTTAATATCTCTTGATCTAATTGAGAGCTATCACCGTAATACTCGCGCATATCTTTAAGTTGTTGTTTTAATTTTACAACCACATCAGCATAAGCAGGATCGTCAATAACATTAGTCATTTCTTGAGGATCTTTTTTACGATCATACAGTTCCCATTCATCAACATCATAATAAAAATGCGCCAATTTGTAATCTTGAGTAATAATAGCATAATGCCTTTTTACCATATGAATTCCTGGGTATTCGTAATAGTGGTAATACACAGCATCTCTAGTCCATTCTTCATCGTTTCCTAATAACAAAGGAATTAAACTTTCACCTTGCATATCAGAAGGCGGAACAATGTGCGCTGCTTCTAAAATAGTTTGAGCAAAATCTAAATTCTGAACCATTTCGGTATTAGTCGTTCCCGGTGTAATTACGTTTGGCCATTTAATTAATAATGGTGTTTTAAAAGATTCATCGTAAACAAAACGTTTATCGAACCAACCGTGTTCTCCTAAGTAAAACCCTTGATCTGAGGTGTAAATAATAATGGTATTTTCATCTAAACCAGTATCCTCTAAATAATCTAACAAACGTCCCACATTTTCATCAACAGCCGCAATACATCCTAAATAATCTTGCATGTATCTTTGGTAGCGCCATTTCATTAATTCAGTATCGTTCATTTTTGGATATTGCTTTTTAAAGTCTTCCATCATTGGTCTGTAAACAGAATCCCAAACAGCTCTCTGCTCAGCATTCATAGCTCCAACTTCCCGCTCAAAAGCTTCCAAATCCCATCCAGACATATCTTTAATACCCAACTCTTTCATTATTTCTGGGTACATTTTAGAATCTCCAGCCCAGTTCATATGGGTTAATAAATTCATCTCTGCCGTTTTTGCTGCCGTTCCACGTCCTTCATAATCATCAAATAAGGTTTCTGGCTCTACAAAAGTTTTCTTGGTATATTCTTTAAAATGACGAGGTGCAGGCAACCACTCTCTATGTGGTGCTTTTTGCATAGAAAACATCAAAAATGGTTGTTCACTATCTTTATTCTCCTCTAGCCATTCTAAAGTCATATCCATAATAATATCGGTGACATAACCTTCAACCGTAATTTGACCATCATTGGTGTTAAAAATAGGATTGTAATAGCGGCCTTGACCTGGTAAAATCTTAAATTCATCAACGCCTTTTGGGTTGTTTCCGAAGTGTAATTTCCCAAACATGGCTGTTTTATAGCCAGCTTGTTGCATAATCTGTGGAAACGTTACTTGAGACTCATCAAACGGAAATACGTTATCCACTTTTCCATGAATATGCGTGTGCTTACCAGTTAAAATAGTTGCTCTAGACGGTGCACAAATGGAATTAGATACACAGGCATTAGTAAATTTAATACCTTCGTTTGCAATACGATCTATGTTTGGAGTTTGAATTAAACGATCGCTGTATGCACTAATAGCTTGATAGGCATGATCATCGGACATCATAAAAATAATGTTCGGACGTTTTGCTGGCAATTCTTTTTTAACGATAGCAACTTCTTTGTTTTCTTTCGATTTACAGGACACTATGCCTACTAAAAAGAAAACAGTTAAAAATTTTAAAATAGTTAGATTTTTCATAATTATATTATAATGATAATTTTTAATTAGATATTTAAAATAACAACGGCTAATGAATTACTTAGAATTTCAACTTTTATACCTTCGCCATTTTCTATTTGACACTCATAAGCCTGTGCTTTATCTTTAGTATTTTGAATAAGTATATAAATTTTTCCTTCGTACTTTATTGAAATTAAATCTGCTCTAGAAAAGTTAGCAATTCGTTTAGCTCCTGGCACCAAATACTGACTCATAAAACCAATAACAGCATAATCTGGATTATAAGTTACTTGTTTTGTATTTCGATCTATATTAATTAATGAATTTTGTTTCCAATCCCAACCGCTTTCGGTAGTTTCATTTAAAATCATATTCCAATAACAATAATTTGGTACACCTCTATTAATATAGTTAGCAATCTCTCTTAATCTGTTTGATGCTTGCCCCCAATTGTTTTTTCCATCATCACAGTTTCCTTCGGTATGCATTAAGTTGACTTCTGGAAAAACATCTTTGGTTTGCTGAATGTAAATTCCGCTGGTATATTGAATACCTATGCCATCATACAAGTTTCTATAATCTTCATTAGCTGCAATTTCAAGAGCATCTAATCGTCCATAAGATCTAAAGGTTCCTGCCCAAATTTCAGTGTCGATATTATCTTTTTCAAACTGTGGACGTAAATAAGATTTTACTAATGTATTCATTTGAGCTACCGACATATCATTTGAAGGATATTTAGTGTTGGCATCATTTTCATTTTGAATAATTAAGCGATCAATATCAATTCCTTTTTTAGCATAGGCTTGGATATATTTTGAAAAGTATAAGGCATAAGCTTCATAAATTTTAGGATCATCTTTTAATTGGTTCTTCTCAGGAAATTCTTCACCTCTATCCATTAAACCTGAATACTTCATCCATGCCGGTGGACTCCAAGGCGAGGCAAATAATTTCAAATCTGGATTGGCTTTAAATGCTTTTTGAAGATATGGAATAACCGTAGTTTCCTCACGTTTAATTGAAAAATGCTTCATTTTAAAATCGTCTGCTTTTTCAGCATAACTATACGCATCAATTCCAAAATCACTAGCTCCTACCGCTGTTCTATTGAAAACAAGTGCAGCACCTTGGTTTAAACCAAAAAGATTCGTAATAACTTGATCTTGTAATTCTTGCGGAAGCGACATCAAGGCTTCTCCTCCAATTTCGTTAAAAGCACCACCAAAACCTTCCAATGTTTGAAACTCAACATTTGGATATAATTTTATTTTATTCTTTCGATGGATAGATGCTTCTATATCCTGTTCTACTGTTTTATTTATAATAATTTTCCCATTTGGTACATCTCCCGATAGTTTAATAGCATGTACTTCTACATTATTTTGAGACCATACGATACCCATTGATAACAAACAGAAAAGAAGTATTAATGACTTTTTCATAATTGCTTATTTTTTAATTATTTGAACAGCAAAACCATTGTTACTATTAAGTTTTATATTAAGTTTTGAGGTATTTGTAATTTGAATAGTTTCAATTTTAACTTGGGTTCTTGTTTTCACGGTTTCATCATCTGTATATACTTTAGCTGTATATTTAGTATCTGGCTCTAAAAACTCAAAGTCGACTTGCACTTCGCGTTCTGTAGTTCCGTTAATACCACCAACAAACCAATCGGCACCACTTTTTCTAGCAATAACACCTAATTCTCCAATTTCAGCAACCAATACTTTAGTTTCATCCCAAGTAGTTGGCACATTGCTAAAGAACTCTAATTCTGGCTCGTTACCAATGGTATTGGTATTTCCCCAAAGACCATCTTCTTTTATTGGAGCAGCAGGAGCTTTATCGTACCAGTATAAAAATTGCAACGGACTAAAAATACACACCGTTTTTGCTAATTGAGAAGCATGTGAGCCCATTCTATCTACGCGTTTATTATAATAACACACTGTATTATCAGCAGCTCCAGCCAACATTCTTGTAAACATGGTTATTAAGGTATGTTGGTTAGGTACCGTTTCTTCATCACCACGAATTCCTTCTTGGGTAAGTAAATTTGGGTACGTTCTAGAAAATCCAGTTGGCCTGTATTCATCATGAATATCTATAACCAAATTATACTTTGCTGCTTTTTTTACGGCTTCGTGCATCCAAGCAGTGGCATCTTGATCACCCACTCTTACAAAACCATATTTTACACCAGAAACACCCCATTTTTTAAGTATAGGAAATACCTCACCAACCTTACCTTCTAAGGCTCTTCGGTTTATATACAGCATCACTTTTACACCTTTTTCTTTGGCATATTTACAAATCGCTTCAATATCAAAAGGACCTTTGGAACGTTTAGGATCTAGAGTAACGGTAGTAGCATTAGAAGCATTATCCATTTCGTTACCATACCAACCAGCATCAAAATGCACGTACTGCATATTATGGCTCGCTACAAAATCAATGGCCGCAAAACCGCCCTTAGTTGTTAAGGTTGTTTCTCGTAGCACTTTCCCTGGTTCGACCCAAGAATCCTCAATTGCTGAAGGCGGATTTAAGTTTTGAATGATGTAATTATTTTCCAATAATTCACCATAACTTTCACCCATCATAACCACGCGCCATGGTGATTGAAACGGTAGTGTTTTATTTACTTTTGCTCCTTTTATTTTTCTTTCGGCAATTACAGCGCCAGTTATGGTATCTTGTTTTTGCTCTCCCGTTTTTCCATCCAAAGATGATACAATACTGTATTTTGAAGCATGGCCTTTATTAAAGCTCAAACGTGCATAATCTACTAATTGCGCTTCGGCTAATG
The DNA here is from genome assembly GCF_045066735.1 of Algibacter sp. Ld11. Lineage (NCBI taxonomy): Bacteria > Pseudomonadati > Bacteroidota > Flavobacteriia > Flavobacteriales > Flavobacteriaceae > Algibacter > Algibacter sp. Ld11. The sequence goes on along the minus strand of NZ_JBISHH010000026.1, from coordinate 59,856 downwards.
CTATTTTAATGCTATCACTAATTTCTATTAATAACGGACGTTCTGCGCCTTTTTGTAAAGCGGTAATAGATTTTTTTTTGTATTCACCTTGAGCGGTTAACACACCTTTTTCGCGTTTTGGAGTTGACCAAACTGGGTAATCTTCAGAAAAATTATAATGAATATTTTCACTTAAACCAATATCCTTTATATTGTTTTGTTCTGGCACTTCATAAGCAAAAGCAACGCCTTCATTATAAGCTCTAGCAATTATATTTAGTTTAGCTTCACCTTGCGTTAAATAAATTTTTATTTGATTGTAATGATCTGGAATGGTGCTTAACTCGCTAAACCTTGAAGTCCATTTTGAATTATTCGAAGTATTTTCAACCTTTTCTACTAAAACTTTGCCCGAAAAATTAAGTTCTTCTGAAAGTAATTCTAAAACCGATGTTTGAATAACTTCCTGATTATTATAAAAAACTGAAAAACTTATATCGTTTTGATTTTCACCTTGCAAAAACATTATTTTTTTAGACGCATCTGGTGATGATAATTGGATAGTTTCATTTTGTTTACAGCCATTAAATAGCAACAAAACGACGACTAAACTATATGTTTGAAAAAAACGTTTCATATTTATTCTTTAGTTCTGATTGAAATATTTTGAAAATCGGTTGGCAACACTTTAAACTGAACCACTTTTTTATCATTTACTGTAAGCCTATTTCCTTGTACTTGTTGAAAACCCATATTTAAAACTACATCACCATTTTTATAAACATCTGGAACGCTCAGTAAGATAGGGTCATTACAAGTTAGCTTGAACTGCTCACCAGTAACCAAAGTAGCTGAACTTGATTGTTTTCCTAATATTTCGATGCTATACCCTTTATAGCTTATGTCTTGTCCTGCACCAATAAAAAGTGTGGTTTGCTGCGTGGTTTGGATTAATACACCATAAGTACCCGTAAAATCAATATTATTATGACTAAAAGAATCTTTAATGTCTGATGAAAAAACAAAATCAGTTCTATCCCCTTTACTTTCAATTTGTATACCAACAAAACTTGTTGTTTTATCTTCAACTTCAAATGTTTTTATTGAAGTAATTATCTCTGGTCTCTCTCTTGTTGAGGGTTCGTAAACTGCCACAAAAGGCTTATTCCATGCTTCTCCATATTGCCTCACTACGGTGGTTAGCAATGGAGCTTTTTCAATAGCTTCAGGAAGTATTTTTCGGAACGCTTCGGAATGCGGCGATTTCACCTTAAAAAGTTCTCGATTTTCATTCCCATTCATCCACATATTCATAATTACTTTTTCATTATCGATTGATAAAGTATACCTGCCTCTAAATGGTGTTTTTATTTTAGTTGAGGTTTCATCGAACAAAAAATCGTAAGCCTTTATGTTTCCCGATTTCGAAGTTAATTTTGATGACGTTTGAAATTTTAAAGGTTGGTTATTGCTTATTTCAAAATCTAATTCTTGTCCTAAATTATGATAGAAATAATCGTGATATTTAGCTTTTCCTTCTTTCTGTTTCGATCTAAAAATATCGATATAATAGCCTGAAGTTTCCCCCGTTCGAATAATACTCATTATCCTATTTTGGTCTGAATCTGTGCTAGGTTCATGAAAATACACATCGGAAAAATTGATATTTGGGTAAAATCCTGATTTTTTTTCTGAAGCTGGATACAGTGTATTTACTTGAAACGGGTAATAACTGCGCATTTTATTATACTGCGATTTCCCGTTTACCGAAACCGTGTTGTGTGCTGGAAATTGCGAATAATAATTACGATAATCGTCTCGATAATAACTAGAACCACGACCACCTTCGGGTGCTAAAACATAACCTTTTCCGTAAAGTTCCATAGCAATTCCGTTGGAATGTGCATGGTTACCAACAGACCCCACCTGCGAAATCATAAGCCCGTTTTCCTTATCCATGCCGTTTCTCATTGCTACCCAGCTCACGTTTGGTGCATAGAATGAGGCCGTAGTATAATCCGTAATATTGGCCGCTTTAATACTAGTGTCTAAATTTACTTTTGTATTATAAAGCAATGCTCTAAAAGCATCTTTAGGTTTACTCGGTTTTAATAATTGGTCTTTATTTTTCAGCATATAAAGCATGCCTGTAAATTCTTCTTCTTGTACTTTTTTATTAAACTTTTGAGCATTACTAATTAAATCTAAAAACGGTTGTGTTTTTAATTCGCCATAATGCGAATCGCCAAAAGCAACAATAAGCTTATTTGGGTAAACATATTGCGGCATCACTTTAACAGCTTTTGGAATAACTGGCATATTTGGCATAATATCGACTTCTAAAGCTTCTTGAATTACACCTGCCAAATGTGTAAACCCCTCGGCAACACTTAAGGCATATCCAGAACTTTCGTTCCAAATACCATTTTGTTGGTCGTAACCATAATTCAAGACATCGTTAACCGACCACTGTCTCGCTTCCGATTGATTAAAAACACGATTTAGATAATATTGACATCCTTTTCCGTCTTGATAAGCTTGGTCTTCATCTAATGCTAAAGCAATTTCAATAACTTTATTAGCTTGGTGTAAATTCCAGTTATTGTCTGGCACACCGTTTTTAATAATAATTTCGGCTAGTTTCTTAAAAGACGTCGTGTAAATTGTGTTTTTATTTTGATGTTTACTTTGAATATAATGGTATAAAAAGTCGTAACACTCTGCCAATTCATCTACTATATTTTCTTTAATAACTTGAAAAGACGTTAACCCAATAACATTCTGGCCATTACCATGTTCTAAATCTATAGGCTCGTTTCTATAATATAAACCATGCATATACACGTCAAATAGATGATGTGCTAATATGGCGTAATCTTCATCCTCTTCAATGTAATAAACCAAAGCCGCATCACGAGCAATTTTCATAATATTTTCATTGGTATTCTCAATTACACGACCCGTTTTGGATGGTTTCACCCACTCCCAATTATTGGTGATTTTATTCTGAAGAAAAAGCCCGCGTTTATCTTCTAAATACGGTTTTACATCTTCTAACTTAGGTGTTTTATAATCGGTTACATAATCACGCTGGCCAGTAAAACGAACCGTTGGCACAGGCGCTTTTCCCTTGGCATGAGAATAAAATGCTCCTTTTACAAAAATATCGCTGGCATGACTTTCCCAATACATTTGAAAACGTGACGACAACCATTCTGGATCTGTTTTATATTGATTAACATATTTTAAAACGTTGCTTTTAAAGGCTTCATAAGATACTTTTACATCACCCGAAGTTTCTATTTGAAACAACATATCTTCACGACTTACTTCCGAAGAAATTAAACGCGGATGTGCTTTTATAATTTCTTCTGGAAATATAAATTGAGCATAAGCATCTTTACTAAAAAAAATGGTGATGCAAAAAAATAATAAAGACACTTTTTTAATCATAATCTATTCTTCTCTTACCCAAATATGACTTTCGTCTAGCAAGTTCTTATATTCTATTTCTAAGGCTTTTTTCATAATTTGAAAAACCTCAGCTTTGGTTGAAGATAAATCCTCAGATTCATTAATATCTTGCTTCAAATTGAACAACACATGATTGATTAATTTTGCATTTTTAACTAATGCTTCATTACCATCGTATAAGTTATGTATGTTTGGTAATGCTTTTCCATCGGCCTCTATACTTGCCAAAATTTTCCAATCGCCTTTACGCATAGCTACTTTTCTTTCATTTAAAGCATCATAAAATGCCCATATTAATGGTTTATCTCTATCGAAATCACCATTTTCCAAAAGTGCTGTAAACGATTCTCCATCAAGTTTTCTATTCGGTAATTTTGCTCCAGAAAGTTCTGCAAATGTTGGCAAGTAGTCTAATGCTGAAACTACTTTGTCGGTTGTTCCTGTAAATGTTTTTTTGCCAATCCAATTAATTATTCCAGGCACTCTAAAACCGGCTTCGTTAGTCCAAAGTTTCATTCCTCTTAATTCTCCTGGCGAACCATAAGATTTTTTTGCTCTAGAATATCTCATAAAAGTTTCCGGACCATTATCAGAGCTAAAAACTATGAGTGTATTATCCATATTGTTCTTTTCGAAATGCTCAACTAAACGTCCAACAGCGAGATCTACATTTTCTACATTAGCAAAATACTCTGCTTGCTGTAAATTATCTGCCAGTGGTAAATATTTTTGCACCAAATCTTTTGGTGACGCAATAGGCTCATGTGGTTCGTGAAAAGTAACTTCTAAAAAAAATGGCTGGTCGCCCTTCTTATTATCCAACCAATTAATAGCTTCATCAACTATAATTTGGCTACTAAAACCTTGTATTACTCCAACTTTTTCACCATTTCGAACAAAGTTATTTGGATTTTCATGACTAGGTGAGGCATTATTGTGTGTTGCAAACCAATGATCGAAACCAAAATCATTGGGTTGTGGTTGCTTATCAGAATTAAACTGTGAACTACAATGCCATTTACCAACTAAGCAAGTGGTATAACCAACAGATTTTAACATAGCCGGAATAGTTTGTTCGTGTGCTTGGAGATGCACTAAATCTCTATTATCTGGGCTTTTCTTTAAGCCAGGAATAAAATCGTAAATACCAGCTTTATTTGGACTTCTACCTGTTAGTAAACCGGCACGCGACGGAGAACAAACCGGAGCTGTTGAGTAAAAATTGGTTAATTTAATTCCAGTATTGGCTAATTTATCTAAATTTTCAGTTTTGATTATAGGATGTCCAAATGACGACAAATCGCCGTAACCCAAATCGTCACAAAGTAATACCACAATATTCGGTTTGCTATTTACAAAAGTTGAAATGGCTGTTTCTACCTCTTTTGCTTCGGTATTTGTACCTGTGTGTTTTTTACAAGACAAACAAAATAAAGTAATTAATGAAAAAAGATAAACTGTTTTAAAGTTCATTAGTTTTATTTATTTTAATTATTAAAAAAATCGTTAAAAAACACCATATGATATTTGATGGAATTGGCCCAATATGCATTGGTATGCCCACCAGGACGCTCAATATAATCGTGCGGAATATTGCGTTCTACAAGTTTTTTATGAAGCCTTACATTAGCATCGTAGAAAAAATCGTCTACACCACAATCAAACAAAAATTTTAAATTCTTCCCATTTAGTAAGTGCACCAAATTAATTACGGTGTTTTGTTCCCAATTCTGCGGATTCTGTGCGTATGTGCCTAATCTTTCAGAAATACTCCATCTTAAGGGAAACGGTCTAATATCTAAACCTCCACTCATACTTCCTGCAACGCCCCAAATATCAGAATGCTTAAAAGCCAAATACAGTGCTCCATGACCGCCCATACTTAATCCAGAAATAGCGCGATGATTTTTATCTGCTATGGTATTATATTTATTATCTATTTGGGTTACAAGTTCTCTAGAAATATAAGTTTCATATTGCATACTATTATCCACGGGACTATCAAAATACCAACTCGTTTTATGGCCATCGGGACACACAATAATTACGTTATATAAATCGGCATATACTTTAATTTTAGGAGCTTTTCTCAACCATGCCGTGTGGTTTCCTCCTGCTCCGTGAAGCAAATAAACAACAGCCAATCGCTTTCCATTTTTTTGATATGAATCTGGCGTAATCACCACGTTTTTTATGTCTTTATTCATCGTTGTACTATGCACAACCAACGTATCAATCTTTGAAGCATATAGCGATAATGATGCACAAAAAACGAATAAAAACCCAACTAACTTTTTCATATAAATAACTTTTTATTTTTTCTTTAAGATGATATCTTCTAGCTCTTCTAAAGTTTTACCTTTAGTCTCTGGCATCATGAAAGCTACAAACAATAATTGCAATACCATCATACCTGCGAATACTAAAAATACCACGCCAGCACCAATCATGGGATGATTAAATAAAAATGGAATTAATGATGGAATTAAAGCCGCTAAAACCCAGTGTGTTGAACTTCCAAAAGATTGTCCGGAAGCACGTAAATGATTAGGGAAAATTTCAGAAATAAATACCCAAATTACTGCGCCTTGTCCAATAGCATGTGCTGCAATAAATAAAAACAAAAAAATGGGTACAGCCATACCCGTCCAGCCTAAGAAGAACGCCGCAGATACCAAGCCTAATGAAATTATATATCCAACAGAACCAATATACATTAAGGTTTTCCTTCCTAATTTATCAATTAAAAACACACCTAACAATGTGAATACCAAATTTGTAACACCAATACCAACACTGCTTAAAAGTGCCGTACTCTCCCCTAAACCTGCTTCTTCAAAAATTCGTGGTGCATAGTATAAAAATGCATTAATCCCCGATAATTGATTAAAAAAGGCTATCAAAAACGCTAGAGTTAATGGGAATCTATATTTTTTAATAAAAATAGTTTCCGTTTTATCACTAGCATCAGAATGTGATGTAAACTCTTTTATTTGCTCATCTACATCTGCATCTGGGTCTATCATTTTTAATACAGACTTTGCTTCTGCTACTCTTGATTGAGACAATAACCAACGTGGACTTTTAGGTACTTTTAACGCGAATAAAATATAAAAAACAGCAGGGATGGCTTCTACACCAAGCATCCATCGCCAAGCATTTTCACCAATACCACTTAATAAGTAATTAGATAAAAAAGCTACTAAAATACCAAACACAATATTGAATTGATACAAGGCTACTAAACGTCCTCTATCCTTTGCTGGTGCGATTTCAGAGATATAAGCAGGCGCTGCGATGGTTGAAGCACCAACTCCAATACCACCAATAAATCGAGCAAAGGCAAATATATAAGGATCGTTTGATAATGCAGACCCTATAGCTGAAACTGCAAATAAAACACCAATAGCTATTAAGGTATTTTTACGTCCGTATTTATTAGTTGGAAAACCACCAAAAATAGCTCCAATTACGGTACCCCAAAGAGCCATACCCATAACAACCCAACCATGAAAAGCATCGGATGATTCCCATAGAGCTTGTAATTTTTTATCGGCACCCGATATTACTACCACGTCAAAGCCGAATAAAAATCCCGCAAGAGCTGCAGTAATTGACCATAATAATATTTTTTTGTCCATGTTATATCTGTATTTATTGTATTAAAATATTTAGTTAGTTATATTAATTTTTGAGAGGAATAACCATATTCCAAGTTTTTGTACCATTTCCAAATCCACCAGGTCCATCCATAGTAGCGAAGAAAATATGTGTAGGTTTTCCGTTTTCTACAAAAACAAAAGGTCGCTCCAACTGCCCTTGCTTAATAGTTTTTCCGTTGTTCCATTTTACAGTTTTTGTATAAGCTCTTGGATTTTCATCTATTATCCAGTCGATACCGTTTTCAGAATGCGCTACCAATCCGTCACCTTTTCCTCTGGTAATTAAACCTCTTTGGTCTTTTGCTATCATGTGATAACCATAATCATCACTCCATAAATGAGGATCTTCCACTTCTCCAAAGCGTTCCATAGAAAATAAAGGTTTATCGCCAATAACAGTATATTCACCATCAAAACTTGGTGCTGTAGCCACGCCGATACTCATATCGCTTTGCGAAACCTCATCTTCCTTATAACTTCTTCCTTTAAAAAGTAAAACTACCGATCCATCTTCTTTAATTAAGGGCGAAGGATTAGAGGTTAAAAAGCTGTAATATGAATTTGGCTTAACCTCTAAAATTGGTGCATTTTGACGTTTCCATGGACCATTTGGACTTTTAGAAGTTGCTATACCAATGCGTTTTCCCCAACGTGCAGCAATACACCATTTACTAGATAAATTGAAATCGCTAACATTAGCTTCCGTAACTGCCTCAAAAGGATGTGTAGATCCCATGTAGTAAAGAATGTAAGTGTCTTTATATTTTACAATTTTCGGGTTATGGCACGATTTACCATCCCAATATTGAGTACCACGATCGCCTAAAGCGACATCTTGAAATTGATAAGGTCCTTGTGGAGTTTTTGATGTAGCATGTACAATTTCTGAAGCGACCATCCAACCCGGATGAAAAGGCAACATTTTTGGCCAGCGTGAAGCGTACATGTGGTACAAACCATCGTCTCCCTTAATAACAGAACTGCCCCAAACCCAATAATCGTCCATTTGCAAGCCGCCATCAATAGGTGCTTCATCTAAATTATTATATAGACTATTTTGTGCACCGCAAGAGAACAAACATCCAATAAACAAAAGAAAAATATACTTCATCATTTTACAAATTCAATTAAACGGTGATTATTTTTTTACGGGTTGAAGTTTAATGTCCTTCAAATTAATGGCATTCCATTTTCCGGGTACAGGCATTAAGGACAACTCATATTTACCAGGTTTATCCACTGTAAATTGTCCTAAGTCTGCTTTTTTAAATCGTTTTGGATTACTTCCTGTTGCGGCAACGTTTACATTTTTAGAAGTTCCTGCAAGTGCTACTGTAATTTCAGTAGATTTACTTCCTGAATAACCAAGCTCAACATTAAATGTGCCTGGTTTATCAATTTCGAAAGACCAATATACTCGAGCCGTTTCGCTATCCCAATGGCTAACGCAATCCCACTCTTCTTTGTATAGGGCGCCTGGTCCTTGTAAGTTTTCATATTGCGCTCTGTATGCTGTAAGTAGAGCTAATCCGTTTTCATCTTGACTTAAAGCTTTTATAGGTAATGCATTAGGCATTTCTTTCAACTTTAAAACAATAACAGAAGCTACGCTATCTGTCTCTTTTCCAGTTAATTTCACCTGAATTCCATGATCTAAAGTTTCGGTTTTAAACGTTCTCCTTTCATCTGTAAGTAAATAACAGGATTCTACATTATTTTTTAATCGAATTGGCAACGCTGCTCCATCTTCCCAGTTGTAAACATGAAGATAAAGTAATGCTTTATCGTCAATAGTTTTCATGGTAATACGTCCCCAATCGGGTTCGGTAGAAGTTGGACTTGCTTGTGTACCGTAAATCGCTTCGGAATTTGCATTCATCCAAGCACCAATGGCTTTCATGCGCTCAACGGCTTCCGTTCTTAAAATGCCTTCTCGGGTTGGGCTTACATTCAATAAATAATTTCCGCCTTTACTACTCTGGTCTATTAAATTATGAATTAAAGTTGGTATCGATTTAAAATTATCATCGTCGCTACGATAACCCCAACTACCACTAACGGGTTGGCATAATTCCCAATATTTAGCTTCGGGTTGATGTCTTGGCCCATTTCTTTCAAAAGTTTTATGATCTCCAGGATAATCGTCCCCCAAACGGTCGTTTGTAATAATCCATGGTTGCAATGCCGTAGTAATGTGATGCAGGCTATCGACAACAGATTTTGTCATTTCACGAGGTGTATCCCACCAAAAATTTGATATCGGGCCATATTCTGTAAGTAACTGTTTTACTTCTGGAAGTGCCTTTTCGTAAACATACTCGTCGCTACTTACACGCTTAAAAGATTTATCCCAGCTATTCCCTAAACCACCCGGATGGTGCCAATCTTGAGCTTGCGAGTAGTAAAAACCGAATTTAAGACCTTGCTCTTGGCAGGCAATAGATAATTCTTTTAAAATATCACGTTTAAAAGGCGTGGCATCTACAATGTTGTAATCTGTGGCTTTAGAATCGAACATCGAGAATCCATCGTGATGTTTAGCCGTGATAATCATGTATTTCATTCCGGCTTGTTTGGCTAAAGCCACAAACTCGTCGGCATTAAATTTTGTTGGATTAAATTCGTCTGCAAATTTCTCATATTCAGCAACCGGAATTTTGCCTTTATTCATAATCCACTCGGCACTATTTGTTTGTGCTTCGCCGTTATAAAAACCAGCAGGAACCGTATAAATACCCCAGTGAATAAACATACCAAATCGGGCGTCTTGCCACCATTCCATACGCGCTTCATCTGTTATATTTTCCGGATTGATATTCGCCTCGGCAACTACAGCTTTTTCTACTTTAGAACCACATGCTGTTCCTAAAAGAAAAGCAAACAACATTGCACAAATACCTGATTTTTTCATCCTTGAATTTTTTATTATTTATTCTAAAAAAACATAATAGATACAATAATAAAAATAATAGACTTTTTACGGTATAAATCATGAACCTATCCATATAAACTATAGCTTATTTATATGTTATATTAATGAAATAGGCTACTAACAAGCCGTTGAACGATTTTAAACAAAAATAAAACGTTACATTTTACATGGAATTAAGTAAACTTTTTCAGGGATTTTATACACAAAAAGAATCCAATAAAATTAAGGATTAGTTGCCTTCAAAATAAAATCTACAATAGATTTTGGATCTTTTAAAGAATGTGGATGGTGCCCTACTTCAGGTTTATGAATCATGCTTAACTCCCAACCTAAACCATTTAAACGCTGCTCTAATAAAGCACTGTTTTCTGCTACAGGAACAACCTTATCTGCATCGCCAACAACAATTAAAATTGGCACCTTTTGAACAGCAATATACTCCATATGATTTATAGGATTTCCAGAAAATTGAGACGCTACTTCTTCAGTAAAACCATAAACATTCAAACAAGTTTGCCAAGCTTTTTTAGAGCCATCACCAGTGCCTTGTCCAGCAGGCCAACTTTTAAAATCGCAAACCGGTGCATCGGCATAAATGCAAGCTACTTTTTCGGCGTTACGGTTAGCCCAATTAAAAACAATTAATCCGCCTCTGCTCATGCCTTCTAGCACGACTTTAGGGTTTAATTTATATTTTTTTATAATGAAATCGTAAAAATCATTCCAAATATTAACAGCCTTCGGACTTCCGAATAAATTAGCAACTTCAATATACAACACATGAAACCCCGCGTTTAAAAGCGCTATATCAGTTTGTGGCTCATGACCCCAAAATCTAGCACGCCATATCCAATTTTTATTTTTATTTGCTTTTTTTGGAAACACCACTTTATAAGCCAGGCCGTTTAACGTTGCTTCCTTTATTTTAAAACCATTCCACTCCTTTTTTACGACTTCATTTTCTTCGGAATTATTTCTAATTGAAGTTTCAAAATTAGATTTTTCTTCCGTAGTCCTTATTTCAGAAGAAAAACAATGAAAACTGATAAATATGATGATAAATAGGCTGAAATTTCTTTTCATTTTTGAATTTGGTTTAATGTACTGGATTTTCGATAATTACTCTTGCATCATCAGGACTTGTTTTTTGTTTTCCGGTTAACAGATAGATAATCATACCAGCATCCGACGGATCGAAATCTCCCTTTTTAACACAAGTTAATTGCCTTTGATATAACCAATCTAATTGTTTTTTCGCTTCTTCCGAAGTATTTCTTATTGGTGAAGTATTTATCCAATCGAACATGGCTTTTGGCGCTTTCATCCCTTCATAATCTTTCCCGCCATTTTGATCGGATATTCTATCACAAATCAATCCGAAAGACTCAAAATTCGCTTTAATTTCGTTCCAAGTCCAACCAGAATGCTCTTCCCAATCATAAGGTTTATCAGAGTGTCTATCGTTCCAATTCGAATGAGAAATAATTCTTACATATTTTAATTTTGCTTTTTTTGATTGTGAAATAGCAGATCCCACAACATGCATAGGCCCAGCAGCCACAATAGTTAACGGGTTGCTCGCCTTAGATTTATTAATTTCTTTTACAATGGCATTAATGGCTTTGGTAGAATCGGCAACCGCTTCTAAGAAATTACTTTTTTTAAAATTATATATTTTTTGACCTTCAAAAGCACTTATTAACATTTCGGCTTTTCCTTTTTTCTTTTGATAATCGCTCCCCCAAATATGATCACTAAACGTGTAAACTGTAAGTTTATCTTGAAGTCCTTTTGCTGCCAACAGCGCTAGTGTAAAGGGTGTAGCAGCCCAATCATCATGATCGTGCTCATTGCCATCAGAACTTACCACAATACGACCAATAGAATACGGTACAGTTTGTGCGAAAATATTAGAACTAAAAGTTAGTGTGATACAAATAAGAATAAAAGCAAGCTTTTTCATTTTAAAATGCGATGTTTATTAAATATTTTCAAGTTTCTTTAAACGTAATAAGGCTTCCATGTAATAATAATCGGCGTAAATAATTGGTACGTCCATTTCTTTATTTTTAGGGTGATTTCCTGTGGAATGTAATAGCAAGGCATCATTTTTAGCATGACTCAAATAAGCACTAGATGATAGTATTTCAACGAGTTTTTTGCCTGCGTTGAAATATTTAGATTTTAACTTTTCATCTTGAACCAAACCTGACAATTCCATTAAACCACATGCTGCAACCGCTGCCGCAGAAGCATCTTTTGGTGCATTTGGAATTTTAGGATCGTCGAAATCCCAAAACGGAATACCATCTTCCGGTAAACGCTCTAAAAATTTATCTGAAAGTTTTATGGCAGTATTCAAAAAATTAGAATCACCAGTTTCACGATATGCCATTGCAAAACCATAAATTCCCCAACCTTGCCCTCGCGCCCACATAGACTCGTTAGCATAACCTTGATGTGTATAGCCTTGTAAAAACGCTCCTGTTTCTATATCAAAAGATCCAACATGAAATGCAGAACCGTCTTCCCTAACCAAATACTTCATAGTTTGCTCTGCATGACTTTTAGCTATATCGTACAAACTTTTATCTCCACCATTTTTAGATGCCCAAAAAAGCAACTCTAAATTCATCATATTATCTATAATGGTGTTGTGGTTATATCGTTTAATTTGTGAAGGCCAAGATAAAATGCTTCCAACTTTCGGGCTGTATAATGTTGCTAATGTATCGGCTGCTGCCAATAAAATTTCTTTGTAATTTTGTTTTCCAGTTAACCTATAACCATTACCATAACTACAATATAATTGAAAACCGATATCGTGATTTCTCGCAGGACTGTAGGCTATGGGTTTTAATGTTTCGGTGAATTTAATGGCTTTATTTTTAAGAACCTCATCTCCCGACTCTTCATAAGCATACCATAAAATCCCGGGATAAAAACCGCTACACCAATCTTTAGGTTTAACAAAACTCCATTGTTTTTTGTTCGTGTTAATATGTCTAGGAAAACTATCGTAAAAAGTAAGCTGTTGAGATACCGCTTTAATTTTTTCAATATTTTGATTTAGAGCCGCATTTACACTAAGTGTAGACGATTGATTTATGGACGATTCTTTCTTTGCTGAGTTACACGAAAAACATACAAATACCAACAAGAAAAACAAAAACTTACCTGAACTCATTCTTTTTAATTTTTAAATATTCTTCTTAAATATAGAACTAACCAAATTTACTTTTAATAATAATGCAATTTAAAAATTACTCCAACCTATACCTTTAAATCATCATTCGAAAGCTATAAATTATAGCTTAAAACTGCCATTTATGATAAAAGACTCAAACTCTGCACCATCAATTTACATCGTTGTAAAAAACAAGTACACACATCCCACACTCCAACATCAAAAAACTAACTAAATCATACAAAAAGAGCCACTTACTAAAAACAACATGTAAGCCACATCTGTTTTTCAATCATTCAAAATGTCCAATTCGAGCAAAAAGAATCATAATTTATATTGATAAATCTATAAGTTACAAGTATAAACTAAAAAATAAAATATTATTGTAAAACTAAAACTAGATTATAATCGCTCCTAAATTTCTGTGAGATTTAACAGTAAATAATCACTTTAATCTCTACAAAAAATTAAAGGAGTATCTAAACAAACAAACTAATTTTTATGATGAAAACAATCAAAAATCAGATCAGTCTGAAAAAACCACTAAGCCTATTTTGGATAATGGCCTTTATGTTTTTTAGCATGACTAATGTTGGGTACGCAACCACAACCCCAACAAATGAACAAAACAAAACCGTTACAGGAACCGTTGTTGGAGCAGAAGACAACATGGGTATTCCCGGTGTAAATGTTATTGTAAAAGGTACAAATACAGGAGCTGTAACAGACTTTGATGGAAATTACAGTATTACAGTACCTTCAAACAGTGCAGTTATTTCGTTTTCTTACATAGGTTATGTAACAAAAGAAATTACTGTTGGGAGTAAATCAAAAATAGATGTAACATTAGAATCTGACGTTGCTGCCTTAGACGAAGTTATAGTAGTTGGGTATGGCTCAGCAAAAAAGGAAACATTAACAGGTGCTGTAGAGCAAATTAAAGCTGAAGCTTTTGAAGATTTAGCTGTTGGTAGCCCTGCTCTTGCATTACAAGGTAGAACACCTGGATTGGTAGTTACACGTACTTCCTCTAGGCCAGGTAATGAAGATGTTAACTTTCTTATTAGAGGATCATCATCAGTTAACGGGATTGCCCCGCTGATAGTAATTGATGGTGTTCCTGCCATAAATTCATCATCATTTAATGATATGAATCCAAACGATATCGAAAGTATTAGTGTCTTAAAAGGTGGATCAGCCTCAGTTTATGGTTCTAGAGCTGCTGGAGGTGTTGTTTTAGTTACAACAAAAAAAGGTAAAGGAGATGTTAAGGTTGATTTTAGTACAGTATTGAGAATGGGTACTATTGGAATTAGACCTCCAACACCTACAATGACGGAATATGGAGATATTTATCTTGCTGCGGTGGACTCAGATATTGCAGCTGGAAAAGCACCGAGATATTTCTTTTGGGATAATAGAGAGATTTTAGAAAGAATAGCTGCTGGTGAAGAAGGTTACTACGATTTACCAATTAACGGTAGAGTATGGCTAGCCGAAGGGAATAGATTTGATGACCTTTTCGGAAACTCATTTTCGAGCCAACATAACTTTAGTGTGTCTGGTGGTTCAGAAAAAAGTAACTTCCGAATTTCTGCCGGGTATGATGAAAATGTAGGTGGACTAAAAGTGGCAGATGACTCTTCAGATAGATACAATTTTGCTGCTAGTTACAATGTAGATGTAAGCGATAGGCTAAGTTTAAATACAAACATTACTTATTTTCATAGACACTTTTCAGGGCCCGTTGGCGGTCTAGCAAGAGATGCCGCGGCATATGATGCACCTTTATTTCCTGCTTATAATGATCAAGGACAATACTACTCTGTTTTTGGTGGTGTTGATATTGCAGGTCAAAGAAATGCTGTTGCACAGGTTATAGATGGAGGACGTCAAAATTTTATAGATGAGCAAATGAAGATTTTTGCACAAGCGACTTATAAACTTACAGACAACCTAAATTTAGCAGGTTCTTACGCATTTAGTAAACAAAACAGTGAAGATCAAGAATATGTATTATCAGTTCCTCTTCATAGCTGGCAAGGAGATTTTGCAACCTATATAAATGCTCCAAGCAACACGTATATTGAGGAAGAAACTAGCAATGTTATCTACAAGAACTATAAAGCTTCTTTAAATTACAGCAACACATTTGGAGATCATAATGTATCAGGACTATTAGCTGTTGAAGCTGAGAAAAATGAAAACAACGGTCTTAGAGCTAAAAGATTTGGCTTTGTAGATTATGGTGTTTATGATTTAAATTTAGGTGCTACAGATCAGAATATTGAAACAGCAGGTGGTGGAAATACCTGGGGTGCTTTTGGCTACATTGGGCGTGTAAATTACGATTATAAATCTAAATATTTATTCGAACTTCAAGGAAGAAGAGATGGGTCTTCTAGATTCGCCGAAGGTCAAAAATGGTCTAACTACTTCAGTGTTTCTGGAGGATGGGTTCTAACCGCAGAAGATTTTCTAAGCGACAGTAACACACTTTCATTCTTGAAATTACGCGGTGGTTATGGAGAATTAGGTAGTACATCTGGCTTTGGAAACTTTGGTTACTTATCAACAGTAGGGTTTGGAAACACTGTTTTTGGGCAAACCAACGCTGGACAACAAGTAACTTCTATAGCAAGTAGTCTATTTAGTAACACTACAACTTGGGAACGTATATTAACTAAAGAAATAGGTGTAGATTTTAAACTATTCAACAACTCAGTATTTGGATCTGTTGACCTTTATCAAAAAGACAATAAAGACATGCTTATTAGCTTGGTATATCCAGATATTTTAGGAGCATCTGCTCCACTTACAAACTCTGGAGATTTACAAACAAAAGGTTGGGAAGTTCAATTAGGTTGGAGAGGTCAACTTGGGGATTTTGATGTAAGCGTAGCTGCCAATTTAAGCGACTCAAGAAATAAAGTTGTAAGTTATGATGGTGCAGACGCTTTTGTTGCTGGATTAAATCTAGTAGATACTAGCGACAATACTGATGAAAGAGTGGTTGAAGGTAAACCTATTAACTCTTTTTACCTTTATAATACCGATGGATATTTCGCTAACCAAGCCGAAGTAGACGCCTACTATGCCGAATATTCTGGCGGTATATTACCTGCTCAAGGTACAACTGCAGGTTTAGTACCTGGAGATACAAGAATTGTAGATACAAATGAAGATGGCGTTATTGATACTGAAGATTTAAAATATCATGGAGATTCTGCCGCACATCATGTGTTTGGGTTTAATTTCGATGTTAAATACAAAAATTGGGATATGAGTGCCTTTTTCCAAGGAACATTAAACCAAAATATTGTAAGAACAGGATATTTCTCAGCACCATTTCAACAAATATGGCAAAATCAATCTGCAACTTGGTTAGGTAAAACATGGACCGAAGATAATCCAAATGCGGAATTCCCAAGACTATCTACACAAAGAAATGTTGCCAACTGGAACTATATCAATAAAGATTTCATGAAACAAAACAATAAATATGTAAGATTAAAATCTTTAATCGTTGGATACAATGTAAAAGGACTTAAAATAGGAAATACACCTATTGATACATTTAGAGTTTATTTCTCAGGTAATGATTTATTTGAATTGACAAGTGTAAAGGATGGATACGATCCTGAATCACAAGCAGGAGCAAACAATGCTACATATCCATTTATGCGAACTTGGGCATTAGGTTTAAAAGTTTCTCTTTAATGAATAAAATACAAATACAAATGAAAAAGATATTATATACAATAGTACCATGCATAATGGTGTTTTTTACATCTTGTGAAGATGAGTTTATAAACTTAACACCACCCGCTTCAATCACCGACGACGTGTATTACAATGAAGCCGAACATTTTCTAACAGGTTCAAACAGGTTTTACACCTATTTAATGGGATGGGGTGATCAAGGTATTTTCTCAGATCACGGTTCAGATTTAGTTGGCTTTTTTGAAGGTGGCGATATGCAAGAATATGCGAGAGGAGAAACTTTAGCTCCAGTAGATGATGACTACTATACAGATACTTACGAATATATTCGTGATATAAACCTGCTCATAGAAAGAGCTGAAACATACAATGGAGATGAAAGTATTGTTCCGTATGTAGCAGCTTCCAAATTCCATAGAGCTTATCAATATTTCTTTTTAGTACAGCGTTATGGCGGTGTAACCTTAGTAACATCTTCTTTAGATGTAAACTCACCAGAATTATATGGTCCTAGAAATAGTAGATATGAAGTAGTTGCCCAAATTATAACAGATTTGGATGATGCTATTGCTGGTCTACCAAATGAAACCAGTATAGGTGGAGAAGATAAAGGAAAAATTAGTAAAGAAGCCGCTATGGCCTTTAAAGCCGAAGTTTTATTGCACGAAGCTACTTGGATGAAATATGTAGGAACATCTACAGATGGTGACGGTATAAACTCTGGAGCCGGAAGTGCTGGTTTCGAAGCTACAAATATAAACACTTACTTAGAGGAGGTTGTTACACTGAGTCAGGCAGTAATGAATTCTGGAGCTTATGAATTATGGGACTATAATGGTGCCCTTGACAATTTAAGTTCAAACTTTCTATTTAATTTAGAAGACGGCGGATCTAACCCTGCAGGGTTAGATAAAGCAACAAATAAAGAATATATTTTATACGGTAAGTACGACTTTACATTTAGACAAGCCAATACGCTTGTAAGTCATGTTTATGAAGGCAGGTTGAAACCGAGTAGAAAAATGATGGATTTATTTTTATGTGACGATGGCTTACCAATTGACCAATCTGATAAATTCTTAGGCTACGCCAATACACCAGATGAATTTCAAAATAGAGATTATAGAATGAGAGCTTATTTCACTTACCACAGAAACCTTGGAGAAATACCGCAAAATGGCGATGTTGTTTTAAGCGGAACAGGAAATAACGGCTACTTTAACTCTAAATTTATGAGTTGGAATTGGGGTACAGAAAATGCCTATAGAGTAACAGAAACAGAAGCTTACGACATTCCTTTACTACGTTTAGCTGAAGTGTATTTAATGTATGCAGAAGCGCTTTACGAATTAAATGGAAGCTTAACTGATGCTCAAATGAACGAATCGATTAACTTAATTAAGGCTAGAGCAGGTTTACCAGCCCTTACAAATGCTTTCTTGAGTGCAAATGGTATGGATATAAAAACTGAAATTAGAAGAGAGCGTGCTATTGAGCTTTATGCCGAGGGAGGTTCTAGATATAGTGATTTAAGACGATGGGGAATTGCAGAGCAAGAATTAGGCGAAGCTGTTTATGGTGCCGTTATTGAAGGCACTATCTATGAAGGTAATGACACATTATACACTCCTAGCTCTTACAGCCACAGTCCGGAGAGCACAACAACGGGAGTAGGAATGAGAGAATGTCTTGTTATACAACCCGCTTCAACGCGTAACTTTTCTATAGACAACTATTTATTCCCTTTACCAACAACTCAACTAGGTCTTAATGATAACCTACTACAAAACCCTGGTTACTAGTAGATTTTAGTTAAGATTGTTTATCTAAAAGCGACAAATCGAAAATTCGATTTGTCGCTTTTACTTTATATTCTAATCAACTTAAAATAATAAGTTATTACTGAAACAAACTTAATGCCTCTATAATTTCAAATATTATTGTACCCATCAGTAAAAACCCTTAAAATAACTGATATTTTATACATATTGAATCATAAATTATAGCCAAAACCTTAATAATGAGATATTATTGTAAAAGGAAGTCGTTATTATATCGTTTAAAGTTTAGTAGATATCAAACAACAACCTAAATAAGTTTTGAGAGAAAATATTATTATAGTTTGAGTTAGTTTTTTTTTAATTGAAAATGAGCAGTTATATTTTATAGCTGCTTTTTTTTTATGAACAATACTAAAAACCCTGAAACAAAAAAGCCACCAATTAAGGCAGCTTTTTTTTTAGAGTGACTAACTCAAAATAATTATGTATGCTAATAATTATTTTTTCTTTTTCGAGGCTAATGTTTCTTCTATTATTAAAGCAGCATCTGAAGCGCCATGAATTTCAGCATATTTAGCAGCTGTCATTTTTTTAGAATTCTTAGCTTTCAAATCTGCCCCATGTATTATTAAAAGTTCCAGAATTTCAGTTCTGTTAAACTTTGCGGCGTACATAGCCGGCGTCATGCCATTAGAAATTTGATTTACGTCTTCACCTAAAGATAACAACTTCATAACGGTATCTATATCACCTAAAGCGATAGAGACACAAAAAGAGTTCACTTTAAAATAGCGTACACTTTCTAAAGTATTAGGAGTTGAATTTAAAGGTGTTGCATTTACGGTTCCTAAAGAAAAGCATAATGCGATTGCGGAAATAATGATTGATTTTTTCATGATGAAAGATTTTTGATTTGATTAAATTGATTATGTTTTTTGATATACTTAAAAGACGACGCAAACTTTAAAGTGTTACATAAAAATTAAATAATATTGAGTTTTATTCATTTAATTTCGATATAATTAAGCAAAACCTCCATTTTTAAACATATCTACAAACCCCAATTAAACACGCTATTTTCAAGCTATATTTAATGGTCACTTAGGTCAAGTTATGTATCTTTGTAGTGTTTCATAAAATTCTCAAATAAAATGAATAAAAAAGTAATCTTAATGATTCTAGACGGTTGGGGAAACTCTCCAGACCCAAAAGTTTCAGCTATCGATAATGCCAACACACCGTTCATAGATTCTCTATATAAAAAATATCCCTTTGCTACTTTAAGGACCGATGGTCTAAATGTAGGTTTACCAGAAGGCCAAATGGGAAATAGTGAAGTTGGCCATATGAATTTAGGAGCAGGTAGAATTGTGTATCAAGATTTAGCTAAAATTAATCTAGCTATAGAACAAGATACACTTAAAGATGAAAAAGTATTAATAGATGCTTTAAAATACGCTGCTGATAATAACAAAAATGTTCACTTTTTAGGATTATTGAGCGATGGTGGTGTACATGCACATACTAGCCATTTACGTGGTTTTATAGACGCAGCCAATAAAGCAGGTGTAAACTCTTATGTTCATGCTTTTACAGATGGTAGAGATGTCGATCCAAAATCTGGTAAAGGTTATGTTGAAGATTTACAAAAATATACTGAAGGTACAAAAGCAAAAATAGCAACTATTACAGGGCGTTACTATGCAATGGATAGAGATAAACGTTGGGAACGTGTTAAACTAGCTTACGATGCTATTGTAAACAATGTTGGAACTAAAACCAATAATCCTGCTGCGGAAATACAAGCTAATTATGATAATGATGTTACCGATGAGTTTATCAAACCATTAATTATTACTGAAAATAATGAGGCTGTAGCTAAAGTAGAAAAGGATGATGTGGTTATCTTCTTTAATTTTAGAACAGATAGAGGTCGTGAGTTAACCGAAATGTTAAACCAACAAGATTTCCCAGAATACGACACAAAAAAATTAGATTTATACTATGTAACCATCACTAACTATAACGATGCTTTTAAAGGTATAAAAGTAATTTTCAATAAAGATAACATTACAGAAACTCTTGGTGAGGTTTTATCCAAAAATGGAAAAAAGCAAATTAGAATAGCCGAGACTGAAAAATACCCACACGTTACTTTTTTCTTTTCAGGTGGACAAGAAACTCCTTTCGAAGGCGAATCTCGAATTTTAAAAAACTCGCCAAAAGTAGCGACTTACGATTTACAACCAGAAATGAGTGCTTTTGAGCTTACCGATGCCTTAGTTCCTGAATTACAAAAAGGAGAAGCCGATTTTGTTTGCTTAAATTTTGCAAATGGTGATATGGTTGGACACACTGGTGTTATGGAAGCTGCAATAAAAGCGTGCGAAGCCGTTGATACTTGTGTAAACAAAGTAGTAACAACAGGTTTAGAAAACGGGTACACTACCCTATTAATTGCCGACCACGGTAATTGTGAAACCATGATTAACCCAGATGGTTCTCCAAATACAGCACATACAACAAACCCTGTACCTGTTATTTTAATAGACAACGACTTAAAGAGTATTAAAGATGGAGTTTTAGGTGATATGGCTCCAACGATTTTAAAACTTATAGGTGTAGAACAACCAAAAGCAATGACACGACATGCTTTAATTTAAACATCAAATACAGAAATTATAGTATTTGCAACCCTCCGCTAATAATATGAATTTTAATAACACAAAAATAATTGCTGTCGATTTTGATGGTACTGTAGTTGAAGATGCTTATCCTAAAATAGGAAAGCCCATGATATTTGCTTTCGAAACTTTAAAAAAGTTACAACAAGATGGGCATCGTTTAGTTCTATGGACTTACAGATGTGGTAAAAGATTAGATGAAGCCGTTGCTTTCTGTGAAGCAAACGGCATCAGCTTTTATGCTATAAACAACAGTTTTGCTGGAGAAGAATACACCAATGATATTAGTAGAAAAATTAATGCTGATATTTTTATTGACGATAGAAATATTGGTGGTTTTATTGGTTGGGGTGAAGTTTATCAAATACTGACGAATGAAACACCAGTAATTCCTAAACAGAAAAAAGGTTTTTTTAGCTTCTTGAAATAGTTTGAAGGTTGAGTATCTGCATTTCAAACACATTTAAGTAGTAGCAATTTAAGTATCTTTGCCATTATTTTTTAAAATATGATAGTAATAAAAACAAAAGAAGAAATTGAATTAATGCGCGAAAGCGCCTTAATTGTCTCTAAAACATTAGGCGAAGTTGCCAAGGCATTAAAGCCAGGTGTAACAACGCTTCAACTAGATAAAATTGCCGAAGAACACATTAGAGACCATGGTGCTATACCTGGTTTTTTAGGACTTTACGATTTTCCAAATACACTTTGTATGAGTCCAAACACACAAGTAGTACATGGTATTCCTAATAATACACCTTTAGTTGAAGGCGATATTATTTCGATAGATTGTGGTGCTTTAAAAAATGGTTTTTATGGTGATCACGCTTATACTTTTGCGGTTGGAGAAATTGATCCTGAAACAGAAAAATTACTTCAAGTTACTAAAGAATCTTTATACGTTGGTATTCGCGAATTTAAAGCTAATAATCGTGTGGGAGATGTTGGTTATGCCATTCAAAAATATTGTGAAGATCATGGTTATGGCGTAGTTCGAGAATTAGTTGGTCATGGCTTAGGCTCAAAAATGCATGAAGATCCAGAAATGCCTAACTACGGAAAACGTGGTAGAGGAAAGAAATTTATTGATGGTATGGTGGTTGCTATCGAGCCTATGATTAACTTAGGAACGCATCGTATAAAACAACATAGAGATGGTTGGACTATTACAACACAAGATAATAAACCTTCTGCACACTTTGAGCATGATGTGGCTCTAGTAGATGGAAAACCAGAATTACTTTCAACCTTCGCGTACATCTACGATGCATTAGGTATTACAAGCAATGAGGAAGATGAGTTTCGCCAAAACGCATTAGTACTGTAAAATAACATATGAACATAACTATTGAATCTGTAGAAAACGCGTTAAAACCATTACGCGAAGCACTTAATTCACATAAACTATATAGTAATTTAGCATCAGTTAATGATATAAAAACCTTTATGGAACAGCATGTATTTGCCGTTTGGGATTTTATGAGTTTACTAAAAGCGTTGCAAAACCATTTAACCAATACATCAGTACCTTGGACCCCAGTAAAACATCCGTCTACGGCACGTTTTATAAACGAAATTGTTTTAGGAGAGGAAAGTGATATTAACGAATTTGGAGAACCAAAAAGTCATTTCGAAATGTATTTGGATGCCATGCAACAAATTGGTGCAAGCACAACTAATATTGAAGCATTCATAAAAAAAATAGATCAAGGTATTGCTGTATCAAAAGCTATTGAAGTTTTAAATTTACCTAAAGGCACTAAAGATTTTGTGGCTTTTTCCTTTAAAGCTATTGCTACTAAAGCTCCGCATAAAATTGCCGCTGCTTTTACTTTTGGCAGAGAAGATGTTATTCCTGATATGTTTTTTCAAATCATTAACCAATCGGAACAACAACACAAAGCCTCTTACAGTAAATTAACCTATTATTTGGAACGCCATATTGAATTGGATGGCGACGAGCATGGTCCGCTATCATTAAAAATGATTGAGGAATTATGTGGTAACAATCAAATAAAATGGACAGAAGCTTTAGAAACAGCCCAAGATGCATTAAGATATAGAATTGCGCTTTGGGATGGTATTTCAGCATTAATTACATCAAACAAAGCATTAGCTTAATATCACTTGAAGAAGCTCTTTAAACTTATATTAAATATTATTCCTAGGCCTTTGTTAATAAGGCTAAGCTATGTTGCGCGCCCTATTTTGGCTTTCTTTTTAAAAGGAAACAGATACACAGACCCGATAGATGGTAAAAGTTTTAAAAGCTTTTTATCTTATGGTTACGAAAAACAACGTGACAATGTGCTATCACCTTCTACCCTTTCGCTAGAAAGGCATAGATTATTATGGCTATATTTAAAAAATGAAACAGATTTCTTTTCTGAAACTATAAAGAGAAAAAGTGTACTTCATTTTGCACCAGAACAGTGCTTTTTAAAACGATTTAGAGCTCTTAAAAACATAAATTACACCACAACAGATTTGCTTTCGCCTATTGCTGATGTAAAAGCAGATATTTGCAATTTACCTTTCGAAGACAATAGTTACGATGTTATTTTATGCAATCATGTTTTAGAACATATCCCAGATGATACTAAAGCTATGCAAGAACTGTATCGTGTTCTAAGACCAGGTGGTATGGGTATTTTTCAAATTCCTCAAGATTTATTAAGAACTCATACTTTTGAAGATGATACCATTACTGATAAAGCAGAACGTGCTAATATATTTGGCCAATATGATCATGTTCGTGTTTATGGCCAAGATTATTTCGATAAACTACGCAGCATAGGTTTTACTGTAAAAGAAGTTGATTATACTGCCACTCTTTCCGCGGAAGCCATAAAAAAATATTGCCTAGCTAAAGGAGAAATTATTCCAGTGGTTTATAAATAAAAAAATACACTTAAATATTTACTGAATTATGACACAACAAATTATAATTGCAACCGGAGCTATTTTTGGCATGTTATCAGTAATTTTTGGTGCTTTTGGAGCACATGCTTTAAAAAAAATTTTATCTGAAGATCAATTACACAGTTTTGAAGTTGGTGTAAAATATCAAATGTATCATGCTATTGTTCTTTTGTGTTTGGGCTTAAACGCTAATTATGGAACATCTGAAATTTACTGGTGTTTTACAATAGGAATTATTTTATTCTCATTCAGTATTTATGGTTTAATTTTATCTGACGCAAAAGAAAAAAAACTTCGTTTTTTAGGGCCAATTACTCCCATTGGTGGACTGCTTCTGGTTAGTGGCTGGTTGTTACTTTTAATTAATGCTTTTTAAGCATCTGCAAAACCATTTAAACTCAAAGTTTCAAACTCCTTATTCTCATTCTCAAAAATCAAAAACACTTTTAATTCTGGGTGAGTTGCTAAAAATGCTTTTACTTTTTCTATGCCCATAGCTTTAAATGCTGTAGCATAAGCATCTGCCGTCATACAATTTTCTGCTATTACAGATATACTTAATAGATTAGTTTTACTTGGGTAGCCCGTTTTTGTATCGATAATATGGGCGTAACGATTTCCTTTTTCATCTACTTTAAATTTTCGATATGTTCCTGATGTTGCCATCGCCTTGTCTTTTAGAAAAAGTACCTTATTTATAGATTGAGAGCCGTTAAAATTTGGGTTCTCTACACCTACCGTCCAAACCTTACCACTCGCTTTATTAATACCTCTTGCTCGAAGTTCTCCTCCTATATTTATTAAATAATTTTTCACATGGTTACTTTCCAAAAATTGCCCTACAACATCCACCCCATAACCTTTTGCTATCGCGTTAAAGTCTAAAAAAGCGCCTATAGGTTTAATAATTTTAGAATGAACCAATTGAACTTTACTTAAACCAACAGATTGCATTAAATTATTGATTTTAAGGCTGTCTAAATCTACTATTTTCCCCTCTGGGCCAAAATCCCAGGCGTTAACAACTGCGCCAATTGTGGGGTCGAAAGCACCATTAGTTGCTTTGTATATAACTTCAGAAGTTTCAAAAACAGTTTTAAAATGGGTATCAATATCAATAGATTCATTTCTATTTAATTTAGAAATATCGGAATCATCGATATAAGTTGACATAGATTTATTAATTACAAAAAACAGACTATCTAGTTGTTTTTGATAATTTACATCGGCATCGTAAGTTACCTGATAAAACGTACCAAAAACAGAACCTTCCAATCTTGTGTTTTCAAAACCTACAGTTTTTTTTGGAGGATTGGTTTGCTTGCACCCAAAAAAAAATGCAATGCAAAGTAGCAGTAGTACTTTATTCATTTAATTTAAGTTAGTTTCCAAAACTTGTATTCCGTTGTATTCAAGCAAATACTCTTCATTAAGGTAAAGGGGTTCTTTTTCGCCATTAATACTTCCTATACCTACTCCAGCATAAAGCACTTTAGCATCGTTTTCTCTCGCATGCTTTTTAAAACTCTCCATCCAAACTACATCGTAATTATTTGGATTTTCTGGCAAAATAACAGCCCTAACAATAACAAAAAAGTATTGTTTAGTTTTATCCATACAAACAAATTGAGGATGTTTTTTAAGTTTACTATTTACAGCGATAAACTCGAAACCGCGATTTTCTAAATCTTTTCCAACATGGTTCATGGCCAAGTTGTGAAGTTCTTGTTTTGTTAATGGTTTACTCATACCACAAAAATAGGTAACCCCATTTAAACTGCACAAATTTAAAGTGAAGAAATATATAATATTATGCACTCATAGGCAGCGAAAAACAGAATGTAGTCCCCATACCTTTTTCTGAAGTAAACCATATTTTTCCTGAATGCGATTCTACAATTTTTTTACAATGTGCCAAACCAATTCCGGACCCTTCATATTCTAATCTAGAATGTAACCTCTGAAAGATTGCAAACACTCGATCATGGTACTCTGTAGCTATACCTATACCATTATCGGTTACCGAGAATTTCCAGTATTTCTCTACGCCATTAATAGCATCTTCAATCTCTGAAATTTCGGTGCATTCAATATTAATTCTTGGTTTTACATTAGGGTCTCTAAATTTTATACCATTTGTAATTAGATTTTGAAAGAGTAATCGTAATTCAACTTCGTTTCCTTTTATAACAGGCAAATCTTTATAACTAATTTCTGCTTCACTATTTTTTATTGTGCTCTGTAAATCTGCCGTTAAAACATCTAACAATGGCATGCAATTCACATCCTCAAAAACTTTAGTTCTACCTAACCGAGAATATTGCAAAAGGGCGTCTATTAGTTTTTTCATGCGCACACTACCTTCTTTTATAAAACCTAAAATTTGCTTCCCATCTTCATCAAACTGTCTATAATAATCTTCACTTAAAACATCTATAAAACTAGAAACGGTATTTAAAGGCTCTTGTAAATCGTGACTTGCGATATAAGCAAATTGCTCTAATTCTTTATTTTTTGAAGTTAATAATACAGATTGTTTTTTAATTTCCTTGTGCTGACCATTTAGCACAATATTTAATTTTTTATTCTTGATATAGGCAAATAGTAACGACAAACACGCTATAAATAGCAAACTAGATAATATTGATAATATAATATTATGTTTTCGTTGTGTATCAATAATAATGTTTTTCTCTTTAAGTATAGCCGTTTTTTCTTTGATATTACTTGTCTGAATTTCTAATATTTTTTTATGATTTAATATTTCATTATTTACAGAATCAATTTCGTTTTGCTGAATATTTATTTGGCTAATTTGTTCGTTTAGTTTCTTTTCTAATTCCCTCTCTAAATTTAAGTTTTCAGCTAATTGCCTCGCTTTTAACTCACTATCCGCTGCCAATGTTTTTAATGAATAATCTTTAGTATAAATAACTTCGTCTTTTTTACTAATTGCATTGATTTGATTTCCAATTGTTTTTATTTGGTTTTCAATAATTTTCTTCTGTTCCTTATTTTCTCTATTAGCAATGTAAAGTTTTTGTTCAGCTTTTTTATAAAGAGATTCTTTAATTTCTTTAGAAGTTACGGCATGTCCTGCCAATATGGGTGTAATTTTAAGCTTGGCCTCCCTAATATACTGTCGGTTAATATCATATTTATACCCATCTCCTACTTGCACCATATTAATCATTGACGAATTTGTAGGGTAACCTTCGGTAATGATAAGTACCTCTAACCCCTTACTTTCTTCCAAAATAGATTTTAATAAATACTCGTAAGTGCTGTTTACATAAACAACATTATAGTTTTTTATATCTTCTAAATTATTTATGCGGTCTACTTGAATAAGTTTTTCAAAAATTCTCCTATTTTTTGAAATTTTAGATAGACTATTTTTAATATTATCCGGTCCCATTACACCTATTTTAAAGGTTGTAATTCGAGATATTTTAGACCATTTAACTTCTTCTGTTAAGTTAAAAACCATAACAGCGCGTTGCTCTTCTACAGAAGCAACTTGATTGTTTTTAACATCTTGTCCATAAGATAGTGAGGTAAACAAAACAATACACAGTAATAGGCCAACATACTTTGGAAATCCAATAGCAGTACCTTCAAAATTGCGCATAGTAAAACATATGTCGCTATATAAATATTTAAAATAATTGTTAAGCATTCTTTTTTTACTCCATTCAAAAAACACCTTTAAAAGAAACTTAAAAAGGGTATTATTAACATGATATTATAAAGCCTAATATCAGTATCTGTTATTTATTAATTTTGAGGGAACAAACGGAATAACTAACTATATTCTTAACTTTTTAACTTCAGCAAAACATCATTAAATAGTTTTGAATCTAATGGTTTCTTAACAAAGTCTAATAATGTATCATGAGTTTCAAATTTGTTTAAATCATTAGGATCATCTGATGATGAAAGAATAACAATTTCTATATCTCTAATTAATCCTGACTCAATATTATAAAATACATCTAAAAACTCCCAACCATTCATAGCTGGCATATTAATATCTAAGAATATAATATCAGGTTTATCCAACGGATTTATTACTTGCTTTTCAAGATAATTTATCGCTTCAAAAGCGCTATCTAATAACACAGTAGAGCCAACTTTAGCGTTTTTTTTAGCTATATGCTTATTTAAAAAATTGGTCGCCTTATCATCGTCAATGAATAAAATTCTCAATTGTTTATCTACACTACTCATATTTATTTATAGAAAATGTTATTATTAGTAAAGAATCATAGATGAATTCCTACGTGCTAATATAATCATTTTATCGACTATACACGTTTATTTTCGATGAAATGCATAATTAATAATTATTCAACTTTATAAAGACCAAGAAAACGAAGCAAAAAACACCTCAAAATCAGAGATTAAGAATAACTTCACTCTTAAATTAAACATACTCATATTTTTTCAAAACATATTGTTTACCAATTTTTAGGCCATCAAAACTTTATTCAATGGCATATAATTTTTTTTTTGTAATTTAATATCAAAATTCCTGCATATGAAAACTACACCTCGGTTAGAAACCGCTATAAACAAACTTTATATTGCTTTCAATAATAACACACTAAACCCTGAATGCTGTAAACATTGTGCTGTTGGAAATATTTTGGATAACAAAGATAGCTGGAAACACCTATCGGACGAACATGGCTCTTTGGCACTAAATTACATAGGTCAAGTCCATGAAAGTTTTGGCCGAAAATTTAACGGCTACTCACCTTCAGAATTATTAAAAATAGAAGCTACATTTTTAAGTGAAATTGGCTATAAACTTCCCCTACATCATAAAAACGACAAGCCAGTAAACCCTACAAATAAAGACAATTTGTTTAAGGGTTTAGTAGGCGTAATTACCGTTTTATGCCAACTCGATCATGTTACTAATTTTATGGATTATACAAGCTTGTTTGAATACCCAAAACAAAACTTCTTAAAAGAAAGATATATCCTTAAAAACAAATACGATTCTTCAACACCAAATAACTCTTTACCTAATTAAACAACACTTTAAACCCTATTCCTTTAATTAATTTGTTATATTTAGAAATAAAAACAGATTATTTAATAATGCCATATTCTACTAAATCAATATCACAAACCACATCAGATGGTCATTATTTAAACTTTATACAAAAATCGGTCTCTATTGGTATATGGGAATATGATTTAAATCCATCCATTCTCCATTGGGATATAGAAACAAAAAAAATACACGAAGTAGACAAAGATTTTGTACCCAATGTTGATACCGCTATTAATTTCTATAAAGCCGGGTATAGCCGAGATACCATAACTAAGTTATTTAATGAATGCATAGTAGAATTAAAAGAATATGATGTTGAACTTCAGATTACAACTCCAAAAGGACTTACTAAATGGGTGAGGGCTATTGGCAATCCCATTGTAGAAAATGGCGAATTAATAAAGGTAATTGGTTTATTTCAGGATATTGATGAAAAAACAAGATTATCAAAAAATTTAGCAGATAAAGAATCTTTATTAAGGAAAAGCTTTGAATACGCCGTAATAGGTAAAGCAACAACAGACTTAAAAGGGAACTGGTTAACAGTAAACAAAAGCCTTTGTAAAACCTTTGGATATTCTGAAAAAGAACTTAGACAATTTTCCTTTAGAGATCTTACACACCCCGATGACATAAACATAGGTGCAAAATCTATAAAAGCCATGTTGGAAGGTAAGAAAGATAATCTTAAAACAGAAAAACGGTATATAAACAAAAAAGGAGAAACGATTTGGGCCTTATTGTCAACATCCATAGTTAGGGATAATAATAACGTTCCGCAGTTTTTTATTACACAAATTAATGATTTAACTTTAATAAAAAAAGCCAGTCGTGAAATAGAAAAATTACTTATTACCACTGGTAACCAAAACAAACGTTTATTAAATTTTGCGCACATAGTATCGCATAATTTGAGGTCGCATTCTGGAAATTTAAAAATGTTATTAGATATAATAAAAACTGATATGCCAGAAATTTTAGATAACGAAGCTTTTGAGTTATTAGACCATGCCGTAAACCAATTACAAGAGACCGTAGAGAATTTAAATGAAGTCGCCACCATCAATGTAAAAAACCATATTGAAACAGAACCTCAAAATTTATTAAAAAGCTTTGAAAACGTATTCGCAATAATTAACGCACAAATTAAAGAAAGTAATGCCGAAATTAAACTTGATGTCGATTCTAAAATATACGTGAGTGCAATTCCGGCATATTTAGACAGCATATTATTAAATGTTCTTACAAATGCTATAAAATATAGAAGACCTAATGCTAATTTGAAAATAAACTTAAAGGCAACCATCAAAAAAAGCTATGTTGTAATCAAAGTAAAAGATAATGGTGTTGGCATTGATTTAAACAAACATGGAGCCAAATTATTTGGCATGTATAAAACATTTCATCAACATAAAGACGCACGTGGTATAGGTTTATTTATCACAAAAAATCAAATAGAATCTATGGGTGGAAAAATTGAAGTAAAAAGTAAAGTCAATATTGGCACAACATTCTATATCTATTTAAAACACCATGAAGCAAATTGATTTAGCTTGTATTATCGATGATGACCGAGTTTACATTTTCGCCATAAAAAGAATGATGAAATTATCGAACTTTTGTAAAGCTTTTATGATTTATAATAATGGTGCAGAAGCCTTAGATAACTTAAAAGCGATAATTGCCTCGGGCAAAAGTATACCAGATGTTATTTTACTTGACGTGAATATGCCCATTATGGATGGTTGGCAGTTTTTAGATGAATTTATAAAGATTGAGAGTCACAAACTCATTACAGTTTATGTTGTAAGCTCATCAATAGATCCAGTAGACATCAACAAAGTAAAAGAATACGAAAACGTAAAAAACTATATTGTAAAACCCATAACCATTGAAATGCTCAACCAAATAGCTACCGAAGTAAATGACACTGAATAAAAAAAACCAACTCTAAGAGAGTTGGTTTTTTTATTTATATCAACTGAACTAAATTCAGTGTAAATTTCAGTCTTTTATTTAATTATGGTCTACCCACCAAAATCATCAAATCTAATATGCTCGTCAGGGATTCCAAAATCTTCTCCCATTTTTTGAACCGCTTTATTCATTAATGGCGGTCCACAGAAATATAGTTCAATATCTTCTGGCGACTCATGTAATGATAAATAGTTATCAATTACACAGTTGTGAATAAATCCTACGAAACCGTCACCTGGAGCATCAATATTCTCTTTAACTTTCCAATTATCTTCTTCCATTGGTTCAGATAATGCTAAGTAAAACTTAAAGTTAGGGAACTCTTTCTCTAACTCATAGAAGTGCTCTAAATAGAACAACTCACGTTTAGAACGACCACCATACCAATACGTTACTTTACGACCTGTTTTTAAAGTTTTAAATAAGTGATATAAGTGAGAACGCATTGGAGCCATACCTGCACCACCACCAACATAAAGCATTTCACTTTCAGACTCATTAATGAAGAATTCACCGTAAGGTCCAGAAATGGTAACTTTATCTCCTGGTTTTTGATTAAATATAAAAGAAGAAGCAATTCCTGGATTTACATCCATCCAGCCACCTTTCGCACGATCAAACGGCGGACAAGCAACACGTACATTTAACATGATTTCTCTTCCTTCTGCAGGATAAGAAGCCATAGAATAAGCACGCTCTATTGTTTCTGTATTTTTCATAACTAATGGCCAAAGTTTAAACTTATCCCATTCTGCTTGAAATTTGTCTGGAGTTTCGTGTTCTTCAGGATGTGCTGTAATATCCATATCAGAATATTTAACTTCGCATGGAGGAATTTCAATTTGAATATATCCACCAGCTTTATACCCCATATCTTCAGGGATTTCAACAACGAATTCTTTAATGAAAGATGCTACGTTATAATTACGAACAACTACAGCTTCCCATTTCTTAATTCCAAATACTTCCTCCGGAATCGTGATATCCATATCTTGTTTCACTTTAACTTGACAAGCTAAACGTGCACCATGCTGTAATTCCTTTCTTGTAAAGTGAGGCACCTCAGTAGGTAGAGCTTCACCCCCACCAGAATTTACGTGACATTCACATTGAATACAAGTTCCACCACCACCACAGGCAGATGGTAAAAATATTTTAGAATTTCCTAAAGTAGAAAGTAAACTTGCTCCTGAAGCAACTTCTATTTCTTTTTCACCATTAATTGTAATTTTTACCGGTCCTGATGGTGATAATTTTTGTTTTACAACTAATAATAAACCAACTAGTAAAAGTAAAATAATTAAAAAAGCAATTACTGTTACTCCTATTGTTCCTGTTGTACTTGCGGCTAATATCATATTACTCATTTACTTTTATGTTGTTAGCTAACACTTCTTTGTTATCCTTTGCAGAATCTAATTTTGCAGTTTTTTCTTCTTTTGGTGCTTCTTCATCACCTCCAGTTAACATACCACCGAAACTCATAAATCCAATCGCCATTAAACCAGTAATGATGAATGTAATACCTAAACCTCTTAATGCAGGTGGCACATTTGAATATCTGATTTTTTCACGAATAGCTGCTATAGCTAAAATTGCTAAAAACCATCCAATTCCAGAACCAACACCGTAAACAGTAGCCAAACCTAAAGTTGGTATTTCACGAGATTGCATAAATAACGATCCTCCTAAAATAGCACAGTTTACTGCAATTAATGGTAAAAATATACCTAAGGAATTGTATAATGATGGTGAAAACTTCTCTACCACTATTTCTACTAATTGTACCATGGTTGCAATAGTTGCAATAAACATGATAAATGATAAGAAACTTAAATCGTAACTCGCATAATCTTCACCTAACCAAGATAAAGCACCTGGTTGTAATAAATACTGATCTAACAACCAGTTTAAAGGCACGGTAATCGCCAATACAAAAATTACGGCTGCTCCTAAACCAACAGCTGTACTTACTTTTTTAGATACCGCAAGGTAAGAACACATCCCTAAGAATGTAGCAAAGACCATGTTGTCGATAAATATTGATTTGAAAAATAACTCTATATATTCCATTTTTTTTATAGTATTCAGTTTTCAGTTTTTTAATTTTTAATAGCTTGAAATCTATATCAAATTAATTTTACTGCTCACTAATTAATGATCTTCTACTAATGCTGTATTTCGGCTACGTTGTATCCAGATTATAATTCCAACTACTATTAATGCCATTGGTGATAATAACATGAAACCATTATTCTCATAACCTATAGCGTATAATCCTGTTTTTTCAATTGGATCACCCAAAACTTTAAATCCTAATAAGGTACCAGATCCCAAAAGTTCTCTAAAGAATCCCACAATAATTAAAATTAAACCATAACCAGCAGCATTACCAATACCATCTAGAAAAGATCTCCAAGGTTTATTTGCTAACGCAAAAGCCTCAAAACGTCCCATGATAATACAGTTAGTAATAATTAAACCTACAAATACAGAAAGTGTTTTACTTAACTCATAAGCAAAAGCTTTTAGTACTTGATCAACTATAATTACCAAAGCAGCAACCACAACTAATTGTACAATAATTCTAATTTTAGAGGGAATAATATTTCTCATTAAAGAAATAACAACATTCCCTATCGCTAATACGGCCATTACTGAAACAGCCATTACAATTGATGCTTTTAACTCAGCAGTAATTGCTAAAGCAGAACAAATACCAAGTACTTGAATAGTAATTGGGTTATTATCCGCTAATGGATCTGTGATTAACTTGGCGTCTTTTTTTGATAAAAGTCCCATAAATTAATTATTTTTTTAAGTTTTTAAAGAACGGCTCGTAAAGCTTTAAATCGCTTTTAATCATTGCTGCAA
This sequence comes from Algibacter sp. Ld11, assembly GCF_045066735.1. NCBI lineage: Bacteria > Pseudomonadati > Bacteroidota > Flavobacteriia > Flavobacteriales > Flavobacteriaceae > Algibacter > Algibacter sp. Ld11. The sequence continues at coordinate 25,596 of NZ_JBISHH010000026.1, read as the reverse complement.
CACCATTACCAGTAATGGTAGCTCCTGCAATAGCATCGACTTCGTTATCTGTTTTATCCTCATTTTTTGGATCGGCATTACTTTTAGAAACCTCAATACCTTTAAATTTATCGGCATAATCTAATAAATGTTCTCCAATAAAATCATCCATAAAGAAACGTTGCTTAATATTAGCCCCTAAACCAGGCGTTTCTCCTTTGTGATCAAAATAAGCACCTTGTATTACCATGTTTTCGTCCATAGCAATATAAGCCCAAATAGCATCCCAAAGTCCTTTACCACGAATTGGAGCAATGTAGAATGTTTTACCATCCTTTTCTCCTTTTAATAAAGGTAAACGTCTTGCAATACCAGCTTTCGCATTAGCTTGTTCCTTTTTAATATCAATCAAATACGCTTGATCATCTTCGGTAACTTTACCATCCTGAATAACCAATTGTTCTTTAATATATTCTTTGAATAATTCTGGTGCTTTATCTGTAGATACAAAGTTAGCACTAGTTTCGTCATTCTCGTTTACGCCCATAGCATACAAAATATTTTGTTGCTTTTCTAGACGTTTATTTTCATCAATACTAGGTTTCAATGATGAAGCTGTAAAGGCTAATAATGAACCTACAACCAACACCATAACAACAGCGAAAATTATAGTATATGAATTTTTATCTGTTCTACTTTCCATCGTTATGCAACTTTAGCTTTTAAACGTTTCATTCTTTTCTTCACATTTCCTTGTACCACATAATGGTCAATTGTTGGAGCAAACACATTCATTAATAGAATAGCTAGCATGACACCTTCTGGATATGCTGGGTTGAATACACGAATCATAATAGAAAGAAATCCTATTAAGAAACCATAAATCCATTTCCCTTTATTGGTTTGCGACGCCGTAACTGGGTCGGTAGCCATAAACACGGTACCAAAAGCAAAACCACCAATAAGTAAGTGTTGCCAAAATTCAGTACTCATTAATCCGTAGAATTTACTTGTTTCAGTAATCCATCCAGAACTAACAACACTATTAAATATTAAGCCCATTACTAATGCACCAACACAAGATGATAACATGATTCTCCAACTTCCAATTTTAGAAAAAACTAAAAATAAACCACCTAAAATAATAAGTAATGTTGAAGTCTCTCCTACAGATCCAGGAATAAACCCTAAGAACATATCGGCAACAGAATGTGTTACTGCTTTTCCTTGTGCTAAAGTACCTAAAATAGTTTCACCAGAAATGGCATCTAAATTAGCACCCGCTGCAATTTCATTTGTTCTTTCAACGGCACCTTCTACCCAAACTTTATCTCCAGACATCCAAGTTGGATATGCAAAGAATAAAAAGGCTCTAATAGTTAATGCTGGGTTTAAGATATTCATTCCCGTTCCACCAAAAACTTCTTTACCGATAACAACACCAAATACAACAGCTACTGCTAACATCCATAAAGGAATATCTACAGGCACAATTAATGGCACTAACATTCCAGTTACTAAATAACCTTCCTCTACTTCATGACTTTTAATTACAGCGAATAAGAATTCAATTCCTAAACCTACACCGTAAGAAACGATTACTAAAGGAATTATTTTCCAAAAACCAATCATGAAGTTATCTAAGGACCAAAATTCTGGACTAAAGAAACCTGCTGTTACAGCTTGAATTTCTCCTACCTGTAAATTATGTTGGTAACCTGCGTTAAACATACCAAACAATAAACATGGCACCATAGCCATAATTACTGTATTCATGGTACGCTTTAAATCGTCGGCCGCTTTTATATGAGTTCCGTTATGTGTAGTCTCATCTGGTAAGTATAAAAAGGTATGGATTGCATTAAATGCAGGAGCCATTTTTGTCCCTTTATACTTTAATTTTAATTTATGTAAATTATTTTTTAAACCCATTATCCTATTTCTTTAAGCATTAAGTCTAAACCTTCTCTAATAATTTTTTGATGTGGTTGTTTAGATACACATACAAACTCGGTTAAAGCAAAATCTTCTGGTGCAACTTCGTACATTCCTAAAGCTTCCATTTCATCTAAATCTTTATACATACAAGCTTTTAAAATTTGCATTGGATAAATATCTAAAGGAAAAACTTCTTCATAAACTCCAGTAGTCACAAAAGCACGATGTTCACCATTAGTGTTGGTATTCAAATCGTATTTTTTAGATTTACTTAACCATGAAAACGTCATGGCTCTAGATGTAGAAATTTTATTAAACACAGGCTTGTTCCATCCAAAAAGCTCGTAATCATCACCTTCTGGAATTACAGATACTACATTGCTATAATAATCTAAATTACCATCTGGTTGTATTTGCTTTCCAGATAATACATTTCCAGAAATAACACGATCATTACCTCCTTTAGAAACACCTTTATCGTAAATAATAGTAGAGATTTCGCTACCAATAATAGTTTTAAAATATCTTGGTTTTTCAACCGAAGATCCAACTAAAGCTACAATACGCTCAGCATTAAACTTACCAGTTAACAAAAGTTCACCAATAACAACTAAGTCTTGCGCATTTACTGTCCAAACAACTTCACCTTTATTTACTGGGTTCACTTTATTAATTAGTGTACCAACATTCCCTGATGGGTGTGGTCCAGAAACTTTATGTGTTGTTGCCCCTGTTAAACCTGCAAGTGGCGAGTTAGAAGTCCCAACAGAAATATGCACAGCACCTTCGGTTAGTTTTCCTAAAGCAGTTACTGCTGCTTGTAATTCAGCCTCTTTACCTTTTAAAGTAAAGTCTAAATCGGCAGCCAATGGTGCACTTGCATACCCTGAAATAAAAATCGCTTTTGGCGATTTGTTTGGATTTGCAATCACATCATACGGGCGTTGTTTTACAAACGGCCAGCATCCTGAGGCTAACAAATGTGCTTTTACAGATTCCGCTGTGGCACTGTTTAAATCAAATGCTGCTAAATCTGCAAAAACTTGAGATTTATCGGCTTCAATTTTAATAGCGTCTATGCGTCGTTTTGGTCCACGTTGTACTTCAATCACTTTCCCTGAAACTGGCGATGCGAACATAACCGATTCCTGAGATTTATCGAAAAACAAAGTATCTCCAGCCTTTACCGAAGTACCTTCTTTTGCAACAAGTTTTGGAATTACGCCGTGAAAATCCTCTGGCCTTATAGTGTAGTAGTTACTGATAACTGCTTGTTCAACAGTTTTATCAGCTTCACCTATAAGTTTAATGTCCAGACCTTTTTTGATACGGATGTCGTTTGACATATTTATTTTTATTGAAATTAGTTGTCTAAAAATCGGTGCAAAAATACAAATAAATACCTAAATTATTCGTCCTAAAAAATGCTTATCATTTATTTATATCAATTCTAAATAACTAAATTTATTTAGGCATAGATTTTGTTTATATTTACACATAAAACTATAATGAATATGCATTCTAAGATAATAAAAATAATTCTTATCGCGCTCCTTCCTGCTCTTGTTTTTTCTCAAGCTGTAGAAGTAAACCCGCCAGATTTCATAAAAACTATAAATTTTAAAAGTAACACTCCTGAAACCCAACTACCTATATTGCAATTGGGTGAATATGTGGTTTTAGAATTCGATGCATTAAATGGTGAAGAAGACGACTATTACTATAAAATCGAACATTTTAACTCCGACTGGACGCCTTCCAATCTTATAAAATCCGAGTTTTTAAACGGCTTTGATAATCAACGTATTCGCGATTACGAAAACTCATTCAATACCTATCAAATATTTTCCCACTATAAACTTACTATTCCTAACCAATTTACAAAAGGCTTACTTGTTTCAGGTAATTACATGATTTCGATTTTTAATGACGATGACGAACTTGTTTTTTCAAGAAAATTTATGATTTATGAAAATAAAACAGCCGTTGGCGTGAGCGTAAAGCGATCCAGAAACATTGAGTTTATAGAACAAAAACAACGCATAGAACTCGTTATTACATCAAACAATATTCAATTAAATAACCCAACTCAAACGGTAAAAGCTGTTATTATTCAAAACAATAATTTAAACAACGTCATTACCAATATAAAACCCCAATACACTATTGGTAGTCAGCTTATTTACAAATACGACAGTGAAACAAGCTTTTGGGCAGGTAACGAATTTCTTTTTTTCGAAAATAAAGATGTTCGCGCCGCAAATACAGGTATCCAATTTATAGACCTCAAAGAACTATACCATAATTACCTCTTTACCAATACGCAACGCGCCAACAAACCTTACACATACAATCCGGATATTAACGGAAACTACCTTATCACGAACGTAGATGCAGACGACCCTAGTATTGAAGCCGATTACGTTTGGATGCATTTTTCTCTATTAGGCGACGACTTTTTAGCCAATAAGAACGTACATATATATGGAAACTTTAATAATTATGCCATAAACGATGGCACTCGCATGATTTTTGATGAAGCCAACAATCGCTTTATTAATACTATGCTATTAAAACAAGGATTCTATAACTACAAATATATTGTAGTAAACGACGATGGAACGATAGATGATGGTGCGGTAAGTGGTAATTTCTGGCAAACCGAAAACAATTACAAAGTACTCGTGTATTATCGCCATTTAGGCGCACGATACGATAAAATTATAGGTTTAGGAGAAGCCAGCTCAGTAAACATCACAAATTAACGGGCTAATTTTAAAAAATCGACAAAATATAGGGTAAGAAATGCATTTCAGCTAATTTATCAGTCAAAGCTGTTAAAATCAGACACTAACTCTTTAATATTTATTATTTTAGCAAAGTAAATTGCTTAATCAATCATGGTACAACAAGTTACATGCGGCATAAAAATTTCGGTAGTTACAAACTTCGAAGGCTCATTTTATAAAAACTATAAAATGCAATATGCCTTTGGCTATACAGTAACCATAGAAAACCAAAGTAAAGATTCCGTGCAGCTTTTTGGCCGTCATTGGGAAATTCTAGACGCCCTAAACAACGTTGAAACCGTTATCGGTGAAGGTGTTGTTGGTAAAAAACCTGTTTTAAAACCAGGAGAATCGCATACGTACACATCGGGCTGCTTACTTACTTCACCTTTTGGCGCCATGCAAGGTCATTACAAAATGGTTAATTTCACAACAACCAAAAAATTTCAAGTCACCATCCCTACATTTAAATTGAGTGCTACTTTTGCAATCAATTAATTTCTGAATATATTTTATTTTAGCGTTACCCAAAGGGTCGGGCTTTCCACTATATCTTTATTTGTGCAATATTATTTCCGCACACAAATACTTTATAGTCAATTTTAAATTTTGCAGCTTTCAATCAAATAAAAAGCTTGCACAAAAAAGGATGCCGCATCAATCCCTAACGCAATTATCCGCTAACATTTTCTCTATACAAAGCTATTCACACCCGCGTATTAATTAATACTTTCAAAAAATAGATTACTTCATCTCAACAAATAAACACCACTACTAATTGTAACATTTCTAACCAAATCCATACTTATATATAAAGCAGCTACTTTTAATATTCTTAAGGTTATTAACCAATAATCTTAAGCACACTTGTTGAATATCTCAATAGTGTTTCACTTTAAAATATAAAATTATGGGAGGCGAAGGATCAATGATGGCTGCAAACCAGTCGTTAAAAAACAATAGAAATTTAACAGCAAAACGCAAAGAAAAAGGAGTTTTATCCGGCAGTTATGCCAACATAGAGTTAAAGGAATTCCCAAAAGCTACTCAAGAACAACTCGATACTATAAAAGAACAAACAATAAAGAATAACAAAAAAGCCCTTATAACAAACATTGTGTTTTTTATAATAACAAGTCTAGGCTTGCTTATTGCAATACATTACTTGTTCTAAAAAAAAGACCTGCTAGATTAAAATCCAGCAGGTCTTATAATAATATTATAAAATCTTTAATAGTATTAGCTAACCACTTCTTTAATACGCTTAATAGCTTCAATAATTTGTTCTTGTGAAGCTGCGTAAGAAATACGAATGCAATTTGGGTTACCAAAAGCATCACCAGTTACAGTAGCCACTAAAGCTTCTTCTAATAAATATAAAGAAAAATCGGTAGCATTGTTTATTGTTTTTCCTCTTAAAGTTTTTCCAAAGTAATAAGATACATCTGGAAATACGTAAAACGCACCCTCTGGAGTGTTTGAGTTAAAACCTTTAACATCGCTCAATAAGTTTAAAACTAAATCACGACGCACTTTAAACTCGTCTATCATGTACTTTACAGCACTTGGATCTGCGTTTAAAGCAGTAATTACAGCACGCTGTGCAATACAGTTAGCACCACTAGTAATTTGACCTTGCATCTTATTACATGCACGAGCAATTTTTTCTGGAGCACCAATAAAACCAATACGCCATCCCGTCATAGCGAAAGCTTTCGATACACCGTTTACAGTTATGGTATTATTATACATATCATCAAATTCTGCTATACTTGCGTGACCAGAACCGTAGTTAATATGCTCATAGATTTCATCTGAAACCACATAGATATTTGGATATTTAACCAATACATCGGCCAAACCTCTTAACTCTTCTTTACTGTAAACCGATCCACTTGGGTTACAAGGCGAACTAAACCACATCATTTTGGTTTTTGGCGTAATAGCCGCTTCCAATTGTGCAGGAGTCATTTTAAAATCTGTATCTAGAGATGTTGCAACCTCAACAGGAACACCACCATTTAACTTCACAATATCAGAATAACTAACCCAATAAGGACAAGGTAAAATAACCTCATCACCATCATTCAACATCACACTTGCAATATTTGCCAAACATTGTTTAGCTCCCGTAGAAACAACAATTTGAGGTAAAGTATACGTTAAATTATTATCGCGTTTAAACTTTGTAATAACCGCTTCTTTTAAATCTACATAACCATCTACAGGCGAGTAAGAATTGTAATTATCATTAACAGCTTGTATCGCTGCTTCTTTAATAAAATCTGGCGTATTAAAATCCGGTTCCCCAAGACTTAAACCAATAATGTCTTTGCCTTCGCCTCTCAATTCTCGCGCTTTGGCAGCCATAGCTAACGTTGCAGAAGTAGCCATGTTTAAAATTCTTTCAGATAATAATTGCATGAAATGTGTTTATAAAGTAAATATAAAATTTAGGCTAAATTAGGATTTTTCCCTAACACCTTTAATTGATTATAATGTTCTGAAACAGCTTTCCAAAATGTGTTATACTCATTATATGGTAAACTGAATTCATTTGCTGTTTCTTTAACTATTTTGGCAATTTTGCTATAATGCACGTGGCTAATATTCGCAAATAAATGATGTTCTACTTGCCTGTTTAATCCACCGGTATAAAACTCGGCCAACCAACTTTTAGGCGAAAAATTACAAGTTGTAAATAATTGGTGAATAGCCCAAGTATTTTTCATGTTACCATCTTCATCAGGTAATGGCATAACTGTACTTGGTACAACGTGAGCCAATTGAAAAACAACACTTAAAATAATCCCTGCTGTATAGTGCATAATTAAAAAGCCAATTAATACTTGCCACCAAGTAAAACCAACTACTAAAGGTAATGCTACCCAAATAGAATAATATACAATTTTACCAATAATAAGTTTAGTCCATTGTGTTGCAGGACTTGGTAACTTACCGTAAGCTAATTTGCGTTTTAAGTATTTATACGTTTGTATAAAATCTGTTGTAATGGCCCAGTTTGCAGTAAGCAAACCATATAAGAAAAACGCATAGTACTTTTGGTATTGATGAATTTTAAACCATTTTGAATGTTTCGAAAAACGGATTATTCTACCAGCATCGATATCTTCATCATGCCCTTGGATGTTTGTGTAAGTATGGTGTAACACGTTATGTTGTACTTTCCAGTTGTAATCATTACCAGCTAGAATATAAATACTACTTCCCATTAATTTATTAACCCACTTTTTACTAGAAAAAGAACCATGATTTGCATCATGCATTACATTCATCCCTACACCTGCCATACCAATACCTACAACTACCATGCATAAAGCTTGTAGCCAACCAGACATTGGAACAGTTAAAATTAATACAGCTGGTACAATTAATAAAGCAAACATTACTATTGCTTTTGTATATAATTCCCAGTTTCCTGTACGTTTAATATCATTTTCCTTGAAGTAATCGTTAACACGTTTATTTAACGTTTTAAAAAACTTCGCAGGATCTTTTCTCGAGAACGAGACGGTTTGTTTAGTCATGCTGATAATTTTAATATGATTTCTAAAATATTTTTTTGATCATACCTATCTGCAAAGATATGAATAAAGCTATTTAAGTAATCCCAATTTTTTGTAAAATTATGTACTTAAAAAGTATATTTTTGTTGAAAATTTAACACAAATGAAACTGCTTTCAAAATATTTCCCAGATTTAACCGAAGACCAAATTGAAAAATTCACACTATTAGAATCTCTATATCAAGATTGGAATTTAAAGATAAATGTAGTTTCACGTAAGGATATCGATGAACTCTATTTACGCCATGTATTACACTCTTTAGGCATTGCCAAAGTAATAGAATTTAAAGATGGTAGCCAAATTTTAGATGTTGGTACAGGTGGTGGATTTCCTGGAATCCCTTTAGCCATAATGTTTCCTGAATGTTCTTTTCATTTAGTTGATAGTATTGCAAAAAAACTTAAAGTAGTAAATGAAGTGGTCGAAGGCTTAGGCTTAACCAACGTTAAAACTACACACAGCCGTGTGGAAGAGATTAAAGGGAACTATGATTTTATTGTAAGTCGCGCGGTTGCCGCCATGCCTACTTTTGTACATTGGGTAAAAGGTAAAATTGCAAAAGAGCAAAAACACGATTTGAAAAATGGTATTATATATTTAAAAGGTGGTGATCTATCGGAAGAATTAAAAGATTACCAAACCACTACTATTTATAATTTAAGTGACTTTTTTGAGGAAGATTTTTACGAAACAAAAAAAGTAGTGCACTTACCTTTAAAGTACCGTGGATAGATTTATAAAAACTAGATTAATAAAAAAGGCTAGTAAAAACAGATGTTTTTACTAGCCTTTTTTATTAAATCTTTCACTAAATTTTGACAAACCGAAAGCAATTGCTCTATGCAACCTAAGCTTTCTTTGGTATTTGTTTCAAAATTTCGAGTACAAAATTCCAATATTTTTGAGTCGATGAAATTTGAGCACGTTCATCTGGAGAGTGTGCTCCTTTTATAGTTGGCCCAAAACTAATCATGTCCATTTCAGGGTAATTTGTTCCAAGAATACCACATTCTAAACCTGCATGACATGCCGCAACATGTGGTTTTTCGTTATTTAACTCTTCATATAATTTCCTCATGACCTTTAAGATAGCCGAATCCATGTTTGGCGTCCACCCAGGATAATCACCATTGCACTCTACTTCACATCCCGTTAACTCAAAAGTTGAGCGTAGGGTATTTGCTAAATCCCATTTAGAACTTTCAACCGAAGAACGGGTTAAGCAACCAATTTTAACAGCGCCATCTTTTACAATAACTCTGGCAATGTTGTTTGATGTTTCTACCAATTCCGGAATATCAGCACTCATACGGTATACGCCATTCCAGGCGGCATAGATAGCACGTGTTAAACCTTCTTGAACACCTAAGTCCATAATTTTTTCTGGAGTTTCAACTTTAGAAATTATAATTTCTAAATTAGGCTCCATTGTTTTTAGTTCCGTTTTTAAAATTTCTTCCTGCTGTTTCATTTCAAGAAGAAAAGCTTCTTCATGTATAGCATCTATTGCTACAACAGCATTACTCTCACGAGGAATTGCGTTGCGTAAACTACCTCCATCAATTTCCGAGATACGTAAACCAAAATTCTCAAAACCATCAAATAATACACGGTTCATTATTTTGTTAGCATTACCTAAACCTTCGTGAATTTGCATTCCGGAATGGCCACCTTGCAACCCTTTTACAGTTATTTTATAACCTATTTTAAATTCTGGCGTTTCCTCTTCCTCGTAAGTTCTTGTAGCAGTAACATCAATGCCTCCTGCACAACCTACACCAATTTCATCATCTTCTTCGGTATCCAGGTTTAAAAGAATGCTACCAGTCAGTAAACCACCTTTTAATCCTTGAGCTCCTGTCATTCCGGTTTCTTCATCTATAGTAAACAAAGCCTCAATTGCTGGATGCGGAATATCTTTACTTTCTAAAATAGCCATAATGGTGGCAACTCCTAATCCATTATCGGCTCCTAAAGTAGTACCTTTTGCACGAACCCAATCTCCATCAACATACATCTCTATACCTTGTGTATCGAAATCGAATTCTGTATCGTTATTTTTTTGGTGAACCATATCTAAGTGCGATTGCATCACAATTGTTGTTCGATCCTCCATTCCTGCCGTAGCTGGCTTTTTGATAATAACATTACCAACCTCATCCTCTATAGTTTCTAAACCAAGGTTTTTACCAAAGTCTTTCATAAAAGCGATAACACGTTCTTCTTTTTTAGAAGGGCGTGGTACTGCATTTAAATCGGCAAATTTATTCCAAAGCTGTTTCGGTTCTAAATTTCTTATTTCTGAGCTCATTTTGTTTACATTTTAATGCAAAGTTAGCAAAAATACACAGATATTGGTAGCTACTCCTTATTGATCTGGCATCCTTTTTTTTGAATACCAAATAGTTCACCAAAAATGCCTTGTTTTAAAAATTTTAAATTGATGTTACCGCATAGAGAACACGTGCTTTAAAAAAAAGTATAACAGAAAGCAGGAAGAAACCTTTATAGATATGTTTTAGCCTTTGGGTACAAAATTTTACTATTTTTGATTTATGCTGAAAGAAAAAAAAACAATTATTGCGCTACTGCTGATTCCGCAGTACTTTTTAGTAAAAATTTTGGGAAACTACCCCAATTTTGTTGAAACTTATTACAGTAACAACCTTTACGTGTATATATCCAAAATGTTTCGGTTTAGCTTGGGTTGGTTACCATTTTCCTTTGGCGATTTATTTTATGCCGCAGGTATTATTTATATTTTAAGATGGTTTGTTAAAAACTGGAAACGGATTAAAACCGACACAAAACATTGGTTTACTGATGTGTTTTCGGCGGTATCAATGCTATATTTTGCATTTCATTTATTTTGGGGCTTTAATTATTACCGATTACCACTGCATACAAGTTTGAATTTAAATTACGAATACACCACAGAACAATTAATAAAAGTAACGGAACAGCTTATTTTAAAAGCTAATGCGTTACATTTAGAAATAGCCAAAAACGACTCTACACAAGTAGATATCCCGCTAACTAAAACTGAAATTTTAAAGCTAGCGCCAGATGGCTATTTAAAACTAAAGCAAATATTTCCAGACTTAGAGTATTCGCCACGGAGCGTAAAAAAATCGCTTTTTAGCTATCCGCTTACTTATATGGGGTTTAGTGGCTATTTAAATCCTTTAACCAATGAAGCGCAAGTCGATGGTTTAATACCAACATTTAAGTTTGCAACAACTACAACCCACGAAATTGCACACCAACTTGGGTATGCCGCTGAAAATGAAGCTAATTTTATTGGGTGCTTGGCCGCTATAAATCACGATAATATTTATTTTAGATATTGTGGTTATACATTCGGTCTACGCTATTGCTTGAATGAAATTTACCGCAGAGACGAATTACTTTATAAATCTATTTCTAAAAACCTGAACGTAGGTATTTTGAAAAATTATGAAGAAGTTAGGTTATTTTGGGAAGCTCACCAAAATCCTGCTGAACCCTTTTTCAAAAGTTTTTACAGTGGCTTTCTAAAAGCGAATAAACAAAGCAAAGGGATGAAAAGCTACAGTTATGTTGTTGCACTATTGGTTAATTTTTTTGAAGAAAAATAAGAAATTCTTAAAGATTACAACTTTATATGCAAAGGAACTTTGATTCTAGATAGATATCCTTATTTTTAGCCTAAACTAATAACCTCTATCTATGATTAAAAAATGTATTGGAATTTTAAGCTTCTTTTGCTACAGTTGCTTATTTGCCCAAGATTACTTTCCAAAAAATGATGGTGTTAAAAATACAAACACCAATTACACAGCATTTACAAATGCAAAAATCCACATTTCCAGCAATCAAATTATCGACAAAGGCACGTTGTTAATACATAATGGCAAAGTAATTTCTACTGGAACAGACGTTTCAATTCCTAAAAACACTAAAGTAATCGACATTGAGGGGAAAAGTATCTACCCTTCTTTTATCGATATGTATTCAAATTTTGGAATTGAAAAACCAAAAGCCCAACCAAGAAGCAGAAGTCAAGCCCCACAATACGACGCTAGCAGAACGGGATATTATTGGAACGACCATGTTATGCCAGAAAACGAGGCCCTTTCTAAATTTAGCTACGATTCTAAAACAGCCAAAGAATTACTAAATGCTGGTTTTGGTGTTGTAAACACACATATTCAAGATGGTATCCATAGAGGTACTGGTGCTTTAATAGCACTTAATAATAAGGAAGGTAATGAAAAACGTATACTAAAAGAGAACTCGGCACAATACCTATCTTTTGATAGAAGCGCCACGTCTCGACAAGCATACCCAAATTCTATAATGGGCAGTATTGCTTTGCTACGTCAATTGTATAACGATGCAGCATGGTATAAAAAAGGCCTTAGTAAAACGAAAGATTTATCTATTGAAGCCTTAAATAGAAACACAAGTTTAATTCAAATTTTTGAAGCCGGAAGTAAAGCCAATGCTTTAAGAGCCGATAAAATTGGAGATCAGTTTGGTATTCAATATGTAATTTTAGGTGGTGGTGATGAATATGAGCGTATTGATGAAATCAAAAGCACCAATGCATCGTTTATACTTCCCATTAACTTTCGAGATGCCTATGATGTTGAAAATACTTTTTTAACAAGTTCATTAGCACTTAGCGACATGCGCGCATGGAGCCAAGAACCTACAAACCCTAAAGTTTTAGCCGATAACAATATTAATTTTGCTTTAACAACACACGATTTAAAATCACCAAGTGAGTTTAAAGACAAATTAATGCAAGCCATTAAAAACGGACTTTCTAAAAAGAAAGCACTAGAAGCTTTAACGCTTATTCCTGCACAATTATTAGGACAATCTACAGCAATAGGAACACTTAAAGATGGCGCTTATGCTAACTTTTTAATTACTTCAGGTGATATTTTTGAAAAGAAAACAAAGCTTTACGAAAACTGGGTGCAAGGCCAGCAACACATTGTTACCGACATGAATACAAAAGATATTCTTGGTGATTATCAGTTTAGTTTGGATAACACCGCGTATAAAATGACTGTACAAGGTGATCTTAAAAAACTAAAATCCAAAATTACAAGTGAAGACAAAACTTTAGGTTCAAAAATTGGTTATACCAATGACTGGGTTCAAATTTCGATGACAACAAAAGATTCTACATCGCAAGATTTTATTCGTATTGTAGCCCATGTTGAAAACGATGCGGCTTTAAAAGGAAAAGCTATTTTACCTAATGGCAATGAAATTCCATTTTCAGCCAAAAAGAGTACAAAAGCCGAAGATGATTCCGAAGAAAAAGATAAAAAGGACGATGATTCTAAAAACAACATAGCATCCATCTCCTACCCTAACACTGCTTACGGATTTAAAACTCTACCAAAACAAGAAACGCTTTTGTTTAAAAATGCAACAGTTTGGACTAACGAAGCCGATGGTATTTTAAAAAATACCGATGTGCTTATTAAAAATGGCAAAATAATAAAAATCGGTAAAAACCTAAGTGACGGAAAAGCTAAAATTATTGATGCTACTGGCAAGCATTTAACTGCTGGTATTATCGACGAGCATTCTCATATTGCAACAGCTTCTGTTAACGAAGGCGGCCAAAATTCGTCTGCAGAAGTAAGCATCGAAGATGTTATCGATAATGAGGATATTGGCATTTATCGCAACCTTGCTGGTGGTGTAACCTCTATACAAGTATTGCACGGTTCGGCCAACCCAATTGGTGGACGTTCGGCTATTATAAAATTAAAATGGGGCGAATCTGCCGATAATTTAATTTATAACGATTCACCTAAATTTATAAAATTCGCTTTAGGAGAAAATGTAAAACAAACTAGATATTCTAATGGTGTACGTTTTCCACAGACTAGAATGGGTGTCGAGCAAGTTTATATTGATTATTTTACACGCGCAAAAGAATATGAAGCCTTAAAGAAAAGCGGCAAACCTTATAGAAAAGATGTAGAAATGGATGTGCTTGCTGAGATTTTAAATAAAGAGCGTTTTATTTCTTGCCACTCTTACGTACAAAGTGAAATTAATATGCTTATGAAGGTTGCAGAACAATTCGACTTCAATATTAATACATTCACTCACATTTTAGAAGGTTATAAAGTAGCCGATAAAATGGTTGAACATGGTGTTGGTGGTTCTACTTTTAGCGATTGGTGGGCTTACAAATATGAGGTTAACGATGCCATTCCATACAATGCCGCCATTATGCACAATGCAGGTGTTACGGTTGCTATTAATAGTGACGATCCAGAAATGTCTAGACGGTTAAACCAAGAAGCTGCAAAAACCATTAAATATGGTGGTATGACAGAAGAAGAGGCTTGGAAGTTTGTTACCTTAAACCCTGCCAAACTATTGCATATCGATAACCGCGTTGGTAGCATAAAAGTTGGTAAAGATGCCGATGTTGTTTTATGGACCGACCACCCGATGTCTATTTATGCCAAAGCAGAAAAAACAATTATTGAAGGGGTTACTTATTTCGATTTAGATCGCGATATCAAGATTCGTTCGGAAATTAAAAAAGAGAAAAACGAGCTTATCAACCTAATGTTACAAGCTAAAAACAAAGGGCTAAAAACGCAACCCATCAAGAAAAAGGAAAAAGTAGAGATGCATTGCGATTTTATAGGCAATCAAATTAACTAAAACATAGAAAATGAAATATTTCAATTTATATATAGCGTGTGCCTATCTCCTATTTTTCGGGTCCATACACGCCCAACAAACACCAGCGAAAAAACAAAGCAAAGCTATATCTATAGAAGGTGCCACTGCACATTTAGGTACAGGTGAAGTTATTGAAAACGCCCTTATTATGTTTAATGACGGTAAAATTACTTTCGTAGGAAGTGCCAATATGAAAATTGCTCGCATTGGTGAGATTATCAACGGCAAAGGCAAACACGTCTACCCTGGCTTTATAATTCCGAATTCAACATTAGGTTTAGTAGAAATTGATGCCGTAAAAGCAACCGATGACGAGTCTGAAATAGGCACATGGAATCCAAACATTAGAAGTATTATTGCCTATAACTCAGAGTCTAAAATTGTAGAATCCATGAGACCTAATGGTGTTTTACTCGGGCAAATTACGCCACGTGGTGGTCGCATTTCTGGAACTTCATCGGTAGTACAATTCGATGCTTGGAACTGGGAAGATGCTGCCGTTAAAACAGACGATGGCATCCACATAAACTGGCCAAGCAACTTCAAAAGAGGACGCTACTGGTTAGGCGAAGATCCTGCATTAAAGGTGAACAAAGAATACGGAAACCAAATTACAGAAATTGAAGATTATTTTAATAATGCTAAAGCCTATTTAAAAGCGAGTCCTTCTATTACCAATTTATCGTATAAAGCGTTAGAAGGTATTTTCGATGGTTCTAAAAAACTATACATTAATGTAGATGATGAAAAAGGCATTATTGATGCTGTTAATTTTATAAAGAAAAACACCATTCCAAATATGGTTATTGTTGGCGGAGCAGAGGCTTATAAAGTAACCGATATATTAAAATCGAATAACATAGCCGTAATTTTAAACCGTGTACACTCACAACCTAGTCAAACCGATGATGATTATGACTTACCATATAAATCGGCTAAATTATTAGTAGACCATGGCATTACTGTAGCCTTACAAGCCAACGGCCAAATGGAACGTATGAATTCTAGAAACCTTCCATTCTACGCAGGTACAACCGTAGCTCACGGATTAACAAAGGCACAAGCGTTACAATTAATTACGTTAAACCCAGCAAAAATATTAGGTATAGATACTAATTACGGTTCTTTAGAAACTGGTAAAAGCGCCACCCTTTTTATAAGTGAAGGTGACGCCTTAGATATGCGTACCAACATAATTTCGCATGCATTTATAGACGGCCGCTTAATTAGTCTAGAAACGCACCAAACAGAATTATGGAAACGTTATTCCAAAAAATATCAAGAAAACTAATACCAATAAAAAAAGCAAGCTGATCAGCTTGCTTTTTTTATATTTGATATTATGCTATGTATTGTCTAAAACTTACTCTGCAACCTTAGCTGTTTCAGGAACTTCAAACAAATTACTATCAGGAGCTTCATTAGATATTTTTACGTTTGCAAATTTATCTTCGCGACCTGCTTCAGTTGGCACATTCTTTTCAGATTTATATCCAACCATAGCTTCTGTTAACTCTAAACCATTAATATTCTGCCAAGCAGTGTAACGTCTAAAGTGTAATTCACTACTTTTTTCATTTGAGAAAAATGTTACTGTATAACCTAACCATTCCATTTTATACGTTTCAGGATTATAATAAAGCACATAATCGTCTCCCGATGATTCCCCTACTCCGTTTTGATACGAAATTTTTATTCCTGGATACGTAACTCCTTCAAAAGTTAATGGATCCGCATCGCCATAAATAATACCATCATCAGCTAGAACAAAAGGCATCGCGTAGAAATAGAACATTAAGTTATAGAAAAAACGAGGTTTCCCTTTAAAGGCTTTATCATTTTTACTATTCAGCCATACATCGCTACCGTTATAACCAATAGTATGGTCTGGCATATCTACAACAATATTTCTATTCTTTAGATTGGTAATTGTAGAAACATCACCACCCTCTTTAATTTGTGTATATGCTAGTGATTGCATACTATTCCATGTGTCTAGTCCGCCATGAGCATCAAAAACCTTAACTAAAGCCTCTGGATAATTTTTAGCTGGTGTTATAACCATTTTTTCAGAAATAATTTCTGGGTTTACAGTGTCTTTTTTTGCTTCATTTTTGCATGAAAACATTGAAATGGCAAGTAATAATAAAAAAGTGTACTTCATCGTGATTCTTAAATTTGGTGGTAAGTCGCAAATAATAACTATTAATTACATTAAATAAATTATTTTTGTTCTAATTATGATAAAAGCTATTACAAGTATCCAGAACACCTATATTAAACAACTCGTTCAACTCAAAGAGAAATCTAGAGAACGTAAAAAATTAGGTTTGTTTTTAATTGAAGGGGTTCGCGAAATAGAATTAGCCATAAAAGGTGGTTATGAGTTAGATACCGTGCTGTTTTACCCAGAGCTTTTTTCGGAAAGAGCATTAAAAACACTCAGTTCAAATCAGAATTCTACTATTGAAATTTCTAAAGAAGTTTACGAAAAACTAGCTTACAGAAGTACTACAGAAGGTGTTTTAGCGGTTGCTAAACCCAAAAGTCATAATATCAGCGATTTAAAATTCAACACAACATCGCCATTAATACTTATTGCCGAAGCTCCAGAAAAACCAGGAAATATTGGTGCTATTTTACGCACAGCCGATGCCGCAAATGCCGACGCTGTTATTATTGCGAATCCAAAAGGCGACCTATACAACCCTAATATTATTCGCTCTAGTGTAGGTTGTGTGTTTACAAATACCATTGCAACGGGTGCCACCTCAGAGATTATAGAATTTCTAAAAGCCCATAACATTAATATTTACTGTGCCGCGTTACAAGCCTCTGTAAACTACCACACACAAGATTTCACAAAAGCCACAGCACTGGTTGTTGGTACCGAAGCTACAGGCTTAAGCGATGAATGGCGTGTAAACTCAACTCAAAATATTATAATCCCCATGCAGGGTGAAATCGATTCTATGAATGTTTCGGTTGCCGCGGGTATTCTTATTTTTGAAGCTAAACGCCAACGCAATTTCAAATAATTATATTTAAAACTTATAAAAACCCTTAATATTAATCCATTTTAAATTTAAAACTATGCAAAAAACTTTACTCTCTTTTTTTATTCTACTAAGCTATTTTGGTTTTGCTCAAAACCCGAATTTAGTTTACAATGGTGATATGGAGTTATTCTCCTCACCAACAAGCAGCCCAAATGGTTGGTCTTCCAGTAGTGATTTTGGTAATTTCAACCAAAACACCACCGATTTCCTGGAAGGCGCTAGCAGTGTTCAATTTAATCCAAGTTTTACTGATTTATCAATGTTCAGCACTGTTGATTTCACTCTTGAGGCGGGAAAAACATACCAAATAAAATACAGTTACAAGTACCTTGGAGAAACGTTTGACTCAGATAACAATATTAAATTTCAAATATATTTAACCTCTACTGAGAAGTTTGAAAATTACGTAAATGTTGCTGATAATAACTGGAATACTGTTGAGGCGCAATACACCCCAACAATAACAGACATGGCGGCAGAAGTTAGTCTTACGGTTTACCCTGGTTTTGCATCGGAATATCAATTTCTATTCGACGATGTCCAAATTACAGAAATTACCGTTTTATCGAACACCGAACTTTCAAAGGAAAAAAGCATCAATTTAGTAACGCTTGGTAATAATGAATATCAAATAAAAACAACAGCAGGCACGCAAGTGACTAACGTTTCGTTATACTCCATTTTAGGAACTAAACAAAAGCTTTCACCTGCATCGAAAAGTGATCAAAAATATAATTTAAACCATCTTTCGGCTGGTATTTATGTTTTTCATATTTCAACCAATAGCGGACAAATTGCCGAAAAAATATTGGTTAAATAATACCATAATTTAAATTACGAACTATAGCGTTAATGAATTCAATAACCTTATTTTACATTATAATCGCAATAATCATTATCAATTTTATAGTTGATAAAGTTTTAGACGCCTTAAATGCAAAACACTTTAATGACAAGCTTCCGGAAGATTTACAAGATGTTTACGATGATGTGGAATATAAAAAATCGCAACAATACAAAGCAACCAATTACAAATTTGGCTTGCTAACATCTACCTTTTCCGTTATGCTAACTTTAGGGTTTTTATGGTTTGATGGTTTTGAATTCATTGACAATATAGCGCGTAGCTACAGTACAAACCCCATACTCATTGCCCTCATATTCTTTGGCATTATTAGTATTGGTAGCGATATATTAACCACACCATTTTCGTACTACAGTACCTTTGTTATTGAAGAAAAATTTGGATTCAACAAAACTAGCGTTAAAACCTTTTTTCTAGATAAAATAAAAGGCTGGTTCATGCTAGCGCTTGTTGGTGGTGGTATTCTGGCTTTAATTATTTGGTTTTATCAATTGGTTGGCGATAGTTTTTGGCTTTATGCTTGGGGATTAGTTGCCGTTTTCAGCTTGTTTACCAACATGTTTTACTCCAAACTTATTGTACCCCTTTTTAATAAGCAAACGCCTTTAGAAGCAGGTAGTTTAAGGGATAAAATATCGGCTTATGCCAACACGGTTGGTTTTAAACTCGATAAAATTTTTGTTATCGATGGCTCGAAACGCAGCACAAAAGCCAATGCCTATTTTTCTGGTTTTGGAAGTGAAAAACGTGTAACACTTTACGATACTTTAATTAATGACTTAGACGACGATGAAATTGTTGCTGTGCTAGCCCACGAGGTTGGCCATTACAAAAAGAAACACATAATTTTCAACTTATTTACTTCAATTTTATTAACTGGTTTTACGCTTTTTATTTTATCACTGTTTATTTCTAATCCGTTATTATCGGCAGCTTTAGGTGTACAAATTCCAAGTTTTCATATTGGGTTAATTGCTTTTGGCATGCTTTACGCGCCCATATCAGAAATTACAGGTTTAATCATGAACATGTTTTCTAGAAAATTTGAATACCAAGCCGACGATTACGCGAAAAACACCTATAAAGCCGGACCATTAATTACCTCGTTAAAGAAGCTTTCTAAAAATAGCTTAAGCAATTTAACGCCGCACCCGGCTTATGTGTTTATGCATTACTCGCACCCTACTCTTTTGGAGCGTATTGGTAATTTAAAAAAATAAGTTACTCTCTTTTTTTTGGTGTTTTGATGCTAGGAGAGACTGGATCATTCGCGTTAAATTAAGTTACTGACTATCACGTCTTTCATTTTGGTTATTATTGAATTTGTGAAAGTTTTTAATTACTTTCGTTAGTCTTAGTATCAATCAATCATAAATAAATGAAGCTTACAGAATTCTTTAATGATGACTTCTTTAGTTTACCTAGAACTCAAGGCCCCAAGGAAGATTACAAAACTTTTGTAAATAGGGTATTAAATGAATTTCTAAAAAAAATAGATAATGTAGAAAACTTTGAAGATGTTCCTTTTAATAAATTTTTGCTAAACGAACGTCAAAATTTTTTAGTTAATCAGTTAAAGTCAACAATCTCCATTTATTATGATGGCAAACCTGCTCAAGCACTTAAAGAAATTAAACCTGCTTTAGATAGCAATATCAAGGACTTTGAAGATTTTTTAAATGTTAGAGAATTCGAACCAAGTTCTAATTTTTTTAGAATTAGAATTCATAAACATAACTACCCCCTAAAGTCTGAAAATTTTTTTCATATTCCTTTTGATTTAAGAGGAAAAATAAAAACACAAAGATTTAGTATTCCTGGTTTTCCTTCTCTTTATCTCGGGAATTCGGCTTATGTGTGTTGGGAAGAATTAAACAGACCGAATCTTAATGATTTTCAAATTGTAAGATTAAAATCCACTAAACATCTAAAAGTTATTGATTTGGCACCACCAAAAGGAGATAATATTGAACCTTATGAGTATTACAAGTATTTAATGATTTGGCCTATAGTTTTTGCTTGTTCCGTTCGCGTTAGAAATTATGACGATTTTTTTAAACCTGAATATATAATACCTCAATTATTATTGCAATGGGTACGTGAAGACAATAGAATAGATGGCATTTCATACCAAACTACACATATAAACTTTACTGAATCATTATCTGAAGGTGAGTTTCTAAATATTGTTTTACCTGTAAAAGAAAATAAAACTAAAGGTTTATGTGCTGTATTAGAAAGTAAATTTCAAATGACTGAAGCAACCTCTGTTCAATTAAATCAATGTTCTACCCACGGTATAATAGGTGGTGGAGGTGCTTTTCAATATAACAATGATAAAATAAAGAAGATTGAATTAATAAAGGGTATACCTACAGATTATAATATTTCAGTTTTTGGTGGATTAGAAGACGTTCTGTCAAAAATGGAGTGTAATAAAATTACTAAACCCTAATACTAAGGTTTACTTAAACTATATCTATTGTAAGAATATTTGAAAAACTTTATGAATATCTCTTTAATTTTATTTTACTAAATTTTACATAACAATACAATAAGCATCAAACAGACTTTCAAAACCACACCCCCCAGCCCAATCCCGCGTTAACGATTGAACGGTATGTTTGAAATCCTTTTTGCCTTTTTCAGCAAAAAGATTGAGTAGTGAAAGCGTGTTAAAACGCCCAAAAAATTGAATATCCAAAAAATTGATTACCTTTGCAGCTTGAAACTCAGAAAATAATGAGTTTATATTCCTCAGAGAGAGGATGTGTTACTGGAAGTTTAAGGTTAAGTATGTCGATTCGCTTTCTTATGTAACACCACATAACAAAATCGAATACTTATACAAGAATGAGCACATTCCAAGAGTTAGGTCTTAATGAAGACCTATTGCATGCAATTACAGATTTAGGATTTGAAAAGCCTAGTGAAGTTCAAGAAAAAGCAATCCCAATTTTATTAAATTCTGAAACCGATTTAGTGGCACTTGCCCAGACCGGAACAGGAAAAACAGCTGCATTTGGCTTCCCTATGTTAGCTAAAATAGATGTAAACAGCCGCACAACGCAAGGTTTAATTTTAAGCCCTACGCGTGAACTTTGTTTACAAATTACCAACGAGATGAAACAATACGGTAAGTATTGTAAAGGTTTAAATGTGGTTGCCATTTATGGTGGATCTAGCATTACAGACCAAGCCCGTGAGGTAAAACGTGGTGCACAAATTATTGTGGCAACACCAGGTAGAATGAAAGATATGATTAGCCGTAGATTGGTTGATATTTCTAAAATTCAATATTCGGTTTTAGATGAGGCCGATGAGATGTTAAACATGGGTTTTAAAGAGGATATTACCGATATTTTATCGCATACTCCTGAAGAGAAAAACACATGGTTATTTTCTGCAACTATGCCTCGTGAAGTAGCTAGAATTGCGAAAAAATTTATGGACAACCCACAAGAAATTACGGTTGGAAATAAAAATGAGAGTACAAGTAATGTAACTCACGAGTACTATTTAGTAAATTCTAGAGACCGTTACCAAGCGCTAAAACGTTTGGCTGATGCAAATCCTGATATTTTTTCGGTAGTATTTTGTAGAACAAAACGTGATACTCAAAAAGTAGCCGAAAACCTAATTGAAGATGGTTATAGCGCTGGTGCTTTGCACGGTGATTTAAGCCAGAACCAACGTGATTTGGTAATGCAATCGTTTAGAAAAAACCAAATACAAATGCTTGTTGCAACAGATGTTGCGGCTCGTGGTATTGATGTTGACGATATTACTCACGTAATAAACTACCAATTACCTGATGAAATTGAAACGTATACACACCGTTCAGGTCGTACCGGACGTGCTGGTAAAAACGGTATTTCTATGGTTATTGTTTCGAAAAGTGAGGTTAGA
This sequence comes from Algibacter sp. Ld11, assembly GCF_045066735.1. Lineage (NCBI taxonomy): Bacteria > Pseudomonadati > Bacteroidota > Flavobacteriia > Flavobacteriales > Flavobacteriaceae > Algibacter > Algibacter sp. Ld11. The sequence continues at coordinate 2,758 of NZ_JBISHH010000026.1, read as the reverse complement.
AAAATAAAAAGTATAGAACGTATCATTAAACGTGAATTCGAGAAAAAAGAAATTCCTGATGGAATGGAAATTTGCGAAGTACAGTTAATGTCGTTAGCTAATAAAATTCATAATACAGAGGTTAATCATGAAATTGATAAATACCTGAGTAGTATTAATGAAATGTTTGAAGAAACAAGCAAAGAGGAATTAATCAAGAAATTTTTCTCTGTAGAGTTTACTCGTTTCTTTGACTACTATCAAAAATCTAAAAACTTAAACGTTGCTGAAGGCTCTAGAGATGGTGGTCGCGAAGGTGGACGTGGTCGTGATTTTGGTGGAAAATCTAACTCAACAAGATACTTTATTAATGTTGGTGAGAAAGATGGTTTTGATTGGATGAAATTGAAAGATTTCTTAAAAGACCAATTACAACTTGGTAGAGATGATGTATTTAAAGTGGAAGTTAAAGATAGTTTCTCTTTCTTTAATACTGAAAACGAAACAAAAGATAAAGTATTAGCATTCTTTACAGACTTTAAACACGAAGGTCGTTTTGTAAATGTTGAAGTTTCGGAAAACCGTGGTGGCGGAAGACGTAACGACCGACGTGGTGGTGGCGGAAGACGTGACGACAAACGTGGTGGCGGAAGACGCAGCGACGACAGAAGAGGTGGTTCTGGAGGAAGCAGAAGCGACAGACGAAGAAGTAACGAAGGTGGAGGAAGCTCTAGACGTTCAGATTCTGATTCTGGTGGCGGAAAGTTTTCTGGAGCAAGACGTTCTAGAAGGTAATACGTAATTCTATAAAATATAAAAGCTGACTGAAAGTAAATTTACTTTTAGTCAGCTTTTTTTTATACTTAAATTTAAAAAGAATAAACACTGCTAAGTTTACAGAACAAATAAAAACCGACTTTCGTGTTCTATTAACGCTTTAACGTAAAATGTCCGTGGTATTGTCGGTTTTTACTTGGCCTATTCACTACAAACCAATAATCGGATGTGGCGAGTAAGTGCCCATTTAGCGTGCCATCCCAACCTTTAGAATATGGGTTAAGTTGAATAATTAATTTACCGTAGCGATCAAAAATATTTATTTCTAAATCGGGCTCAGATTCTGCGAATTCTATTCTCCAATAATCGTGATAGCCATCATTATTAGGCGTAAAAAATTTAGGGTAATTTAGCAAGTAAATATCTTTCGTGTAAACAATACAGTCGTTTTCGTTTCGAATATAAACGGTATAATCTCCCGCATCTAAGTTATCAAAGCTATTACTACTTGTATAGATATTGCCATCTAGCGAATATTTAAACTCGCCCTCGCCTGCCGCTTCTATAACCACAGAATTGCTATTTGTTGTCCAATCGTTAACCTCAACATTTACAGACTGTGGTACGTGGGCAGCTACTACCTTAACCGTTTTGCTGATATCACATTTAGAGTTATAGCGATCCACATTATAAACCGTAACTGTATAATCCCCTGCTTCATCTACTATAATATCAGAACCACTTTCTCCCGTGCTCCAAACATACTCATCATGAAGTGAGTTTACATATAATTGTATAGTTTCGCCTGGACACAAATACCAAATAGCATCCATATCAATGATTGGTTGGTTATTTAAACGAATAAAAAACGAAGTCACTGCGTAACATTGGGTATTAGATAAAAGTTCCACACGAGCAAAAATCTCTTCCGAAGGGTTTTGATTCTCGTAATTTTCGGGAAGTTTATTAGCATTAGAATCGGCTTCTGCCTGAGATGCATGATAAGTAACTCTTCCGGTTTGACCGTTTAAAATAGCATCCGTTTGATTTCCTAAATTGAAAAAAGCCTTACCATTATTGGAGGAATCGTCGCAGATAAATAAATCTTGAACCGGATATGCTGTTGGCATAGCATTAATTATAATTTTGAAACTAGATGTTGTAAAACAGCCTGTTGTTATATTTTCTAATCTCGCAAAAACCTCTTGATCATTGCTTGACGTTTCAAAACTTGTTGCGTTTAAACCAGTGCCGCCAAAATCTGCTTCGGCTTGCGAGGTATAATAAGTTACTTGATGTTCTGTTTGCGAGGCGCCATTAAAAATAGCTGCATTGAACTGCGTTAAATCGACGGTTGCTTTTCCATCGTTAGAAGCATCATCACACAAAATTAAATCTCCTGCTGTGCCTGCTATTGGCAACTTATTAAGTTGAATTTTGAAAGAAGTCACTGCGTAGCATGCGGTATTGATTACACTTTCCACACGGGCAAAAATTTCTTCTGAAGGGTTTTGATTCTCGTAATTCTCAGGAAGTTTATTAGCGTTAGAATCGGCTTCTGCCTGAGATGCATGATAAGTAACTCTTCCGGTTTGACCGTTTAAAATAGCATCCGTTTGATTTCCTAAATTGAAAAAAGCCTTACCATTGTTGGAGGAATCGTCGCAGAGAAATAAATCTTGAACCCGATATGCCGTTGGCATGGCATTAATTATAATTTTGAAACTAGATGTTGTAAAACAGCCTGTTGTTATATTTTCTAATCTCGCAAAAACTTCTTGATTAGTGCTTGACGTTTCAAAACTTGTTGGATTTAAACCAGTGCCGCCAAAATCTGCTTCGCCTTGCGAGGTATAATAAGTTACTTGATGTTCTGTTTGCGAGGCGCCATTAAAAATAGCTGCATTGAACTGCGTTAAATCGACGGTTGCTTTTCCATCGTTAGAAGCATCATCACACAAAATTAAATCTCCTGCTGTGCCTGCTATTGGTAACTTATTAG